>JBPCXV010000090.1:0-17278 GCA_051008235.1 Pseudohongiellaceae bacterium | reverse complement strand
CGGTGCGCTCGATTTCAATATCGGCGGTACCGACGTCGTGATCATGGACACCGACGGCACGCAGTTCCTGCGCCAGGCGTACTCCCCGACGTCTGCCCTGGTCGATGGTGCGAACATTGCCTGGAACCTGCTCACGGCGCAGACCGCATCGGTGACGCTCGCCGGCAACCGCACCCTGGACAACCCGACCAACATGCAGGACGGCTCGACGTATATTTTGCGCGTTACCCAGGACGCAACCGGATCCCGCACCCTGGCGTTCGGCACGGCCTACGATTGGCCAGGTGGCACGGCGCCGACTCTGACTACAACGGCAAACGCCGTCGATATCCTGACCTTTGTCAGCGACGGCACCAGCATGTTCGGAGTCGCGCAGCTGGACTTCAGCTAGTGCTTACCTTCCCGGTCAGTCACTGGTCATCGCTTCCACCGCAGGCGATCACGATCAACGGCGGGACGAACATCGTCCTGACCAGCGTCGCGGCCTTCACTGCCCTGGACTCCTCGAGGCCGATCACGGTCCTGCTGACCGGCACCTTTAACGCGAGCACGACCAGCAATTACGGTTTCGACATGGGCGACCTGTCGACATACGACCAGGTCGACGTCACCCTGGACGTCGGTGCCGAGATCCGCGGCGATGGCGGCAACGGTGGCAACAGCTCGAACGGTGGCGGCGGTGCCGGCGGTCCGGCGCTCAATCTCAACTCGGCCAACTCCTCGAGCAATACCTCCTTCACCAACAACGGCACGATCCGCGGTGCTGGTGGTGGCGGTGGTGGTGGTACCCGGGCCAGCCGCACGCACTTTGTCACGACTGGCGGCAAGAATCCGAACTGTACCCAGGCCTCGAGCACTGCCTTTGCCGGCGGTGGTGGTGGTGGTGGTGGCCAGACCGGTCTCACCAACTCGAGCGGCGGATCCGCGACCACGTCGACGTCACCCTGCTCGAGCCACACGAACGGATCCGCGGGTAATGCCGGCACGTCAGCGAACCGTGGTACCGGTGGCGCTCGAGGTACTGGCCGTCGTCAAACATCGAAGTCCGGATCCTGTAATACCTGTACTGCTTTTTTCGGTACCGCCGGCGGCAATGGTGGCTTGTGGGGAGCAGCTGGATCCGCGTCTGGTGGTGCCGGTGGTGCAGCTGGTAATTACGCAGAGAATCGCAATCATGTAACATGGACGGACAACGGAACAGTCCAGGGCGGATTTACCACGTGATTGAATTAATCGAAACCAGCAAGCCGGTCAGCAGTGTGATCGGTTTTTACCCCAACCCCGAAACCAACGCCTACAACATTCAGCTGTTTGAATGGCATTACCGGGCGCTGCACTTCACGTATCGAGTCAATGTTCAGATGGTCTCGGCGCCGGCGCAGATCACCGACCTGTTCGGTGGTGCGATCGTTGCGATCGAGGAGGATCCGGACGCGGTCCCGATCGAGGACTTCGAGCACCCTGACCAGGCGGTCTACATTGCCGGCAATTCGCTGTATCAGTTCCCGTCGCAATTCACCAGGTGCACGCACGTCGTGCAGATTCCCGTTCCGGATCCGGAGCACCCACTTTATGGCAGCCAGGCTGCCGCAATCGTTTTGAACGACAGGAGAATGAAACATGCCGATTAAAGATTACCAGACGTTTGTCGTCCTCGAGACCATGCCGGAGCTCGGCGAGGTGCTGCTCGAGTGGACCGACACCAACGATCCCGACGGGCCGAAGTATGCCCAGGTGCACAAGCTGCCGCTGCAGGCCGAGGCTGAATCCTGGGACGAGTCGCAGTACCGGCAGTACTTCATCAGCCAGGTCGCCCAGGTTGTCGAGATCCCGCAATGGATGTTCGACGAGGAGGAACGCGAAACGCAGGCACGGCTCCGCCTGAAGAACCGCACCCGCCTGGCCACGGCTACACCCACCAGGTGAAGCTGACCGACGGCGAAGTCGATGACCTGTTCGAGGGTACGACCTTCGGCATGGAATACGACTGTGGCATGTTCGATCGACGCCTGGTCATGGATCCGGAGCTCGGGACGTTCTGCACCGACGAGGTGGCCAGTCACAGCAATGCCGGCATCGGTGCCGATCCGCTGCTTCGATATAACCTGGCTGGCGGTGAGGTCCAGGTCGCGCCGGCTGATTCGGAGGAGCAGCTGCTGAAGCGGATCCTGCAGATCCTCGATCGATACCTGATCACCGACGACCTGCAATTCCCTGGAACAATCCACGTCCACGTCCGGATCCCGAAGCTCCTCGAGCAGCCAGATCTGATTCGCCACCTGGTGCGCTGGTCAACTCGCACCTGGTGGGACTTCGCTCCGGAGATTTATCACTGGTGCATTTATGGCGGGTCGAAATACAACACCTGGCTCGAGAACTGCAACGCCGACGTCAAGACAATGATTTACGACCAGGCTGCCCTGGCTCGCATGGAAATGGCTCCGGACGATCCAGCCGAGATTGCCCGAGCTCTGCACAACTGGCCGCTGAACTATGACGCCTGGAAAAACGAGTGGCACGTGGTCACCGACAAAGTGAAACGTCCGGCTGTCAACTTCGGCCACCTGGCCATCAACGAAACGATCGAGTATCGATCCTTTGTCACCACCACCGAGCGCGGGATCCTGGGCAACATGATCGCGTTCCCGCTGCGACACCTGCGTGCCGGCCTGACCGGTGACGACGATCCGGTGCGCGTGATGCGTGGCTGGCGGTATCAGGATCGGTGGGTGCTTCCGGTGAATGAGTTCTACGGATCCACGAGCCTGTATTTCAATACCGATATCGAACAGCGCGAAGCGATCGCGATTGCCCTGGTGTCGAAGAAGATCACCGTCAAGGATCTGAACTATCCCGAATTCTGGATCCGCAAGGGCTTCCAGTAGCCCGTCCGCTGCGAATACCCCGTAAATTCCACGAGATCGCCCTGTATCCGGTGCACCTGTGGCCGCAAACAGGAGATCGTCGCTTAAAACGCAAATAAGGAGCTCTCAGAAAATTGCATTATTTGGCTGCAGAAACTAGAATCCTGACTGCCTAGATCAAGTTTTCACCGATTCGACGTCTCGAGCGTCGCCCAGGCCTCAGTTATTTATCAGCACTACACCGAGGATCCGCATGGGCGACTTGATTAAACAGGCACGATATTCACCCCAGGAGCTCCGCGATCGCATCGTGCGATTTGAGAAGACTATCCTGCAGGGCGAGCAAGTCGAGCTACCCGTCGAGCAATGGTTTTGCAACGGTACCTATGTTCGACAGATCACCATCCCCGCCGGCGTAATGCTGACCGGCAAGATCCATAAACACCCATGCCTTTCAATCGTCCTGACCGGGCGCATGGAAGTCATCACTGACGAAGGCCCGCGAATCATTTCGGCACCCGAGATCTACGAGTCACCTGCAGGCGTAAAGCGTGCCGGTTACTGTCACGAGGAATGCCAATGGCTCACCATTCACCCCTGGGACGGTGAACCGCAGAGCGAGGCCGAGATGGCCGACCACCTGACGGTTGACACGTTCGAGCAGCTGGCGCAATTCCAGCAGGAGCAGATCCTATGTCAGTAGCAGCCGCAGCCGTCGTCGGTGGCGCATTAATCTCCAGTTATTCATCCGGACAAGCGGCTGACGCAGCAGCTGACGCCAGCAGTGATGCCGCGGCGAGCTCTGCCCAGGCAACGATCCGGTCCACGCAATTGCAGATCGACGAGATCTCGCGCCAGTTTGATTATCAGCAGTCCGTCCTGCAGCCGCAGGTGCAGCAGCAGTTCAATGCGCAGCGGGCATACTCCGATCTCCTGGGATTCAATAGCCCGGGACTCGGGGATGCTGGCACACCTGGTCCTACAGCCCGGGAGGTCCGCGACTTCGAGGAGCTGCGAGCCAGCGATATCCTGAAGGCCGAGCGAGCGATCGAAGCAGCACAGACAGCTCGACGGGTGAAGGTCTCCGGCGGTGGTCACAAGTCTGGTACCGATGAGGTCTATGAAAACCGTCCCGATCGCCAGGCACTGGCCCGGGCGCAGGCACAGCTGAAGCAAGCCCAGGAGCGCACACTCGACGGCACGTCCGGATCCGAGGCGCAGTTCGGTGCACCTGGTTCCAGTGGTCTCGGTGGTAACGTGTTCCAGGATCCGAATCTGGATCCGCGGCGACTGGCTGAAACCGAAACCCTGTCCGGCCAGGTGCGTGACACCCTGCTCGCCGGTACCGGTCCGGACGACGATCCGTACCGCAATTACATCAATGACAATCGCCTGGCAGCTGACACTCTGGGCGAGGACGTGGTCCGATCCGATATCGAAGGCCGGCTGCTGATCGATGGCGCTGCCGGCACCGGTGTCTATGGCGACGTGTTCAACGAGTCTCCCGGGTACGCCTTCCAGGTGGAGGAGCAAAACCGTGCGCTCGAGCGTGTCGGATCCCGCGGGGGCCCAAACATTGGCGGCCGTGCGATCATGGAAGCACAGCGCCGGGCCCAGGGATTGGCAGCTGGTGAATATTACAATTGGGCAGCCGGTCGCGAGCGTGACCTGGTGCGTGCCGGCCAGGCCGAATCCGCCGACGCTGGTCGACTCGATTCAGCTGCGCTGCGTTATGGCAACCTGATGGTCCAGGATCAACAGCGTGGCGACGCGGCATACCAGGATTACAACCGCCGCCTCGAGGGCGATGCTGCCCGACTCGATTCAGCAGCTGCTCGACGGGATGCCCTGGAGGCATCGGATCTGCAGCGTGCCGATCAGTCGTACTACAACTACCTGGACGCGATCGCTCGCCAGGCTGGTTTCGGTGGTGGATCCGCAGCGCAAGCGGTGAACGCCTCCGGAGCAGCTGGTCAGTCCGTTGCCAATGCTTACGCGCAGCAAGGTGGTCAGCTCGCCGGGATCTACCAGAACGAAGGTACCAGCCAGGCCAACATCGCGATCAGCCAGGGAGTCGCGCAAAACAACGCCATCCAGGGCGGGATCCAGAACTGGTTCGCATACCAGAACAGCCGCCCGGCCACGCAGCCGACCACCACGACCACCGGTTACACGCCACCACCTGGCCCGCACTCATAGGAGACGATCATGCCCGTACAACAATTTGGAAACATGTTCCAGCAGTTCGATTATGGCAAGGCAGTCCAGGACGGCCAGAATATCCAGTACAACCAGCTGCGCAATCAGGCACTCGGTGACGAGCAGGAGCAACGCCGCAACATGCTGAAGAACCGGCAGAAGGCGCAGCAGATCCGCGAGCTGTACAACTCCATGCCCGACCAGATCTCGGCACTCGAGTCCGAGGGACTGTTCGACCAGGCCGACGAGCTGCGCAACGATTACATCAAGTTCCGGAAAAATGAAACGACGCTCCTGGAAGGGATGCGCCCGAACATCAACGCCGGCAACTACAAGTCACTCCGCCAGGATCTGATCCAGGCCGGCGCCGTGACTCCGGACATGATGCCGACCGAGTACTCCGATGAATGGTTCCGCAAGCAGATCGACGAGAAGAAGGGAGCCCTGTCGAAGTTCACGATCGACAGCTTCCGCAATGGTGCCAACATGTCCCGCGACCTGGTGCAGCAGGATGGCTCGATTAATTGGGAGCTCTCCGGCGAGTGGTACGAAAACCCGTCGAAGAACAAGAAGCCCGGCGACGGCAAGGGTGGATCCGGTGGCAGCTTTTCGTTTAAAGCAGCTGACACCAATGCGATCCGCAACCAGGCCACGCAGCTATTCGGTGGTTTCTACGATCCTGCAACCGGCAAGATCTCCGGCCTGGATCCGGACAAGGTCAACAAGGTCGCAGCACTGCAGGCCGAAGCCGAGAAGATCTACCAGGAGAACCAGGGCGCAGTCACCCACGGCGTCGCGATCGCCCGAGCTGCTCGCAAACTGAAAATTAACGTCCAGAATGTCCGCGACTCAGCTGCCACCGATCCGGCCGGTATCCTTTGATCAATGGGCAACGGTCTGCAAAATTTCCGGGAGCAATACCCGCAGTACAACGAGCTCGATGACGAGGAACTGGCCGGCAAGATTTACGACCGGTACTACCCTGACATGGACCAGGCCACCTATCGCGATAGCATGGGCCTGGCACCGCTCGAGACTCCCGAGCCGGAGGAGGAGCCGGGTATATGGGATCGGGTAAAGTCGGTATTTGCTGAAAAGGAAAAGAAGCCAGCCGAAGTACTCGCCGACAAAGAGCCTGACAGCCAGGTGTTCGATGACGGCTACGATCAGCCCGAGCCACCAGTCACCGGTCATCCCCTGGTCCGCATGGGCAAGGGCTACCATGTCGACCGACCAGCTGAACCTGAAGAAGAAGAACCGCCACCACGTGCCAGGCTGCGCGATCAGCTGTTTGCCGGCTTCGATGAAATGCGAGCCAACCGTGCCACGATGGAGGCCTTCGACGCGATCGAGGTTGCCCGCAATGCTGAAATGCTTGCCCAGGGACAAGCCTGGCCGCGGCCGGCTGACTACGAGGGACCGGTACCGCTGCAGATCCAGGCGCCACCGGTGGATCCCCGCGAGGTTCAACGGATCCGCGAGGAGCAGATTGCCAGGCTGCAGGGTGCGATCAACAAACGCGCCGAGCTGTCCAGCCGTGCCGAGCAGATCCCCTACTACAAGGAAACGCAGGACATGCTCACCGCCGACACCTTCGGCGAAGCGGTCAACGAGTTCACCGACGACCCGATCATGATCATCGCCGAGACCAGTCTGCGATCGCTGCCGAACATGGCGGAGGCCTTGCCGATGGCAGTGGCCGGATCCCTGGTCGCTGGTCCGATGGGTTTCGCTGCTGGTATGGGTGGTGGTGCTCGCATGACGGAATACCGATCTGCTTATGCTCAGTACCTGCAGGAGCACGGCGTGGATCTCGAGGATGCCCGGGCGCTGATCGAGGCCACCGAAGATGATGACCTGATGCGCGAGGCGCACAGCTTTGCCAATACCCGGGCCAACATCATCGGCACCGTTTCCGTGATCGGCGCCGGCGTCGCCACGCAGCAGCTGACGCCATTCGTGAAGGGTGCTGTCGCTCGTGAGCTCTCCAACGTCGCAGCACAGACAACCGTCCAGGCAGGCCTCGAGGGAACCGGCGAAGCAGTCGCGCAGCTGGCTACCGAGGGCGAGGTGTCACCAGGTGATGTCATGGCCGAGGTCACTGGCTCCCTGGCACAGGCACCGATCGAAGTCGGAGCGGCTACCGTTACCGGTGTTCGATCGAATGCAGCGCAGCAGCAGATCCTGGATATCGAGGCCGAGGTCCGCGAAATGTTGGGCGACGACCTGCCGGAGCAGCCGGTCACTGTCAGCTCCCGGGACGTTCCACGTGAAACGGCTGCCGAGCGTCTGGATGCCAAAGACCAGGGGCAGCGGATCGGCCGTCGCGCCAGGCAGTTCCAGGAGCAGCGCATGGAGGGATTCGACACTGACCAGGTGCTCTACCACGGCACCGGCCAGGACTTCGAAACCTTCGAACCCGGGCGTGCCGGCCTGATCAATTTCTCCGAGAGTCCAGAGTTTGCGTCCGAGTTTGCACCGCAACCAGGTGGTCGCGTCGGGCAGTACTTCATCAAGCCCGGGAAGGTGTTCGACTTTGTCAACAACCCCGAGCACCGCCAGATGGCCATCGATCTATTCAACGAGCGTGGCGGGTGGCGTGATGCTGTCGAGCTCAATGATGCCGAGATCGGTGACGACCGTGTTGGCTTCGAATGGGACGACGACCTGGATCAAGGCTGGGAGCTGTTCGACGAACCCGAGACCGACGTGCTGTCCGATCTGCGCGAGCAGGGTTTCGACACGTTCATTTATGACGACGCCGACGGATCGATCACCACCGCTGTCGCGAACCCTGACCAGATCGTCAACGTCACCGGGCAAGTCGGCAACCTGGCACAACGGGTCGAAGCGGATCCGGCGGTCCTGGACTCGAGGATCCCCGACGACCGTGCGGATCCAGTCGAAGCTCGCCAACCCGGGCAGACTGATGTCGACGTCGAGGTCAACCGCCAGTCCGATCGCCGTGCCAGGATCGAGCGCATGTCCCTGGACGAGCTGGTCGATCGCTACTACACCGACCAGCTGACCGGGCTCGGTAACCGTGCTGCCTTCGACGAGGAGATCCAGCACTCGCCATTCGTGGCGTCGATCGATGCTGACTCGCTGAAGTGGATCAACGACAACCTGGGCCACGATGCCGGCGACGCGCTCCTGCAGGCGGTGGGTGAATCACTGCGCCAGGAAGGTGTCGACGCTTACCGGATCGGCGGTGATGAATTCTATATTGGCGGGCAAACCCGGGAGGAGGTCGAGGCGGCGATCGCACTGGCCGAGGGTGTCCTGGCGAACCAGACGCTGTCGAGCCCGAACGGATCCAAAAAGGGGATCCAGATCACGTCCGGTATCGGTACCGACAAAGCCAGCTCCGACTCCAGGATGGAAGTGGAAAAGAAACGGAAGAAGGGCAGAGCCGGCCGCGGTGAAATGCCCGAAGGTGTAACTTTGTCACAAAAAGCGAAGCCGCTCGACATGAACCCGGGGACCAACTACGTGCCGATCATTGGCAACACCGGCCAGCTGCCGATCGATGCCAACTACAACCTGATCCTGCAGACCACCGGCAAGCCGGTCCGGATCCCGAAGAAAGCGATCAGGCGCGAGCATATCCTGCACGTGATGCAGAAGTACTTCGGCAACCGCATCTACCAGGGCAGGGTCAAAGGGAAAACCCGGCTCGGTTTCTATCGACCTGGTCACGGCGAGGTCCGCCTGAAGAAGTACAACGACATCGAGGTGGCAGCGCATGAGATCGCACACTTCCTGGACGACCGATATCCCTGGATCGAAAAGCTGTACAAGCAGCACGACGCCGAGGTCCGGTCCGTCAGCTACGACGAGAAACTGATATTCGAAGGCTATGCCGAATTCATGCGGTTATGGATGACCCAGGAGCCGGAGGCGATGCAGCGCACGCCGTCGTTTTACGATGCGTTCAACAAGGAAGCGAAAGCCCGGGATCCGCAGCTGTGGAAAATGCTGCTCGACCTGCAGGAGCTGATGCACGCCTGGACGCAGCAAGGTGCCAGGAAGCGGGCAGCCTCGAAGCACAGCGACCAGGGCGAGAGTTTCATCCAGAAGGTCCGCGCACAATTTACCGCGAACATATTCCAGCGAGCCCTGGATGGTCTCCGATCGATCAAAACGATCGCTGCAGATCTCTCCGACTATGACCAGCTGGAGGTGACCGACGCCTACGAACGGCTGCGCCTGGCAGTGGGTGGATCCAACGGCGTCCTCGAGGCCGCGATGTTTTTCGGGACACCGAAGTGGCGCGACGACGGGCAGGGCATCGAGCTCGGTGGTGATTCGCTGCAGTCGATCTGGGGTAACGATTGGGGCGACAACGAGGTGGCCATGTACATGATCGCACGTCGCGCCCAGGAGCTGGCAGAGCAAGGGAGGGAGAACCTTATGCGGGCTGACGAAATCGCGGCCTGGTTATCCCTGGAGAAGGAACGGCCGGAGCTGGCCGACAAGTTCGAAAAACACCAGGCGTTTAACGAGCAGCTGCTGGACTTCGCGCAGGGCGGCGGGATCCTGGGCGACTCTACCCGGGCCGCGATCGAGGAAATGAATAAAAACTACGTGCCATTCCATCGCGTGGTCGAGTCCGAGATCAACGGCACCCAGGTGCAGGCCGGTGGCAATCCATTCCAGCGCCTGACCGGTGGCACTCAGAATATCAATAACGTCTGGGACAACATCGTGAACAACGCCGGCATGGTCATCCGCATGTCAATGATCAACGACGGCAAGCGCCAGCTGCTGCGAAAGCTCGGCGGTACCGATCACCTGGGATCCGGAAAGCGCAACCAGCAGGCCGGTGTCTATGCGGCGCCGATCGACAAGGAAACCAAACCGGTCAGTGTTGGATCCGACCAGCTGCTCCGGAAAGTGGTCGAGGCGATGGGCGTCAGCTGGAAGGACTACCGCCTGGCAAAAGAAACCGGCATGTATCCAGCTGGCGAGCAAGGCACCTGGCTCGAGGCGACGGTGCTGATGGTGGACCAAATGCAGAACGGCCTCGAGGATTTCGTCCAGTTCTGGAAATTCAACCAGGATCCGAAAGGCGATAACGTCGAAATGTACATGGACGCCGGCGAGAAACATTTTTTCGAGATCAATGACCCGAACCTGATGGACTCGCTCCGCTTCCTGGGACCACGCGGCACCAACCTGCTGCTCGGGATCCTGGGCGCGTTCAGTGCCACGCTGCGACGTGGTGTTGTCGCGGTACCGGTGTTCCAGATCAAAAACTTTATCCGTGATACGACGAACGCCTGGCTGCTGTCCAGTAACGTGAAGGTGCCGGCCGCTCGAGCGCTGCGTGTTGTGTTCTCGAGAATGAACAAGGATCCAGCCTATGTCGAAATGCTGTTGAATGGTGGCGGGTTTGCCAATCGTTCCCAGGGACTGCAGGCACAGCGCAAGGTCATTGTGGATCCGACCAGGCTGGCCGCGTTCTACGATCGATTCATGGGCCGGTTTGAAAATGCGAACCGCCTGGCCGAATACAAGGCTGCCCGGGAAGCCGGCGAATCCCCGCGGCGAGCTGCTCTGCTGTCCCGGGAGATCTCCACCGACTTCGCCATGCGAGGATCCAGCGACATTGCCAGGTACCTCGCGATATCGGTTCCGTTTCTGAATGCTCGAGCGCAAGGCCTGTATCGTGTCAAACGCCAGTTTGATTTGCCCGAGACGACGATAAGTTACGCAACCCGGGGGCTTGCCCTGGCTGCTGCCACGATGGCGCTTTACGCGCTGAATAAGGACGACGAGCGGTACAAGGAATTGCCGGAGGACATCAAGGATCTGAACTGGGTGTTTTTCACCGGTGACCAGGAGGACGACTATATCCTGATGCCGAAGCCGTTCGAGTCGGGCATGTTGTTCGGTACCATCCCCGAGCGCATGTTCGAATTTGCCGAGCAGGAGAATGGCAAGGAGTTTGCCGACGCCCTGGGCTGGATGATGCTGCAGACGTTTCACATGGACATGACGCCGCAGGTGTTCCAGCCGCTGGTGGATCTCCGGACGAACAAAAAGTTTACCGGCGCACCGATCATTCCGAACTATCTGAAGAACGTCGAACCCGGGGAGCAGTACACCTACTACACCAGCGAAGCGGTGCGGGAAGCTGCCCAGGCGATGGGCGTGTCACCGATCAAAATGGAGCACCTGCTGCGTGGTTACCTGGGAACACTCGGCACCTACGGGATCGGAGCAGCTGACGCGATGATCAGGGCAGCCACGGATCCGGAGGATCGGCAGTTCGGCGAAGATCCAACCCGGGGCGAGACCTGGAAGGAGAATATCCTGGTCAAGGGTTTGATCGATCCCCTGGTTAACGAAGGGCCACCGCGGCGGACGAAGTACAAGACCGACTTGTATGACATGTTGCGGGATGCGCAGCTGGTGGCCAACACCGTCGCACTGAAGCAGAAGCGCACGCTCGAGGAGCTGGAGCAGTACCTGGGCAATCCGGAAAAGCTGGCACAGTTCGCCGTCAGTCCCGCCCTGGTGGAAGTCAACAAGATTATGCGCGAGCTCCGGCAGCAGTCCGATCGGATCCGACAGTCGCAGGATCTGACGGGTGACGAGAAGCGGGTGCAGCTGTGGCAGCTAACCCGGGAGCAGAACAAAGTGGCACGCCAGGCAGTGCTGGAAATAGAGCAGGCCAGAATGCAGGCCGAGGAGCAAGCAGCGAATGCGCAGTAAAATTTTACCCGGGTATTGCACCAGCGGCCGGAAGCTCGAGGAGCTCGGCGGTGCGATCGTTCACTACTTCAGCGCGAAAAATGTGGATCCGGAAAACATGTTCGACCTGGAGACCTGCCGCGATTTGTTTCTGGATCTCAACCGACCGAAGGCCGGCCGGGAGCGATTCATGAAGTCGGACAAGTGGCCAGTGAAACGCATGTACGCATCAGCGCACCTGATGATCGATCGCGAGGGTGAGACCTGGCGCCTGGTCGAATACGACCGCCAGGCATACCACGCCGGCGCATCAATCCTGCACGGCCGTCCGAGCTGCAACCGGTGGACGATCGGGATCGAGCTGCTCGGTACCCAGGACAGCGGATTCACTTCCAGCCAGTACCGGGAGCTCGCGAAGATCTGCGCCGAGCTCGAGATCCACCAGGACAACATTGCAGGCCATGACCTGGTCCGATTCCAGGCGATACAGGAAGGCAGCAGCAAGCGCCACAAATACGATCCATCCGGACGCAAGGACGGCCAGGGTGACAATTTCCAGTGGGATTACTTCCACCACCTGCTCAACGAACAAGAACTGCTAAAACCAGGAGCTCACTATGCGTAAAATCACCGAACAATCACCCTTTGGTCAAATGATGTCCCTGCTCGGACTGATGGCCATGCTCGTCAGCCTATTCGGCAGCGTGGTCCTGCTGGCCGCTGACAATGCGATCGACGAGAAGTATGCCACCGACGACGATCTGCGAGCTGTCCAGGAGACGGTCGCCGCCCAGGTGGAGCAGATCAACCAAACGGTCAAACAGAATACCCAGGTCAGTAACCAGACTGCGCAGAGTGTGCAGAGCCTGGCGCTGACTATGGTAACGATTCAGATCCGAGATCTGGAGCCGGACATCGCGGAGCTCGAGCGGGAAAAACGCCTGCAAGGCCTCGAATGGTCCAGCGCGGAGGAGCGGACACTGCGACAGATGCAGCGCACGCTCATGGATCTGGAAAAGCAGCGACAAGCGCTGTTTTCAACCACGATAGGAGATTGAAGAAAATGAAATCCGAAACAGTAATCGGCGCACTTATCGCCGCCGTCATCGGGGTCGGGACGGCATTCCTGGCGCTGATGAATCAAGAGGGCGTGACCGTTGTCGGTGACATCTCGCAGAAAGCCTGGATAGTGCTCGGGATCGGTGGCTTGCTCGCCTTCCTGAAGGACTTCCAGTCGATCACGACCCGACGTGCACTGGCCACAATGACCGGATCCCGAAACGTCCATAGCTTCCTGGTACCGCTGCTCGGGGTCGGCTTGCTGCTCGGAATTGCCGGCTGCGCTGGCACGCAGTCAGCGTACTCTGCAGCCAATGCCCAGGGAACCGAAGCCACCGCCAAAGTCGTCGCCGAGCACTACTATGCACTGGTGAAGGAGGCCAGGCTGATGAAGGACGCCGGGACGCTCGCTGGATCCGATCTGCTGAAAGCCCAGGACATTGTCCGCTCGACCAGTGGCACGATCGATACCCTGGCAGCTGCTGCGAAGGCCTTCGAGGGAACGGCCACGGCACAGACGCAGGCAGAGCTCGACCAGGCGATACTGGATGCCAGCCAGGCGATATCGGATCTAATCGATTTGATTGCCCAGGTGAAGGACCAGGTCAGCTATTTTGACAAACAACGTCGCTTGTATGTCAAATTTGCCAAACACGTTAGCCCGATAAACGTCAACCAGGTGGTGCACTCATGAGCGCCGAAGTGTTGGCCATGTCAGGCCTGCGCATCATCAGCTCGGTGTTGCGTCTCCAAGGAGAAGTCGAAGCGGCCACCACGATCGCCAAGACTCTCGATTTATACAAAGGCGGGAAGAACGTCGACGCCCACATGCAAGCGATCGCTGACAAGCTCGAGGACGGCGGTTCGCTGGATTCCTGGGCAGACATCAACGCCCGGGTGCAGAGTGAAGTCGATGCTTTCTTAACCGACCCGGCATAAAAAAACCCGGTGGACCAGGGGGGAAGCCAGGCACCGGGTTTTAGACATCAGGGCGGATCGGGCTAAGGTCCGCGGGATCCTGAATGCTGCGCACTATACTCGTTTTACGTCAAAAAAAAAGACCCGCCACCAGGACGGGTCAATACATAAGCCGGTCGATTACTGTGAAATAGGGCAACATTGCCCACCGGCTCACGCGCTCAAACGGGGGGATCGCTTTTGATTGTTATCTTCTCTGCATCAGGGTGACGTCGATACGCCTCCCGCAGGTGCTCCTCAATTTGTTTGCATCGATGCGCATGGAACGCGCTGAATCCCAAACAACTATTGACCAGCGTTTCAATCTTCAGCATGGCCTCGTAGTGGTTGAGTTTCTCGTTTTTAAAGTCCTGCAGAATGTATCCGAGATCTGATTCAAAGTTAATTCCGACCATCATGTTGCTCCTGTTCAGTTACAGCTACCGCCCTTTCCTCGTCGGTCACGATGACCGGACAAAGTACTAGGGTCCCCTTTTCTCGTCGCCTTTAGGCCAGAGCGCACAGTGCGCGGTGGTGGTGCTTTCTATTGCCCTGGTTCATTTAGTCCGATCATTTCCGCCACTCAGGCACGGACAGCCGTTATTTATCGCATTGGGAGCGGGGCAGAGTCGGTACAATATCTTGTGTGAAGGTGTTGCGGGGTGGCGCTATATGTAGGATAATTCGTTCCAGGTGACCACACCTACCCTTTCAAAAGCCCTGCTTGACTC
This sequence comes from Pseudohongiellaceae bacterium, assembly GCA_051008235.1. Classification (GTDB taxonomy): domain Bacteria; phylum Pseudomonadota; class Gammaproteobacteria; order Pseudomonadales; family Pseudohongiellaceae; genus UBA9145. The sequence goes on along the minus strand of JBPCXV010000090.1, from coordinate 2,769 downwards.
TCCGGTTGACAGGGCTTTTGTCTGTCTAGAGCAATGATTGCTGTTCAACAGACACGTCGGCGATTTTGCGTGAATCTCGCCAGCAAAGCAAATAATACTCCTGGATCCGTTTCTGATGCACTGCCGAATCCTCGAGTGCGTGCGGATCTTCACCTGGTAACAACAGCGACAGCAGTGCGCCCTGGCGGTACGGTGGCAGGTTCCAGATCACCGGCTTCCCGTCCGGACCGAGCGTCCAGTTTTTCACGATCTCCTTTGTGTTCATAAATGCGGATCTCCTTCGATGCTGAACGCCAGCTGGAGCAGGGTTGATTTGATGACCTGCTTGTCGGTGTCTTTCGTGATCCGGACACGATGGTGCCGATCGTTATTAAAATCAATCTGCAGGTCGATGGACTCGAGTTTGTGATCGCTGCTGTCGTAATGCTTGACCACCTGGATATCGGTAACTGTTGGTTTCATAACGACGGCGGCCTCAGATCTGCCAGCAATCCGATCAGCAGATCCTGGTCCTTTGGTGACAGGTACGGCGCCGACTTCTGGATCCGCTGCAGCAGGTCGATCTTTTCCTGACGGAACCGGATCACCTTCATGTTGCCAGCTGACACCTGGCGCTCGTTGCTGTCGAGGATCTTTTTCTTTTTCCTGGCTGGTGCAGCTGCTGGTCTCGATGCTGGCCGGCTCGGCTCCCAATCCTTGTTGACCTGGTAATAAAATCCTTTCTTACCCAACTTACCGGTTTCAACCGTGCCGCACTTGTGCACCCTGTCCTGGCGGATCATTCTCGAGATATGCGCAGAGATCGAGTGATAACCGATGTCAGGCAGCAGCTGGTCCAGGAGCACCGTGGTGGCCGTTCCCTTCAGTGCTTCGATCTGACGCAGGATCTGACAGCTGGCCCGCATGTTGTCCGTCATGACTTCCCCCTGGCTACCAGCTCCGGATCCGTGGACTGCTCGCGATCGCTGGCTTCCACCTCGACCGTCATTTCCTCGTGATCGGAGTACTTGCGCCAGAGCTCCATTTGAATATCCATAGCGGTCCAGCCTTCAGGCGCAGCGAACGCCATCGGATCCTGGTCATAGTTCTCGCTGAAGTGGTGCACCTGGTAAACGACCATGTCGATCGTGTCGGTGACGATATCGTAGGGATCGACCTTTGCCATATCCGCGGTGACCGACGGCATGGCTGGCAGCCTGATGGTGTCGCCTTCGTAATACATGCCATTGGTCAGAAGTGTGCCGGCGCGATCGCCACCGACCAGCCTGCAGGTGTTACTGCTCCGCATCGCTGTCCTCCTCGTCCTGGACGTGTACCCGTTCAATGATCTGCACCTTGTGCGGTGGTACCCACCAGCGAGCGGTCAAGTCGTCGAAGCTGACGAGCTCCATGCGGCTCGAGATCCAGAAGCCCTGACAGAACGCTCCGAATCCTTCGAGGTGCATCACACCTGGTTTATCGAATAGTGCGACCTGGACGTGGCCACCATCGTATCCGCGGCGGATCCCGTCATCGGGTGCCTGGGTAATGACAGGCACAGTGAAATAGCATCTTGTTCGTTGCATTGTTGTCTCTCCGGTTTATTGTCTGGTGACGCCGACGCGCAGATCGAGCTCCGCGCCAAAGGTGTCGACTTCTTCCTGCAGGGCCATCATGCTCGCCATGTCGTCAGCGGTCGGATCCAGTCCGTCACTGTCCTGGTCAAAAAATTGATCGCCTTGCATCAGCGCCCACAAACTGCAGGCACCGGCATAGAATGCCAGGCGGGTTTCGTCACGCTGGACTTTGCCAGCACCTGGTGGAACGACGGCAGCCTCGAAGCCTGCCCATAATTTGGCTATTGGTTTTTCCATTGGATTCTCTCCGGTTTGTTAATCGTAATCAGGGTGCCATAGCTTCGAGCGTAGTCCGTCGAAGTAGCGCACCTGGTTCCCGCTCATGACGTAGTTCGGTCCACGCTTCAGCAGGTCTCGCAGGAAATTGATCCCGTTGTAGTTGAAAGGTAAATCGGATCCACGTTTGATGATTCGCTCGAGACGATCGTTTGATCGCTCGATGTCCTTCCAGTGTGGATTCGTGCTTGCGGCCATGCGTGACCGGCGGGCTGATCCGACAGGACCAGCACCACCAGAACGCCGTGCCTGGGTGCGGTTGAATCGAGGCACTTACTCGGCCTTGTCCTTTCGATCGACAGATACCACTTCGCTCTGCAGCATGGCGGTGATCATGTCCGGTTGTGCGGGGAAGCCCATCGCACGACGCCCGAAAAAATAGGTCTCGTCGAATGCGATCTGCTCCTCCGGTGACAGCTTCGAGAATGCGATGACCGCCTTCAGTGCTGCGCCATCCATGCCGACCGCGATCAGTGCGTCCTTTTTCGAATCGACTTTGCTATTCAGCGCCTTGCGCTTTTTCTGCACGTCGTGCCAGGTCTCGCCGTAGTCGGCGACCAGATCCAGGGTGTCCTGGTTCCATTCGATCGATACCCGCTCGTCGTCGGGTGGGGTTAGTGGTGCTACGTTTGACATGTTGAGATCCTCCGGATCAAAGGTTGAGGGATCGCTGACCCGGGAGTACATGAATACCCGCGGTCCAGCGCTTGCGATTATCGCTCCGATGCTCACATCAGGCGGAGTGACAGATTGCGGGTTTTCTGGCGGTGCTGGTCGCGATCGTAATCGGTCCAGACTTTGCCGCGGCGGGAACCAGGTGCACCGTCGTCGGATTCATATTCGACAAAGGCGTCGGGTGCTTCGTTGTCGAGCAGGT
>JBPCXV010000089.1:0-4264 GCA_051008235.1 Pseudohongiellaceae bacterium | reverse complement strand
TCAAATCCACAGTCGGCGTTGAGGAATCCACCGGTTTGATAACCGAAACAGTAATAGCGCTGGGCGAGCCCACCGAGTAGCCGACGGCGTTGGCACTGGTAATCTCCAGTGAAACAGTGCCGGTGCCCGTATCGCCCGGTTGAGTGGTAATCGTCACAGCCACTGCGGTCTCACCCACAGCCATAGTCGCCATAGTCGGCGCAGCGCCATTAATAGAATCACCTGTCTGGTTTACATCAATGCTAATCGGCAAACCGACGCGGGCAGTTCTGTCGACGTTGTAGATGTTATGCGCAGAGCTGGCGGTGATGGTGAAGACGGCATTGTGGTTCTGTTCCACACTGCTGTTGTTGGCGGGGGAGGTGATGGACAGTGTGGGCGGGGCGGCATCGCCCCCAACCCCGTCCCCAACCGAGCGGATAAGCACCAGACATTCGCTTGGGTCATCGCCATCTGCGCCCGCCGCTGTAAAGTCGTCGCAGTTGCTGGTGGGTTCGGCGGTGTTGCGGGTGCCGTTGCCCTCCGCTCCACCCTTGCCCGTCTGGACGAAGGTGTAGGTGTCAATGGTGTTGTCGTTCAGGCAGCTGGTCTGATCACCGCCGAGGCAGACAACCTCAATGAAGTAGGCACCGTCGGCACCGGCGGTGGCGCCTGCGCCGACACTGTGGGCACCATAGCCATTGACGGTATTGATAATCACGGTGGCGGACCCGCTGGTATCAATGGTTACCATGGGCCCCCCGGAAGGAGAGCCGGAAGCGACATAGTTGGGCGGCATGGTCAGGCCGTAATCAAGTGCGGCATTCACACCCGTCGCGAGCCGCCCGTACTGCACATCCAAATCACCGGTCGGCGCGGCATCGGCAGTGAAAGTGAAGACAATCGCATTGCCCTCGCAGATGCCGAACTTGTCGGTTGATTTGGCAGCTGGGCAGGTCTTGCCGCTACCGGAGGCCTGGCCGGCATAGTCAATGCTGATGACCGGGATGTCCTTCACAGTCGCCGTGCCGATCTGCGGGCCATTGGTGGGCACATCATAATCAGCACCATCGGTGAGCGTTACAGTGATGGTGCCATCCGCAATAGTGTCAGTGCCCGTGTAATCGCCCTCGGTGACCAGGGTGGGCACAGTGAGAGTCGCCGTGGACTCGTTCGCCATTATAGTCACTGCGGTGGGCACACCTGTTGTGGGCAGGAAGCCATCGCCGCCGGTCACCGCCAGCGTTACTGTCAGATCAGCACTCGGTGCCATGTCAGAGGTAATGACGAAGCTGGCATCGTTGCCCTCAGCCACATCGGCGGCATCGGCGATGCTGATTAGCGGCTCGGTGGCCGTTCCGGCAACCTCTATTTCCACCGTCCTGGCAGTACCCGGATTGAGCCTCAGATCCTGGTAGCCGGCGGTTACGACGATGGTGGCCGTGTATCCACGGTGGGTTGAGGCAGATTCATAAGTGACAGTATAGACTCTGAGGTCATCAGTTTCACTCAGGTTGGGATCGGGAGCCATAAAGTTGTCTAGAGTGCCGCTGTCATCGCCGTTGCCGCTGGCTCTGATGTCCTCCAAACCCAACCCGGTAATCAGCTCGTCGGCGGTGATTTCCATGGTGACAGTGTCACCGGCAGACATTCTGGTGACAGTGTCACCGTCAGAATTGATGGCGACGAGGGTGGGAATGGTCGGCCCTGTTAGATCCTTGAACACCGTTACCTGTCTCCCCGGTGACTCTTTCCTGCCTTCCACATCTGCCGTCACGGTGAAAATCAGACTGTCGTCCCCCATTGGTGCCAGAGAGCTGATGTCAACCGTGGTTCTCCATGTGCCATCGGCCAGGGCGGTAAAGGGGGGTAGCACAACATCCGGGGTCGCCGGGTCCGTGTCCTCTACAGTGATTCTGATCTGCGCGCCCGCAACCGAGGTGCCGCCCACCGAAAAACTCATCCGATTGGTCCTGGCGTTCACAACGCCAAGAGGGGCTATGGACGGCGAGACGGTCTCCGGTTGGGCAACCGTAACAGTGGCGGCGCTGGGCACACCCACCGCGTATCTGGTGCCGGCATCAATCATCAGGCTAATGATGCCGTCAGCGTCCCCGCCCGCCTGAGAGGGAATGGAGACATCCACTGTGGTCGCGCCCGCAGCCATAGTCACCATAGTCGGCTCGGTGAAGCTGCTTAAAATGGAATTGCCGCTCTCGCCTACTGCAATGTTAATCGGGAAGGACGAAGACACAAGGGCAGTTCTTTCAGCGTTGTAGTGGTTCGTCAGTGCCTTGTCGCCGGTGATGGTGAAGACGGCAGGACTGCCCTGTTGCACCGAGTCAAGGGGAGCAGGAGGAGTGTTAGCGGCAACAGACAACACCGGCGAGGCAACCGGACGGATACGCACCAGACATTCGCTTGGGTCATCGCCATCTGCGCGCGCCGGTAGATAGTCGTCGCAGTTGCTGGTGGGGTTGGCGGTGTTGCGGGTGCCGCTGCCCCCCGCCCCACCCTTGCCCGTCTGGACGAAGTTGTAGGGCCTGGCGTCGTCGGTCAGGCAGTCGGTCTGATTGCCATTCGGGCAGATAATCTCAACGAAGTAGGCGCCTTCATTATTGGCGCCATAGCCATTGATGGTATTGATGGTCATGGTGCCGGTGTTCTGGTTGGCGGGGATGGTCAGGAGCGCACTGCCCCGTGCGCCGGCATAGTCCGCATAGTTGTGCGCGTTATTGCCCAAGCCGTAATGCTGACCGGCATTCGCACCCGCCGCAAGCCGCCCCACCCGCACATCCAGATCGTTTCTGGGCGCTGTCAGCTCTTTGCCGGGCTCATAGGTGGCGGTGATGGTGAAGACAATCGCATCGCCCTCGCAGACGCCGGCCGGCGGGGTGGCCGCAGCGGGGTCTGCAGCAGCGCAGGTCTTGCCGCTGACCTGGCCGGCATAGTCAATCGTGATCGTGGGAATGGGATCATCATCATCCATCACAGTCACTGTGACGGCAAAGGCAAACGGGTCCGGGTAATAGCCGGAGGGAGCAGAGGTAAGGGTTAAGACAATCGTGCCAGGAAGCTCGTCAAGCGGATCGTCATCAATGGTGGCCGTGAGGCGCCCCTCTGTCTCGCCGTCAGGTATGGTGATTTCCGTGATGTCCTGAACCAGGTAGTCACCCTCCCCGGTCTGCGTAACAGGGACAACCAATGACCCGGTAACCGCCGACGGGCTGGTAATCGTAAAGACAACCGTTGCGTCCGGGCCTTCGGTCACTTCCGTCTTGTCGGCTGAGATTGACAGTGGGATCCTGCCCGCAGAGCTGTCCACAACATCGAATAGATTAGTGGTTGTTGTGGTATTGCCGTTGCCCGCCAGATCGGTGAAGGCATTGGCAGCAACAGTGAAGGTGACTCTGGTTACGTTCGGGCCGGCGGTGAATAAGGCCGTGTAAATATGCTCGGTGGGGTGGGAAACCGTCAAGCCGGTGGGGCTGATCAGAGTCAGGCCAGTCAGCAGGCCGGCACCCGGCGGGCTGACAGTGATGTCGGCCAACTCAATGTCGGGGGATGCCTCGTTGAGCGTGACAGTGATAAGCGTGACGCCGTTTTGCGCGAGTGCAGTCGTCCCTGCGGTGATGGTGATGGTCGGCCCGGTCCTGTCAATGCCGCTGATCTGCTCGCTCCGCCCGATGCCGATATTGCCTGCGAGATCAATTGAGTAGAAGCAGGAGTATCTGCCGTTGCTGGCTTGTTCGTTGACGAGCGGGAAGTCCTCCCCCTCGGTGTAGTAGGGGGGCAGCAGGAAGAAGCTGGTCAAAGCGGGGCAGGAATCTGCGAGAGTGCTGCGCCACTTCATCACCGTCGTGCCGTCGTCATCATCCACGGCACTGAAAATCTTTGACATGGCCGGGTTGGTGTCGGCAGGGCTGGTGACGGTGACCACCGGCGCCATGGTGTCAATGGTTATCGTCAGCGTGGCGCTGGCCGGGCTATTAGTGCCATCGGTATGCGTGGCGGTGATGTTCCAGTCGCCATCGGCCAGCGTGCCCAAAGTGACAGTGATGCTGGTCGCAGACGAGCCGACAGTGCCCATTATGGTTTCATCACCCGCAGTGGGGTGACCACTTGCCGTAACCACAACCGTGGCACCATTCGCAACATTGTTAACCGCGATGACCGGCGTGTTGATGTTGGTGATGTTGTCGCCATTGCTACCCAGAACGACAGTGTTCATGGTATCAGGGACCGTTGTCACGCTATCAGAGGCCATTGTCAAATCCACAGTGGG
>JBPCXV010000088.1:0-10966 GCA_051008235.1 Pseudohongiellaceae bacterium | reverse complement strand
AAGCTCTCGTCACCGGCGAACAAGGTGTCGTCAAGGATGGTCACGGTGAAGGTGGCGGTGGTAGAGCCGCTCGCTATCGTCACATTTTCCCCGTCAATGCGGATGTAGTCCGGGTTGGCGCCCGTTGAAACGGCACTGCCCGCAAATGTTTCGTGGCCTATGTCTATTGATTCACCTGCATCAAGCGGGCTGCTCAGGGTCAAGACGAACTCTACGAAACCGTCTGCCTCGCTGACCCGCTGCCTGGACGCCTCCAAAGAAATCAGCCGCACATTCACAGCGGTGAGCGAGGCGCTGTCGGGCGTGCCCTTCTGGTAGCCGTCGCCCTCCTCCACTGTGACGGTTACTGTGCCGGTGGTGACCTGGGTGGCAAGGGTGTAGTCGGCGGTGCTCTCGCCCATGGCAATGGTCACTATGCTTGGCGCTGTGCCCATGATGAGCATACCGACCGGGTTGTCTGTGGCGCTCACATTGACGGTGAGGTCCACCGTAGTCGGCTGGCTGGCGACAAGGGTAAAGACTGCATCGCTGCCCTGAATGAACTGCCTCCGACTGCCGGTGGTGATGCTCACCTCCAGGTCGTCGTTGAGGATGGTGCCGGTGGGGTTCCCCGGCACCCGGTTGCCCGGGGCGAGGCTGGCGCCTGCGGTTAGCTGGATGTTCAGCAGGAAGTATTCATCCGCCTCAGATTCCTTGTCATCCTGAATGGCTACGGTGATGAACAGGCCGGCGCTGTCGCCCGATGCGAAAGTCAGGGTGCCGTTGGCGGTTGTATAGTCAGTGTCTGCTGTGGCCGGGTTGCCGCTGGCGCCGTCGGCGGTGCTCCAGGTGATTATTGTCTCTTCCACTGGTGCGGCATCCACGCTGACAGCGAATACCAGTTCACCGGCTGCCTCAAAGGCAGAACTGTCGTTGATGGTTATGGTTGCGCCATCGTTGTCGGCAACGGTAACGGTGGCGCTGGCGGTGCCCAGTATGTAGCCGGCGTCGGCTTCCGGGGCGGTGAGGGTGAAGGCGAAGGTGGGGGCGACTTCGTCTATGTCGTCATCCAGCGTATCTACGGTGAATGCGGCGCTGGTGTTGGCGGCGGTCAGGGTTACGCTGGTGGGTGGTGGGGTTGTTGTGTCCAGTGTGTTGTTGGCATCGTCCAGCGTTAGTGGCACAGTCAGGGTGATGTCCATGGCCGGGGGCGGGGTGGCGCTGATGGTGAAGACGACGAAGCCGCCCTCGGGCACTGTGTCCTTGTCGGCGGCTATGCTGACTGCCGGTAGCGGTGCGTCATTGTCGGCGACGGTGATGGTGATGGTGCTGGGTGAGCCGACTACCCAGGAGCCGCCGCTGTCAATTGGGTCGTTGCTGATGATGAGTTCAATGGTGCCGCCGCCGGCTCTTGCGCCGTCATCCACAAGGGTTAGCGTTCGGGTTGCGGTGGCGCCGCCGAGGTCAAAGTAGAGACGCTTGTTGGGCACATCGTCAAGGTCTGCGTCTGCAATGAAGTCGCGGGTTTGGGACACTTCCACTTCAACCTGATTGCCTGTGTCGGCATCGGGCATGGCGGTGAGGGTGAAGGTTACTGTGTCGCCTTCGGTTACCGAGGTGTTGTTGTTGGCCTCAACGATGCTGACCATCGGCTTGGTGGCATCAAAGTCATTGTCTTCCACCAGCACCGAGACGGTGGCGGAGGCGCCGAGGCGGTAGCTTCTGTCCATGTCCAGTTGCAGTGTTGCGGTGATGTAGCCGTCGGCTTCCACGCTGCTGTCATCTGTGGTGCGAATGCTGAGGGTGGCGGTGGATTCGCCGTCGGTGATGGTTACTGCGGTCGGTGGCGTGATGCCGTCTTCAAAGAAGTCGCTGGTGCCCTGTTCTATAGCCAGGCTGACAATCAGGTCGGCGCCGCTCGGGGCCGTGTCGGTGGTAATGGTGAAGTCGGCTGTGGCGCCCTCGGTGATAGCGGTCGTGGCGGCGGCGATGTTGATGGTGGTCGGCGATTCATCTTCGGTGATGGTGCCGGTGGCGGTTAGCATATTGATGCCCGCGCGGAAGACGCTCATCGGCATCGCGTTGTTTAGCACCAGGCTCATGGTCTTCGGGTCCGGCTCTGTGAAGATGTCGTCGTTGGTCACGCTGACCGTTATCGTCATCGCCGTCTCGCTGGGGTCAAAGGTGAGTGTGCCGGTGGTGGCGGTGTAGTGGGTGCCGTCTGTGGCTGTGTCATCGGCGGTGGCATAGTCAACGGTCACTGTTAGCCCGGAGGCCGGCGCCAGGGTTACCACAAAGTCCAGCGTGGCACCGTCGGCCTCGGTAACCATGGCATCGGCGACGCTCAGCAAGGAGGAATCGTCTTCCACTATGGTAACGGTCAGCGAACTGGTGTCCGCCTCCACCTTGTAGCCCTCGCCGTCAACCAGTGTCAGGGTTACTGTGCAGTTGCCCATGTTCACCAGGTCTCTTTGCGAGACAATCTCAATCCTGTTCAGGGTGGTGTCTTCAGGTTCTGCGCCACCGGCAAAGCTTTGGGTACTGGCCGGGATGGTGGCGATACAATCGGCGGCGCGGGCGGACGGCGACACTGTGGTGGTGAGCTCGTAGTTCAAATCTATCAGCACCCGGTTCTGTGGTTGCGGATGCGGCTGGGCGCGCACCAGCACATTCCAGTAGGCGCCGGCGGTCGGGTCGGCGTCATTGCCCTCGTTCTGGCTGAGGGGCTGGTTGACGGAAATGCCCAGCACGGGTTCATCGTCGCCATCGGTGATGGTGCCGGTGGCGGCCAGCGTCATGCTGGGGCCAAGCACATCATCCGGCATGGGGTTGGACAGCAGCAGGCTCAGGGTCTCGTCGCCTTCGTAGCTGGCATCGTCGGTGACGGTTACCTCAATGGTCATCGTGGTAGCGCCGGGCATGAAGGTCAGTGTGGTTGTGGGGATGACGGTGTAGTCTTCGTTGACCGTAGTGATATTTGAGGTGGCATAGTCAACGGTAACCGTGCGGGTGTCCGCCGGGTCCAGGGTAACGGTGAATTGCAGCACCGCGCCGTCGGCCTCGGCAACCGTGGCATCGCTTGCGGAGATGCGCTTGTCATCATCGGTTACTGCCACGCTGGCGCTGGTCTTTGTTGCATCTTCATCCACATCATAGCCATCGCCGGTGTTCAGTGTGGCGGTGATGCTGCCGTTGGCTATGTCCGCCAATTCGTCATCAATGATGGCGATGCTGAAGGTGGCGGTGGTGGCGCTGGCGGCTATCTCTACCTGCCGGACGCCGAGGGCGGCGGGGTCAATGTAGTCGCCCAGTTGCGACACGGATACATTCACCATCAGTGCCGTGCTGGGTGCCAGCGTGGAAGTCAGGGTGAAGACGGCGTAGGCATTGGGTGCCTCTGTTACATTGCCGCCGGCGGCGATGCTGATGCTTGGCCGCTCTTCACCGATGGTGCCGAGGGCCTGTGCCTGAGCGGCCATCAACGCGGCGCCGACCGGGTTGGACAGGGTAAAGAGCAGGGTCTCCGTGCCTTCGGTGTTGTCGTCATCCATTGCTACGGTGACGGTTACCCGCATCTCGGTCTCGCCCGGGTTGAAGGTGAGTGTGCCGGAGGCTGCCGTGTAGTCGGTGCCCTCGGTGGCTCCGGCGGAGCCGGAGGCGCCGCCCTCGCTACTCCCGCTTGTGCCGCTTGGGTTGCCGGGATTGTCGCCGCCGTCGCGGGTGGCGTAGTCAACCGTTGCCTGGCGCACCCAGGCTTCGGACAGGCGCACCACGAACACCAGATTTTCACCCTCCATGCCGACAGCCGGGTAGGTGGTCAGGAAAGGCCGGGGATCATCGTCGCGGATGGTGACGCGGACTGTGTTGTTCGGGCCAGGCGCGTAGGCGGTTTGAGTGCCGGGCAGGATCTGCACGGTGATGCTGGCGTCCACCTCGTCATATTCATCGTTCAGCGTTCTGACCGTGAAGACGGCGGAGTTTTCAGTGACGGCGGCAATGGTCACCTCATCAAGCATGATGTCGCTGGCGTTGGCAAGGCCACCTGTCTGTGTGATGTTCAGGCGAACATCCTGGGTGATCGTGACATTGCTCGGCGCCGAGACGCGGAACACAATGCTGTCGCCTTCCAGCACGCCCTCGGGTGGCAACCGGTTGCCGTTAATATCCTCGGCGGTGAGGGACAGGGTGCCTATCGGGCGGTTGATGATGTTGCCGGTGGCTTGAGCGATGGCGATGACTACCTGTTCGGCGGCGGGCGTGCGCGAGTCGTTTACCAGCCGCGCGAAGAAGTGCTCGGTGGGTTCATCCAGATTGTCGTTCTGGACGGGGACGGAGAACTGTGCCGTGCTCTGGCCGGGCTGGAAGGTTAGCGTGCCGCCTACCAACTGGAAGTCCTGGTTTATGCCGGCGGGCAAGGCGGCGTTGGGGCCGGTGCTGTCGGATGAGTTCCAGGCAACCTGCACCCGGCTGTCGCTGACCGGCGACAGTAGCACGGTGAAGACCGCATGCGTATCCGCGCCTTCCCGGGCGGTGGCATCGGCTATGTAGAGTCGCGGTGCGCCGTCATTGTCTTGCACGCTGAGTGATGCGCGGGTGGCGAGGCCGAGGGTGTAGGTCGCTGTTGATTCCGTTGAGGCGGCGGGCAGGGTGATGGTGATGATGCTGTCGTTCTCGTCGGCGTCGTCATCATCGGTGGGCAGGCTGACCATCGCGCGGGTGCGGCCATCGGCGATGAAGGTAACCATCGTCGCGACGGGGGCGACGAGCATATCGCCGGTTTCGGCTACTTCTACTGCTACTTCCAGGTCAGCAGACGGCGGCACCGAGGCGACTAAAGTAAAGTAAGCCATCTCGCCTTCGCTGATGCGTTCGCGGCTGGCGATGACCGAGATGGCGGGCAGGTCATCATCCACTATCGTGCCCTCGCCCAGGGCCAGCAACTCCATATCGGCGTTGCGGACTTCCAGTTCAAAGGTTTCCGAGCCTTCTATAGTCGTGTCTTGCGCGGTTTGCACGGTGAAGGTGTAGCTGCCGGTGCCCGGGTCCAGCATGGCGGTGCCGCTCGGGTTGGCTGGGTCAAAGTCGTCGGCCTCGGCGGAGCCGCTACCGATGCCGTATTCCAGCGCGTAGCTGATTTCAACTGTGGCGGTTGTCTCGGGGTCTATGGTCAGCACAAACTCCAGCGCATCGCCCTCGGTTGCCTCGGCATCGGCGAGCAGGTATTGCGGACGGGTGTCGTTCTCCTGCACGGTGACGGTCGCGCTGCCCGGGTCGCCTACCGCATGGCCGGTCCCGGCGCGCAGGTTGGCGGTTACTGTGCCCGCCGGTGCATACCAGGTGTTGTCATCCGGGGTGGTGAATTCCAGCAGTGCGGTGGACAGGCCGACTTCAATGGTTACCTGAGTCAGCAGGTCGGATGGGATGTACTGGCGGTCGCCATCTATCAGCAGGGTTACGATTTGCTCCACGGCGGGTGCGGGGGTGGCGGTGATGATGAAAGTGGCCATCTCGCCTTCGGTGATGCTGCTGTTGGTGGCGGCGATGGTAATGGCTATGTCGTCATTGTCTTCAATCGTGCCGGTGGCGGGCAAGGTGGCTTCGCCGTTGCTGAAGGTCACATTCACCGCGTTGGACAGTTCCAGCAGGAAGGTTTCGGTGCCTTCGTCAATGGCATCGTCTGTTACGGCGACGGTGATGACGGCGACGGCCTCGCGGGGCAGGAAGGTCAGTGTGGTCGTCGCGATGGCGGTGTAGTCGTCGTCGGCGGTGGCCGGGGTGGTGCCGGCGATGTCATCGGCGGTGTCATCGGCGGTGGCGTAATCTATGGTAATAGTATAGTCGGACTGGCCGTTCAGGCTGATGCCGAACTCATAGTTGCCGTCGCCCTCGTTGCCGCTGACATCCAGAATGCTGAGTTCCGGCGCGACATCGGTGGGGTCGGTGATCGTTACACTGCCGATGAAGTCGGTGGTGGAGAGTATATAGCCGGCATTCGTCACCGGGGTGGTCAGGGTTACGCTTATCTCGCCCGGCGGGTCGGCGCGGTTGTCGTCTTCAACGCTGATGGCTAAGGCGACGGTGGTCTCGCCCATCGCCAGTGTGACCCTTGTCGGTGTTACATCCGGCAGGTAGTTGCCGGTCTCGGACACGCTGAGGCCAATTATCAAATCTCTAAAGGTATCGTAGTCGGCGCTGACGATGAAGGACGGCGGCATATCCTCGGTGGTGGCATCGGCGTCGGCTATGCTCAGGGTCGGGAAGTCATCGTCGTTGATGTTGATGCGGATGCTGGCACTGGCGCCCAGCTCATAACCGGCATCCGCCGGCGGGGCTGTCAGGCTGACGGTCAGCGGTGCGGGCGGGGCGTGGTCGTCGTTGTCCAGCGTCTGAATGGTGAAGGTCACTTCCTGGCCGGTGGACGGCAGGGTTACCTCGGTGGGCTGGTTGCCGTCCAGCAGGGTGGCATCGCTGTATTCAACGACGACGGTCAGGTCTTCGCGCGGCTGCACAGTGGAGTTGATGGTGAACTCTATGGAGCCGCCCTCCACTACCTCGCCGGCGGCGGCGGCTATGCCCAGCAGCGGCATATCATCATCAACGATGGTGCCACTGGCGGTGATGCTGGTGGCGGCGGCGGCAAAGGCGGCATTGACCGGCGCGCTCAGTTCCAGAGTCATCGTTTCCATATCCACTTCATCCACTGTGTCCATGCTGACGGTTACGGTGATGATGTCGGCGGTGCTACCGGCGGCAAAGGTTAGCGTGCCGGTGGCGGCGACATAGTCCATACCCGCCGTGGCGGTGCCATCGGCGGTAGCGTAGGCGACTTCCACCTGACGGCCGGAGACCGGATCAAGCATTACGGCAAACTCCAGGTTGGCCATGCCTTCGTTGGCGGTCGGTGCGTCTGTTACCGACAGCAACGGCAGGTCATCATCGTCAGTGATAGTGCCGACGGCGCTCATCATCGTCTGGCTCAGGTTGATGCGGGTGTCGTTGCCGCCCTCGGTCGGGATGCTGAGGGTTAAGGTCAGCGTCTCGCTTTCGGCCTCGTCCAGTGCATCCTGAATAACAGTGACGGTTACCTGTTGCATTGTGTTGCCTGTAAAGGTCAGGCGGCCGGTGGCGGCATGATAGTCCTCGCCTGCGGTGGCGGCGACGGCATCGGGCGGCGCGGCGGAACCGTCGGAGGTCGCGTAATCCACCAGCAGTTCCTGGGTGGGGGTGCGGTCAAGGTCAACCGAGAACACCAGCACCGGCGGTGTAGCCGCCATATCATCCTCGCTGACTGTGCCGGTAACCGCGCTGACGCTGACCCGCGGGTTTTGCCCGACACCGTCTATGTCGGCCACCGTCAGCGTGATGGACTCCGCGCCCGGGCTCAGCGTAAAGCCGCCGCCCGCTTGCAGGGTGGCGACGATGCTACCGTCAAGCGTTACCTCCGTAAAGTGTTCGGTGTTGATGCTGTAGTCGTCCGAGGCGCTCTGCCCGCCTGCAACAGTAATGGTGACCATGCTGGTGGAGGCGGCACCCTCGTTGAAGGTAAGCGTGTCGCCCGCTGTGTTGAAGTCCAGATTGGTCAGTGCCAGTTCTACTTCAAAGCCGGCATCTGCCTCCGCCACAACACCGATGTTGACATTGAACGACACCGGCGCGCCCTCATCCACCTGCGTGATGGCATTGCCATCCACATCCAGTGTATGGCGCAACGAGACTATGGCGCTCTCGTTGTCGGTGATGATGCCCTCGGCACTGGCGCGGGACAGGGTTACATGGAGCGACTGGTTGGACAGGGTGAAGGTGATGTACTCGGCGCCATAAGCGTCATACACAGTGTCGTCCAGCACCGGCACTACCACCGTCACCGTGGTAATTGTGCCGGGGTTAGCCATGGCGAAGGTCAGGGTGCCGCTGGTGGCCGTGTAGTCTGCGCCCTCTGTGGCCGGCTCTATGGTCGGGTCGGTGGGTCGGCCATCGCGGGTAGCATAGTCAACCTCCACATCTTGCGTACGGTCGCCGCTCAGGGTGACGACGAATTCCAGATCGCCCGTGCCCTCGGTGGCGGTCGCATCGTCCACTGTCATGAAGGCGGTGATGTTGGGGGCATCGTCATCTGCGTAATCAACTGTGGCGCTGGGCGGTGTGCCGACTTCGTAGCCCTCGCCCGGTTCAAGTGTGACTTCAATGCCGGCGGCGCGTTCCGGGTCCGTATCCTGGGCGGAGGCGATGCTGAGGGTGGCGGTGGCGCTGCTGGCGGCGATGCTTACTTGTGCGGTGTAGTTGCCGGCGCCTGCGTCGGTTAGCGCCGGGTTGGAGTTGGCCGCATCAATATAGTCGTCGCCGCCGCTGATGCTGAGGTTGATTTCGCGGCCAATGTACGGAACCGGTGCGGCGGTGATGGTGAAGACGGAGGTGTCGCCTTCGGTGCGGGTGGCGGCGCCGTCAAGGGCGATGCTCAGTTGTGGCGGGTCATCATCGGTAACGGTAACCGTGCGGACGGCGTTGGTGGCCAGCCGATAGCTGCCGGGTGCCATGTTGATGGAGGCGGTAACCGTGCCATCGGCCTCGTTGAGTGTATCCTCGTCGGTGGCGATGGTGAACGCCATCTCGGCCTGGTTCATCGGGATGGTCACCATAACCTGGCGGGTGTCGCCGCCGCTGAGGACGCCGGGGCTGGCAGTGATATCCACCAGACCTTGCATCAGTTCGGTGCGCTCGGCAAGGGAGACGAACAGTTCAAACACAATGGGGTCGCCCTCTTCCACCACATCTTGCATGGCTCTGATGAAGGCCGCTGGTGTTCCGGCGGCATCATCGTCATAGACTTGCACTGTGGCTTTGGTGGTCGCACCCAGGGCATAGCCGTCGCCCGGCAGCAACTCTACCGAGATGAAGCCGTCAACATCATTGTCAAACAGCACGCCGGACCAGACCGAGGCAACCGTATAGTCCTCGCGGATATCATCGTTTTCAACCGAGAAGAAGGGCGCAGCCTCTCGCCCGTTGCCGCCCGGTGTGGCTATGCCCTGCACGGTAACGGTGGTGGGCAGGTTGCCGCCAATCCAGTCGCCCAGTTGCGTGATGTTGATGTTCAGCACCACATCTTCCAGAGTGGTGGTCATGCCGCTAAAGGTGCTGTTAATCAGGAAGCGCGCCTGGCCGCCCAGACCCGCCTCGCCCTCCTGGGCAAAGGAAACTGACTCGCCCTCGGCGGTTATGGCAAACACTTGCAGCGTGAACACATCGTTGTCTTCAAGCAGCGCACTAAGGCTGGTGTCGGCGTTGTTGTCCAGCACATAGCCGAGACCCTGCTGTGGCGAGGTCAGGGTTACGGTTGCTGTGTCGTTCGGTTCATCTACATTGTCGTCACGCAGAATCAGGTTCAGCGTGGCGGTGGCGCTGCCGCCCTGCATCGTGACTGCACCTTCAAAGCCGCCGCCGGATGCCTGCAGGCCGCTGGCGCCGGCATTGATGTAACTGCCGCCGCCATCCACCCGCACCAGAATGGGCAGCCTGTCATCCGGCGCCGGGTTGGCGGTGATGACGAACCGCGCGGTGCCACCCTCGGTGGCGCCGGTGGCGGAGGTGAGGCTGATGGAGGTGGTGTCGTCGTCGCGTATGGTGCCGGTGGCTCTTGTGTTGGCGGGCAGGGTGGCGTTGGTGGTGGGCACGGCGAGCAGGTTCAGCGTCATTGTCTCCACGCCTTCAATCAGCGAGTCGCCGGTGGTGGGGATACTGATGCTCTTGCTGGTCTCATCCGGCAGGAAGGTTAGCGTGCCGCTGGTCTCGGTGTAGTCGGCGGCGGTGGCGGTGCCGTCTGAGGTGGCGTAGGTCACCTCAATGGTCAGTTCCACCGGATGGCCCAGGCCGACGGTGAATTCCAGAGTGCCGCCTTCGTTGACTGTGTCGGTGGTGCCGATGATGGACACATCCGGCGGGCCGTCGTTGTCATTCACGCGGACACTGGCGACAGTCTCGTCGGCGACTGTGCTCAGGGTGTAGCCCGCATCCGCCGCTGGTGTGGTTAGTTCTACCCGGATGTTAGCCGGGTCTTCCGGGGTGCGGTCATCTACCGGCGTGATGTTGACGGTGATGGCGGTCTCCCCGGCGGCCAGGGTTACGGCGGTGGGCGTGGCGTCCGTGTCTATGAAGTTGCCGTGGGTGGTGTTCGGGTCCACCGGCAACACGCTCACGGTCAGCGCGATTTCCAAATCCTGTGTGCTAAGGTTGGCGGTGCTGATGATGAAGTCCACCTGTGTGCCCTCTTCCACTTCCAGAGCGGGGCCGCCGACTGTTTGGATGGAGACTACCGGCAGGTCGTTGGCGAGGATGGTGCCGGTGGCGGTCAGTTCGGTTTCGCTGGTGGCGGTGGAGAAGCGCAGGCCGGTGGGGTCGAAGAATATCAGTTGCAGGGTTTCGTCCGGTTCGCCGAGTTCGTCGTCTGTTACCTGCACGGTAATCATCGCGCTGGTTGGTGTGAAGGACAGGGGCATGGTGGCCGAGGTGGCGCCGGGTTCAAGGGTGAGCATTCCTGCGGTGATGGCGGTGTAGTCCGGGTTCGGGTCGGTGGAGAGGGCTGTGTCATCAGCAGTGCGATAGCTGACGCTGACGGTGCCTTCCTGGGCGCGGGACAGGTTGACGGTGAATACCAGGTCGGCTTCGGCGGCGGCGCTGGCATCGGCGACGGTGAGTAGCGGCAGGTCATTGTCGCTGACCGCCACCGTGGCGCTGATTTGAGTGTCGTCCAGGCGGTAGAGGTTGCTGTTTGGCGTCGGTGCCAGCGTCAGGCTGACGGCGGCATCGGCTTCGTCTTCATTGTCATCGTCGGTGGCGACGGTGAGGGTGAATGTGCCTTGCATGGCCGCCAGCGTTACCATCGTCGGCGGGGTGGCGGTGAGGAACAGGCCGCCCTCCTCGCTGACTTGCACTGCAACAGTCAGTTCGTGCGACCGTGTCGGGCTGGCGGTGATGGTGAACAGCGCGCCCT
>JBPCXV010000087.1:0-5559 GCA_051008235.1 Pseudohongiellaceae bacterium | reverse complement strand
CGCCAGAACGAAGGGAACTCGTCCCTCCCGCCGTCATCGCTCCGATCCGCCATTATTGCACCACACCGCCATTGCACCGACCCCGCTGCTGATCTCCACCGTATCGCCAGAACGAAGGAAACTCGTCCCTCCTGCCGCGATCGCGCCGATCCGCCATTATTGCACCGCACCGCCAAAATGAAGGGAACTGATCTGTCTCGGTGCGGGAGACGGAAGGAAGGCGGGCGGAATGGGTGTGGGATGCATGGGCGGTGCGTCTAGAGGTAAGATGAGCGCGATGAAGGAACGAGCATAGCGTATAGCATATAGCCGGGTTCCCGCCATAAACGCGATGTCTCGCTCTCCCGGTGATCGTGTTTACGACAGGCTGTGCTCTGTATTGAGCGACGTGCATGGTGTTACACGCATCAGATTTGACCCGATCAAGCAGTTTTTCTGCATCCCTGATGTATTCCAGTGCCTCGTTCGTGTTGAGGCTAAGCACGCCAGACGCGATTTCGGTTTGATCAAGAGTGGTTCGATGAAGAGTCAATGCCAGGAGATTGTATTTGAAGACGAAGATGGCACAAAGGCGACAGAGATGGGCTGCTCTGGTATTGCGACTAGCCATCCTATTCATGGATGGACTGCTTAAATGAACGGTGTATCGTATTATAGCCACAACCATGACGTTCCTGATCATGCGGCATATCTCCAAGAAGATGGACGAAGACGATCGCACCAATGCTGCTGATGTATTCTTCAGGTACCAACGCCAATTCGCGATTTTGTCCGTTACTAATGATTGGCGTGATGTAGCTACGCGATGAATGCGCACTCCGCCGATGGTGGTGGTGCCAGCGGTACCAGCGGTGCCGATTCTGCGCCTCGAGAGCGCGTGGTGGGCGACGTGTCGAGCATCGTGGTGTCTGCCGTGATGCAGAGCGCCGACGCATCATTTAAGCAGCGCATGGATGCGGCGCATGGGTTCCTGAAGATGCAGCAGGACCACGAGCTCAAGCTCGCCGCTATCAAGTGCGGGCGCGGAATCAGGGAGGAGCCGGAGCCGGAGCCGGAGCCGGAGCCGGAGCCGGAGCCGGAGCCGGATCCAGAGCCGGACAGAGCCGGCAACGCCATACACCGCGACTTCGAGCGTGAGCTGTACTCGCCGGCGCGCATCTGTCGCGAGTACGGCGTCGCGTTCTTCGAGGAGAACAAGGTGGCGCGACGCATGAAAAAGGCGTTCCGCATGAAGTACGGGTTTTACCCACCGAATGCTCGGTATGGGTCGGGCATTGAGTACACAAAGGAAGAAGTAGAAGATTTGATACAAGATGTGCGCTTTGGGTTAAGCAGGAACAACCCGTTGATCACTAGATAATATAATTGTTGTGGTGACGCTTGTTACATCTGTAACGCCTGTTGCGCCTGCGCGTGTTTTGTGATCTAATTGATCCAATTGATCCAATTTCTACTATGCCCAATTCTACTCACTAGTCAACGTCCTCTTTTTCCAAATTCTGCACCGCTCCGTCCACGGGCTCTATCTGACCACCACGGCTCGCGGCATTCGCCTCCGCTCGCCTCCCAGCACTGGGCTTTCCGAAGTAGCACGGAGCCAGCTCCCATTCGTCGAAATCGTGCTGGCTAACGAGATCAGTCGCACCATTCGCCTTCGCCCACTTCATGGCATCGGGCTGGTTGGCGCTGCGCGCAGCATTCATCGCATAATCGAAATCAGTCGCACCGTTGGCTTTCCCCCACTCTGCGGCAGTGATCTGGCCGGCACGGCACGCAGCAGCCATCGCATCGTTGAAACAAGTCGCACCGTTCGCCTTCGCCCAGTCCGCGGCAGTGATGTGGCCGGCACCGCACGCCTCGCTCATCGCACAATCGATAAGAGTCGCACCGTTGGCTTTCGCCCAGTCCGCGGCAGCGATCTGGTTGGCACCACATGCTTCAACCATCGCATAGCCGAAACCAGTCGCACCGTTGGCTTTCGCCCACTCTGCGGCAACGATCTGGCCGGCACGGCACGCAGCAGCCATCGCATCATCGAAACCAGCCGCACCGTTCGCCTTCGCCCAATTCGCGGCAGCGATCCGGCCGGCGCGGCACGCAAGCTGCATCGCCATCTCGAAATTGGCATTCGCCTTCGCCAACTCCGCGAGTTCGGGGTGGTCGCCACCGCATGCCTCCCACATCAATGTGTCCATCTAATAAAATTAATACAGGATGAGTCACCTGGCTTATCACCAACGGGTGAACTTTGTCAGGAGCAAAAACATAATTTACCGGATTTGCGTCGATTTTTGCGTCGATTTCTTGTTCAAGAACCGAATCCATGATTTGATTGATATCTGGGAGATCGTGAGTGATGGAAATGAATACGATGCAAAATATAACGAATCTATATATTATATAATTCTAGGGGCAGATTCTAGGGACACAGTGAAAGTTCGAGTAGCGCGGATTTACGCGATTATATAATTCTAGGGGCAGATTCTAGGAACATATCAGGAGTTCTAGTAGCGTGGGTTGACGCGGCTATATAATTCTAGGGGCAGATTCTAGGAGCATGCCGGGAGTTCAAGCAATGCGCCCAATACACCGGTTGCGCCCGTTTCGCCTGCGCGCGTTTTGAGGTGAAAAATCGCAGGTAGTGCGTCTCGCTCTAGATGTATTATATCTCTCCGTCCACGGGCTCTATCTGACCGCCACGGCTCGCGGCATTCGCCTTCGCCTTCGCCCACTCCACGGCATCGGGCTGGTTGGCGCGGCGCGCAGCATTCATCGCACCGTCAAAATCAGTCGCACCGTTGGCTTTCGCCCAGTTCGCGGCAGCGATCTGGCCGGCACAGCACGCAGCCCACATCGCGTCATTGAAATCGGTCGCGCCGTGCTCTTTCGCCCACTCCGCCAGCTTAAGATGGCCGGTAAGGCACGCATGACTCATCGCGCCGTCGAACCAAGTCGCACCATTCGCCTTCGCCCAATCCGCGGCATCGATCCAGCCGCCACGGCACGCAGCAGCCATCGCACTGTCGAAATAAGTCGCACCGTTCGCCTTCGCCCAATCCGCGGCATCGATCCAGCCGCCACTGCACGCAGCAGCCATCGCTTCGTCGAACAAAGTCGCATCATTCGCCGCCCAATCCGCGGCAACGATCCAGCCGCCACTGCACGCAGCAGCCATCGTTTCGTCGAAATCAGTCGCACCTCGCTCCTTCGCCCACTCTGCAATCGGCAGCAATCCCTTGTAGCATGCATCTATGAGCGCTTTGTTGGCGGGTTGATGCGACGCTTCATCCCAGTCATCTAGCGTCGGTTGTGGATTAACACCCCAAGCGAATTCTTGGATCAAAAGCGCTAGGCCGTCATAGATACAAGCTGGTGTCCAGATCCACGCCATCTTAATTTAGAGCACAAAGAGAAGTCCATTTTATCGATAAAATTAAATACGATTGACACATTAAAGGCCCGATCTTCTACGGTCGTCGTGTCCGGCAATTCCGCGCGTTGCGCGTGTTACGCGCGTTACGCCTGCGCGAGTTTTGGAGCGAATGTATCCATTCATTATACTTTTCATTGCGCGGGCAAAGTCAGGCACTGTTGAAGAAACGGTCGATGCCGCACGGCCGAGACCGCGATCTGGAGCCGGAACTCGAGCTGGAGCTGGAGCTCGAACTCGAACTCGGGGCGGGCTGCGGAGCCTGGGCAGCGGCAGCGGCTTTCGCGGCCTTGGCAGCCAGGGCCTGCTTGAAGGCGTCGATAGCTGGCTGCAACAGACGCGCCTCGCCGGCGGTGTAGGCGTTGACCGGCACGGTGTGGCCCCTGAACTCCACAGGGCGCGTCATGGGCTCCTTTCCGAACAGTTGGCGGAACAGCGCGACCAACGCTGCTCCAAGGCGCGAGGCGTGCTTCCTGGCATCGATACCTGGAAAAAAACAGCATGCGGCATGACAGGTCGAATTCGTGCAACTAGATGCAATATATCACAACGCACACCTACCGTTCTTCTGGGCCAGGAAACGCGCGTCGTACAGCATGCCAGGTGCGGCGGGCTGTTGCTGAGCTTGTGGCTGTGATTGTTGCTGTTGCTGTGCACCGAAGGTGGAGGCGATGTACATGTCGGTGAGGTGGCGCAGCGACTCTTTCTGCCAATGGCGTTCTGCCTTCGTAGCAGCAGGGATAGCTTGAACCACGCCTGAGATTAGCGTGAACTCGCTCTCTGTCTGCTTGCGCCAGGCCACGGCATGATCGTTGGTCTGTGCCGTTAACGCCATCGAGCGGTCTGCGTCATCCTTGCGCTTCTGCTCATCGAGCTGGCGTAAGGCCAGCGCCCGGTCTTCGTCATCCTTGCGCTTCTGCTCGTCGAGTTGGCGTATTTGGCGCTGGTCTTCAAGTTGTGCTATCTGCATTTCGTGGTTCTGCTGACGCTCTTCGCGCGCCATGACCAGCTTCATCGCTTCGATACCCATCTTGCGTACAGTGATAACCTCTTTGATGTCTTCCATTGGGTCGTCTTCGACTTCGTCTAGCTTTGAAAAGAACTCCTTCTCTTCGGGCGGTACATTTTCACGCTGTATCGGTTGGCCAGACATGTAGCGACAGAACACATCAGCGATCTTCTGGCGATACGGAATGACCTACAGAGATAATCGGTTTAACTGCATGTAGAGCCAATATGAGGGAGCAAAAGTGTACCTTCTTGGACGGGTGAGCCATGATGAGCATGGTGAGCGTCTTCGCGTCGCACACAGGTGTGTTACGCTGGCCCTGACCGCGAAATTTGAAGTGGAGGATCATTCCCCCCACCTCTGGATTCGCCGAAATTATGTTCTTGAGATCCTTTGCAGCGTCATTTGATTCAGCTCCAGTCATGACGCGGAAGACATCGATGACAGACACCTGCTTCTTGATTGGATCATAGCGAATCGAGGTGATGACCGGTTCGGGCAGTCCTGGAATCTCCGCGCGTAGATCAGAAACCGAGAACATCGCGATCTGTTTTAGGCGGGAGTATAACGTCCGTCCCGTGGGTTCCATTTAGTGAATTCCGTGAGATATGCAAAAATATCTTCTCTTACCGGTTAAAGAGAAGTCCCCTTTTGCCGGTTAAAGAGAAATCCCCTTTTGCCGGTTAAAGAGAAGTCCCCTTTTGCCGGTCAAAGAGAAACCCCTTTCTTTTGTATAAAGTTAAGTATTTGCTGTGCGTAAGGGAGCGTTAATGTCCCCATGCTCAAAATATCCAATCACTCTAAAATAAAAATGTTGGCCCACAGTGAATTATATTGTGTAATAATCTGAGAGGACGAGTAGATACATCGTACCTTAATTAATTAGGGTTAGGGATTATTACCACAAGGCACTCATGCAAAGTTAGGGTTATAGTATGAGCCAGGGTTAGGGCATGTCACTCATCTGGCCCCATATATAGGGTTATAGGACGAGCAGGGGTATAATTTGAGGACGAGTCAGCAAATATCACGAGAAAAGCTAGGGTTATAGGACGAGTTATAGTAGGGTTAGGGTTATAGCACGAGAAAAGTTAGGGTTATACACATTTTATACCAATAT
>JBPCXV010000086.1:0-4185 GCA_051008235.1 Pseudohongiellaceae bacterium | reverse complement strand
AACTTCAGTGTCGCCACAGATGCGGGCGACACCTGGGATGGCGCCAACCCGTCCATCATCGCCACCGTAGCCAACAGCCCCGCCAACCCGGACCGCTACAGCCGCGGCGGCACCTTCAGCGCCAGCGTTGCGGTTACCGATGACGACACGCTGACCCTTGCCATGGGCGGCGACCCGATGGATGTCAGGGAAGGCGGAGTCCTGGGCTTCACTGTGCGAGTGCTCAGCGGCACACCGGGTGTGAATGTACCCTTGGCCTATACGGTAACCGGCACCGCCACTTCCGGCGACGACTTCACAGCCCTGTCCGGCAATGTCACCCTCAATCTCGGCACTTCCTCGGCAAGCATTCCGGTGACGACCCTCGTTGACACAGAAACGGACACGCCGGAAACCGTCATCATCACCCTGACCGACCCCGGCCTGACAAGGGTAAGCCTCGGCAACATGACCAGCGCCACCGGCAATATCATCGGCGACGGCAGCCTGGACAACCCGATCCTCTCGGTTAGCGGCGGCAGTGCGGTAACGGAAGGGCAGGACACCACCTTCACCATCACCGCCGCCGGCCGGCCGACCAATGATCTGACCGTTGAACTGGCCGCCACCAATGTCGGCATAGGCGAATTCCTCGGCGACAACCCACCCACCCTGGTCACGCTGGCCAACACCGCGAACAGCTGGACAGTAACCGTGCCGACCAAAGACAGCACCGCCGGCTCGGGCGGCATTGTCGGCAACGGCAGTGTCAGGCTGACGCTGGTTGATGGCGACGGCTATGCTGTTCCGGCTGACCCCACCGCAACAGCGGTGGTGCGCGACATCCCGACGATCACCATTGACTATGTCGGCGAGGCCAGCGGCACCAAGGTCTGCGCCAACGGCAGGGATGATGTCAATAACCCCAACGCCGGGCCCAAAGAGGGCGTCTGCGAGGGCGACACCATCATCTATACCCTCACCGCCACGCCGCGGATAGTCGGCACGCTGGTTGTCCGGGTGGGGACTCTGTCGGCCAGAGGCGGCGCCCCTTACGGTCTGGACGCAGCCACAATCGGCGGGGATTACATCGCCGTCAACCCCTCCGGCGGCTATGACCTGAGCATACCCAACGGCTCCTCAACCGTCACGCTTGAAAGAGAGACCGTGAACCGATACGGCCAGGACAACACAGGCGGCATGTATGTTGAGGTGGTTTGCCCCGAGAGCAACACTAATTGCCTGGGCGCCGGCGTCAACACCGCCACCTACAAGTACGAAGCCGTAGATAGAGGCCAGAACAACGCCCCCACTGCGGCGGGCAACACCTCCATCTGCAACAACCAAAGGCAGGCGATGTCGGACGGCAATGAGTCCAGCGAATGTCTGGTGGATATCCACTCGGTGACCCCGCCCGCGATGTCCATTGCCGCCGCCGACAGCACGGTGACCTCGGTGACCGCAGGCTGGGATGCCATCTTTGAAATCACCGGCACCGCCGTGCCCAACCACTATGCCTCCGGCGCTTATGCCGCACTGCCTGTCGCCGTTACCGTAGAGCAGGGCGGCGCTGCGCTGGCCGGTGCGCCCACCACGGTGAATATGCCCGTCGGCGCCAGCGCGACCTACTTCACGATAACCGCCGGTGCGACCAGCGTCGGCACATCGCTGGAAGCGACGGTGGCGGCCAGCACTGCGGATCCCGCCCCCTACACGGTGGGCACGGCCAGCGTCACGCTTACCGTGGAGGCGATGGCGGCGGAGGATTCCGCCACGCCGGTTGTGGATTTGGACGCTGCCTCGGATAGCGGCGACAGCGACAGCGACGACATCACCAATGTGACAGAGCCCAGCTTCACCCTGAGCGATTTGATAGTGGGTGCGGAAGTTGTCGTTGAAGCCATTGGCCCGCCAGGTACCTACGGGGTCAGGAAAACCTTTGCCTCGGTGGCGGCCGTCACCCAGACAGTGGTCTTTGGCAGCCCCGGTACCGGCGGCAACTGCGATGTACTGGTTAGAGATACCCGTGCTGTTGGTTTCGCCGATCAAGCTACCTGCGGTTTAGGCGCTGTGGGCACCAATGACGGCGACTGGACAGTCATCGTCACCCAGACCGAGACGGGCGATAACCCCGCCTCTGCCACGCTGACGGTAACCCGCGACAGCGTAGGGCCGACAGTCACGCTGGTCTCAGATGACAATGACAACGCCATTGGCCTGGGTGCCACTACTGGTATTACTGCCACCCTCAGCGAGGCAGCCACCACCGACCTTGTGGTGGGTGACATCACTGTCAGCAGCGGTGCTTTGAGCGACTTCTTGAAGACCGCGGGTTCCTCCGATCTTGAATACACCGCGACCTTTACCGCCGCCAGCAGTGCAGGCATGGCCACCATCGGGGTTGCCGCCGATGCCTTCACCGATGTGGCCGGCAACGGCAATACTGCCGCCGATCTGGAAATCACCGTTGAAGCCGCTGCCCAGCCCTTGCTCACCATTGACTTCATTGGCCTGACCAACCAGAGCAAGGAGTGCGCCGCATCAACAAGACCCGCTAACCAAGGTGGCAGGTCTGGCATCTGCGAGGGCGATGCCATCGTCTATATCATCACGGCTGACACGGCCCCCCGCAGCAATATAGTGGTCGGTCTGGGCGGGCTGGAAGCAGGGAATCTTATCCTCAGCAGCGGCCCGCACACCGGCAATCGGCTGGACTACGACCTGCCCGGCACCCCCTACGCCGGCTATGTAGATGCGCCCGAGGAAAGGGGCGGACGCAGCGTAATCCTTCCCATGGGTCAAACAGAGGTCAGATACACCATAGCGACCAACAATCGCTATGGCAACGACACCATTGGCGCCATGTATGTTGAGATAGTGAATTCCGCCAACAACGAATACCGGTTCAACGCGCTGGATAGAGGCCAGTTTGATGCCATCACTGCCGTAGGCCAGACCTCCAACTGCAGCACTAGGCAGGCGGGGGGAGACGGCAATGAGAACAGTGAATGTCTGGTGGATATCCACCCGGTAGCCCGGCCCGTCATCTCCGTCGCCGCGGTCAGCACTCCCCCCATCGCCGAGGGCGACCCGGCTGTGTTCAGCATCACCGCGGACAGGGCGCCGAACCACTACAACGCCCCCCGAACCACGATGATTCCCCTGCCCATAGCGCTGAATATAGGCGAGGTGGGCGATATAACCCTCAACACCGGCCCGATTACGGTGAACCTGCCCGCCGCCGGTGGCACGGTTAACTTCACTGTCGCCACCAGTCCCGCCGACACCGACTGGGACGGGGCCAACCCGGCCGTCACCGCTACTGTGGCCGCGAGCAGCCATAATCCGGTGCGCTACACCCCGGACGGCGCCGCGAACACCGCCAGCGTTGCGGTTACCGGCAGTGGCGCGGTCACCGTTGAGATGGGCGCAGACCAGAGTGCCAGTGAAGGCGGCACCCTGCTGTTCACCGTGGGCGTAACCGGCATGGACGAGGCGCTGGATGCGGAGCTGGTATTGGCCTACACAGTCACCGGCACCGCCACTTCGGGCAGCGACTTCACCGCCCCGTCCGGCAGCGTCACCATCGGCGCCGGCACCACCGAGGCCAACATCCCGGTGGTGACCCTGATTGACAACGAGGCAGGAGAAGCAGCCGAAACCGTCATCATCACCCTGACCGATCCCGCCCTTACCGGGGTAAGCCTCGGCACCAACACCAGCGCCACCGGCACCATCACCGAGGGGCTGGCAGTCACGCTGGTGACGGAGAACGACACCATCAATACCGGCGACACTACTGTCGTTACCATAGTAATCAGCGAGACGGCCACCGACTTTGTGGTGGGCGACATCCAACTCAGCGGCGTCGGTATGTTGTCCGGCTTTGGGGAGGTGACGGGCACTGACAACTACATGGTCACCTTCACCGCCGGCGATGCCCCCGGCACCGCGACCCTGTCCATCGCTGCGGGCGTCTTCACCAATGCGGCAGGCGATGACAACGCTGCGAGTAATATGCTGGTGATTACTGTTGAGTCTAGCGACACCACAGGGCCGACGGTCAATCTGGTTACGGAGAACGCCACCATCAATACCGGCGATACCACTGTCGTTACCATTGAAATCAACGAGGCAGCCACCGGCTTTGATCAGAGCGACATCACTGTCAGCGGCGGCGGCACCTTGTCCGGCTTTGGAGAGGTG
>JBPCXV010000085.1:0-2531 GCA_051008235.1 Pseudohongiellaceae bacterium | reverse complement strand
TGCCCGGGGGCGAGGTGAATGCTCATCGGCAGGGTTTCGTCCGGCTCAACGATATTGTCGTTGACTATGCTTACCCGGATTTCCCTGACACTGTCGCCGGGGGCGAAGGTCAGCCTGTTGGGGGTGTGGGTGAAGTCTGCCGTGTCGGCATCGTTTGCGCCGCCCTCGGCGCCGAGGAAGTAGTCAATGACAACTTCATTGCCGGTGAGCGTTGACAGGCCGACGCGGAAGAGCATGTCCTCGTCCTCCGGCTGGGAGCTGGCTGACAGCGCCGATACATCCGGCACGACATCGTTATCCAGAATAAGTATCGGGTCGGTGTAGCCGCCGCGGGGGGTGTAGTCGTGGTCCGGGTGGTCCACGACTTTGGCGGCGATGGTGTAGTAGTTGCCGCCTATGGGATGCAGGTTATCCGGCGGGTGTATGCTGTATTGCGCCTGGATTTCCCCTGCCCGCAGCAGCACATCTCTCGGCTGCGTGCGCTCGGGCGGGCCGCCAGGCTGATAGACATAGTGTTCGTTCACTCTGACTAGGACGTTTCTTTGCGGCGGGTCGGAGGCGTGGATGGTGAATAGCGCATAGTCGCCTTCAACTACTCGGATGTCGCTGGTGGCTATCCATATTTCCAGGTCGCCGTCATTGTCGGTGACCAGTACTGTGGCGGCGCTTGCTGTGCCGGGTGTGTAGCCCTGGCCCGGGGCGATTGTGGCGGTGAGGTTGCTGGAGGGCTGGTCCGTGCGGTCGTCAGGCGGGGTGTGGTTGAAGGTGTGGCTGGTTTGGCCGGCGCCCAGCACCGGGTGCAGGGTGGTGGTTTGGCTTTTGTGGGTGATGGTTACCGGCACGCTCAGGTTTGATGCGGGGGCGAGGGTGGAGGTGATGATGAAGTTGACTGGCTGGCCTTCGGAGACGCGGTTTGGGGGGGTGCCGGGTGGGAAGTAGGGGGTGAGGTTTAGTTGGGGTGTGTCGTTGTCGGTGATGGTGAATGGGGTGTCGGTTGGTACTGTTGTGTTGCGAGGGTTTTCCAAGCGCAGGGCGAAGGTTTCGTCAAGTTCGTCAAGCATGTCGTCAAGGGTTGTGAGGGTGAGTGTTTTGCTGCGCTCGCCCGGGGTGAATGTCAGGCTGCCGGTGATGGCGGTGTAGTCGGTGCCGGCGGTGGCGGGCGGGGTAGCGGGGATGACGAGAGTGGTGGAGGTGGTGTGGTTGATGCTGCGGTAGTCGGCGGTAACTGTGAGGGCGGAGGCGACGGACAGGTCAACGGTGAAGCTTAGTGTGTTGCCTTCGGTTATGGTTTTGCTGCCGCCTATGGTGAGTGCGGCGTTCTCGGCTTCGGTGATGGTGAAGGTGGCTTCGGTGCGGGTGCTGCCCAGGGTGTAGCCGGTGCCCGGCTTGAGGCGGACTATGACGGCGAGGGTTTCGCCGTCGTCCAGTTCATCGTCTTCGGTCATTACCTCGTAGATGGTGCTGCAGATGGGGGTGCATACGGGCACGGTTACTGTTGGCGCCGGTGTGCCGCGAATGACGGTGCCGAGTTGCGTTGTTTCCAGATTGACAGTGAGTGCCCGCACCGGGCTGGGTGTGGTGGCGACCAGGAAGAGTGCGCTGTTGCCTTCGGCGGTGGTGGCCGGGTGGCCGGGGATTATTGTTGCCACCGGGGTGTCGTTGTCGGTTATGTGCACGGTGGCGCTGCTGGTTGTTGACAGTCGGTAGCTGGTGCTGGTGCCGAGGGTTAGGGTGATGCTGCCGTCGTCTTCGTTGAGGTTGTTGTTGGTGGTGGCGAGGGTGAGTGTGGCGGTGGTCTGGCTGGCGGCGAGGGTTATGGCGGTGGGGCGGGCGGCCTGGTTCAGGGTGAGGAAGTTGCCGCTTTGGGATAGTGTGATTGGCACGGTGTGGGTTTGTGTTGGCATGGGGCTGTGTGAGGCGTTGATGATGAACAGGGCGTTCTCGCCTTCGTTTATCAGTGGGTGTGCCGGGGTGATGTAGAGGGTTGGCAGGCCGTCGTTGTCCAGCACCATGACGGTGGCGGTGGCGGGGGTGCCGAGGGTGAATTCGACGGCTTCCGGGTCGGCGGGCGGGGGCAGGGTTAGGGTTACATAGCCGCCGGTCATGTCGCTGCCGTCCATGCTGGTGGCGACGGTGAGTGTCAGGGCGGTGGTGCCGGCGGGGAGGGTTGGGGTGCGTTGTTCCATTTCCGGTGTGGCGTTTAGTGCGGTGGCGCGGTTGATGTCGGCGGTGAAGTCCAGCCTGTGCAGGGGGACGATGTTGGCGGTGATGATGAAGATGGCGTCAGCGCCCTCGGTGATGAAGTGGCGTTGTGCGGTTACGCTTAGTGCGGGTATGTCATTGTCTTCAATGACGCCTTCCGCTTCGGGGGTGCCCGGGTTGACGAGGGTGGCGAGTGCGGCGGCGGTTGGGGTGTGCAGGGTCAGGTGGAGGGCTTCGTCGGGTTCGTCCAGCAGGTCGTCAATGAGTTGCACTGTTACATACTTGGTGACTTCGCCGGGGAGGAAGGTCAGTGCGCCGGTGGCGGCGAT
>JBPCXV010000084.1:0-3590 GCA_051008235.1 Pseudohongiellaceae bacterium | reverse complement strand
GAAGGCGTTTTTTGAATCCCGCGCCTTGCGAGACCCATCAATATACGAGAGTGCCATGGAAAAGGTTGCCTTTGCGCGAGACCGCGTGGAATGGGCAAGGGCTTCTTATGGGTCATTGACTTACTTCCTTCACCTGATGCTCCATCGGGGGCTTGGTTATGATGGGGTTTTTGACCCCAAAAACAACGGGACAATCCGTCAGATTTATCGGCAAGAAAAACATCGCCGCGGTCGCAAACGGCGGTGATTGTGGTATAATATTGGTGAATGTCCTCGCGTGCTGGTTGGATATTTACTATGGGGAGATGTGCGAAAGCACGCCGCGCATCTGCCCGCCAACAAGGGAGTTGGACATGGGACAAGTGGAAGTGGCTTTTGCTAATGCGGAAGAGGAACGCGCCGCCCGGCATGCGGCGATGATGCCGACATTGAAGGCGAGACGGACTAATCTGGCTTATCAATCCGCCGTGGGGCAGTTTCAGTTTTGGCTGGGCGATGGCTCGTTTGACGCTAATAACGCGGAGAAGTATCTGATGGAAAGGTGCGCGGGGGATATCTTTGCCGGTGGCAAAATCTTTCGGGCTTTCTCGCAACGCAGTAAGGATATTGCTGTTGCGGCTTTGCGGGATAGCGGCTTGGATGTATTCCCCGGCAAATTGACGAAGTTTTTGTGGCAGCAAGTCCGGCAGAGGGAGTCCGCTACCGGCGGTCGCCCCATCTTGCGGGCGCAACCGATTGGGGCTGACGATGTTTTGTCTATCGCCGATAGCATTCGGGCGGCGGCGGTGTCTTATGGTGATGCTTTGGCGGCGCGGAATGAAGCGGCAGTGCTTTTGGCTTTCTGTGCTTTGATGCGTCCGGAAGAGGTTTTTGCTTTGGCAGACCACGAGGTTTCTCGTGCGGGCGGGGCTTTGACGCTGTATTTTCCGCAAAGGAAAAACCATACCCGGTCTTCGGATTATTCCGTCCATTTGTTGCCCCATTCGTTGCCGAAACCCGATGGTATGGATAGTGTTTTTGCCACTTTGGAATGCGCCCTTGACCGATGGGATTATTTTCGGATGGATTTGCCGCCGGGGGCTTATTTTTGCAAGTTGCATGGGGTGAATGCGGGAATGCGCATAACGAAAGTATCCACTCTCGCCGATATCTTGCGGAAACACTGCGGACAAAAAGAAGGTATCAGCGGATATTCATTGCGCAGAGGCGGTGTTGTCGCTCGTCAGAAGGCGGAACAAGGCACTCGGGATATTATGCAAGTTGGCGGGTGGTCTTGCCCCAAGGCGTATGCGGCATACGGATACTTAAATTAAGGGTATAATACTATTGAATGGTGGATGAATCCGTCAAAAATGCTTTCTCCGGAAACACGGTTATGGCTACTGACCTCTGGCGGGAAGCCGCGGAGAAAGCGCACAGCGATAAAAATAATGATGGAGTGTGGCGGCAAGCGGCGGGGGCGACATCAGACGCAGATGGTATTCAGGGGGGCGGATATGGGACAATTGATTCCCCGCCCCCCGGATGGCACAAAACATTTATTCCGCCCGATGAACGAAAAGCAAAAGAATATGCGCAAGCACAAAAGACAGCAGAAGATTCGCCTGAATATAAACCGATTTTTGCGTTGCCCGAACTGTCCAGAAAAGCGATTGAAATGGGTCCCGATGGGGTTGCTTTTTTGGATAAGTATTTGCCACAACACGACGAGGGGGCGCGGCGGGTTGCCGAATATGTTAGAGGGTTGAAATCGCCAACAGATACGCCTAATATGTTTTTGGCGGCAAATGGCGGGTTTGGGGTATATGGTGTGGATGCTCCGCCGATAGATACGGTTTTTATAAGCACACAAACAGGCAGTCAATATCGTAGTGTTAAAAATCTGCCAAAAGGCAAATATCAGGCGATTAACTACTTCAATGAAGAACCTATTGGTGATGTCATCGTTGGTGATGATGGTATGCGCATATACAATGCCAGCGATGAAAAAGGCGGGTTTCTTTCTGCTCTTGCTAACCGGGGCTTGGGCGCAACAAAACAATCATTTGGCGCACTTGGTTGGTTTTCCGGTGCGGTTGCCCATGCTCTCGGCGGCGAAGAGACGGGACGATGGTTGCGGGATAAGAGTAATGAATTGGCGGATGAGGGCGAGTTGGATAGGATTGACGCATCGGTTTTTCATGCACCACGGGCGATTATTAGTAAAACCGGGGAATATAATTTGGGGGCGAAAGACCTTATTGGATTGGGGGTTGAGTTTGCTCCGTATTTGGTGGAAACTTTAGTCGCATCAAAGGTATTAGGTGGTGCCGGTGGTTATGCTGGTAAGAATTTGGCAACGCGCGGAAGTAGAAAAATAAAAACCCCAGATGGGAAAAGCCGTGAGGTGCAAGGTTTTATATCGCCTGATGCGGCAAAAACATTCAAGGGTTATTCGTCTGCGACAGGTGCGTATGGGACAGAGATTGCTTTGGTTTCGGGTAATGTTGCCGGTGAAGTCCATAGAAGGCGGCTGGAAATGGGCGACAGCGAGGAAGAGGCATTGGAGAAAGCCGATGCTGCGGCAATTTGGGGTGGTATTTTTGGCTTTGTCACGGGGCGTATGGGGCATGGGGCAAGAAAGGGTGAGATGCCGGGTAGCGGAGTTTGGCGACCGGGAATACGCGCCCCGGCAACGCGAGAAGCGGTGCAAGAGTCGGTTCAGGAAAGCGGTGAGTATTTGATAGAGATAAACTTTACCGGCGACCCGTTTTCTGCCCGGCATTTCTCTGAAAGTGCGCTCGCAGGGGCGATTGGCGGCGGGATGACAGGGGGTGGTATTGGCGGTATTAACTTCGCAAAGGCGGGGATTTGGGACTTGCGCTCTCCGCAACGGATCGCACGAGCGCGAGAGTTGGCACGAGAGGCGGCGAAAGAGTTGTCGGATGGCAACCCGCAACGGGAAAAAGAAATACTAACAGGACTTATGGCAGAGCAGAATATGGTGCTTGCCAGAGGGTTTGGTTATTTGGGGTTTGGATGGGGTAAGGCGGGGGAGATTGGACGGGCTATGTTGCTTAACAAATCCGGTGCTTTGATGATGCAAGAATATGTGGATAAGGCGGCTATGGCGCATGCTGTGGGTGCCAATAACCTTTGGCGTTATGGTGATACTCCGGCGGATAAAAATGCTTTGTTTGAGAATCCTTTGATAAAGAAGAGATATGACGACAAGAAACAGGACATTGAATTGGCGTTGGCGGCGGCAAGAGAAGCGCGACTTGCCGGATATCATGGCTTTGATAGGCTGACGGAGTATCTTGCCAATGATAAAAACCAAGGCGGCGCGGCGAAGAAGTTTCTGAAAAATGCGAGTGTTTTTAGTGGCAGGACACCGCTGGAAAGAGTCAATCAAGGGGTTTCTTTTATCAAAGATGTAACGCAGGGTTTGACCGCAAACATAGAGGCAAATATGTTAGAGCAAGCCGATAGCGTTATCAAGCAATTGGTGGAAACCGGCAAGATTCAGTTGCCGCCCGGTCTTGATGGTGTTATACAAAAGGGGCAAGAGGAAAAGGCAGAAGCCCCCGCCAAGGATGATAATGCCGCCG
>JBPCXV010000083.1:0-44423 GCA_051008235.1 Pseudohongiellaceae bacterium | reverse complement strand
ACCGTGCAGTGGCAGGACAGCCACTGCCGAGCCTACAGGGATGTATTCATGGCGTGTGCGGCACTGCCCTACCCCGCCCCAGCCCGGACTCAAAAGAGACTCTGAACGCACTTGCTATGAAGCAATTTTTCGTTTACAGTCGGCAATCCTGACTGTCCAGGGTTGCTTGTTACCTGCCATTCAGGACTGCCTGCTATCAATGCAAGCACCGAGTTTTAACGTTTATATGTTCAAATGAAGAACCGGAGAACTATTATGAAGAAGTTTTTATTCAGCTTACTTGGCATAGCTGCCAGCGCCGCCATCGTTTCAGGTGTGTTTAGCACCGCATCCGCGCAGGATGAAATGACTCCGCAGCAACGTGCGGAAGCCGCAGGGGAACTGCGACATGGCTTGTTTGAGTTGTTGCGTTTTAATCTGGGACCCATCATCGCCATGGCGCAGGGTGCGCCGTTTGATGCGGAACTGGCTGAGCGCAACGCCCGACGCATTGCAGCCATCGCGCCGATGATTCCAGATGTGTTTGCGGAAGACACGCGTAACTTTACTATGCACACACATGCATTGGATATTATCTGGGAGGATATGGACGATTTCCGCGACAAGGCGCAAGCACTGGTTGACAATGCCAATGCGTTCGCCGATATAGCGGCCGGCGGCGACAGGGCTGCCACCATGGGCGCGGTGCGCTCACTTGGCGGTTCATGCGGCAACTGCCACGACACCTATCGGGAAGAAGTGGACTAGTCTGTCCCTGCGTTGTCCTTGCACAATCATCGCGTCCAACATCGGGCGCGGTGATTTGTTTGGGCAGGTTTAAAGGTTCCGGTT
Organism: Pseudohongiellaceae bacterium; assembly: GCA_051008235.1. Classification (GTDB taxonomy): domain Bacteria; phylum Pseudomonadota; class Gammaproteobacteria; order Pseudomonadales; family Pseudohongiellaceae; genus UBA9145. Next base: position 43,592 of record JBPCXV010000083.1, on the reverse strand, counting down.
AATCTCCCGCACTGCCACTGCGTTCAATGTCGGGCGCGGTGGCCTAGCGATTGTCTCGAGTAAAGAACACCGCCATGGCGTCGCGATCGGCATCGCTGAGGCGGGATGTGTTGTCTTCAATTACCTCGTTCATATCGCCACCAACAAATTCGCCGTCCGGCTTCAGGCCGATGAGCAGAAACAGGGCAAAGCTGTCGGCAGTCCAGCCTGACAAATGTTCCGCATCAATCGCTTCCACAACTTCATCACCCAGTTCGGCGCCGGCAAACTCGCGGCTGTAATCGGGAATGCCCAGCGCGTTGCGCGGCGTGTGGCACTCGCTACAGTGTCCCAGATTGCGGGCGAGATAGGCGCCGCGGGACAACTCCTCATCAACGAAAATTTCCCGTTCCGGTTGCTGCATATCAGCCAGCATATTCCAACCGGCCATTGCCCAGCGTGATAACCAGAACGGTGTTTGCGATTCCGGCACCGCATTCTGTTGGGGCGGCAGGCTCATCAGATAGGCGGCAATTTCCAGCACATCCTCGTCGGTGAGTCCGGCATACGCCCGATAGGGAAATGCGGGAAAGTAAAAACTGCCGCCGGGCGTGCGGCCATGTTTCATGGCACGGATAAAATCGGCCGCCTGCCAGTTGCCAATGCCAGTTTGTGGGTCGGGTGTGATGTTGGGCGCATAGAAAGTGCCAAACTCGGTTTCAAGACCAAGCCCGCCGGACATGGTTTCGTTATCGGTGTTGTTGCTTTGGCCGTTACTATAGCCGCGATGACAGCTGAGGCAACCACCGGCGATTACCAGATATTCACCACGGGCGATGGCTTCCTCCGAGTCAGGAATTTGCAGTTCATCCGGCACCGCAGGCGGAGCATATAGCCAGATTGCAAATGCCAATCCCGATGCCAGCAGTACACCTGTTATCAAGTATCTCTTTTTCATAACATAGCCACCTTATCTTACTTTAATTATCTTCATAACTATTCTAACAAAAAGATAAATCCGGTCGGGTGCTAATTCATTACATACCCAGCACCAGCCGGAAGCCGATGGTGGCATTGCGAACGCCGGGGTCCACTCCGCCGCGCACGGCGGCACGCACATTGCCTATGGTATCAGCATAAGAACCGCCCCGCATGACCCAGAGTGCATCTGCGCCAAGCACTTCGGCATCATCTTGCGAATCAAACGGATAGTCTTGCATGGGGCTGCGAGTTAGTTCCCATACATTGCCGCTCATATCGGACAAGCCGAATGCACAGGCAGGACAGGCCAGCGAGCCAACCGCATTAGGTGCATCCGACCCGCGGCTGGATAGGAAGTTGGCGAAATCATTGCGTGGCTGCGAGCCCCAGGGGAAGATTTGTCCTCCGGTTCCCCGTGCCGCCTTTTCCCATTCTGCTTCCGAGGGCAGGCTCAGCTGTGCGCCGGCGGCGAGGAAGGTTTGCAGTTCTTCGGGAATGTCGGACGAGTTTCGCAACTGCTTCTCCAGCCAGCGAGTGTATGCCAAAGCTTCGGGCAAAGTGATGCCGGTTGCCGGGAAATCGGCAGGCTCATCTGCAAGATTCACCGCGGATGCCGCTCCCGTGGCCTGTTGGTATGCATGAAACTGGGCGTTGGTTACTTCAAAGCGGCCTATGTAATACAGCGGCAACGCAATTTGCCCTTGCTGACTCTCCGCTGACCAACGCTCGTTGGCATAAGCCATTCGGTCCACAGCCGGGTTGCTTCCCATGATGAACTCACCGGCGGGTATGAGCACGAAACCAAGTAGCGGGTCGGCGGGTAGCATCCAGGTAGCAGGGCTAAAACTGGTGCTAGTATTGGCAGAGCTTGTTGACACAGCCTCAGCCTGTTGTGTGGCAGTCTGTTGCGCGGCGGTCTGTTGTGTTGTGTCAGCTTGTTGCATACTAGCGCGAGCCATCCAGTAGCTAACGAATAAAATAATCGCCAACATAACTATCAACCCGAACTTACGCCCGGGAATAATCTTTGCCTGCGTTTCTGGCAAGGAAGTCGGTTGCTGTGATGATGTTGGTTGCATAAGTTATAAGTGTGCGAGTTCCTCTTTACGTGCGTAGTATGAAGCCCGCTGTTGTGGTGAACTTCATATTTACGCCCATGACATGAAGTCTGCTGTCGTGGTGAATTTCACAAACCACCTCGCCCGGCACAAGCGAACGCCCAGTTGTGTTCGCAAGCACGTGTATAAAGTGAGTTTGTATCCAGGGTCATAAGATTCTGTCCGCCTTCCCGTAGCAACAGTCGTAAATCCAAGTCTTTGGGATTTTCCAGCAGCACGGCGTTGTCGTCAAGCAGGTTCAGGCAGCCAGCGGCGAGGCGTAACTCGCAAGCTCTGTTGAAATATGCCAGCGCGAGTTCTTCATTTGCTGCCACAATGTTTCCCCGTCTGTGATGAACTCCCAACTCATTACAGGCCCAGGCGGAGTTATCGCCGCAGTAGGTGGCTTCCAGTGATAGCAGGCGTTGGCAGGCATTGTTTAATCCATCGGCACAGGCCTGTTCCCAGAACGGCAGGCTGTCGCCGGTGTGTCTGCCGTCGGTTTTGCCGAGTGTGGTCATGAGTGCAAACACGGCAATCCAGCAAGCGATGTGTGTTAGGTTGGCCTTGCCTCCAAACCGGGCTCTGAAACGAATTGAACGCACTGCCTTGTCAATGGCGATTACGCTCAGGTTAAGTAGTGGCACACATAACAGTTTGTCGTAGAAAGTTGGTGCGCCGAATGCGCCGAGCAGACTGTAAAGGATGAACACACCAAACCCGTAAAGCAGGCCGAACAGTGCTCTGCCCAGCGGTGTTCTTGGTGATGTGGACGGGTCGGTTACCAGCAGATGCAGGCCGAGAAAAACTGCGGCCGGAATATCGGAGTCAATAAAATAGGGCACGCCTGTCAGGCTGGCGTAGATTGCGCTCAGCGCGAACAGTGAAATGGCGGCCATGCCGGCAATGAGTGTGATGGAAAAGAAATACATTACCACCAGGCCGATGAGGAAGAGGAAAGTGTAGATGTTCGGTGCCAGCGTGAGTGTGGTGGCAATCTCCTGTCCCCAGGTAAGGCCGGTGGTGTTGGTGGCAATCAGGATTAGCGAGAACAGTCCGAGTGCGAAGGCGGATGGGTTGAAGATGTGAACACTGCGGCCTTCTCTATTCCAGCGCACATATTCTTTGCCCATGAAGCCGATGGCAATCATGAGGAATTGCAAATAAAACCAGTCATCCCGAAACCAGAGGAACAGGTTGACGCTGAAGATGATGGGGAATGGCCCAAACCCCAGCGTGTATTCGCGGCGGCGTGACCAGGCAAGCAGGATATCAAAAGCATAGGCGAATATAATTTGGCCGGCGAGTAGCCAGAGATGGTCATACACTGGGCGCCAGTGGTAGCCCCAATATAAAAAGACACTGAGTTGCACCAGTGCCTGCACATAGTGTTGAGGCCTGGCAGCTATGTTAAATTTGTAGTCGGGGAACTTGGGAAAGCGTTGAAGGTTAATAAGCAACAGGCAAAGCTGCCAGGCGAGCAGGACAGCGGCGGCGAACACAAACGACCACTGCAACACAGCGCTTTGCTGCATACGGGGCAGCAATGAAAGCGCGGCAAGCGTGGCGGCAAGCACAAACGGTAGCGTGAGGTTGCCAATGGTGGGATAGGAAGAGTGTTTGGCTGTGGTGGCCATGGGTATCAGCCTCAATTCCGTTCAGGTGCAAGTGAATGCCGAAGTTTGTTTTACATTCATGGAATAACCTTTTCTCCACTCTGCTCTTCGGCCTGGGCGCGGGCTTTGGCGAGATTGTATTGCTTGCCGCAGCCAGGGCATTTGAACTCGTCGTTTGGCGGGTAGGCGAATTTTCCTTTGGCGAGGGGTTGAGCCACGCCCAGGTTTGCCTGAATCTTGCTTTTGGTGCCGCAGGTGCAGTCAATGTCCAAATCTGCAACTTTGCTTTGGGTGCCGGGCGTGGCTGGTTGCGCTTGCTGTTGTGGTGAAAGCTTGGGTTGAATAACCCGTTGGCCTTTCAGAATCTGGGAAGTGGTTGTCTCGTAAATCTTGTAGAACTCGGACTGGCTGAACATCATGTGTAGCAGCGTGTAATACCGCTCTATGGCCTCGCACAGTTCGGGCATGCTCTGGGAATAATCAGTTATCGTGAGCCCGAGGCGTTCCAAGTCGCTGAGTCTTATGCGCCGTCCATGGGTTTTCCAGTGGCCGTGGTCGCACAAGGCATCGGCAATTTGCTGGGCGCGATCAGCCTTGTCTTTTTTTGTAACGGGTTCGCCGGTGTTTGAGTGGGTTTCCCAATGGCGAAACTTGTATTTCACCAGACAGTCGGCAACAAGGCTGCGGGAAAACTTCTGCGCGTTTCTGGCATGTTCAATTTCACCCGGCGAGATGAATTGCAAGATTGGACCATAAGCGGGGTTTAGGCCATCCTGTTTTGCCTCTGCCTTTATCTTTTCAATGCCTTCAAGAAAGGCGTGTGCTGAAAATTGTTTGCCGTTTTGCAGCAGCTGCGCGTCAATAGGGCCGAGGGAAGATTGATGCCGGTGCATTAAAATTTCATCAGCCGACATGGCAACAATTGTGCCGGCGCTCATTGATGAGCCTGGAATGATAATGCTGAGACTGTCAAACTGCTCGCGCAGGGAGCGCACAATGGACTCGGCAATTTCTCCGGCGCCGCCCGGCGTTTCAATTATCAAATCCAAATCGCCCTGCCCCAGATTGTGGATTTGGTCATTAAGTGGAGTTACATCTTCAAAGCCAATGGAAATCGGCGCCTGTGCTTTATTAAGGTCGGCGGCAAAGACCAGCACATTTCTGCCGCGCAATTCGCTAATCTTCTTCAGCTGCTCCTTGCGATGTTTGGACAGCTGTTCAAAGTTCAACTTCTTGTCAATATATTCAGCGTAGTATCCCAATGCTGGCTCCCGAAAAATGATTCTGAATTAAAATGAATAATGGCGCACAACATAACTTGAAAGGCTATGTTTGTCCACTATTTTTACTACTTGAAATTGTGTGAGAACAGGAGTAGTGTCGGCTGGCAGATGCGGCTTGATTCCCGTAACAGCAATACTGTCGGAGGTTCCCATGCATTCCGCAACCCTTCTCAAATCTCTGCCAAACCCATTGACTGGCGGACGATTGGCTCACAACTATCCGGTGGCCTTATGGGGATTGCTGTTGTGTGTGTTGCCCGGTCTGGTGGCTGCTCAGGCGGCGGACATTCCGCGCACCGAGCATGGTCATCCTGATTTTCAGGGCACCTACACTTTCAGAACTATCACTCCCCTCAACCGTCCGCCGGAGCTGGTTGACAAGGAATATCTAACGCCGGAAGAAGCCGAGGAATGGGAGGCTTTCGAAAACCGGCGCCAGAACCGCGACTTGATAGTTGACAGCGTGGGTGGTGCCGGTTATCCGCCGGGGGTGATTTCTTATAACGAGTTCTGGTATGAGCGCGGCGATAAAACCATTGCCAGCCGGCGCACATCCTTGATTTATGATCCGCCCAATGGTCGTATGCCACCGCTTAACGAGACGGGTCGGCAACGCAGGGCTGCTTATCGGCAAATGATTTTTGAAAGTGCCGGGCCGGAAGGTCGCACTACTGTTGACCGTTGTATTACCGGGTTCGTTGGTGGGCCTCCCATGATTCCCGGTTCCTACAACAATAATATGCAACTTGTGCAAACCGGAACTCATATTATGATTCTGAATGAGATGGTGCATTCGGCGCGCATTATCCGTCTGGATAGTGAGCACCACACCAAACAACTCAAGTGGGAGGGGGATTCCATTGCTCATTGGGAGGGGGATACGCTGGTTATTAACACGCGCAATTTTTATCATCATTACAATTTGCGTGGCTTGTCTGATGAAGCCGTGATTGAAGAACGTATTAGTTGGGTGGATGAGAATACTCTGGAGTATGATTTTACTGTGGAAGATTCGTTGTCGTGGAATCAGCCCTGGTCGGCGAAGGTTCCGTTGCGACGTTCTGCCGAACCTGTTTTTGAGTATGCCTGCCATGAGGGCAACCACGGCTTGCACGGCATTCTTGCCGGCTGGCGCAGGTATGAGGTGATGGGCTTTAATGGTGATGGCACGCCCAACATATTAGCCCAGCCCGGCGGGTTGCGAGAATGATGCGCCGTTGACGAAGAAGTGCGTGGCGATGCTGGCGAAGTAGCCGAGCATAATCGCCCATGACCATTTGAGATGTGAGAAGAAAGTATAAACTCCGCGGGCTTGCCCCATTACCGCCACTCCGGCGGCGGAACCGATGGAGAGCATTGAGCCGCCAACTCCGGCGGTGAGCGTAACAAGCAGCCATTGGCCGTGAGACATTTCCGGCAGCATTTCCAGCACTGCAAACATTACCGGTATGTTATCAATTAGTGCGGAGGCGAAGCCGACGATGATGTTTGCCGTTGTCGGGCCCAGGTCAACATACATTACTTGCGACACAATGGTGAGATAACCGAACGCACCCAGGCCGCCCACGCAGAGAATGATTCCGTAAAAGAAAATTAGCGTATCCCACTCGGCTCGTTGCAGGTTTTTGAATATGTCGTATTGTGTTTTGTCTCCCGGCGGTACTGTGTCAGATTCGTTGGTGCTTTCAAACATGGCTTCATCGCCGCTTACCAGTTCATGGGCGATGTCGGAGTGCATGTAGCTGGCGTCGCGTATTTGCAGATAATAGCCGTAGAGTTTTAGCAAGCCGAGGCCGGTCATCATGCCCAGCACCGGCGGCAGGTGAAGGAAGTTGTGGAACGAGATGGCCATTGCCACCGTAACCAGAAACAGGCCGACTACAACCCAGCCGCCGTAACGCACTTTGGCTGTTTCGGTTATGGCTTCGGGTGATTCATTGGGCACCGCGAAAGCGAGAATGCTGGCGGTGACAATCCAGTTCACCACAGAGGGCAGGAACAGCACAAAGAACTCCTGGAACTGAACAATGCCCGCCTGCCAGACCATGAGTGTGGTGATGTCGCCGAACGGGCTGAACGCTCCGCCCGCGTTTGCCGCAACCACGATGTTAACGCAGGCCACGGCAACGAAACGTTTGTTTTCGCCGCCCACGGCAGTTACCACTGCGGCCATCAATAGTGCTGTGGTGAGGTTGTCCGCTATCGGCGACATGAAGAAGGACAGCACGCCGGTAATCCAGAAAATCTGGCGTAGTGAATAACCGCTGGAGACCAGTTTGACTCGCAGCACATTGAATATGCCGCGCTCTTCCATGGTGTTGATGTAGGTCATTGCGGCGAGCAGGAATAGAAACAGTTCAACGAACTCAAGCAGATTATGGCCGACAATCTCTTCCGCCAACGCGGTTTCACCGGCCTGGTTGTAGGCGATGGCCACAAGTATCCAGATAAACCCGGCGGCCACCACTGCTGGTTTGGACTTGCGCAGATGGATGTTTTCTTCGCTGATAATCAGCGCGTAGGCGATGACGAATAAAACAATAGCGGCAATGCCCAGCCCCGAGCCGGTAAGGTTGAGGCTGCCTACCCTGTCGGCAGAAGCAGCCCATGCTGTTGCTGGTAATAGTCCGGCGAACAGGATTACGATAACTGACCGGAGCGAGCGGCTTGCTCGCAAGGATGAACTTATATTTGAATAGCCGGCGATGAAATATCTGGCAACGAGATTGTTGGCGCGAGAAATGTGGGAGAGGCTAGAGTGCAACATGAGCTTATGGACTCCGCGAAGAAACACAATAAGAACCGCTGGAGTAATAACCGCTGGGGCAGCTACCTACTTTGGGAAGCGCATGCCTGACACGATTGGAACCGGCCACGCAATAAGTTCCGCTGGAATAGTAACCACTCGGGCAACTTCCTATTTTCTCAACTGCAAATCGCGCTTGGCTTGAGGGGCGACAATAGGCTCCGCTTGAATAATAGCCACTGGGGCAACTGCCCTTTTTCTCAATGGCTTGTGCTTGCAGACTACTGTCGCTGCTTCCCTGCGCTGATGAAGTTGCGCCTGTTGTTCTGTCAGTAGTTCCGCCAGTAGAGCTCTTCACGCAATAGGCACCGCTAGTGTAATACCCGCTCGGGCAACTTCCCACTTTCTTCACCGCATGGCGAGCCGTGCTGCCAGGGCGACAATAGGAACCACTGCTGTAATACCCGCTTGGGCAGGAACCAACCTTCGGCAACGGCTGCGGCTGTGCCTGAGGTGCCGCGAACACCGGAGTGGTAACCGGCAGTAGCAGGGCTGCTCCAAGAATTGAAGTTGCAAGATATTTTATGGCAGGGCATTTCATAGTAAGGCGCTTCATTGCAAAAAGTTTCATAAGAACTCTTTGTATCACGCCGCTAGATGTTTGGTCAACAATTATGAATCGGCCAAAGACGGAGGTGGTTCTCCATTGCGCCAAGATAGTATGTAATTGGGCCGATATAGTATTTCGTAATTGAACCAAGCTAGTATGTCATTGAGCCTGTTACTTGGACTCATTGCGATAAATGCTTTTTCTCGGTCGGGTTTGTAGTAGCCGTGTATATCCATTGCTTTACCTTGGACTTCGCTTAGTTCTTTTACAATCTCTGTTTCGTGCCCTTTTAGTGCGGTGGCTAACAGGGTGAACTTTTGTTTTAGTGTGGAGTCGGTGTCCTGGGCGACTAGTGCTTCGACCCAGTATAGGGTTAGGTAGAAGTGGCTGCCACGGTTGTCCAGTTCGTTGACTTTGCGGGATGGGGATTTGTTGTTGACCAGGAGTTTGCCGGTGGCTTGGTCCAGTGTTTGTGATAGCACTTGTGCGCTGTTGTTGTCGGTAGCATTGGCCAGGTGTTCAAATGATGCTGCCAGAGCTAGGAATTCGCCGAGGGAATCCCAGCGCAAATGGTTTTCTTTTTGGAACTGTTGCACGTGTTTGGGTGCGGAGCCACCGGCGCCGGTTTCAAACAAGCCGCCGCCGTTCATTAGCGGTACGATGGAGAGTATCTTGGCGCTGGTTCCGAGTTCCAGAATGGGGAGCAGGTCGGTGAGGTAGTCGCGTAGTACATTGCCGGTTACGGAGATAGTGTCTTTGCCTTCCTTTACCCGCTGCAGGGAATAGCGAGTTGCATCTGTGGGTGCCAAGATTTGGATGTCCAGATCGGTACTGGCACCAGTGCCGGTGATATCAATATCGTGCTGCTGCAAATATGCGTTCACTTTTTTTATTAGCTCGGCATCGTGGGGGCGTGCTTCATTAAGCCAGAACACAGCGGGGGTTTTGGATAAGCGCGCACGATTGACGGCTAGTTTTACCCAGTCCTGAATGGCTGCGTCCTTTGTCTGACACATCCGCCATATATCTCCCGCTTCCACTTTTTGTTGTAATAAAGTGTTGCGGTTGGTATCTATTACCGAGATGATGCCATCGGCCTGCACTTCAAGAGTTTTGTCATGGGAGCCATACTCTTCCGCCTTTTGCGCCATGAGCCCTACATTTGGCACGCTACCCATAGTGGCCGGGTCAAAGGCGCCGTTTTGTTTGCAAAAGTTGATTGTTTCCTGAAATACAGATGCGTAACTGCGGTCGGGGATGATTGCTTTCATATCGTGGAGTTTGCCATCCGGCCCCCACATCTTGCCGGATGAACGGATGGCCGCGGGCATGGATGCGTCAATGATGATATCGCTGGGCACATGAAGGTTGGTTATGCCCCGGTCTGAATCCACCATCGCCATAGGAGGTTGGTCGGCATATACCGCGGTGAGGTCTGCTTCAATTTCGGCTCGTTGTGCATCCGGCAGGGATTTAATCTTTGTGTAGGCATCGCCGATGCCGTTGTTGGGATCCACGCCGAGTTGTTCAAACACGGCTTGGTGTTTGTCAAAAACATCCTTGTAAAAGACTGTAACCGCATGGCCGAAGATGATGGGGTCGGAAACTTTCATCATGGTGGCTTTCAGGTGTAGTGAGAACAATACTCCCTGAGATTTGGCATCGGCAATCTGTTCCGCAAGAAATTCGCGCAGTGCCTTGCAGCTCATGCAAGCGATATCAATTACTTCATCGGCCTGCAAAGCAATACCGGATTTGAGAATTGTTTCAGTGCCGTCTGCGGCCTTATGTAAAATGTCAACCGTAGTATCTTGTGTGATGGTATGTGATTGCTCGCTGCCGAAAAAATCCCCCTCGCGCATTGATGCAACATGAGATTTGGAATCCGCCGACCATTTGCCCATGCTATGCGGATGCTCGCGGGCGTAAGCCTTAACCGCCAGTGGCGCACGGCGGTCGGAGTTGCCTTCCCGTAGCACCGGATTCACGGCACTACCTTTAATCTGGTCATAACGCGCCTTTATTTCACGTTCTTTATCGTTATTGGGTTCTTCGGGGTAGTCCGGCAGTTCATAGTTCTTCCCTTGCAACTCCTTAATGGCCGCCTGCATCTGCGGAACCGATGCGGAAATGTTAGGCAGCTTGATGATGTTCGCCAACGGGTCCCGGGTCAACTCGCCCAACTCGGCCAAATCATCGGGTCGTTGTTGATGAGGCTGCAGATAATCAGAAAACTTTGCAATAATGCGTCTCGCCAAGGAAATATCTTTAATCTCCATTTTCACGCCTGAGGCATAGGCAAACGTCTCAGCGATTGGCAGCAACGAGCGAGTAGCCAGAGCCGGAGCTTCATCAGTTAAAGTGTAAATGATTTTTGACATTGTATTGTTCACTTCCGCAAATCAAAAACGACCATTATAGCAGTCAGACACAAACGAGGGTAGTGCCAAATAATGTTGTTGTAACAACAAGGCAAACTGATGCTAAACTTACAAAACGACCTGCATATTCCAGCAAACCACGGCAACGCCACCGGAGTGTGCAGTAAATTAGCAACCAAAAACAACGAGTTGGAGAAACCATGGAACAGCACTATGCGCCGGGAGCACGAGTAGAAATTAGAGATGCCGAGTGGGTCATCCGCCGGGTTGATTCCACCTCTGATAACGGCTATCAACTAACATGCGATGGCCTGTCTGAACTGGTGAGCGGCAAGGAAGCTATCTTCCTCACCCGACTGGAAGGACAAGACAGTGTCAAAATACTTGACCCGGCCACCACCACGCTGAATCAGGACACTTCCAATTCATTTGAACAAAGTCTGCTCTATATTGAAAGCCAACTCAGGCAAACAACCGCCAATGACAAACAAATCCATGTGGCTCATCGAGCTGCTATGGACTTAGTCCCTTATCAACTTGACCCCGCACTTCAAGCCTTGCAGCAACCAAGGCAGCGCATTCTGATTGCCGATGCGGTGGGTCTGGGCAAAACGCTGGAAGCAGGCATTCTGGTAACAGAACTAATGCAACGCGGTCGCGGCAAGCGCATTCTGGTGCTTACCCTGAAAAGCATGATGACCCAATTTCAAAAAGAGTTCTGGAACCGCTTTACCATACCACTCACCCGGCTTGATTCAATGGGATTGCAGCGAGTGAGAAGTCGCATCCCCGGCAACCACAATCCATTTTATTACTACGACAAGTCAATCATCTCCATTGACACCCTGAAGCAGGACAATGAGTTCAAAACTTATCTGGAGCAAGCATACTGGGACATTATTGTGATTGATGAAGCTCACAATGTGGCTGACCGGGGTACCAGTTCCCAAAGAGCGGCACTAGCACGGTTGCTGGCCAACCGTTCGGATACTCTCATCATGCTGTCGGCAACACCTCATGATGGCAAAGCCAGAAGCTTCGCCAGCCTGATGTGTATGCTTGACCCTACCGCCATATCAGACCCTGAAAACTACGCCAAAGAAGATTTCCAAAATAAAGGTCTGGTCGTTCGCCGTTTCAAAAAAGATATACGCAATCAGGTAGAAACAGAATTTAAGGAACGAACAGTTCACAGCCTGAAACATTCCGCCTCACCGGAAGAAGAGGCAGCATACGCAGCCCTGCTAAACATACCCTTCACCCATAAAGACAAGTTTGATGAGGAGAAACAAGGACATCTGGTTCGCATTGGCCTCCAGAAAGCACTCTTTTCATCGCCCCGCGCCTGTCTGGTATCAATAAATGAGCGTCTAAAAAAGCTGAAGGACAATAAAACCATTTCCAGCGACATACAGGCAGAAATAAATGGCCTTGAATCCCTGGCTCACACTCTTGGTAACATTGATGTGGCAATCTGGGCAAAATACCAATCTTTCATAAACCTGATTAAAAGCAAGGAATTTGCCTGGAACAAGAACGACACCACTGACAGGCTTGTCATCTTTTCTGAAAGAATAGAAACCTTAAAGTTTCTGGAAGAGCAACTTACAATTGATTTAAAGCTCAAGCCGAACCAAATCACCCAGCTTCACGGCAGTCTGAGTGATATTGAGCAACAGGAAATAGTAGAAACATTCGGCAAACAAGAAACTCCAATGAGAGTATTGCTCTGCTCGGATGTAGCCAGCGAAGGCATCAACTTGCACTACCTGTCGCACCGCCTCATTCACTTTGACCTGCCGTGGTCGCTAATGGTGTTCCAGCAACGCAATGGTCGCATAGACCGCTACGGCCAAACAGAGGAACCTCACATCTACTATCTGATTACAGAAAGCCAGAATCAAACCATCCGCGGCGACACGCGCATCCTTGAAATTCTCCAGCAAAAAGACGAACAAGCCTATCGGAACATAGGCGACCCCGCCACATTCATGAAGGTTCACGATATTGAAGCTGAAGAGGCACTTACGGAACAGGCTATGGTGCAGGGCATGAGCGCAGATGACTTTGACCAGAAATATCAGGCGGATGAAACTAACGAAGGCGATGAACTTATGGCACTTTTCTTTGGCAGTGGCACCAAGGGCTCTATGCCGGAATCGGAAACTAAAAATGAACTGCCCGTGGCAAAAAGCTACTCCATTTACAAAGATGATTATAGCTTCGTAAAAGCGTGCTTTGAATACCTGAACCGGAACCAACAAATCGCCCAAGTTAGCTACAACAATGATAATGCCTCAATAGCAATCACCGCCCCCGATGACTTGAAAGACCGCTTTCGCTTTATGCCTTCAGAAATTTGGCCGGAAAACGGCGAGTTCCTGCTTACAGCCGATGTGGAAGCCTACCAGCACGAATGTGCCCGCAGCCGCAATGATGAACACGCCTGGCCCAAGCAGCACTACCTGTGGTGCAAACATCCTGTAATTGAATGGTTGCAGGAACGGATGCTGGCCAACACGGGCAGGCACGAAGCACTGGTGCTGGGGCTAAACAGCGACATTGACCACGATGAGTCAATTTTTCTGATGTCCGCCCTGATACCAAACCGCAAGGCAAGCCCGGTTATCTGGTCGTGGTATGCGGTGCATTGCCGAAAGAGTGCTGGCGGACAGGCAAAGGTGGAGCGCATTACCCCCCTGCAGGATTTACTGGAACAACTGGCACTGGGCCGAAAACCACGCCCCAACACCGCCCGACCCATAGATATAAAGTCGCTTAATAAACTACGCAAGCCCGTAGTTGAGGCGGTAAAATCTGAGGTATTGAAAGAGCGGAGTGCTTTTGATGCCGAAACCAAACCACTACTGGAACAACAGCTGGAGGAACTTGCCCGGTTGCGCGACAAACAGATAGAACAGTTGGAACTGGCTCTGGACAAGTCCAACCAGAGTCAACACCTCAAGAATGGCAAACGCAATAAAAGGCTAAAGCGCATTGAAGATGTATTCAACAGTTATCAGAACTGGGTGCAGGAAACAATGCAGATCGAACCCGTCCCGTATATTCAAATCATTGCAGTCATTGCAAGAACAAAGGATTAACAACAGTGCCAGTATCAGACAACGCAGCAACCTTCCTTGGCATCAACAACGAGAATGAGTTTTATAGCGCTCATTATCTGTCTGAAGTTTTCAGCGGTGATATCAAAGACACGCTGAACGACTGGAAGAACCGGGAAGAAAGCGATGAAAACTATCAGGCACCCTACAACCGCCTGAAAGCAATAGCGCGTGATTACTTCGTCATGCGGGAACGTTCCCACAAGGAGCGCAACCGGCAAAAAGCCATCGCAATGCAGCGTGAGTTTTTCCGTCTGTTTTGCAATGCTCTGGATATTCCGTGGCAACCGCATAACAGAAGTGTCAAAACTGACACCCAAAAGGAAGATGGTGAATTGCCTGTGCTGGCGGTTATACCCAATAATGATGCCCCCAATCTCTGGGTGCTGGGCGCACTGGATATTGATAAGGAAGGCACCGACCCATTGTTGCTGGAGTTACAGCAAAACCAGTTCATTGACGAAGGCCCTCATACCGACTGTTTCCAAAACAAAAGCTGGTACGACCTGATAAACGATGTAATTTTCAAACAGGATGACCCTCCCCGCTGGCTAATGCTCCTGAGCGATCGCCAGTGCCTTCTGATTGACCGCTACAAGTGGCTGCAAAACCGCCTGCTGCGTTTTGATCTGAATGAAATTCTGGGGCGAAAGGATAACCTTACCCTGTGCGCTACAGCAGCCTTGCTACACACTGATAGTCTGGTGCCTGAGCAGGGCAGTAGCCTGCTTGATAACCTAAACGAAAAAAGCCACAAACATGCTTTCGGTGTTTCCGAAAACCTCAAGTACGCGCTAAGAAAAGCCATAGAACTGTTAGGCAATGAGGCCGCAGAACAGCTTGTGCAACGTGGTGATATTGCCTTCACCGGCAAGTCTGCGCTTGATGCCAATGCACTCAGTAGGGAATGTCTGCGCTATATGTATCGCCTGCTGTTCCTGTTCTACATTGAGGCGCGCCCGGAACTCAAATACATCCCTCATAAAAGCGATGCCTACCGCAAAGGCTACAGCCTGGAATCTCTCCGCGATTTGGAACTGGTCAATCTGACCACCGAAGAAAGCCGCAAAGGCCAATACCTGCATCATTCCATCAACCTGCTGTTCAAGCTGATTCACGAAGGCTATCAGGGAGAGCGGGATGCCGACCTAGGGGACGAACAGCAAGAACTACACCACAGCTTCGCAATGGAAAGGCTTGACAGCCACCTGTTTGATCCCCAACAAACCCCCTATCTCAACAAGGTGACATTCAGCAACCAGACCTTGCAAACCGTTATCCGGCTGATGTCTCTCACCAGCGAAACCTCTGGCCGAGGCCGCAAACGAAGGGGACGGGTAAGCTACGCCCAACTCGGCATAAACCAACTGGGCGCGGTCTATGAAGCGCTACTGAGCTATCGCGGCTTCTTTGCTGGCGAAGACCTGTACGAAGTGCAAAAGCCGGGCGAGAACTATAACGAGTTGGAAACAGGCTATTTCGTATCCGCACAGGAAATAGAGAAGTACACCGAAAAGGAAAAGGTGTACATCACAGATGCAAATGGCGACAAGGCACTGAAAAAACACCCCAGAGGAAAGTTCATCTATCGTCTGGCAGGGCGAGACCGAGAGAAAAGCGCCAGCTACTATACGCCGGAGGTACTCACCAAATGCCTGGTGAAATACACTTTGAAAGAGCGTCTGCAAGGACTAAAAGCAGATGACATCCTCACCTTAACTGTATGCGAGCCTGCTATGGGTAGCGCGGCCTTCCTGAACGAAGCCGTCAACCAGCTTGCCGAGGCTTATCTCTCCTGCAAACAGAAGGAGCTGAATAAGCGCATTCCCCATGAGGAATACCGGGAGGCACTGCAACAAGTGAAGATGCACATAGCCGACCACAACGTTTTTGGTGTGGACTTGAACCCTATAGCAGTAGAGTTAGCGGAGGTTTCTCTATGGCTCAATGCCCTGAGCCAATCCAGCATAGTGCCCTGGTTCGGCTATCAGCTATTCAACGGCAACTCCCTGGTCGGCGCCCGCAGGCAGGTATATCGCCCCGACCAGCTTGCAACAAACAAGAAGGATGACAAGTGGTACATGCACGAACCAAAGCGCCTTGACCCGCAGAATCCAGATAGGAACCCGGAGCATATCTATCACTTCCTGCTGCCTGATATCGGTATGGCGAATGTCAAAGACAAGGAAGCCAAGAAACTCAAACTGGATGCCTTTGAAAAAATCAAACAGTGGAAAAAGCAATTCCTGCAACCGCTCACGCTGGATGAAATCCAGCTATTGCAGCAAATCAGCAGTGCGATAGATAAACTATGGAAAGAGCATACCGATATGCTGCGCGACCATCGCCAACGCACAGAAGATTGCTTCCCTATCTGGGGGCAGTCAAAGACTGGCTACTACACCAGCACCAGCGAGAAGGACCAAATCCGCGCCACTGGTATCTTTAACCTAAATGCCAAATTTGCCTCGCCCTATCGCCGCCTAAAGCTGGTAATGGACTATTGGTGTGCCCTTTGGTTCTGGCCGCTGGACAAAGTGGAACTATTGCCTGACAGAAGCGCCTGGTTGTTTGAGCTAAACCTGCTCTTGCAAGGGCAGGTGTTCAGCTTTCAGCCAGAGCAGGGCGATATAGATTTTGCTGCGGACAGTGATAAAGAAGTATCCCCACAAAACAACCAGCAAGGATTATTAGTCGAAGATAGCGTGGAACCCATGCTGACGGGCCATGAGAGAAAGGCGCAACAGGTCAAAACCGCAAAAGGCGAGTTGCACCTGGAAAAGCTGCTTGAACAATTCCCACGTCTGAATCTGGCTAATGAGTTGGCCGACAAATACAAGTTTTTTCATTGGGAACTGGCCTTCGCGGATGTCTTCACCGATAGGGGCGGTTTTGACATCATGCTGGGAAATCCACCATGGGTTAAAGTGGAATGGAATGAAGGTGGGATTTTGGGTGATTTCGGTCCGCGATTTGTGTTGAGAAGTTACAGTGCTACTAAATTGTGTGAGGAGAGAACACAGGCCTTTGCTCGCAGCGAACCTCTTGAAGCCGCCTGGTTTAACGAGCTAACTGAAGCAGAGGGCACTCAAAACTATTTGAATGCGGTTCAAAACTACCCGGAACTTAAAGGCACTAAAGTCAATCTTTATAAATGTTTCTTGCCGCAGGCATGGCGATGGGGAAATATAGACGGAGTGAACGGGTTTCTACACCCAGAAGGGGCTTATGACGACCCTAATGGGGGTATCTTGCGAAGCTACATCTATCCACGATTAAAGGGACACTATCAGTTTGAAAACGAACTTGGCCTTTTCGCCATAGGCGGCACAAGAAAATATTCAATAAACGTATATAGGACCACTACAACTAATGAGGTGGCATTTACTCATATGGCAAACTTGTTTGTTCCAGCTACTATTGATGAAAGTTTTCAGTCAGATGGTTCTGGCCCGGTACCTGGTATTAAAACAAATGAATCGAAGTGGAATACTGCAGGTCACGCAAATCGAGTTATTTCCATTGACAAAAACATGCTTGAAATATTTGCCAAACTCTACGATGAACCAGAAACACCAGCATTACAGGCAAGATTGCCAACTATCCACTCACAGGAACTAGTTTCGGTACTGAATAAGTTTGCAGCACAACCTAAACGGCTTAGGGATTTATCAGGCGAATATTTTTCACTAGAAATGTGGAACGAAACAAATTCTCAAAACGATGGGACCATAAAGCGTAAAACCCAGTTTCCTGAATCTGAACGGCAACTAGTGTTCTCCGGCCCACATATCTATGTTGGTGTACCTTTTTATAAAACCCCGCGCACAGAATGCACGGAAAAAAGCGACTATGATGAAATTGACTTGACTGAACTACCAGATGACTACCTGCCTCGTACCAACTATATCCCTGCTGGTGATACGACCGAGTATAACCGACGCATACCAGTAGTACCTTGGATAGCGAAAGAGGAAACTATAGCCCAAAAGGTTACAACGTATTATCGGTTTGTAAATCGTCGAAGATTCGGTGCCTCAGCAGAAAGATCTCTCATTTGCTCTATTATTCCCCCTGAAACAGCACATATTGACGCTCTACGTTCAATCGTATTCAAGCACCCCACAGATACACTTAGTTTTCTCGGTCTGTGTCAATCGATTGTTGCAGATTTTTTTCTGAGGTTAACCGGTAAAGTCGATCTGCGTGAATCAACTATCAGACATTTTCCTTTTATAGCCTCCCCACTCATTGACTCAAGAACATTGGGCCTAGTTTGTTTGACAAAACCCTATAGCCGGTTGTGGCAGGAACTTTGGCGGAAGGATACTGCAAGCGATTCTTGGTCATCAAGTTGCGAACTGCTCAATCACAGCTATTTTTCCATGCAGTCATCCACATGGTGCGGTACTTCCGCTCTCCGCACAGATTTCGAACGCCGTCAGGCACTGCTTGAAATTGACGTTCTTGTGTCTTTAGTGCTGGAGTTAAGTATTGACGAGTTGCTAACCATATATAGCGTAGAGTTTCCCGTAATGCGCCAGTACGAACGTGAAACCTACTATGACCAAAACGGTCGCATTGTCTTTACCACCAGCAAGGGTCTGACCGGCGTTGGTTTCCCACGCAAAGCTGGAAAAACCGATACCCCAGTCACCCTTGAATACCCAGACGGCAGGTCCGAAACCAAACCCCTAGGTTGGGAAGACATCTGCCCCGCCCCACCCCCAACAAAAAACGGCAGACGAGAAAACTACGCCACCGGCAACAGCTACGGCAACCCAAAGGTCCCGGACGGCACCAAAATTCACCGCACCATCACAGACGACACCCTCCCCGGCGGCCCCCGAGAAAAAACCATAACCTACACCGCCCCCTTCTACCTTCCCGACCGCGAAGAAGATTACCGGATAGCATGGAAAGTATTTACTGAACGGAACAACAAGATTTAGAACGGAATATCATTAGAAAACTCACCATGGAAAAGGTGTATATTTTTATGGACTTAACCCTACACTATTATGTATACTGCCGGAAATGCTAGGCAACTCTGATGGCTCAAAAATCCGAAATAGAATGGACTGACGCAACATGGAATCCGGTAACTGGCTGTACGAAAATCGGCCCAGGTTGCGAGAACTGCTACGCTGAGCGTTTTGCAGAACGCTGGCGTGGTATCGCTGGCCACCCCTATGAGCAGGGTTTTGATCTTAGGGTTTGGTCATCGCGCTTACAACAACCGCTTAAGTGGAAAAAGCCGCGCATGATTTTCGTGAACTCAATGAGCGATTTATTTCACAAGAAGATTGATCGTGCGTTCATTGATCAGGTTTTTGATAGTATGGAAATTGCTGACCGGCATGTTTATCAGGTGTTAACCAAACGTAGCTCACTCATGCGGGACTATATCAAGCGTCGCTATTCCAGTGGACAAGTTCCCAGGCATATATGGCTTGGAGTATCAGTTGAAGATGCAGCCCATACCAGTCGCATCAACCATTTGAAACAAATCAATTCCGAGGCGCGGTTCATCTCGTTTGAACCACTGCTGGGGCCGATTAAAGATGTTAACTTGTCCGGAATCGCCTGGGCTATTGTCGGTGGAGAGAGCGGGCCACACGCACGACCTATGGCAGTAAGCTGGGCTCGCCGACTGCGCGATATATGTGATCGGGATGGTGCGGCGTTCTTCTTCAAACAATGGGGCGGTGCCCGCCCGAAGTCAGGTGGGCGTTTGCTTGATGGCGAAGAATGGAATGGGTTTCCATGGCAAATCGTACCAAAACAAATTCTTGAACAAATTTCAGCCTAGCATGAGTTCCAGGAGGTTCATGTGCCGCCAAAAAATTCACACATTACAAGCACTGTAGGTCCATGGGCTAAGCAAAAACTGAATGGGTTGCAGGCTTATCTCCATGCTTACACCACAGCTCTCAAAAAAACATCCTTTGAGCTAATCTATATTGATGGCTTTGCCGGTACCGGTTCTTCCATGGTGCGCAATGCTCCGAATATGGAAAATAGTCATAATCTTGAATTGCTTGGCGAAGATGAAGATTTTGTAGTGGATAGGGGAAATTTTATTGAAGGATCCCCGCGCCGAGCATTAAATCTTGAACTCCCATTTGACAGATATTTCTTTTTCGATACGGACGTTAGCCGGGTTGACCTTCTTGACAATCTCAAAACAGAATTTCCAGACCGGAAAATTATAGTTGACACTGGAGATGCTAACGACCTTATTTGTAAGTTGATGCCACAAATCGGTCAGGGGTCAACAAGAGGTGTGGCTTTCCTTGACCCCTACGGTCCTCACGTAGAGTGGCGAACGCTTGAAGCATTGGGGAAAACAGGTAAATTCGAGGCTATCATCAACTTCCCTCTTGGTATGGCAATCAACAGGCTGATAACAATACAATCAGAAGATATCCCAGATAACTGGCGAGCCATGCTGGATAAGTGCTTTGGAAGCAACGAGTGGGAGAGCCTAGTTTACGAACAGCAATCTGGTTTTTTTTACGATGAGACTGTCAAGGTCAGCAATGCAAGTCAACGCTTGCTGGATCATTATATTAAAAACTTAAAGAAGGTGTTCAAGTATGTCTCTACTCCCAGTTTAGTCAAAAATACACAAGGCGCACCGCTTTACTACATGATCTGGGTAGGACCACACTCTCTTGGTCTGAAAATTGCCGACTACATTCTAAAAAAAGGTGAATTAATCAATCCGCCATAAAGAAGGCTGAATTGTGCCAATCAGTTATACTATGCCCAAGCGAACACGCTAGTGCCTTGCAGGAGGCCGCCATGAACACCTCTGTCAATCCTTTTACCCCCGGCTACGGCGGCAAGCCGCCTTATATTGCCGGCAGGGAAACCGAACGGTCGTTATATACCGAGACCCTTGGCACGCTGACAGCGGGAACCTTTAATAGCAGCATCGTCATGTATGGTCCACGCGGTATGGGTAAAACTACTATGCTGAATTTGCTGGAAGGACAGTGCCATGAGCACGGCCTGACTGTTACCATGACCACCCCCGATGAGAATAGCGGGGTTTGTAGCCTGCAAGACCATTTGGTTGATGCCTGTAAACAGAGCCCGCGTGCGCTGCTGCTTGATGAGGCGCACACGATGAATGAGGCCGCCTGTCGAGGCCTGCTCAATACGGCGCAGAGTGTTATGAAAGATGCCCCCTTTCTGCTGGTGCTTACGGGCACCCCTGGTCTGGTTTCGCTACTCAGAGAGGTCAAGGCCACTTTTATAGAGCGTTCCGAACATATAGGCATCGGTCGCCTTAGCCATGAAGCTTCAGCGGATGCGATTGCTATTCCTTTACGCGATGCAGACATTGAGATTGAGCCCGAGGTACTGAATAAGGTTATTGAAGACTCCCAGTGCTATCCTTATTTTTTGCAACTATGGGGTAAGGCTTTGTGGGATGTGGCCAAAAAGCAGGAGTTGCAACAGTTGACGAATGAAAATTTATCACTTGCTGTGCCGTTCATTCAGAAAGAGAAAGAAGGTTTCTACGGGCGGCGTTATAAAGCACTCAAGAAAGATAAAGAATCACTCATCGCCGCCAACGCGGTAGGCGAAGCATTCAAAGATTGTGCATGGCAAGCAATTGATGAAGATAAAATTCAGAGCATTATTGAATCCAGCTTGGTGAAAAAAATCACTGATGATGACGCTCGTGATGCAAAAGCAGCTATGCTCGCCGACAAGCTTAATGAAATTGATTACATCTGGGACCCAAGCGGAACTTGTCAAATGGAACCTGGAATTCCCAGCTTTATGACTTATGTTATAGAGAAGACATCAGAGTAGGAGGAGAAAACAAGTGATTCCCGGCCTACTCGCGCAGGATGTCGCCAAATCGCTTCGTGAATTCATTGTCACAGGCTTTGAAACCGATACCTGGCCTTTTGCGGGCAAGTTTGAGCAACTTGTTACGCATGATAATGGTGAGGCCTTTATCAAGGGGCCGTACCTCTCCATTAACCTGCCATTTGCGAAAACCACTGAGCGCAAGGATTTTTTCTCGGGCTTTCAAACACAACACAGTCCGTTTGTGCATCAAGAAATTGCATGGTCAAACCTTTATGATGGCGATGCCAAAAATAATAAACAGCCACAAAGCACCATTGTCTCAACAAGCACAGGATCTGGTAAAACAGAGTGTTTTCTCTATCCGCTTTTGAATCACTGCTTGCATAGCCAGAATCCGGGCATTAAAGCGATTGTAATTTACCCTCTGAATGCTTTGGCTCAAGATCAAGCAAAACGCTTTGCCAATATTGTTCATTCTGCGGTTGAGCTAAAAGGGAAAATTCGTGTTGGCCTGTTTATTGGCGGTGAAGATGATGAAAAGACCATGGGTGAAACGCATGTAATTACCCCAAAAAACATCTTGCGAAAACGCCCGCCTGATATCCTGCTAACTAATTACAAGATGCTGGATTTTCTGTTAATGCGCCCCGCAGACCAGCAACTTTGGCGATATAACACACCTGACTCTCTTAAATATCTGGTGGTTGATGAATTACACACTTTTGATGGTGCCCAAGGTTCAGATTTGGCTATGCTCATTCGCCGTCTCAAGGCGCGGCTGAAAGTAACAACGGAAAGTCTGACTTGTGTGGGCACATCGGCGACTCTGGGTGATGAAACGCAGCGGGACGCACTTGCG
This sequence comes from Pseudohongiellaceae bacterium, assembly GCA_051008235.1. Classification (GTDB taxonomy): domain Bacteria; phylum Pseudomonadota; class Gammaproteobacteria; order Pseudomonadales; family Pseudohongiellaceae; genus UBA9145. Next base: position 21,085 of record JBPCXV010000083.1, on the reverse strand, counting down.
GACTATGCTTCCGATATATTCAACACCCGTTTTGAGAAAAACAATATCATAGGTGAAAGCCGGGAAAGCCATGAGCAGTTTCTTGGCATGATTGAACACATGATGCTTGACCCATCGTTCACGCTGGCAGAATTAAAGTATGATTCATACGCTTCGCCGGATGAATATTTGATAGCACAGACAAAATTCTTCTTTGGTGACGACTGGATATTGATTCCTCAAAACACAGACTCAAGGCAACAGCTTGGCATGCGCCTCAAGAAACACTTGTTGATGCACAACTTGCTCAAGGCATGTAGTCAAGGCTCGGCTCCGGTACGCGAGATACTTGGTGCGATAAAGAAAATTATCCCGGCACAGCTTGAACCCGGGCAGGATGAGAATGTAGTAGCGGTGCTGGTTTCATTTCTTTCGCTGTTATCTCATGCGCGGGGCGACAGATACCCCGGAGAACCCTTTGTAACAGTAGGCTTACACTTGTGGAGCAGAGAATTGCGCAGGATTGTGGCTCGCGTGGGAACCGACACGGCCCAAAACCCCGTGCATCTGTTATTTTCCGATGATTTGAAATCACGGTCGGAGAATGAAGAACAAAGGGATATCTACCTGCCTATTGTTCAATGTACTGAATGTCATTCAACAGCATGGCTAACCACAGTTGAACTGGGCGAGAATCATATTGAGCAGGATTTGAGAAAAATCTATACGCGATTCTTCTCTCACGACAAACGAGTGCAGATTCTTTTGCCCCTTAAAAATCCGAATTACAGGCCAGCTGCGCGAGGCATCGTCAAGTATCTGTGTAGTGATTGCGGAAACCTGCAAACCAAAGACGGCAAATGTGCTTCTTGTGGTGAAGAATCTCTGGTAACCGTTTATGAGCCGAATCTGATTAGAGAAGTTCGGCGCGGGGGCATTCCCACTCATGAAAGCCAACGTACGTGTCCGGTTTGCCTGATGGACAACAGTTTGCTTTTATTCGGTTCCAGAGCGGCCAGCCTGAGTTCGGTGGCCATACATCAAATGTTCGCCAATAAAATTAATGACGACAAAAAACTCATCGCCTTTTCAGATTCTGTTCAAGATGCCGCCCACCGGGGAGGGTTCTTTGCCGCAAGAACCTGGCGAACCAATTTCCGCATGGCTCTCGCCAAGGCGGTGAACCATTATTGTAACTCCCATAACGGGCTCATCCCGCTCCCCAAACTTTATGACTACCTGCCCGAGTATTGGCTGACGGAACCACAAAACCCTGACCGCTTCACTCAACTGAACTATATTACCCAGCTAATCCCGCCAAGTATGCAGGCACATGATGACTATATGAACCTCACGGAACAGGGAGATATGGATGACCCGCTACCCCTGATTGACCTGATTAACAAGCGGCTGGTTTGGGAAATACTTTCAGAGCTTGGTTTTAGATCACTGGTCGGACGTTCGCTTGACCGCACCGGCGTAGCTACAATTTATTGGGATCCGATGCTTATCAAAACTGCGGCCCAGAAGCTGGAGTCTCTTTGTCATGAGAAGATGGGATATCCCATGTCGCAACAAAGTGCCAATTATGTGCTTTGGGGAATTACATCCCGTATGAAGCGTCAAGGCGCAATTTATAACCACTTAATGAAAAGCTATATTGAGAACGGTGGGGACTGGTTTTTGCTTCCACGAATTTCGCTTTTCATGCCACCTATGGGTAGCTATTCTGCCTTACCGCGCTTTCCAGGTGAGATGGCTGAGAAGGGCTTGGACCGTCTGCTACCAAGCAAGCAAGGCACATGGTATAGCCGATGGGTCCAGCAATTTCTTGATGGTAGTCAATTAAATGACAATAATTTCATCACTGATTTGTTGAGATTGATTATGGGTGTTCTGGTTGAAGTTAATCTTCTTATTGAAATACCTACAAACAAAGGCAACAAGGCGTGGGCACTGAATCCCGATCAGTTAAGCATTACCAACAAATTGAAGAATGTCCGCTTGCGTCAAAAAAGAATAATTGATGCTGGAGGGGAGGATGAGAGTTCAATCAGTAGTGCTTTTGGTTTCTGGTATTTGCCGGAAACATGGATTGAATATATCAATGGTATGCCGTCATTAAATCAGCTATTCCTGAAGCAACAGGCACTCGCAGTTTATGAGCCTGATGCTCACCCACGCCCGTCCATGTATCGTGACGACTACGAAACCGGTCAGATTAGACGGGTTATCGGCCATGAACACACCGCCCTGCTTGAACGCAAGAAACGAGAGGAGCTTGAGCATCGGTTTATGGCCGGACCCGAAACAAGAAAAGACTGGTATGAAAATTTGTTGTCTGCCACATCCACTCTGGAAATGGGTATAGATATCGGCGACCTCTCATCCGTTTTGTTGTGTTCTGTGCCTCCTGCTCAAGCTAACTATTTGCAGAGGGCAGGCCGGGCCGGACGTAGAGATGGCAACTCTTTTGTGTTAACTCTTGCTAATGGACGGCCTCATGATCTTTTTTTCTATGCTGATCCACTAAAAATGCTGGCTGCAAATATACAGACTCCGGCTATATTCCTGAACGCAGTTATGGTGTTGCGCCGACAATTCCTCGCCTTCGGTTTTGATTGCTGGGGTGTGCACTCAGGTGGAGAACATATTATCCCTGGCTATATGCAGGCAGTGCTGGATGCGGTGGAAAACAGTGACCAGAAACGCTTCCCTTATACGCTGTTGGATTTTATTGCCAAACATCGTGATGAACTCTGGGAAAAATTTTCAGCCATGCTTTCTGGTGATGCAGAGCCCGAAACTCTGGCCACACTAAAGGCGCATCTGTTCGGGACCGGGATATCTAACGATGAAGACCCATTACACATTTATGTTCTTGACCGCATCAAACAAGTGGTGGAGGAACGCAAAAACCTTTTGCGCCAACAAAAAGACCTGACGAGTGAGATTCGCGCGCTAAAGAAGAAGCCTGAAGATGAGGCCAGAGATAAGCTGGAGCGGGAATTAGATATGGAGATAGAGGGCATCAAGGAGTTAAAGAAAAATTTAAATCGCAAAGATACTCTTAATTTCTTTACTGACGAAGGCTTGCTTCCAAACTATGCCTTTCCTGAAGAAGGCACAACTTTACGGTCTGTTATCTTCCGGCGTTTATCCAAACCTGCCCAACAGGAAGACGGTAAAACCACAAACTATAAAACCAGCACGTATGAGTATTCCCGTCCGGCTCACGCCGCGCTTGATGAGCTGGCACCTGAGAGCATTTTTTATGCAAGTAACCGGAAGGTGCAGATTGAGCGAATTGAAATGGCACGGGGGGAAAATCTGGAAAATTGGCGTTTATGCCCCAGCTGTAATTATAGTGAACATCTCATTGGGGCTGACACACGTGCGGCCTGCCCACGTTGCCATGACCCGATGTGGGCTAATGTATCCCAGCAAGTGAACATGGTTAGATTGCGACAAGTGTACGCCAATACCAGTGAGGATAAAGCCCTCATAGGCGATGATTCAGATACCCGCGAACCAACTTTTTATAACAGACAAATGTTGATTGACTTTGAGCCTGCTGAAGTTTCGCTCGCTTATGCAATGCAAACCGACACCAGAGCATTTGGATTTGAGTTCATCAAAAAAGCACAGTTCAGGGAAATTAATTTTGGAAAACACAATGATAACGATCAATTGATTGGTGTAGCTGGTATGGAGATGCCAAGGCCTGGCTTCAAACTTTGTAAGGAATGTGGCAAGGTGCAATCGCATCGGGATAGAATTGAACATCAATTCAAGTGCAGCTACAAAAAGGCTCAAGCTGAAAATGCGGTGCGGGAGTCTGCTTCTGATGGCATTATTGATTGCCTCTACCTTTATCGTGAATATGAATCAGAGGCTATCCGCATTTTGATGCCAAGACTCTCACTGTCTAATCATGAGGCACAGATACAATCCTTTGTGGCGGCAATACAACTGGGCTTGAAAAGCCATTTTCGCGGCAAGGTGGACCATATACATATTATGAAAAGTGATGAGCCTATACCAGAATCAGCGGACCGGGCCAATTATCTTGTTCTTTACGATGCAGTGCCGGGTGGAACGGGTTACCTGCATACGCTTCTGGCCGACCCCACAAAACTCATGGGCACGTTGACACTCGCACGCGATATTATGGCGAAGTGTGATTGTCAGGATAACCCGGACATGGATGGCTGTTACAACTGTCTTTTTGCTTACAGAAACAGTTACGGCATGGAGAACACCTCACGCAGGGTGGCTCTGAATATGCTTAACGATATTTTGGACGAAAATGTTGAGTTAAAACCTGTCAACAGCCTCAGCAAAATTAACAAGAACGTCTGGGTTGATAGCGAATTGGAGCGTCGTTTCCCTGAAGCTCTCCGAGCACTTAGTCAAAACCCTCACCTGGACAAATTGAGGATAAGGGTGACAAAAGATGTAATCAGGGGTAAGGTTGGCTTCAAGCTTGAAATTGGTGATTTGATTTATTCCGTTGAACCGCAAGCATCACTGACGGCTAAAGATGGTGTGGCGTATGCGTGCAAACCGGATTTTCTTATTTCACTTGACCGTGAATCAGAAAGCAAAATTCGCGTGGCTGTGTTCCTTGACGGCTACAGCCATCACAAGGATATAGTCCATGAGGACCTTATGAAAAGGCAGGGCATATTTCTTGGTTCGGATATGCTTACTTGGAGCCTTACCTGGTATGATGTCAACGATGCTTTTGCGGGCAACGAGACAAAAATACCTAATGTATTGCGCGAAAATACAGCCAATCGCCCAGCAAAGTTTATAGACCAGATTAGTAAGTCTCAGGAATTACAGGAGCATAACAAGATTGCTGAGTTATCTCCTTTGCTAATGCTGGTGAAGTTCCTATCACAACCAGATATTGAAAAATGGCGCAGTTACGCGATGCTAAGAGCCTTATGCTGGCTGAATCAGACTACGATGCAATCTGATGAGGAAATGGCTGATTACAAAAAACAATGGCAAATCTGGCCAAGCCAATATGTCGACAATTTCTCTGACAAAGAATTAATATTTTGCTCTTCAAACAAATTGCTTGAAAAGTCGGCTGATTTAGCGGTACATATTGCCGGTGAGAAAGCGGCCATAACTGAACTGGATGCTCATTCTCTATTATTGACCGCAATTTTTGACCCCAAAGATACGGATAAGGAACAGACCAAAACTGCCTGGCAAAAATTATTGCAGATTGTGAATATCGGTCAGTTCTTACCATTTTTCTTTGCCGGAACAGTTCAGGGAATCAATAATGGCGATTTTGCAAAGTTAGAGTGGCATAAAGCAAAAGTTGAAATCACCCATGACGATTGGGACAAAATTGCCACACTGGCGGATAATGACATCAGTGAAATCATTGATGCCCTGGCGGCTGCGAAAGCACCCTTGCCGGAAGTTGGCTACGAACTGGTTAATGATAAGGGCATGAGTATAGGTGAGGCTGAATTGGCTTGGGAAAAATTCAAAGTCGCCTTCATGCTTGAATACCAGAAGCAGGAAGGCGGCAGTGAGTTTGAGAAGATGGGCTGGCACATTGTAACTGCGGATGATGGCGCAGACATCTTGATAAAGAAATTAGAGGGTGAGAATAATGACTAATTCATTGAATATCAGGATAGGTTTTTCTGATATGTTTTTTGATGCGCTTACTAAACTTCAACCAAATATACAGGCGAAGGTCAATCAGCTTGTGTTGAAATTTCAGGCCAATCCGAAATCTTCCGGGTTGAATTTTGAAAAGTTGAGTGCAGTAAAAGATAAAAATCTGCGCTCACTTCGTGTTGACCAAACTTACCGCGTTATTTTGTCTGCACCAAAGCAAGGTAGTGTTTATCTATTCCTGTGGGTTGATAACCACGATAAGGCTTATGAATGGGCAGGAAACCACCAATGCAAGGTAAACCCCGACACTGGGACAATTCAGCTTTACTCAACCAATGTGGAAACACCCCATCCTGCTTCCTCTGAAAGTAACCAACAGACCATAGGGTTATTTGCTGAATTGAAAGACCGTCAACTTTGCAAACTGGGTGTTCCGGAAGAGCAGATTGCTCTGGTAAGGCAAATCACCAACGAGCAGGATTTGGATAAAGCGCAAGATATATTGCCTCCGGAGGCATACGAAGCACTGTTCTTGTATTGCGCTGGCGACCCTTATGAGGACATTCTGCGTGAAAGAGAACTGAAAGTAGCGGTCTCTTTTGATACTACTGACTTCTCTTCTGCTTTGGACCGCTTGCAGTCTATGGCGCGTTTCGTTGTGCCGGAGAATGAAACCGGACTGACAGAGATGCTGAACGCTTCAATGGAAAAATGGCGGGTATTTCTCCACCCTTCACAAAGAAAGCTCGCGGAAGGGGTGAAGAATGGAGCCTCCAAAGTGCTTGGTGGTGCCGGAACAGGTAAAACAGTGGTTGCCATGCATCGCGCCAAATGGCTGGCAAGTAATTCAGTGAGCCCGGGCAAGAAAGTATTGTTCACGACCTTTAGCAGAAATCTGGCTATTGATATTGACAAAAACCTGGATGGCATCTGCAATAATGAGGAAAAAGGAAACATAGAGGTTATTAATCTTGATCGATGGGTGCATAGGTTCTTGCGCAAACATTCTTATGATTTTGAAGTAATCTTTGATGAGAATGTGTTGGAGGGGCTATGGGAAAAGGCGCTTTCTGAGAAACCTTCCAATCTTGATTTTACCGATAATTTTTTCAAAGAGGAATGGCAGCGAGTTATCCAGCCTCAGGGTATCAGATCGCTTGATGAATATAAGAAAGCTTCAAGAGTTGGCAGGGGGACACGGCTCAATCGTGAAAATAGAGTTGCCGCTTGGCCGGTTTTTGAAGAGTATCGCCATCAGCTCAATCGTGCCAGATACAAGGAAGTGGATGACGCTTATCGTGATGCTGCTGAACTTATTCAAAGTCAGGGGTTATCACTACCCTACTCTTCCGTGATAGTGGACGAAGCTCAAGATATGGGTTCTCAGGCTTTTCGGTTGATTCGCTCTCTGGTTCCGGAAGGTGAGAATGATTTGTTCATCGTTGGCGATGCACATCAAAGAATCTATGGTCGCAATAAGGTTGTGCTGAGCAGATGCGGAATTAATATCCGTGGACGCTCACGAAAATTAAAGATAAATTATAGAACCACGGATGAAATCAGGAGATGGGCCGTTGGCTTGCTTGAAGGAAGGGATATTGATGATCTGGATGGCAGTACAGATACGAATAATCTTTATAAATCGTTGACTCATGGCGAGGCACCGACTGTTGAAGAGTTTAAAACAGAGAATGAACAAGCCCAGTATATCAAAGCACTGTTGGATGATTATAAGGAGCCCTGTTCACATTTCTGTGTTGTAGCCAGAACGAATAAAGAAGTTTCGCGAATAAAAGAACAGTTGGAGGCGCTTGAAATAAAGACTGCGGTAATCAGGCGAAATGAGCCTGAGCCAAGTGATTCCGAAGCAGTTAAACTTGCCACTCTGCATCGGGTTAAAGGGCTGGAGTTTGATTACCTTATTCTTGCTTCCGCAAATGATGATTTAATTCCTTTGCGAAACCCGATGTGGGACAAGGCGGATGCTGTGTCCAGGGAGGAGGCAGACACTGAAGAGAGGAGTCTGGTATATGTGGGGATTACCAGAGCCCGCAAGGCTGCTTTTGTTTTAAGTTATGGCACAATTGGCGAGTATTTTATGTTGGATGGTCAAGCGCCTTTTGGGAGGCCGTCATGAACACAGCCATTGCCGATTTTGTGATACGGGATGCGCGTAAAGAAGATTGCGCGTTGATTCTTGCGTTTATTCGGGAGTTGGCTGAGTATGAGAAGTTGTCGCATGAGGTGGAGGCCAGTGTGGAGATTCTTGAGCAGACTTTGTTTGGCAATCCGGCTTATGCGGAGGTGGTTATTGGTGAGTATCGGGGTGAGGCTGTTGGTTATGCCTTGTTCTTTCATAATTTTTCTACTTTTACGGGATACCCGGGCATTTATCTGGAAGATCTTTATGTGAAGCCTGTCTTTCGTGGCAAGGGGTTTGGTAAGCAGATGCTGGCCTGGCTGGCGCATTTGGCGGTGGAGAGGAAGTGTACGCGGGTGGAGTGGTCGGTGCTGGATTGGAATGAGCCTTCTATTCGGTTTTATCGTTCTATTGGGGCGATTCCGATGGATGGGTGGACGGTGCAGCGGTTGGATGGTGAGGCCTTGCATCGTTTTGCGGGTGAGTTTTCTGAACAGGGTGATTGAATTGAGCAGAATTGTTTATTTGAATGGTGAGTATCTGCCTGCGGATGCTGCCAAGGTTTCTGTCTTTGACAGAGGGTTCGTTTTTGCCGATGGCGTGTATGAGGTCGTGCCGGTGGTTAACGGCTGTTTGGTGGATAAGCAGTATTTTGTTGAGCGTCTGGGGCATTCGCTTGAGGCGTTGAGTATTGCATGGCCTTGTAGTGAGGCTGATTATTTTTTGGTGATGGAGGAGTTGATTAAGCGTAACGAGTTGCGTGAGGGCATTGTGTATAGTCAGGTTACTCGTGGTGTGGCTGAGCGGGAGTTCAGTTTTCCGAAGGATTGTGTGCCGACGTTTGTGGCGTTTACGGAGGCGCGGCAGTTGCTGGATAATGTGCATATCAGGCAGGGCATTGCGGTGGTTACTACGGATGAGTTGCGCTGGAAGCGGCGTGATATTAAATCGCTTAATCTGTTGGCTCAGGTGTTGGCGAAAGAGTTTGCGGCATCGCGGGGGGCGGGTGAGGTTTGGATGGTTGAGGATGGTTATGTTACTGAGGGTGGGTCTTCGTCGGCATATATTGTTAAGGGTGGGAGAATTATTACTCGTCCGTTGTCTGTTGCTATTTTGCCGGGTATTCGTCGGCGGAGTTTGCTGGAGTTGATTGCGGCGGCGGGTATTGAGCATGAGTTGCGGCCGTTTACGGTGGCTGAGGTGTTGGCTGCTGACGAGGCGTTTATTTCCAGTGCGACGACTGTTATTACGCCGGTGGTTGTGCTGGATGATAAGCCGATTGGTTCGGGGAAGCCGGGGGAGATTACACGGCGGGTGCAGGAGATTTATAAGAAGCATTTGCTTGATCAGACTTAATTGGAGATGCCAAGTATTTCGTCTATGGTGGTGGCGCCGGTTGTTAGCATTAAGAGGCGGTCAATGCCCAGTGCTACTCCGGCGCAATCGGGGAGTGATTGCAGGGCGGCCAGAAACTTTTCGTCCAGGGGGTATTGGGTGCGGCCTGTGGCGCGGCGCTGGTTCAGGTCGGCGGTGAAGCGGTTGCGTTGTTCTGTGGCATCGGTTAGTTCCTGGTAGCCGTTTGCGAGTTCCATGCCGCGGCCATAGAGTTCAAAGCGGCGGGAGACGGTGATGCCTTCTTCATCTTGTTCAATTTTTGCCAGGGCGCATTGTTCTGTTGGGAAATTGTAGACGAAGCAGAACTCTGGCAGTTGCGGTTCTATGACCAAGGCCATGAGTTGTTGCAGGTAGCCGGTTTTGTCTAGTGGTTCGGCTATGTCCAGATGTTGTTGTGCAACAGTTGCTACTTGTTCTGCGTTCGCGGTGTGGGGGTCTATGTTTAGATGTTCCACAAACAACTGTCGGTAACTGTAGCGTGGGAGGTTCACGCCTGAGTCAGACACAACTGTTGCAATAAGGTCAGCCACCTCGGTCATTAGCTGCTCCATAGTGAAACCGGGGCGATACCATTCCAGCATGGTGAACTCGGGGTTATGCAGGCGGCTGGATTCGTCAGCGCGAAACACTTTGGCTATTTGATAGATTGGCCCACTACCTTCGGCGAGCAGTCGCTTCATGGCGAACTCGGGGGATGTTTGCAGGTAGTAGTTAGTTTGTTTATCGCCAGTGTTGATTGGCACAGCAAAGGAATCAATGTAAAGATCAGTGCCCGTTGTTGGGCCGAGGATTGGGGTTTCTACTTCCAGCACTTCGCGGGCAGCAAAGAACTGGCGTAGCATCGTCAATAGCTGCGCCCGTGCTTGCAGGCGATTAATCTGACTGGCAGGTGTTGTTCCGCTCATTCTAGACAACTCGGAATTCACTGGCACATCATTGTGTGTAAGCTACTTTGAAACCCGGTTCTGATATTCGCCGGTTCGGGTATCAATGCGCAGCACCTCACCCACGCTCACGAACAAGGGAACCTTCACCATCGCGCCGGAGCTCAGTGTTGCCGGTTTGGTGCCGCCCTGGGCTGTGTCGCCTTTTACGCCGGGGTCGGTTTGGGTAACTTCCAGTTCTATAAAATTGGGGGGGACTACTGAAATGGGTGCGTTGTTCCACAGCACCACTTGATATTCTTCCTGCTCCTTTAACCAGTCAAGTGCTTCGCTGATGGCGTTCTTGTCGGCGGCCACCTGGTCAAAGCTGCCGTCGGTTTTCATGAAATGCCAGAACTCGCCATCGGTGTAGAGATATTCCATGCTGATTTCCATCACATCGGCGGCGTCAATGGATTCACCTGATTTGAAAGTGCGCTCCCACACACGGCCATTGGTCAGGTTACGAAACTTGACCCGGTTGAATGCCTGGCCTTTGCCCGGCTTGACTACTTCATTCTCAAGGATTGAGCAGGGCTCGTCATCAACAAGCACCTTTAATCCTGATTTGAATTCATTGGTGGAATATTTTGCCATTGCTACTCTTGCCTCACTCCCCTTTTCTCCCGCCTCCGGCTTCTCGCCTCGCGCCTTAATTTTCCATCAAGCTCGCCCGCATTGACAGCAACCAGTTCTTCACCGCATCCAACTCCTCCTCATTAATAAACTCACTCAGATTGGGCATACCCAGGCTTTCATAAGCACCATCCAGCACAATACTGTTCAGCACATTAAAGGTGGCCTCGTTGGAATAACGCAAGTCGGAAATGGAACCACCGGATGAGGCACCAACACCGTGGCAGTAATAGCAACGCTGGTGATAAAGCTCCAGGCCGCGGAGCAACAATTCCGGGTTGTCGTCATAGGGAATGGCAGTGAGTTCGGGCAAGGGTTGGCCGCGCACCGGTTCAAAGTTTTGCTCGCCGCCGAGGCGGAAGGTCCACAGGCGGCCTTCGCCCTTGTAGATGCCGCTGGAGTTGCCGCCAAACACGCTGGCGGAGCCGCCCCAGCCGACTAATACGGAAAGGTATTGGTCGCCATCCAGTTGGTAGCTTATTGGCGCTGCCATCACGCCGGGGCCGAGGTCGGCTTCCCATAGCAGGTCGCCCGCGTCCGCGGTGAAGGCGCGGAAGGTGCCGTCGGCGCCGCCCTGGAATACCAGATTGCCTGCTGTGCTGAGGGTGCCGCCGTTAATTGTGAACGGGTAGTCCACCACCCAGCGGGGTTCCCGTTCCAGCGGGTCCCAGGCCAGCAAGGCGCCGGTGAAGGGATATTCCGGCCCGGTGCCGGGTTCATAAAGATGATCGGGGCGCACTGCCAAGCCGCTGCGTGTGCCGAGGGCGATGCCGGTGTTCCAGGTGCCGGGCTTGTGTACGAAGCCTTGATCCACCGCGTAAGGGAAACTGACGCCTTGCATGCTGGGGATATAAATTAATCCGGTGGCTGGGTTGTATGACATCGGATGCCAGTTGTGGCCGCCGCTGGGGCCGGGCATGATGTTTGTGAGTGCGGTGTCATATCGCGCCTGCGCGGTTTCGATGGGGCGGCCGGTTTCCAGGTCAACGCCGGATGCCCAGTTGACGGCGGCATAAGGGTCGGCGTAAATCAGGTCGCCGGTGATGCGGTCAAGCACATAGAAGAAACCGTTCTTGGGGGCTTGCATGATGACTTTGCGCAACACGCCGTTGATGGGCAAGTCGGCCATCATGAGTGGTTGCACGGCGGTGTAGTCCCAGTCGTCGCCCGGGGTGGTTTGGTAGTGCCAGGCTACTCTGCCGTTATCCACATTGAGTGCGACAATGGATGACAGGAACAGATTGTCGCCCACGCCGTTGCTGCGTATTTCATGACTCCAGGGTGAGCCGTTGCCGGTGCCCACATAGACCAGACGGGCTTCGGGGTCGTAGATGATTGAGTCCCAGGCGTTGCCGCCGCCGCCTACTTCCCACCAGTTGCCGGCCCAGGTGGTGGCGGCGAATTCCATGTCCGGGTTTTCAAAGCCGTCGGCGGGGTTGCCGGGCACCACCCAGAAGCGCCACACTTCTTCGCCGCTGTTGGTATCGTAGGCGGTTACATAGCCGCGGGAACCGAGGTCGCCACCGCCGTTGCCGATGATGACTTTGCCATCGGCCACGCGTGGGGCGCCGGTGATGGTGTAGGGGCGGTCGGGGTCAACTGTTAGTGTTTCCCACATTACTTCGCCGGTGTTGGCATCAAGGGCGATGAGGCGGCCATCAATCACGCCGACGAATATCTTGCCCTCATAAAGTGCCACGCCGCGGTTGACCACATCGCAGCAGGCTTTCCAGCCCATGCCTTTGTTTACCTGCGGGTCAAAATCCCAGATTACTTCGCCGGTGCGGGCGTTCAGGGCGAATACGCTGCTCCACGGGCGGGTGGCGTAGATTATGCCGTTGTGCACCAGCGGGGTTGCTTCGTGGCCGCGTACTTCGCCGGTGTCAAAGGTCCAGGCTACGCCCAGCTGGCTTACATTGCTGTCGTTGATTTGGGTTAGCGGGCTGTGGCGGGTTTCGCCGTAGTCGCGGCCGTAGCTTAGCCATTCTGAGGTCTCGCTGGCGGCGTTGGCGAGTGCGTCCGCATCGGGGGTGGCGGCGAGGGTGGGGGGGGTGAGGGTGGCGAGGGTTACCAGAGTGGCGAGGGTGGTGAACCTGACGAGTGCGGCGAATCTGGCGAGTGTGGCGAATCTGGCGAGTGTGGCGGGTATGCCGACAAGTGCGCTGAGCAGGGACCGGGCGAAAATTGATAGTGTGAAGTGTTTCATAGCAAGCTCCTTACGGGATTGGGTGTGATTGTATCCCATATTCTTGCGGCTGCAATACTTGATTTTTGTTGGGGGATTGGTATAAAGTGCGGTTCTGTTTGTGGTGTCTCTGAGGGATTATGTCGGGTGGCGACGGGATGGCGAAAAATTTAGTATATCCAGATAGTTATGAGAATAGAGGAAAGGTGATGTCCAGAGTTTGTATGGTTACCGGTAAAAGGCCGGTTACGGGGAACAATGTTTCCCATGCGAAGAATAGAACGCGGCGCAGGTTTTCTCCTAATCTGCATACCCATCGGTTTTGGGTGGAGTCGGAGAAGCGGTTTGTGAAGCTGCGTGTTTCTACCAAAGGTATGCGCGTGATTGACAAGCGGGGCATTGATGCCGTGTTGGTTGATGTTCGTGCCAAGGGTATCAAGGTTTAGGTTTAAGAGGTTATCGTTATGAGAGAGAAAATCAAACTGGTTTCAAGTGCCGGCACCGGACACTATTACACCACCGACAAGAACAAGCGCACCATGCCTGACAAGATGGAGATTAAGAAGTTTGATCCCGTCGTGCGCAAGCATGTGGCTTATAAAGAGTCCAAGATTAAGTAAGCGGCCATATCAGGCGGGGCGTTTGGCATTTGTCGCACCCCATTTATCACTCACCGTTACTATTCATTAGGAAGGCCAGCGCCGGGCGGCTCACTTGGCGCGCACTGCGCTGATTATTACTCGCCTGGGTGCGGGCAAGCCTTCCACTGTAAGCGCGGGGTTTTTATTTGACAGTGCTGCTTCCAGTGAATCATAAGGCATCCATTCGGTTTTGCGCTGTTCTTCGGCGGTGGTTGTTGATTCGTCAAGCACAGCGAGTTGGCTGAAGCCGCATCGGCTTAGCCAGCGCAACAGGGTTTTGATGCCGGGCACGAACCACACATTGTTTATGTGTGCGTAGCGATTCTCCGGCGTGAGGCAGTAGCCTTCCTCGCCGTCCACATATAAAGTTTCCAACACCAGTTCGCCGCCCGGCACCAGGCAATCGTGGCAGCGCCGGATATGGTCAATGGGCGAGGGTCGGTGATACAGCACGCCCATGGAGAACACCGTGTCAAATGCCGCTGCCAGTTCCGCCGGCAGTTGTTCCAGTGCGGCGGGAATTACATACAGGGGCAGGTCGGGCTGGAAATGTTTGATGGCCCAGAACTGGGCAACATAGGGCGGGTGCTGGTCAATGCCCACTACCAGCTTTGCCCCCTGCTCCAGCATGCGAAAACCGAAGTAACCGTTGCCGCAGCCCACATCAAGCACCTTGCGTTTGGCCAGCGGTTGAATCCGGTTTGCGAGGCGTTGCCATTTGATTTGGCATTGCCATTCGCTGTCAATGTGTATGCCGAATATCCGGAACGGACCTTTGCGCCAGGGGATGAATGCTTGCAGTTGCTCGCGCAGGGTTGCGGTATCGGCCTCGTTCAACTCGTCCGGCTGGCCGAGGCAGACTACATCGCCCAGGGCGACAGAACTGGCGTGATTGTTGGGAAGCTGGCGTAGCAACTGCCGCCAGCGGCGAAAATCGCCGTGGATGATGCTGTCCAGAAACTCCGCTTGTAGTAGCGGCGTTAGCGGTTCCAGCGCGGTGCCTTTGATGTTGGCGGCGAGGCTACTAAAATCTATGTCTTGTTTCATGTTCGCTATTTCATGTTTATTACTTCTGTCAGCTATTGCCTGTTTTTGAAGGCTACCATGGAGGCAAAGTTGAAGCACTGAAACCATACATCCACCGCACCGAAGCCAGCCTCAGCCAAGCGGGCGCGATGGGTGTTCAGTGGTTCGGGAATCAGCACGGCTTCCAGTGCGGCGCGCTTGCGGCTTATTTCAAGTTGGCTGTAACCCATGGACTCTTTGAACTGGTGATACAGATCAATAAATAACTCGTTCACTTCGACATCGGGGAAACAAATCTTTTCGGAAAGAACAAGCACACCGCCGGGGCGCATACCTGCGAAGATATTTTCAATGAGTGCTTGTCGCCGGGCGACCGGGATGAATTGAAGCGTGAAGTTAAGCACCACTACGGATGCGTTCTCAATGGGGAGGTTTGCAATATCGGCGCAGTGGCAGTTTATCGGGTAATTGTTCCCATCTTCCTTTGGCCTGTCTTGTATTTTATCTTGCAGCCTGGCAATCATGGCGGGCGAGTTGTCCACCGCGTGAATCTGATAGTTTCGGCAAGGGATTTTGTGCGCCATGGCCAGGCTGGCCGCGCCTAAGCTACAGCCCAGGTCATAAACATTGCTGTCTTCCTGGCAATAACGCTCCGCCATCACAGCAATCATGGCGATGATGGTGCCGTAGCCGGGCACCGAGCGGTTAATCATGTCTTCAAAGACTCGTGCCACATTGTCGTCAAACACGAAATTGCCGGGCAGGCCGTCGCCTGCGAACAGGTTGTCTCTGGATTTTTTGTCAGTTGTCATTTTCTGTGTCTTGAGTTGGATACATGTCGTTTGGTAAGCTTCCGACCCGGTTAATTGTAGCGCACATCAGCGGCACCTGTTGTAAAATCCCCTCCCCTGACATATATCATCGGTGGTATGAGCCTTGAGCAAGAAACGCACCAATCTCAAATTTACTGCTCCATCTTCCGTTCCGTACGAGGTGGTGCGCACCAGACGGAGGACGCTGGCGTTGTATGTCTCCCATGAGCGGGTGGAGGTGCGCTGTCCGATGCGGGCGTCTCAGCGGGAGGTGAGGGAGTTTGTGCAGAAGAACCATGACTGGATTAATGAGCGCCTGCGTGAAGAGGCTGAGTTGGCCGGGCAGTGTATGTTGCTGGAGCATGGGGGGCGGATTTTTTATCAGTCCAGGGAACTGACTGTGGTGTTCAGGGAGAGCGATGAGCAGCGGGTTCGGGTTACTGACAAGCAGTTTATTATGCAGGGGCATCGGCTGACTCCGGATAAGGCGCGGCGGATGTTGAGTGAGTATCTTATTCAGCAGGCGAATGCTTATCTGCCGCCGAGGGTTCAGGCGCTGGCCAAGCATCTTGATGTGGCTCACAAGATTAAGAAGATTACGTTGCGCAAGACCAAATCAAAATGGGGGCATTGCACGGAGGAAGGTGTGATTCAGTTTAACTGGTTACTCATGCTTACGCCTTACAGTATTATTGACTATCTTATTACCCATGAGGTGTGTCATCTGATTCACATGGACCACTCCCGGCGTTACTGGCGGCTGGTGCATTCCCTGTGTCCTGATACCAAGCGTTATGTGCATTGGCTGAAGGAAAATGAACATCGCTTGTGGTTCTGAGTGTTTTGTTGCTAGTTACACTTTTTTGTAGAGCAAATCCCAAATTTCGTGGCCGAGTTTCTGGCCGCGTTGTTCAAACTTGGTGGGCGGGCGGTCGGGGGTTGGCCAGTAGTTGCCGGAGCCGTTGGTGTTTTTCAGGCCGGGCAGGGTTTCCATTACTTCCAGCATGTGTTCGGCGTATTTTTCCCAGTCTGTGGCGAGGTGGATGTGGCCGCCCGCTTGTAGCCGCGATGTTACCAGCGACATGAATTCCGTTTGCACGATGCGGCGTTTGTGGTGGCGTTTTTTAGGCCAGGGGTCGGGGAACAGGATTAGTACTTTGGCAACGCTGTCGGGGGGCAGGCCTTTGGTGAATACTTCGGTGGCATCGTGTTGAACAATTTTCAGGTTATCAAGTTTTTGTGCGGCGAGTTCTATCAGCAGGCAAGCAACGCCTGGGGGATAGACTTCAATGCCGAGAAAGTTTTGTTGCGGGTGCTGCTGTGCCATTTGCAACAGAGACTGACCCATGCCGAAACCGATTTCTATAGTTAGTGGTGCGTTGTGCGGGAAGTGGTCTTGCAATGGCAGTGCCTGGTCGGTGAATGGAATGACGAAATCGGCAGAATATCGCGCCAGAGCCTTGCGCTGAAAATTGGTGAGGCGGCCGCGTATGACATAGCTGCGTATGGGGCGTCTGCTGAGATGTTTTGAATCGGTCATTCCTGAACTGTAGCCCTAAATAAAAGCCCCGTCTATGGGAGACGAGGCGCTGGCATAAGCGCGGCGTGGCATGCGGCCAGCCAAGAATGCTTCGCGGCCGGCGGCGACAGCCTTGCGCATGGCGGAGGCCATTAGCACCGGGTCGCGGGCTTCGGCAATGGCGGTGTTCATTAGCACGCCATCGCAGCCAAGTTCCATGGCGATGCTGGCATCGGATGCGGTGCCCACGCCTGCGTCCACGATGATGGGCACTTTGGCGTTTTCCATAATCAGGCGGATGTTGTAGGGATTGCGAATGCCGAGGCCGGAGCCGATGGGTGCGCCGAGTGGCATCACCGATACGCAGCCGATTTCTTCCAGACGTTTGGCAACCAGTGGGTCGTCGGTGGTATAGACCATCACATCAAAGCCATCGGCAACCAGAGTCTCCGCCGCCGCCAGTGTTTCTGTTACATTGGGGTAAAGTGTTTTTTCATCGCCCAGTACTTCCAACTTCACCAGCTTGTGGCCGTCAAGCAATTCCCGTGCTATATGGCAGGTTCGCACTGCGTCCTTCGCCGTGTAGCAACCGGCGGTGTTTGGCAGGATGGTGTATTTTTGGGGCGAGATTACTTCCAGCAAGCTGGGCTCGTTCTTGTCCTGCCCCAGATTCACCCGGCGTATGGCAACTGTGATTATTTCCGCGCCGCTTTGTTCTAGGGCTGTCAGGTTCTGCTGAAAATCCTGATACTTTCCGCTGCCGATGATGAGGCGGGAGGTGTATGGTTTGCCAGCTATTATGAGTTTATCGTCTTGTGTGTTCATGGCTCAACTAGCCGCCGCCGATGGCCTGGACTATTTCCAGTTTATCATTGGCTGCGAGATTTTGTTTATCGTGGGCGCTGCGTGGCACAACTTTGCCGTTTAATTCCACGGCAACTTTGCCCTCCCCCAAATCCAGCGCGGTGATGAGTTGAGCCACCGTGGCGACGGGGCCAACTTCTTTTGTTTCGCCGTTAATTACAAGCTGCATGTTTGGAGGTGTTCGGGCGGGGTTAGTCGCTCATGGCTATGTTTTCGCTCATGGCTGCGTTCTCGCTCATGGCTGTCTTGATTTTGGTCATGGCGCTTTTTTCCAGCTGGCGGATGCGTTCGGCGGAAACATCATACTTGGCAGCCAGTTCATGCAGTGTTGCTTTCTCATCCGCCAGCCAGCGGCTGCCAAGGATGTCCCGACTGCGCTCATCAAGTTGCATCATGGCGGCGTGAAGATTATTGGAAGTCATCTCCCCCCACTGGGCATCCGCCAGCTTGTTCTCCACATTTGAACTTTGATCTTCCAGATAATAAGCCGGTGCCCTGTAGGCAGTATCATCATCCGCATCCGGGCCGGCATCAAAAGCGGTGTCATAAGAACTCATACGGCCTTCCATCTGGCGCACAACCTTCGGGTCAACACCCAAATCCTTGGCAACGGCCTCGGTCTCTTCGTTGTTCATCCAGCCCAAACGCTTCTTGGAACTGCGCAAATTAAAAAACAGTTTACGCTGAGCCTTGGTAGTGGCAATTTTCACAATGCGCCAGTTGCGCAAAATGTACTCGTGCATCTCGGCCTTAATCCAGTGCACCGCGAAAGACACCAGACGCACCCCTACTTCCGGGTTAAAGCGCTTCACCGCTTTCATCAACCCCACATTACCTTCCTGAATAAGATCAGCCTCCGACAAACCATAACCGGAATAAGTTTTCGCCATGTGCACAACAAAACGCAGATGCGCCATAACAAGCTGCCGCGCCGCATCCACATCGTTCTCGTAATAGTATTGCTTCGCCAACTCAAGCTCCTGCTCCGGTGTTAGCACAGCAATACTATTAACCGTGGCGATATAGGCACTCAAGTCGCGACCGGGAATAGTCGCATCCAACGCTCGCAAACTCTTGCCGACATCTATGCTGGTCGCGCCATTGCCCGAGCCCAAACCCGTCCCGTCATCGTCCACGCCTGGTTTCTCAGTTATGTCTTTATTCATAGCCTTATCTACGCCTATGTTGCGGTTAATGTTACGGCTTGCCCTCTTTCCTCCATGGAACCGGCCCATACTACCCTTAATACGCCAAGATTTCAACCACGTCGTTGTCTAGATTTGTTTGCTGGGAGTGACATTTTGGGTTTTGAGGCGTTGTCACGCGGGGCTGCCGGGTTGGTGCAGGTTGAGCGGGGTGCGCGGGTTAGCGGTCAGTTGGAGTTGTCGGCGGCTGCGGTGAACAGGAGGGCGACCGCCTTAACCGCCGTCACCACCTCCGTCATCGTCCAGAATTAATTCAGGCAATTCGGCCAGATTCCTTTGCTCAATAACATAATTGATATATTTCTGAAAATTCTCTGTAGTTCTTTTTATCGCCTTAATTCTACGATCCCAAAGAACATTCCATGATTCCACACCATCAGGAGTTTTTTTACCTGCAACCTCTTCTTGTATATGCCTGTGCACAGTCTCCGTCCAATACACCCAATAGCGTGGTGTATCTGCAAGCAGAAGTTTGTCACTTTCATCACGTAGCATATCCAGTAGAACTAATTCAGGCAGTCCGGCCAGTCTCCTTTGCCCAATAATATAATTGATATGTTTCCAAGAATTTTCTCGATGACCATCTTTTAACGGATAAATTCTATAATTCCAAAAAACATTCCATGATTCTGAAGCGTTAGCAGCTTTTTCACCTGCGGCCTCCCTTTGTATATGCCCGTTTATAGGACTCACCCAATTCATCCAATTGCGTGGTGTATCTGTGAACATCCTGTTACCACTTTCATCAACTACTACATCATACCCGGGATCGAAACAAAATATGCTACCCATACCACAACACCCCGCCAGCAGGGGAAGCAGCGCGGCCAGGATAATGCTAGCCAGCTTCTTCGTCCGGCGGGAAGTCTGGGGGACTTCGGCTATGGTTTGCATGGCCTTCTCCTACTGGCTGTTTGACAGCACCTGCATATATAGCGCCATCCGGCTGGGGGTGTCAAGCGCTGGAATCAAATTGTGTGGCGGGAGCGCCGCAGGGCTGGCGTTCTTTTGCCACAATTGCTTCTGCCCGCCGTTTCTACTATTGTTTCGCAAATACTTTCTCACAGTTGAGTCACACATGAACACAGCAAATCGTCAGCAAAAGAATAAGGTGCGCATTATTGGGGGGATGTGGCGTAGTCGGGTGGTTGAGTTTCGGGATGTTGAGGGGTTGCGGCCTACGCCTGACAGGGTGCGGGAGACTTTGTTTAACTGGTTGCGGGAGGATTTGGCGGGGAGTCGTTGTCTGGATTTGTTTGCCGGGAGTGGTATTTTGGGTTTTGAGGCGTTGTCGCGGGGGGCGGCAAAGTTGGTGCAGGTTGAGCGGGATGTGCGGGTTGGTGGTCAGTTGGAGTTGGCGGGGGCGGGGCTGGGTTGTGAGTTGGCTGGTAAGGAGTTGCGGTGTTTTACGATGTCGGCGGCGGAGTGGATAGCATCTTGGGGGGATGAGGGTGAGGTGAGTCAGTTTGATGTTATTTTTTTGGATCCTCCGTTTGGCAGTTCGTTGTTGCTGGAAACTTGTGCTTTGTTGGCGGATGCGCGTCTTGTTGCGCCTGCGGCGAAAATTTATTTGGAATCGGCGGAGCCGGTTGTGGCGGAGCAGTTGCCGGCGGGTTGGTGTTTGAAACAGCAGAAGCAGGCGGGGGATGTGTGTTATGGTCTGGCAAGTTGTTAAGAGTCGCAGGGTGTTTGTAGTATTGGTGGATTGCTAGAGTTCGTAAGAAAAACGGAGGCCTATGGTGCGGGGTTGGGTGTAGGTGGCACGCTGGATGTCGTTGACGAAGTTGCGGGATAGTTCCGCTGCTTCGTTGGTGAGATTGTCGAGATAGAGTTCGGCTGTCCAGTTGCTTGCCTGGAGGCCGGTGCTGAGGCCGAGTATTAGCCAGTTGTTTATTTTGTCGCGGTTGAAGGCGAGGATGTCGCTGTAGGATTCTGATGAGTGGCTTATGTCGGGCATCAGGTAGGCGGTTAGGTTGTTGCTTGTTGGCCACTCGTAACGCAGGCGGATGTTTGCCTGGAACTTTGGTGCGTAGGCCAGGGTGTCGCCTTTGCGAATGTCGCTGGTTGGGATGAGTACTTCGGTTATTTCCGAGTTCAGGTGGCTGAAT
>JBPCXV010000082.1:0-2996 GCA_051008235.1 Pseudohongiellaceae bacterium | reverse complement strand
CACACGCCATGAATACATCCCTGTAGTCTCGGCAGTGGCTGTCCTGCCACTGCACGGTGCTGAACCGCGCTACCCCGCCTCGCCCCGCCTGCGCCTTACCCCCGCCCTCATTAGAATGATAGAGTTCTTTATGCTTTTCTTTTTGGCTATCTGTGATTGATGGTTTTGCACTTTCTTACTTACCTTCATTAAAATAATAGAGTCCTTTATGCTTTTCTTTTTGGCTATCCGTGATTGATGGTTTTGTACTTTCTTATTTGCCCTCAGCAAAAGTTAGATGAACAGGTGTTTGGGGCGGGATTGGGTGAAGCCTACTAGCCAGATTAGGAGGGTGTAGAGGAGGAAGCCGGGGACTATGTATAGGGCGATGGGGAGGGTTGTTTGTTGGGTTAGGTCGGCTAGTGAGATTATTGAGTAGGCTATTATGCCCAGGAGGTGGGCGAACAGGTAGTAGTTGATGAATGGGCGGGTGTTGTGGGTCATGGGCCAGGGTTTGTGGGTTAGTAGCCAGTAGAGGGCTATTGCGAGGCCGATTAGGTCGGAGGGCCAGAAGAGGAGGAGGTTGATGTTTTGGTGGAGGTCCAGGTGGGTGGAGAGGAACCAGCCGCTTAGCATTAGGGTGCCGTAGGTGCCGCTGAAGGTGGCGGTGAGGAGGCCCAGGAGGCCTAGGAGGCGGAAGTTTAGGCGGGGGTATTTTAGGGTGATGCCGGGGCGGGTGTTTAGTGCGGATGCGGAGGGGCGGGTGAGCATCCAGAAGAGGTAGATTATGGGGGTGAGGAGGAGGATGGCGGCGAGTTGGTAGGGGTTCATGGCGGGGGGGCGTGAGGGGAATTGCATGATGATTTGGGTATCTGATAATAGGGGGAGGTATTCTCCTGCTTCGATTATGTCTGATTGGGTGGTGAGTAGGGTGGTGCGTAGTTTTAGGGGGCGGAACATGGATTCCCATTCGCTCATGTGGCGGTCTATGTTGCTGTTCATGAGGATGTCCAGTGAGAAGCCGATTAGGGGGTTGGGGGCGTAGTGGCGGCGGATTTCGTCGCGGTAGCTGAGTTCGGTTGTGTGGGCGTAATAGTCTGACAGGGTGCCGCCGAGGGATTCGTCGAGGTAGTCTCGTGGGCGGGTGGTGCAGTTGTCTGTGAAGTATTGGTAGGTGTAGGGGATGTTTTCTGGTTGGGTGTTCCACATGAGGCGGCGGTAGAGGCGTACTTTTTGGGGGTTGTTCAGGTTGAGTTTGTCTTGCCAGACGGTGCGTTGTTGGTTGCGGTAGAGGTTGAACTCTTGTTCGGGGGGGCTGATGTTTAGTCGGTAGTCCATGTTGCCGATGAAAAAATCTCGGGAGAATGTCAGGAGGCCGCCGCTGGTGTCGAATACGCCCCAGTTGAAGACGATGTCGATGTTGCTGTTTTCGTCGAATACGCGCAGGGCGGTGTGGCCGAAGTTGTCCCAGATGTTGTCGCCGGCGTCTACGGTGAGTAGGTAGAAATGTACCTGGTTCATATCTACTGGTAGGTTGTAGTCTCCTGTCGGTTCTGGCAGGGGGGCGGGGGTGGTGGTTTGTGCTTGTAGTGAGGGAGGAAAGAATAATGTTGCTAACAGCAGGACTAGCGGGAGGCGGGTGCGGCTTGTGTTGTGGGGCGGCTTGGCGATGTGGACGGGTGGATGCAGGCAACGCGCCGCGCCGCAATGAGCACGGGCGCGGCTTGTGTTACGGCGCGGCGATTTGGGGCTTTGTTGATGCCGCATAGACATTGGACGGGGTAGCCGCGTTTTGTTGCGCGCCTACTGATTGCTTTCCGCGCGTTGTTCCTCGGCGCGGGCGCCACGCAGGATGTTTTTCATTCCGTGGTTGCCTTCGTGGCAGGCGTACTCATAAATTTGCCCGTCAATTTTGGACATGGGAACCAGTGCGGTGATTTTGTCCTTGAATGTATTTGAGTCATCTACCGTGAATTCATAGTTTACGGTGTTGGCGTCAACGCGGGTGAAACGTTCGGTGAGGAGTTTGTCGGAGGCGGTGCCGTAGGGGGGGAATGACTGGGTGAGGTCGTTGAAGTTTCGGGTTTCAACTACCAGGGTATCGCCGTCCCAGTGGCCGCGGGAGTCGCCTGACCAGAGGCGGATGTCGTCGTTGATGTGTGCGCGGCCATCAATGGGGACGATGCGTGCGTCGTGAATCATTTCGGTGATGATGACTACATGGGTTTTGTTTTGGACTATTTGTATGTTGTTGTTGTAGAGGCTTGGGGTGAAGGGTGGGCCGGAGTTGAAGCCGACGATGCAGCGTTCGGAGAGGCCGCGGTCTTCGGGGCCGTTTTTGGAGATGCCGCCTACTACCATGCGTACGGGTCGGGTGCCGGGTTCATCGGGGCCGAGGCCGCCTACTTGTACTGGCACGCCTTCCACGGTTTCGGGGAGGCGGCCGTTTTTAGGCCAGGTGATGAGTGAGGTGCGCAGATTGTCGCCGCGGCCTGCTACTTCCATCCAGAAGGTGTTGTAGCCGCCGACGCCGAAGTTGTTGAGTGCTTCCAGGCCTTGTTCGGTTTGCTTTATCAGGGCTTGCACTTCTTCGGGGGTGAGGGTTTCGCGGTCGCCTAGCTGGGTTGGGCGCTGCATGGGGATGTCGGAACTGAAGTTCCATACGCCTTGCAGGTCGGGGTGATCCCATTGGGTGCGGGGGGGGTGATAGTCGGTTTGGGCTTGTGCCAGGAGCGGTAGAGCCAGTGCCAGGGCTGGCAGCAGGCTTGTGAATATGCGGAATTTCATGGTTTTCCTCCTCTTTGGATTGGGTGATTCTACACTTTGTTGGGTAAGAGCGTCCATTAGTCTTTTTTGAGTCCGGGCGAGGCGGGGCTGGGGTAAGGCCGGGGCGTCTATCAGTCTTTTTTGAGTCCGGGTGAAGCGGGGCTGGGGTAAGGCCGTGCCGCACACGCCATGAATACATCCCTGTAGGCTCAGCAGTGGCTATCCTGCCACTGCATGGTGCTGCACGGCCT
>JBPCXV010000081.1:0-14880 GCA_051008235.1 Pseudohongiellaceae bacterium | reverse complement strand
CTCACCGCCACCATCAGCGAGGCGACCAGCGACTTTGCGATAGAAGACTTGACCGCCGCCGCCGGAGGCAGCATCGGCAACTTCACGGGTTCCGGCACGCGCTACACATTCGTCTTCACCGCCACCGATGTCAACGACACGGGCGGCATAGTGGTGAAGACGGGCAGCTTCACCGACGTAGCGGGCAACGGCAACGGCTTCCCGGTTGTTACGCATACCATTGATGTGATGCCCCCCACCGTGAGCATCGCGGCGGGCACCAGCCCTGTCATCGAGGCTGCCGGCGCCAATGCGGAGTTTGTGCTGACAGCTGATGTGACTCTCGGCACCGCTCTTGATGTGGCGGTAACCCTGGCGCAAACCGGCGACTATATTGCCTCTGCCAATCTCGGCAACCGCACGGTAACCATAGCGGCTGGCGCCGACACACTTACCCTCACCGTCGCCATAGTCAACGACAATACGGACGAGCCGGACGGCAGCCTGACCGCCAGACTGACGACAGACGGCACCAGCTATGATGTGAACACTGCGGCAACCAGTGCCACCGTCAATCTTGCCGACGATGACGACACTACATACACCCTTGGTACTGCCAGCGAGCTTGAAGGCACGGCGCTGGAGTTTGTCCTGACACGAAGCACCAATGTGACCGGTTCCGCCGAATCTTTCACCTACGCAATTACCTACGACGGGCAGGCCAACCCGGCCGACGGTGAAGACTTCCCGAGCAACGACGACCTCACGGGTAACGCAATGATTGCGGCAGGGCAGAACACCGCCACCTTCATGGTGAGAACCAATGATGACAATACTGACGAGTATGACGAGACCTTTGTCTTTGATGTGCTTATGAACACGGACAGCATCGGCACAGTCGTCGGCACCATCAGAAACAACGACATGCCGCCGCCGATGATGGTGTCTGCGGTAGCGGTTACCGAGGGCAGCAACCTGATGTTCGTTGCCAACCTGAACCCGGCCTCGGGCAAGACGATAACTGTGGATTACGCCACCATGAACGGCACGGCTGAACAGCCAGGCGACTATACCGCGAGAACGGGTAGCCTGACCTTCATGGCTGGCACGACCAGTCTGGCCGTTGCTGTGCCGACCACTGGCGACAGGCTCTACGAAGCGAACGAGACGGTGACTCTGCGCTTCAGAAACCCGATAAACATCGCCGCCGCCAGCTTCCCGGGCGACAACCTGAATGCCACTGGCAGCATTACCGATAATGACGATATTGCCCTCGGCATTGCAGTGGTTAGCGGCAAGAGGACTGTTGCCGAAGCAGACGGCAATGTATTGGAGTTTGTGGTTGACTTGGGCACGATGGCCACCGGCGTGCAGGATGATCTCACTGTGGGTTACGACCTGAACGGCGATGCAGATCCGGGCAACGACTACATAGATCCGGGCACCAGTCTGGTGTTCAGCAACACAGACGGCAGCAGCAAGACCATAGCGGTGACGGTGCGTAACGACGACACTGAAGAGGAGGATGAAACTGTCATTCTGACCCTCACTGCACCGACGGCACCGCGCGTGACGCTCCGCCCCGGCATGGCCACCGCCACCGGCATAATTGAAATCAATGACCAGCCGCCGACGGCTATTTCGGTCACCATCGCGGCTGATGCCAGCCCCATAACCGAAGGCACGGCGGCTACCTTCACTGTTACCGCGAGCCAGGCTCCAAGCGGTAGCGACCTGACAGTCAGGCTGGATATCTTCGGTGCCGACAGTTTCAGGGGCGAGGTGCCCGACACAGTGACCATCACCGATGGCGGGACCAGCGGCACAGTCTCCATCGCCACACTGCCCGACACCCTTTATGAGGCCCATGACACTATCACCGCCAGAGTGCAGGGCGGCGTTGGCTACCGCCCTGGCATGACAGCCGCCAGCGCAACTGTGAGTGTGCAGGATGATGATGACATTCAGCTGACTATTGCAGTCAGCGGCAGCGCTTCTGTTGCCGAAGCGGATGGCAACACTCTGGAGTTTGAGGTGGACCTCGGCACACCGACAGGTGTAGATGTAGATAACGACCTTGTTGTGGCTTACGGCCTGAGCGGTAACGCAACCCCCGGCACCGACTACACCAATCCGGGCGCCACCCTGACATTCAGCGCTGGCGATGGCGGTAGCAAGGTCATCACTGTGGCCGTGCTTGACGATGAAATTGCCGAGGGAGATGAGACTGTCGTCCTTGCTTTGAGCGCCCCGACCCAATCGCGCATAACTTTAGCCGCCGGAACGAGCGCCACCGGCACCATTACCGATGATGAGATGCCGGTCATCTCCATCGTCGCCGGGGCGACTGCTATCACCGAGGGCGAAGATGCCGTCTTCGTCATCAGTTCCAGCCACCGCCCGATGGATGACATCAACATTGATTTGACCGCCAGACAGATCGGCGATTTCATCAGAGGGGCGCGGCCCAGGGCGGTAATGCTGCCCGGCGGTCAGACCAGCGCGACCCTGACGCTTGCCACTGTGCCCGACACGGTTGATGAGCCGGACGGCAGCCTCAGCATAGCGTTGAACCTCAGCACTGAACTCACCGACGCCGGTTACTCCGCCAACGCCGACGCCAATGCCGTCACTGTTGCCCTCAACGACAACGATGGCCCGAACATCAATGTATCCCCTGTCAGAGCGGATGAGTCGGATGGCCAACTGGTCTTCGTCGTAACCCTGTCCGCCGTGCCGATAGAAGACACAGATGTGGACTGGAGTACCGCGTCCGGCGGCAGCAACCCGGCGAGCAATAGCGACTACACCGCTGCCAGCGGCACCCTGAACTTCACCACCGCAGGTGGCGGCACCACAATGAACATCACCGTGGCGGTTATCGATGACAATCTGGTGGAACTGAATGAGACCTTCTTGTTGCGCCTCACCGATGCCACCAACGATGGCAACATCACCGGTGGTGGCGTGGCTGTCGGCACCATCGTCAATGATGATTTCCCGGAGATTAGCATCAGCCGCAATGTCGCCAGTGTGACGGAGGGCGATCCTGCCACCTTTACTGTTACCGCTTCGCCTGTGCCCTTTGGCAATCTGAGTGTCAGCATGGCGACTTCGCAACAAGGCGGCTTCATCCGTGGCACACCAGCTGGCACAGTGGTCATCGGCGTTAGCGGCACGGCCACCTATACTATTAACACACGGGAGGTGTCGGGTGTGAGTACCGGCTCCGTTACTGCCATCGTGCAGCCGGGCAGCGACTATACGCTGAGCCAGGGCAACACCACCGC
Organism: Pseudohongiellaceae bacterium; assembly: GCA_051008235.1. Classification (GTDB taxonomy): domain Bacteria; phylum Pseudomonadota; class Gammaproteobacteria; order Pseudomonadales; family Pseudohongiellaceae; genus UBA9145. Next base: position 11,611 of record JBPCXV010000081.1, on the reverse strand, counting down.
CACAGTGGCAGTGCGGGATTCCTCGGTGCGGCAGGTTAATGTTGCTGCCAGTCAGGCCAATGTGACCGAGGGCACAGACAGCACAGTAACCTTCACCATCTCCCTGAACTCAATGCCATCGGCAACGGGCGAGACCGCCGTGACGGTGGATTATGCTACCGAAGGTGCGGGCAGCAATCCGGCTACGGCGGGCGACGACTACACCGCCGTCTCCGGCACTCTGATATTCGCCGCCAATGAGACCAGCAAGACAGTTGTGGTGAACATCACCAATGACAACCTCTACGAACAGTTCAACGAGCAGTTCCAGATGCGCATCTCCAATGCCCGGCCCTCGGTCAGCAACCAGATTGGCACCAGCACCGCACCAGTGACTATTACTGATGACGAAAGTGTCACGCTAAGCATTGCGCCGGCGAGTGGCAAAGACATTGCAGGGGAGGCGGCTGGCACCACGCTGGACTATGTGGTCAGCCTTGCCGGTGCTGCGGGTGGTTTGCAGAGCGACCTGACAGTGAGTTACACCCTGAGCGGCACCGCCGATGCCGGTGGCAGCGCAGCAGAAGGACGCGCCGACTACACCGCGCCATCCGGCAGCCTGATTTTCGCCAGCGGCACCGCTACCAGCCAAACCATAGCAGTCAGTGTGCTTGACGACGACATCGCCGAAGGCGACGAAACAGTCATCCTCACCCTGAGCACACCGACCGCACCGCGCGTAACTGTCAACCAGACCATGAACGAGGCCACCGGCACCATCACCGATGACGAGATGGCGGTAATTTCTATTACTGCCGAAGACACCTCCATCACCGAAGGCGACCCCGCCGTCTTCGTCATCAGCAGCACCCATGCACCGATGAACGACATTGCCATTGATTTGGAAGTCAACAGCACAGAAAGTTTCACCGGCCCACTGCAAGACACAGCTGTAACCATCCCCGGCGGTAGCAGGACGGTGACATTGAGCATCGCCACCATTGACGACACCAACGACGAAGCAGATGGCTTTGTCAGCCTGCACCTCAACCTGAGCAGCGAGTTGACTAACGCCGGCTACAGCGCCAACCCGAACGCATCCGCAGCCACTATCACCATCGTTGACGACGACCAGCCATCCGTCAGCATCAGTGTTTCCCCAGCCTCCGACGTGGAAGGCAACAACGCCGTATTCACCATCACCGCTACACCAGCCCCGTACGCCGGCATCACCCTGACCGTGCCACTAACAGTGTCAACCGTCGGCGACTACACAATCGGCGCAACACCACCCGCCAGCGTAGTCCTCACCAACGCCGCCGCCACCGCCATATTCACCGTAGCAACGGAAGACGATGAAGATCGCGAAGCCAACGGCACCATCACCGCCACCCTGTCCGCCCCCACCAGCGACGCCTACACACTTGGCACAAGCCAGGCCGTGTTCACTGTTCAGGACAACGACACACCGAACCTTTCCATCCGTGCCACTGGCACCGACGGCACGCCAGTCAGTTCAGTGATAGAAGGCAACACCATCGTCTTCACCATCACCCCCAGCTTCCCGCCGCGCGAGAACCTGAGCGTGGCACTAAGTGTATCAACCGCAGGCGACTACTTTGACGGCCCGGTAGCCCTATCCTCAATAATGCTGACAGTAGGCCAGACCAGCGCCGCCATCACTGTCACCACGGTGGATGACGAAAACTCGGAAACTGACGGTTCCATAACAGTCAGCCTGACATCACCGGTGAGTGCCAACGCCAACTACGCCGTGGTAGCACCCGCCAGCGCCCAGGTCACCATTCAAGACGACGACGGCCTCAACGAAGAACAGGTGCAAGAAATCAACGCGGCACTTCTACCCTACCTCGGCATAACCGCAGCCGATGTGTTGGCCAAAAACATCTCCGAGCGCATTGACACCGCCTTCAACAGCCCCACCGCCAACCCGAACACCCTGATTGCCATAGGCAACTCCAGCGTGCCCGAGTTCCTGATGAGCCAGCTGCAATCCCGCCACAACCAGCGCGAACAAATGCGCGCCGCCGGCGAGTGGAGGCCCGATGAGGCATTCCGCTTCAACAGCCAAGACATAAACTTCTCCATAACCCTCGGCGGCAGGAACCAGGCCGAAACAGGCGAAGGGATGACCAGTGGCATCTCCGGCACAGGCACCAGCAGCCTGCAAAACACCTCCTCCGACATCGGCACGGCCATTGGCACAACCGCCGGAGTTAGCACCGGCAGCCTGCAAGATACCTCCTCCGGCACCGGCTCCGGCAGCACCACCGGCACCGGCACCGGCAACGGCAACGGCGGATTCGCCGATGTCATCACCCTCTGGGGCCGCGGCTTCTATCACGACATGAACGCCGAGAAAGACAGCATTGGCTTTGACGGCAAGATAACCGGCGCCATGGTCGGCCTGGATGCTATCCGCTCCAACCTCGTCGGCGGCCTCGCGCTGAGCACCCTCAAGTCGGAAGCGAACTTCACCTATCAAGACCTGGCTGGCATCCACACCACCAAGCTCACCGCCATCAACCCCTACATCGCCCATCGCTCAGACGATGGCGTCCAGCTGTGGGCCACCCTCGGCTATGCCGGCGGCGACATTGAAGTAGTTGAAGCGGATGACAAAGATGCCACCAACCGCTACACCAGCGATATAACCATGAAGAGCGCCAGCGTCGGCGGCTACGGCCCGCTCTATCAATACACATCCGCTTCAGGCGACACCCTGAGCCTCGGCTTCATCGGCAACGGCCTGATGGTTCAAATGGATGAAGACCAGGTATCACTGGATGCCGCACGCGTAAGAGTCGGCCTGAAACTGGAACAGCGCACCAACACCAGCAGCGGCAACACCTACGCCAGCAACGCCACACTGAACTACCGCCGAGACTTCGGTGATGGCTTCACCGGCGATGGCGTGGAAATCGGCGCCGGCCTGGAAATGGGCGCCCCAAGCGCCGGTCTGGCCCTGGACATCCACGCCCGAGCCCTGGTCAGCAGCAGCGATGACATTGAGGAATGGGGCGTCAACATAGGCCTCGCCTGGGCGGCACACCAAGACCGCCGCGGCCTCTCACTAAGCTTCAAGCCACAATGGGGCGCAGTGGACAGCCAGGAGCAACACTTCTGGAATAACAGCACCGCCGACTTCAGCCATCTCAACAACGACGACATGGCCGCCAACTACAATCTGGAAATGAAGTACGGCATCCAACTCGCGGAAGCAATCGGTGAAGACGAAGGCAACCTCCTGGAACTATTCGCCCGCGGCGACAACAACAAGCGCCTTGAACTCGGCGCCAACTTCGGCCTCGGCCAAAACACCACCATGGAACTATTCGCCCGCAGCGACCTCAACCAAAGCCAAAACTTCACCCTCGGCGCCAACTACGCCCTCGGCGAAACCCTGAGCATAGGCTACGAAGCCATAATGACCCCCGACATCCCCCTCACCACCGCCTCACCCACCGGAGCCTCAGCCACCAGCATAGGAGCCACACCCTCAGCCGTGACCACCCCAGACACCACCCAACCCGCCACCGCCCGCTACCTGCCCTACCTGCGCCAAAGCACCCCCGAACTCAACCCCTTCGGCCAACTCAACAACTCAATGTTCACCCTCCCCGGCATGAACCCCCAGCAACCCGCCTCCGCCACCACCCCCGGCCTAAACCACCGCGCCTACCTCCGCTACCAAAAACGTTTCTAAAAACGCCGAAATTCACTTGCAATTACCCTGAAAGTGTCTACACTTCATAAGGGTAAACTGTCATATTTGGCACAGGCCCGCTAACTGGCAGGCCTGACCGCCTGCTCCACTATGACCCTTTACAGCAAAGGAGCGCCACATCATGATGAATAAACTACACATCCCCACCCTGTCCCTGCTACTACTCTGGGCCACCCCCACCCTCGCTCAAACCGTAGCCCAGGCCGAAGCCCAAGCCGGCACCCCGGTACCCGTCCTGGAGGAACGCATAAACTCGGTGCAAGCCCAGGGCCAATCAAACTTTGAAGTGCTAATCGCCACGATTAACAGCAACACCGCACGGCTTGAAGCCCAGATAGCACAGGTTGACGCACGGCTTGGAGCCCAGATAACACGGCTTGACGCCAAGATTGACAGCACTACCGCACGGCTTGAAGGTCAGATAACACAGCTTGACGCCAAGATAACGCGGCTTGATGCCAAGATAGATACACTTGGCGTAAATCTCAGAGCCGAGATGACGGTACTTGACGCAAACCTCAAAGCCGAGATGGTGAGAATGGAAATTCGGATTATCTTTGCCATCATCGCCATGTTCGCGGTGTTGCCGTTTTATTTTGCGATGCTGCGGCGTTATGCCCCGAATGTGCTGCCAGCCCAATCCTGAAACAGCCCCGATGCCAAAAGTTGCTGCAATACAGATGGTAACCACCGCCCAGGTGGATGATAACCTTGCCGCAGCCGCCCGTCTTATTGATTCGGCTGCCACTCAGGGTGCCGACCTGGTTTTATTGCCCGAAGTATTCGCAGTGCTTGAAGGCAGCGCGGAAGGCAAAGGCAACGACCCCATGCGCGAGCACGCCGAGGTGGAAGCAGACCCGTCCGGCAAACTGCAAAACTTCCTGTCCGCCCAGGCCAAAACGCACAACATCTACCTTATCGGTGGCACGATTCCTCTCGCATCCCGCCCGGGCAAGGCCGCCACCGACCCGGACTATCTGGTAGACAACAACCGCGTCCGCGCCTCAAGCCTGGTGTATGACCGCAACGGCAAACAACTGGCCCGCTACGACAAAATCCACCTGTTTGATGTAAAAGTTGACGACAAGCAAGGCCAATACTCCGAATCACGCAGCTACGAACCCGGCACCGACCTCGTTTGCCTAAACACAGAGCTAGGCAAACTCGGCCTGAGCGTATGCTACGACATGCGCTTCCCGGAGTTCTATCGCCAACTGTTTCTTGCCGGAGCACAACTCATCACCGTGCCCGCCGCATTCACCGCAGTAACCGGCAGCGCCCACTGGGAAAGCCTGCTACGAGCCCGCGCCATAGAAAACCAGTGCTATGTAATCGCCGCCGCACAAGGCGGCCGCCACAACGAGAAACGCCAAACCTGGGGCCACTCCATGATTATTGACCCATGGGGAACCATACTAAGCGAACTGGAAACCGGCGAAGGCGTCGCCATCGCAGAAATAAACCTCAACTGGCTCAACGAAGTGCGCACCCGAATACCAATCGCCGATCACATTCGCTTACATGACCAACAATAACCCTGACCCAGCCAAACTACGCCGCATCGTATTCGCCACCTCCATGGGCACAGTATTTGAAGCCTATGATTTCATCCTGTTCGGCTCCCTGGCACCAGTCATATCCGTACAATTCTTCGCCGGAGTAAACGAAACCGCCGCATTCATCTTCGCACTACTCACCTTCGCCGCCGGCTATGTCATCCGCCCACTGGGCGCTTTATTCTTCGGCTCACTGGGCGACCGCACCGGCCGCAAACGCGCCTTCCTCATCACCATCACCCTCATGGGCGCCGCCACCTTCGCCATCGGCCTGCTGCCCACCTACGCAATGGTCGGCATCCTCGCCCCCGTCCTGCTCATCGCCATGCGGCTCATCCAAGGCCTCGCTTTCGGCGGCGAATACGGCGGCGCAGTAGTCTACACCGCCGAACACGCCCCCCAACGCCGCCGCGGCTTCTATGTAAGCTGGATTCAAGCCGCCGCCGGCTTCGCCCTGTTCATGTCCTTCTTCGTAATCTGGATAACCCGCAGCCTCCTCGGCGAAGAAGCATTCAACAACTGGGGCTGGCGCATCCCTTTCCTCCTGTCCATCGTGCTACTGGCCATTTCATTATGGATGCGCCTGAGACTGGAAGAATCCCCCCTGTTCCAACAAATGCTCGCAGAAGGCAAAGCCGCCAAACAACCCCTGCGCGAAACCTTCGCCCAATGGCAACACCTCAAACTGGTGCTACTGGTATTATTCGGCTTACTAATGGGGCAGGGCGTCATCTACTACACCGCCCACTTCTATTCCCAATTCTTCCTCATGCAACTTCTGGATTTCCCCGCCGCCACCATGACCCTCATCATGATGATAGTAACCTTCATCAGCGTCCCCCTCTACCTGGCCTTCGGCTGGCTATCCGACCAAATCGGCCGCAAACCAATCATACTCACCGGCACCATCCTCATGGCCATCACTGCCTTCCCCATCTTCTACACCTTCACCGCCGTAGTAAACCCCGCCCTCGCCGAAGCCCAACAAAACGCCCCGGTAACCGTCCACGCCAACCCCGCCCAATGCTCCCTCCAATTCGACCCGGTAGGCCAAACATCCTTCACCACCTCCTGCGACATCGCCAAAAGCACCCTGGCCGCCCTCGGCATAAGCTACACCAACACCCAAGCCACCCCAGGCACGGTGGCCTATATCACTATCGGTACTGATACTACTCTTACATGGCGAGTGACCAGCATAGAAGGTGCCACGCTGGATGAACCAAGCCTGCTAACAGCCCGTGAAGACTTCCGCGCCCGCTTGCTGGAAGCACTAACCGAAGCCGGCTATCCCTCATCTGTCAATCTGGAAGCAATTAACCTGCCCTTACTAACCGGACTAATGCTGGCACTAATCGTGTTCGCCGCCATGGTCTACGCTCCCGCACCCACCATGGCTCTGGAAATTTTCCCCACCCGCATCCGCTACACCGGCCTGTCATTACCCTACCACATCGGCGCCGGCTGGTTCGGCGGCTTCCTGCCCGCCATCGCCTTCTCCATGGTCGCCGCCAACGGCAGTATCTACTTCGGCCTCTGGTATCCCGTAGTCATGATAACTATTACGATTCTGGTGCTGGCTTTCTTCCTACCAGAAACCCGAGGCCAAAAACTGTAAGTTGCGAGCAGCCATAAAGCGCCTGTATTATTAAATAAAATCAATAAGTTAGAGTGAGCATGAGAATGCGGAACGAACACAAAACAGCAGCCTAAATTCCTGTTAGAATGTTCGCCCAAGTCTCAACAAGGAGATTGCCATGAAATATCCGATTCTCACATCTGCCTTACGCGCGGCGATGTCGTCAGCGATGTCGCTAACAGTGTCGCTAGCAATAGCGTTAGCATTATTAACACTATTAACAGTAGCGCAAACCACCATCCAGCCAGCGCTGGCACAAAGCACTCCGTGGACGCTGGACAACGACACCTCCGAACTCAGCTTCGTCACCATCAAAGCCGAACACATCGCCGAGGTGCATACCTTCAGCGCCATGTCAGGCACACTTGATGAATCCGGCGAACTCACCCTCACCATTGAACTCGCCAGCGTTGACACACTTATTCCCATCCGCGACGAACGCATGAGAGAAATGTTATTTGAAACAAACATCTTCCCCGAAGCAACCGTTAACGCACAAGTTGATATGAGCAACCTGCAAAACATGAGCCCAGGCACCACCCAACTGGCCGACTTTGATTTCACCCTGACCCTGCGCGGCGAGAGCAATAGCTACAATGCCCAAGTCATGCTACTCCGCACCCGCAACGGCGTTGTCGCCACCACCCTGAAGCCCGTCGTAGTAACCGCTGGCAGCTTCGGCCTCACCGCCGGCATTGAACGCCTGCGCGAAGTAGCAGGCCTGCCGAGCATCAGCGCTGCGGTCCCGTTTACTTTCACAGTCAGCTTCGCCCAATAACAGCTGCGAACCAGCAGCAGCCATGAGCCAAAGCAACAGTCATGAGCAAAAAATACAAACCAACCGACTACGGCATAGAAAGCCACTACCAACACTGGCACGGCGACCGCGCCGAAGACACCGTCGGCCCATTCTTCTACCACATGGACGGCGACCGCGCCCGCACAGCATTCCGTGCCGAAGACCGACACGCCAACACCCTGGATTCCATACACGGCGGCATCCTGATGACCTTCGCCGACTACACCCTGTGCCTGGCAGCCAACAACGGCAGAAATGAAAGCGTAGTAACCGTAACCCAAAACTGCGAATTCACCGCACCCGCCAAATCCGGCGACATCATCCGCGGCGAAGCCGAAGTCGTACGCCGCGGCAGATCACTGGTATTCGTACGCAGCATCCTCTACAGCGGCGACACCCCGGTAATGAACGCCAGCGCAGTAGTCAAACTCATCAAGCCAAAATAACTTCGACCCCGCCCCCAAACACCGCCGGACCAACACGCCAAAGCAGGGCGCAACAACCGGGAATCGCCCAATGAACATCACCGCCATCGTCATCATCGCCTACTTAACGTTATTCGCCCTCGTAGGCATCTACCTCAACCGCAACAACAGCAGCGCCTCCGATTGGGCCATCGGCGGCGGCAGCCTCGGCATCTTCATGCTCGCCGCCGGCATCGCCGGAACCCGCATCGGCGGCGCAGGCACTTACGGCGTTGCCGGCGATGTCATCACCGAAGGCCTCGGCCACTTATGGTATGCAGTAAACTCATTCGCCGCACTATTCCTGGTCGGCCTCTTCTTCGCCATCCCCTATCGCAGACTGCGAGTAGTAAGCGTCGGACAAGTATTCGACCACCGCTTCCGCTCCTACCGCTGCCAATGGCTCACCAGCCTCTGCGTACAAACAGAATACCTCGTAGTAAACATCATTGAACCCTATGTCATCGGCTCCATCGTCAGCGGAGTAACCGGCCTCCCATTCGGCCTTGGCGTCGCCATCGGCGCCTTCCTCATCATCCTGTTCACCGTTACCGGCGGCCTGAAAGGCACCGCCATCGCCAACGTGGTGCATTGCGCCGTAATAATTTTCGGCCTGCTACTGGTAGGCCTCATCGCCATGCAAAGCATGGGCGGCTGGAGCGCAGTAAGCGCACAAGTTACCGATACACTCAACACCGCCGACAGAAGCACAGTAAACTGGTGGTCATTCACCGGCATCGGCTGGGCCACAATCATCGCCCTGTTCATCTCCGCCACCATCCACACACCCGCCGCCTCGGTATACGCCAACTACGCCAGCTCCGCCGCCCGCCAGGACTACCTAATCCCCGGCTTCTTCCTGGCCGGCTGCGTAGCCGCCCTGATGCCCCTGGTAGCAGGCTTCATCGGCATCCTCACACTGGCCTCCTACGGCGCCGAAAGCGGCCTCACCAGCTACTACAACATCGCCCAACTAGCCATAGACGCCGGCCCCATCCTCGGCGGCATAGCCCTCGCCGCCGTACTGGCCGCCGTCATCTCCTCCGGCGCCCCAATCCTGCTGGCCAGCGCCACCATGTTCGTCAACGATTGGGTACCAGGCGTAAAAAACTTCAGCAGCGAACGCCGCCTCAAAGCCTACAAAATAGTCACCGTCCTATACGGCTCCATAGCCGCCCTAATCGCCTGGCTAGGCAACATCAGCTCAGTACTACAACTCCTGCTACTGGGCTTCGCCATGGTAGTCCCCCCCGCCATCGCCGTAACCTACGTGTTCTACTGGAAACGCACCACCGAACAAGCCGTATTCTGGGGCATAACCACAGGCTTCGCCGCCGGCCTAATCATGTGGCTACTAAACACCCTCTTCGCCGCCCCCCAAAACGCCACCGCCGGCGGCTTCCCCCAATGGTGGCACGAACTAATCACCACCCTCGGCGAATGGCGCGACCCCTCCTTCCTAACCCTGCTCCTCCCCATAATAGTAATCCCCACCATCTCCCTACTATTCCCCAACCGCGAAGCCGACACCCCAAACTCCATCGCCTTCTACAAGAAGCTCGGCCACATAAAATCCAACTTTGATTGGAACTAAATAAAAAAGACTACAGACTGCGCTGCAACTGACCACTGGCCTGAATCAGTAGCGGACCAGGTGTAGTAAAGCCGCGCTCAAGATGTTTGCAAAGCTGCTCCCCACTATCCACATAAACCCCAGGCACACCAAAACTCTCCGCCATCTTCACCCAATCCATCTCCGGATTACCAATATCAAACAAACTGGCAGCAATATCCCCAACCCGCTCCACACCAAGCCGCTTATACTCCACATCCAAAATATTATAAGAATGATTAGCAAAAATAACGCTAGTCACATTCAACCCCTCCCGCGCCTGAGTCCAGAAGCTTTGATTAGTGTATGCCGCACCCCCATCCCCACCCAACATCAACACCGCCCGCTCAGGGCAAGCCAACGCCGCCCCAGTAGCACAAGGCCCACCCTGACCAATAGCCCCCCCAGTAAGGCTAAGCCACGAATTCCTCACCCGCCCCTGACAAAACTGATAAGCAACATTACCCGCCCCAGAATCCGTACACACAATAACATCCTCCGGCATAGTAGCCGCAATACCCTGAATAGCACGCTGATTATTCAACTCCCCCACAGGCCGCGCCACCTCCTCTTTCTCAAAGCGCCCAACACCATCCTTCCCCGCCCCCAAACGCTCCGCCACCCGAACCAGCGCATCCACCGCATCCTCCTCAACCAAACTAAGACGACTCACCCCACAATCCTCCGGCACAAGCTCCCCCGGCACACCCTGATAAGCAAAGAAACTCACAGGAACCTGCCCACCCACCAAAATCAACCGCCGCACCCCTTGCAAGGTTTGCAAAACCTGCTCAGGAAAATAAGGCAACCGCTCCACCTTCACCCGCCCCGGCCCCCCATCAATACGCCCAGGAAAAGTACCAGTCATCAACCGACACCCAGTAGCCGCAGCAATACACCCCGCCGCCTCCAGCGCCGCATCCGTAACAGCATGATGCTCCAGCAACAACACAGTAGCCACCCCATCACCACCCAGCACATCCGCCACCGCCACCACCGCAGACTCATCCACCACAGCCCGCCGGGGCAGGGCATTCGGCACCACCACCCCACCCGACTCACCCCAAGCCGCATCCGCACCAACAATAAGATTAGCAATTTGCCCGGTAGAACCACCACTTTGCTGCAGCGTAGCCGTGCAAGCATCCGCCCCATCCTGCGCAAGACTCTGCGCCGTTGAACTCGCCTTCGTCCAACAAGAAAAATTACCCGTCAACGCCTCAATATCCGAAGTAAGCGGCGCATCAAACCCCAAATGATAATCCGGATGATTACCAATAATATTCAACAACGGAGTATTAGCCCGCCGCGCATTATGCAAATTCGCTATACCATTAGCCAACCCCGGCCCCAAATGAAGCAGAGTAACCGCAGGCTTCCCCATCATCCTCCCATACCCATCCGCCGCCCCAGTAGCCACCCCCTCAAACAACGTCAACACCGATTTAACCCGCGGCACCCCATCCAGCGCCTGCACCAGATGCATCTCCGAAGTCCCCGGATTAGCAAGACACAACTCCACCCCACAATCGGCCAAAGTTCCAACAAGAGCGCTAGCACCATTCATAATCATCATACTATCACGCAGACCCACCACCTTGCATGAGTGCAATGCTGAATAAACCAATGCCGACCACCACCAACTCCGCCATCTTGATGAGGGCGATGCCGGGTAGGGCAGTGCAGTGCCATCCATCACCCATCCTGCCCGAAGAAAAACCATAAAGGACTCCGCCATTTTGATGAGGGCGAGGCGGGGCTGGGGTAAGGCCGTGCCGCACCATGCAGTGGCAGGATAGCCACTGCTGAGCCTA
>JBPCXV010000080.1:0-2781 GCA_051008235.1 Pseudohongiellaceae bacterium | reverse complement strand
GCTACGCAAGCAAACCAGCTGTGGATTTGTTACTCGGCACCGCCGCCCAGGAATCGCTCCTGGGCACATACGTGCGCCAGGTAGGCGGCGGCCCTGCGCTGGGCATCTACCAGATGGAACCGGCAACGCATGACGATATCCTGGATAACTACGTGCGCTACCACGACGATCTGGTGGACAAGCTCGCCGAGATATTTGGCTCAACCCTGCCGATGGCGCCCGAGCGCCTGGTTTACGATCTGCGCTATGCGACAATCATGGCGCGTTTACATTACTATCGACGGCCCGAACCGCTCCCGGATGATCTGGTGGGCCTGGCTCAATATTGGAAAACCCACTACAACACGGAGCTCGGCGCCGGGACGGTTTCCGAATACGTGCACAACGCAAGGACACTACTCGCATGACCCCCCGAAAAAGATTTGTTACGGCAGGCACCAACCTGCTCCGATCGCTCGAGCACCAGGCCGAGGCCATGCAGGGCAGCTATAACGTGCTCGAGGATCTGGTGGACCGCGAGGCCGACCACCTGGGCATTGAGCTGCCCGAGGAAGTGGTCGACGTAGGCGCCGCGCTCAGCGAGCTCCGCAGCCGGCTGGCCATCCTGCACCACACCGCGGCCACACTCCTGGCCGAGCATGGTGGTGATGAGGACGAGGGTGGCGTGATTGTGCCGCTATCCGGCGGCGGTAAGTGATCGAGCTCATAGCATCCGAAATGTGGATGCTGTTTTACCTGGCGGCCACGATCGGAATGCTGGGCTGCGCCTGGTACTCGCGCCACCAGGTGATGCAAAAAACGGCCACGTGTCTGCTACTGATCTACATCGCCAGCCAGGTTTTTTGGCCGGATCCAGGTGAAGGCACGCCGCCCGTGTTCTATGTGCTCGATGCCGGTGGCCTGCTCTACTGCTTTCTGCTTGGTGCGCAACATACAAACCGCGGCACGTTGTTCACCGGCGGCGCGTTTATCCCGATGATTGCAGCCCATGTTTCGGGTGGCATTTACCTCGATTGGGCCATAACAATTAACTTGCTCTACCTGTCCCAACTGATTATTTTATCTGCTTATTCGATCGGGTATGGAAAGACTGCCAGACGAGCACCACCGCGAAGGCGGGACGATATGTTTTACAAGGCAGTTCAATGGTTCAACCCGGTGACGATTCCGTGAAGTGGGAGGAAATCCAAAGGCTCCGAATTCCCTTGTGGGAGGTGGCCGTTGGTGCTGTAACGTTGATCGGTGTCGCCTGGGCTGCATTCACCTGGGCCGACGATATCGAGGACAAGCAGGTTAAAACCCAGGACCAACTCGACCAGCTGGTGACGATCGTGGCAACCCAAACCACGCAAAACACCAAAACCAACGAGGAACAGGATAAGGCGATCGCCGAGGTTAAGCGCAATTTCGAATTGCTCGAGCAGGAAGTGATACTCCGGCGCGAGCTCGAGGATGATGAGGAATGAGCATCGTTGCGGGCATCAAGGCATTCCTGGGTGGTGGCACTGGCAAGGAAATCGTGGGCTTTATCCGCGATCGCTGGCCGGCGAAAATGTCCGAATCGGAAGCCGCGGAGCTCGAGCTCGCCGTTGAACAGATCCAGCACAAACGCGACATGGACGTGCTCGAATACGCTGCCGACCAGGATAAACGATTCAACGAGCGCACGATCGCGATGGAAGGAACCGCCAAGGATCTGCAGGCGATCCCATTCCTCGGCCCGGTGGTTATCTTTGCCCGCGGTATGTTTCGGCCAGTTTTTGCCTACTTCACGCTTTACCTGGATTCCCAATGGTTTCTCACCGATACCACGGCATGGACCGAACAACAAAACACCGCTATGATCGTGATCAACATAATCGTGCTCGTGTTCTTTTTTGGCGAGCGCACCGTTAAAAACTTAATGCCGCTCATCGCCCAGGCGTTTGGCCGGCAAGGGGTTATCTAAAATGGCCTACAAATCGAACCACAAGCAGGACGGCTGCAATTACTCCGGCCCGAAAGGACGGCAGAAAATGCCAATGGCTGGCGTGCTTCCTGGTAGTGGATCCGTGGGCTCGCAGGAAAACCCCAGGCGCGAACGGCGGCAGGACTATGTGCCTACACCGCAACCTCGCGAAACTGGCGTGCGGATCTCGTAATGGGCCGCGCCGTTGCCAACGCAACAAACGCCGCGCAAGGATGGCGCAAGCCGGCTGCACAGGCTGCAAACCCACAACCCCAACCGGAGCCCATCACCATGATGCAATCAAGTGATAAAGCTATGTCCAGCGGCCGATGCTGCTATCCAACCGGCAACAAGTACCGAGCCAAACATGACGATGGCACGCGCATGAGCCGATCGAAATCAGGCGGCGGAAGCATGAAGCACCGCTCAAGCCACACCAAAGGCGGCGGCTACTAATGGCACAACGACCACAAAGCGCTGCATGGTTAAGAAATCTCGAGGTTAGCGATGCGGAAACGACGCAGGAACCCGACCAGGACGGCCAGGAAACTGCCGCCGATGCCACCACAGCCGACGCAGGCGACAGCACCGAAAGTGGTGCGACCGAATCCGATAGCGTTAGCGGTGAGGCATCAAGCGACGATTCTGCGCCATCAAGTGAGAGCGGAGCAGCCTAAGCGATAGAGCTTGGAACGCACCGCATGAATGTAATCGTGCACGGCCTACGGGCCGGCACCTATGGACCGAAAGAGGCCATGAGTGTCAGACAGCGAGACAGCACAGCCCGACAGTGAGCAGCCGCTCGAAGGCGAATTATTGCCCTTGATGGATGG
>JBPCXV010000079.1:0-12535 GCA_051008235.1 Pseudohongiellaceae bacterium | reverse complement strand
CAGCATGGGCGGCGATTATGCCGGAAACAGGTTGGGGCGTCCATTAGTCTTTTTAGAGTCCGGGCTGGGGCGGGGGCAGGCAGTTCAGCACACGCAATGAATACATCCCTGTAGGCTCGGCAGTGGCTATCCTGCCACTGCACGGTGCTGAACTGCCTGCCCCCGCCCCAGCCCTCATGCAAAATGGCGAAGGCCGATATAGAATGAGTGTAGGTGGTATCTATTTATGACTTCACTAACCCCATCAGTTCCCATTGATTTGCAGACTGGCACGACACCAGTGCAGCAAATCGTTGGCAGAAACCCTGGCCCGATGACTGGTCCGGGGACTAACAGCTATCTAATAGGTGCGGAAGTTCTATGCTTGCTGGATCCGGGCCCGGCTGATGCGGTGCAGCTTGAAGTATTCCTGAACATCATCGGTGAACGGGAATTGCGTTACATTCTTGTTACTCACACTCACCGTGATCACAGCCCCGGTGCGGCGGCGTTGCAGCAGGCCACGGGTGCGGCTGTGGTTGGTTTGCCGGCACCAGCGGGGGCGGGGCATGATAAGACATTCAAGCCGGGTGTTGACTGGCAGCCGGGTGATGAAATCGATTGTGGTGAATATCAGGTTCGCTTGATACATACGCCCGGCCATGCCTCTAATCATATTTGTTATTTGCTGTTGCCGAACCAGCTCCTGTTTACTGGCGACCATGTGCTGGAGGGCACTACCTCAGTTATTTTGCCGCCGGATGGTGATATGAATGCTTACCTTACATCCCTGCAAGAATTGCGCGCTATGCCTCTGCGCGCTCTCGCGCCCGGTCATGGTCGCCTGATTGATAACCCGCAACAGGAGATTGACGGGCTCATCGCCCATCGGCAACGGCGTGAGGATAAAATTGTGGCTTCCCTTAGACAGCTTGGTCCTTGTCGGGAGAAGGAACTGGTTAAACTGGTGTACGACGATGTGGCCAAACACTTGATTCCCCTGGCGATGAAAACTCAGTTGGCTCATCTAATAAAACTGAATCAGGAAGGCCGGGCAACACAAAACAATGAGCAATGGCAACTTATAATATGAGGGAATGGTACCTTTACATAATTCGTTGCGCCGACGGTAGCCTCTACACCGGCATCACCGTGGATGTCGCACGGCGGTTGGCGGAGCATGATGGTGCAGACAAAGGAGCCAAGTACTTGCGCGGGCGGCAACCGTTGGAACTGGTTTATCAGGTAGCGGCGGGCGACCATTCCACAGCCGCACAACTTGAACACAGGCTGAAACAGTTATCGTCCACACAGAAGCGGCAACTGGTTAACAAGCAACCGACTCTTTCCATATTACTAGAGTTACTGTGTTAACCCGGATAAATATGAGACGTTTGGACCACAAATAAGGTGGCCTGATTTCCTGATTGGCCTCATAAATATTGAGTCAGAACAAAATAACTCAAGTAGCCTGAAGCGCCTGCTCTTGCTCGGCTGTTGCCGGAGCGATTTTTATATTGGTGATGCCATACAGGATTGACACCAGCGGGCAAATCAAATTAAAAAAGCAAAAAGGCAAATAAGTAAAAGTAGCCACACTGAGAGTGCCGCTCATATAGGCGCCACAAGTATTCCAGGGCACCAGCGGGGAGGTAACGGTTCCTGAATCTTCCAGTGCGCGCGACAAGTTCTTCACATCCAGATGGCGTTTCATATATTCCATCTTGTACATACGCCCGGGCAGCACCACAGCAATATACTGGTCGGAGGTAATAATGTTGGCACCAATACAGGTTGCAATCGTGGTAACGATAAGGCTACCGGTGCTATGAACGAAGGACAGCGCATAATCAACCAGACGCTGAAGCAGGCCGGTAAATTCCATCACCGCGCCGAACACCATCGCGCAGAGAATGAGCCACACTGTTCTGAGCATTGAACTCATGCCACCCCCGCTCATCAGATCATCCAGCGATTCATTGCCGCTGCTTAACACAAAGCCGTCAAACAGCGTTGTCCACACGCCCGGAAACAAGCCCAGAAAAATATTGGGGGCATCGCCAAGAGCAGCGTTGGTTCCGTTTGACAAGGTTAGCGTGAGAACTTCGTCGTTTTCGACTATGTTGTCATTGATTACAGGCACTGTGACTTGCATGTTGGCTGCGCCGGGGGCGAAGGTCAGGGTTCCTGCGGCTTGGGCATAGTCCTCGCCTGCGATTGCAGTGTCGTCCGCAGTGGCGTAATCAACTGTAACTTGTTCGTCCGAGACTGGCGACAGAGATACGATGAAGACCAGATTCATGTTCTCGGTGGCGGTGGCATCGACGACAGATAGTGTTGCCTCACCTTCATTGTCAACTATGATGTCGCTAGCCCCGGCAACAGGCAGCGTCGCTTCGCCTTCGTTATCCACTATGGTGCCAGTGACTTCAATATCGTAACTGCCATCGGTCAGCGCCATAATGGCTGTGCGTTGAAACAGCAGGGCCAGCACGATGGCAACTGCGGCGCCGGTAAGAATAGTGGGGATGGCCGGGAGTTTGCGATTGGCCATGACCAGCAGCACTACCACCGGCAACAGCATGAGCAAGTTCAGTGTGAAGTGTTGTTCCAGCAGGCGCAGGGTGATGGCCAAATCATCCGCGCTGGCGGCTTGGTCAATGTTGAGGCCGAGCAACACATAAATAATGAGCGCGATGATGATGGCGGGCAGTGTAGTCCACACCATGTGCCCAATGTGGGTGAACAAATCTGTGCCGACTACGGCGGGGGCGAGGTTGGTAGTTTCCGACAGCGGCGACATCTTGTCACCAAAATAAGCGCCGGAAATAATAGCACCGGCGGTGATATCCACCCTCAGACCCATGCCAGCGGCGGCACCGATGAGAGCAATGCCTATTGTGCCGGCCACAGTCCAGGAACTGCCAATGCTCAGGGCGATGAAAGCGCAAATCAGGCAAGCGGCGGCGTAGTAAATGGATGGGTCCAGCAACAACAGACTGTAGTAAATCATCGTCGGCACTGTGCCCGACATAATCCAGCTGCCAATCAACAGACCCACACTGAACAGGATAAGTATGGGCTTAACGGCCACCCCGACGCCGCTAATGATGCTTGCCTCTATTCTGTCCCAAGTCATTCCGTTGCGCCAGCCTATCAGCGCCGCAACCATGGCGCCCACGCAAAGCGCAATCTGGTTAGCGCCCTGGCTGGCATCCTCGCCGTATAGAAATACCGAGAATGTCAACAGGCATATCAACACGGCAACAGGAAGCAGTGCCTGCAAAAAACTTGGAGTGCGCACTGTGGCAGACTTGCTGCCATCGCTACTATTACCACTACTGCTATCGTGGCTGTTATGAGAGTGCGGGGGGTCTATGGACATCAGTTAAGGCCTCACTATTTCGGTGGGGCTCATAATAAAACCGAAAGCCCGGCTTGTCTATCCTTATCTGCACTGTATCTACGCCGCATCTGCGCTATAATACAGGCCTGATGACAAGCAAGCTGACAGCAAACATAACTGACTACATGGCAGACTTGGGCATACGCGCCAGAGCCGCCTCGCGGCTGATTGCCAAAGCCACAACCGCGCAGAAGAATCAGGCACTGCTGGCAATTCTTGATGCTATCAGCGCCGAGCGCGGCAGCCTGCTGCAAGCCAATCAAAAAGATATGGCAGCCGCCAAAGAAAAGGGTCTGGATGCGGCGCTGCTGGACCGGCTGGAATTAACCGAAGCGCGCATTAGCGCAATGCTTGAAGGTTTGCGTCAGGTGGTGGCGCTGGATGATCCGGTTGGTGCTATTAGTGACATGAGCTATCGCCCAAGTGGCATTCAGGTTGGCCGTATGCGCGTGCCGCTGGGTGTCATCGGCATCATTTATGAATCGCGCCCCAATGTAACTTGCGAGGCGGCGAGTTTGTGTTTGAAATCCGGCAACGCGGCCATTTTGCGCGGCGGTTCCGAAGCGGTGCATTCCAATCAGGCCATCGCCGCCTGTATTGATAGCGGTTTGCAAACAGCCGGCCTGAGTGCCGATACAGTGCAAGTGCTGGCTCGCACCGAACGCGAAGCAGTGGCTGAACTTATCACCATGCCGGAATATGTGGATGTGATTGTGCCGCGAGGGGGCAAGGGGCTGATTGAACGCATCAGCCGCGATGCAAAAGTGCCGGTCATCAAACACCTTGATGGCAACTGCCACATTTATATTGACGACGGGGCAGACCTGGATAAGGCGGTGAGTGTAACAGTCAATGCCAAGACCCAGCGTTTTGGTACTTGCTGCACACTGGAATCCCTGTTGATAGCCGAGAGTGTGGCGGAGCGGGTGTTGCCATTGCTAGTGGCGGCGTTTGCCGAGCAGCATGCCAAAGCAGCGGTTAAGCCACTTGCTGAATCGTATGCTAAACAACTTGCTACACCGCATGCCACAGAACAGGTAGAACTCAGAGGTTGCGAACGCAGCCGCGCCATTGTTCCCGCTATTGCTCCCGCCACGGAAGAAGATTGGGCAACCGAATATCTCGCCCCCATCCTCTCAATCAAGATAGTGGCGGGGCTGGATGCTGCCATTGAACACATCAACACTTACGGTTCACAACACACAGATTCCATCCTCACCGAAAACCACCTGCGAGCGCAACGCTTTCTGCGCGAAGTGGATTCCAGTTCGGTGATGGTGAATGCCTCAACTCGCTTCGCCGACGGATTTGAATACGGGCTTGGTGCCGAGATAGGCATATCCACCGACAAGCTGCACGCCCGCGGGCCGGTTGGTCTGGAAGGGCTAACTTCGCAGAAGTTTATTGTGTTGGGGGATGGACATGTTCGGGAGTAATGAATGGTATGTCTGATGGGCAAGAATATAAAAGATCGGGTTCAGGCCAGCGTCTGGGGGTAATCGGCGGTATGTTTGATCCTGTTCATAATGGTCATATTGCAGTGGCGCAGCATGCCATGGATATTTTGCAACTGGATAAAGTTAAACTCATACCTTGTTATCATCCTGCTCATCGTACTAACGCCACTGCCAGCGCAGATCATCGTTTGGCAATGGCTCGACTTGCTGTAAAAGACATTGATGGTTTGGAAGTTGACCCTATTGAAATTAACCGGCAGGGGGTTTCCTACACTGTGGATACGCTGACTGCGCTGCGCACTGGCAGTAAGAGTCCCGATGCAATTCTGGTCTTCATCCTCGGTCTGGATGCCTTTACCGGCATTACTGGCTGGCATCAATGGGAGCGGCTGTTTGAGCTGACACACCTGCTGGTACTGGGCCGCAAGGGGGCGCAACTGGATAAGTCAATGCGCAAGGCTGCATGGTTCAAAGAGCGCCTGAAACCGGGCTCGTCTCATCTATTTAAAACCGCCAGTGGCAGTATTTATTTTGATTCTAATTTTGCTGTGGATATTTCATCCACAGACTTACGTAACCACATGGCTGCAAGTGCTCACAACCGCATAGCCGTCGGCACTCGCAAAAGTATAGATGCAAGCACTCGTCAAAGCACAGATTGCACCACATCATTACCACCCGCCGTACTCAACTACATCCGCGAACATAAATTATATGGTTATCAGGAGTAAGCATGAGTTACGCGAGATACGAAAATGAGGAGAGCCAAAAGACTTGAACAGTAAACAAAAATCAAAGCTATTGCTTGCCGAACTGGAAGACATCAAAGGTCGCACCATCAGCTGTATTGATGTGCGCAAACTGACTGGCATAACCGACTACATGGTAATCGCCACGGGCACCTCAAGCACCCATATCAAGGCGTTGTCTGATGCAGTAATCAAGAAGTGCAAGACAAGTGGTTTGACTATTGTTGGTGTGGAAGGTCGGCAACACGCGGAGTGGGTTTTGGTTGATGTTGGTGATGTGGTGGTGCACATCATGACTGCGTCCGCACGTGAGCTGTATAGCCTTGAAGATTTGTGGAGCTTTGGCAAGCCTGTTGCCGGCCTGAAATAAGCCCGAAGGCTTCCGCCCGGCGGTCAAATGTGGTTAAATATCCGGCACAGTTGAGGATTTATAGATGTTCAGCAAGTGGCAACTGAAAGACCATGAAGCAGAGCGCAGACTATTCAGGCGCCGATTGGTAATATTGGCCGGTCTCGTGCTGTTTGCGTTCGTCCTGCTGGTGGTCAAGCTGGTGAACTTGCAGGTTTATCAGCACGAATATTTCTCAGCACGAGCCGATGGCAACCGCCTTCACTCCCAACATGTCTCTCCCCCGCGCGGCCTTATCTTTGACCGCGCCGGCCGCTTGCTGGCCGACAATCAACCCATCCACAACCTCACACTGGTGCGCGAGCGAGTGCCCGATTTGGATGCCTCGCTAAAATTTCTTGTTAACCTGATTGACTTGAGTGAGGAAGAGATAGAACAATTTAACACCCGCCTCAGCCGTGACCGGGTGCCCCATTCATCGGTGCCGCTAAAATTTGTATTAAGCGAAGAAGAACGTTCACGCATCGCCGCCAACAGTCATCGCCTGCCGGGTTTTTCCATAGAGGCGCAATTCGTACGACATTATCCAATGGGCACACTAATGGCTCACACAGTGGGCTATGTTTCCGAAATTAACCGGGAAGAACTGGAGAACATGAGCGAGCAGGAACTTGACAACTACCGCGGCTCAAACCATATCGGCAAAACCGGCGTGGAACGCACTTACGAAAAATTACTACACGGCACGGTAGGCCAGGAAACCGTGGAGAAGAATAATCTCGGCCAAGTTATGCGCCAGCTGGACCGCATTGACCCCAGGTCCGGTCGCAATCTGACCCTGCATCTCAACAGCCAGTTGCAAATGGCCGCCGAGCGCGCTCTGGGTGAGCATCGCGGGGCGGTGGTTGCCATTGAACCGGCCACCGGCGGCATTCTTGCCATGGTGAGCAAGCCCGGCTTTGACCCCAACCTGTTCGTTACCGGCATTAGCAATGCCGAATACGGCAAACTGGTGAATGACAACATCAACACACCATTGTTTGACCGCAGCACCAATCCGTTCCCGCCCGGTTCCACCATCAAACCTTTTCTCGCGTTGGGCGGGTTGCATCTGGAACTTGTGGACTATGAATCCACCATTAATGACCCCGGCTATTTCACCTTGCCGGGCGTGGAACACCGCTGGCATGACTGGACTTTTCGCTCCGAAGGTGGCGGCGGTCATGGAGTAACGAATTTACGCCGCGCCATCTATCAATCCTGCGATACTTTTTTCTATGACCTTGGCAATCGCATGGGCATAGACCTGATGAACGAGTTCCTTTCCCATTTCGGTTTTGGTCAGAACTTTGCGCTTGATATGGGTTACGCCCGCACCGGTGTGTTGCCATCGCGGGACTGGAAAGAGGAAGCGCACGGCGAACCGTGGTATCCCGGTGACACCATTAACGCCTCCATTGGCCAGGGCTACACCTGGGTAACGCCGCTGCAACTGGCAACGGCCATGGCCATCGTTGCCAACAAGGGCAGGGTGGTGCAACCGCGTTTGCTGATGGCGGTGGATGGCACACCTTACGCACCTTACGGCTCGTCGCCTGCGCTCTCGCCGCCTTCCGCCGCCTCCTATTCTTTTCCGCCGCCCTCTCTGCCTGAACATCAGTTGCCGGAAGACATCGTGCTACGGGATGCTGACTATTGGGATTACATAGAGCAAGCCATGACCGATGTGGTGCATCGTCCCTTCACGCGCAATTTCCGCGATTACGGCGGCGCCTATCCCTACACGGCGATGCTGGATGAAGACATGCCTTACAAGATGGCGGGCAAGACCGGCACCGCACAAGTGGTGGGCATCAGCCAGAACATTAATGACAGCGATGACATTCAGATAACCGACTTGCACGAAGATCATGCCTTGTTCATTGGCTATGCCCCGGTGGAGAATCCGCAGATGAAACCGCAAATCGCCCTGGCGGTATTCGTGGAGAACGGCGGAGGGGGTGCCACAGTGGCAAGCCCCATCGCCAAAGAAATTATTGACACTTACCTGCTGGAAATTCTTGCAACCAACTTCGCCGCGCTGGAAGACGGCTCCGACTCTGCCCTCAGCAACCGATGAACATTCACAACTATTCACACCACAGCTCGTATCTGTCTCGCCTGCGGGGAATCAACCCTGTTGTGAAGCGCATTCTGGCTTTGCTACAACTGGTTCGTGTTGACCCGCATCTGGTGGCAAGTGTGGTAATGCTCTGTGGCGGCGGATTGTTTGTGCTTTACAGTGCCAGCGACGGGGCTACTGCAACAGTGCGCCATCAGGCCTGGATAATGTTGGCGGGCTTGATTGTTATGTTGTGCATGGCGCAACTTGAAGTGCGGCTGCTACGCAGTTGGGCGGTGGGTGTTTATATTGCAGGATTGGTTTTGCTGGGGCTGGTGCTGTTGATTGGCGTGGAGGAGAACGGCGCCAGAAGCTGGCTGGATTTGCCCGGCCTGCCCAGCTTCCAGCCATCGGAACTGATGAAGTTCGCCGTCCCCGTGTTGCTGGCCTGGTATCTGGCTATCCGGCCACTGCCGCCCAGTTTCAAGCACACATTCTGGGCTGTGGTGTTCACGCTGATTCCGGTAATTCTGATTGCCCTGCAAAACGATGTTGGCACCGCGTTTATGGTTGCCATGTCCGGCGTGTTCGTGATATTGCTGGCGGGCATCAACTGGCGTTTCGTGTTCAGCGGCTTGCTGGCGCTGGCGCTGGCATCACCAGCCTGGTATTTGTTTTTAGCTCAACCCCATCAGAAAAATCGCATACTGACTTTCTTTGACCCTTATCTGGACCCGACCGGGGCTGGTTACAACATCATTCAATCGCAGATAGCCATCGGTTCTGGCGGCTTGTATGGCAAGGGGTATCAGCTCGGCGCGCAATCGCATCTTGATTTTATTCCCGAGAGCAGTACGGATTTTATTTTTGCCGTTCTGGCCGAGGAGTTTGGATTGCTCGGTGTGTTGTGTCTCATTGCCCTGTATTTTTTTGTGCTGGTACGGGGGTTTTATATTGCGTTGAATGCCGAGGGGATGTTTGGTCGTCTGCTGGCCGGGAGTATTACGCTAACTTTCTTTTTGTATGTGTTCGTTAATATGGCGATGGTGTCCGGCCTGCTGCCGGTTATCGGCCTGCCGTTGCCGCTGGTTAGCCGTGGTGGCACTTCGGTGCTGACCCTGTTCATTGGCTTTGGCCTGTTGATGTCCATCCAGACCCACACCCGTTCCAACACCCTGACTGGCAAAAGGTTTGATGGTAACTCTTTAAACATTCGTTAATCCGCTAATGCCTTTCACTGGTGCGCTGATGGCTCCCGTTAATGAACCGGCAGGGAACTGCCGACTACATAACGATGCGAATTGCAAATTACACAAGGCTGGTAGCACGGCTGACAACAGCAATGCTGCTGATGACGGTTACCGCCTGTGGCATCATAGGCTCGCTGGGTGGCAGTAGTGATAATCCCAATGCAGGCCGTTATTCCATCAAGCAGGACAGGGCGCCCGATGTGCCTATCTCGCCCGATGCCATTGCCGAGGTGGTACCGCAACCTTTACAACGGGGTATCGCCGGTAACCGCAGCCCTTATTCAGTGTTGGGCAAAACCTATCATGTGATGGATACGGAAGCGGGTTACAGTGCCACCGGCATCGCTTCCTGGTATGGACAGAAGTTTCACGGCCATCGCACATCCAACGGCGAGGTTTTTGATATGTATCAAGCCACGGCGGCACACAAGAGCCTGCCCATTCCCAGTTACCTGCGGGTTACCAACCTGAACAATAATCGCAGCCTGGTAGTGCGAGTTAATGACCGCGGCCCGTTTCACGGTGAGCGCCTGATTGATTTGTCTTATGGCGCCGCGCTGAAACTCGGCTTCGCCGGACACGGCACAGCCCGGGTGCAACTGGATGCCATCGTAGTGAATGTCGATGGCAGTCAGATGCGGGCGGTAACCGAATCACCCCCTGCTGCGTCTGATTCTTCTGTTGCTACCACCGAAAAACGTTACCTGCAAGTGGGTGCTTTCGGTGATATCAACACCGCCAATGGCCTGGCCGCCCAACTGGCGCAGCTGACTGAACATCCTGTTATAGTTCGCCCTTACAACAGCCCGCAGCTGGGTTTGCTCCATAGAGTTCGGGTTGGCCCCATGCCCAATGAAAACGAACTGCGCCGCACCAGCAGACGTGTGGTTGCCGCCGACCTGGGAAATCCGTACACTGTGCTGGAATAGGCGGCGAGGCCAACACGAAACCGGCACGCATATTTAATTAGAGGTACTTCATGCTAATCCAATACTTATACTCATCTTTCAAGCAGCCTCGTCGGCTGATTGCCACCCTCTCGCACAAGTTGCTTTCCTCCATAATTGTTGCCGGGCGAACCACCATCCGGCCATGGGGGCTGGTTCTCTCTACAGCCTTGCTATTCGTCTCCGGCACCTTATACGGCGCATCCGCCTCCATCATACCCAGAGCGCCCGAGATTAATGCAACCAGTTACATCCTCATAGATGCCACCACCGGCCACATCATCGTTGAAGAGAATGCCGATGAGCCCTTACCTCCCGCCAGCTTAACCAAGATAATGACCACCTACATCGCCATAGAAGAAATCATCGGCGGCAATCTGCTACCCACCGACAATGTTTACATCAGCGAAAAAGCCTGGCGCATGGAAGGCTCAAAGATGTTTGTTGAGGTTGACACAGAAGTCAGCGTGGAAGATTTGTTACGCGGCATTATTGTGCAATCCGGCAACGATGCCAGCGTGGCCATCGCCGAACATATCGCCGGCAGCGAAGACGCTTTCGCCGATATGATGAACCAATACTCGGAAGTGCTTGGCTTGCAAGACAGCTTCTTCATGAACGCCAGCGGCCTGGACACCGAACAATACTACAACACCATGTCAGCCAGAGACCTCGCCATTCTCGCCCGCGCCACCATCACCCGCCACACAAATTACTACCCCATGTATGCCGAACGCGAGTTCACCTACAACGACATACGCCAACCCAACCGCAACACCCTGCTATTCAGAGACCGCAATGTAGATGGCCTCAAAACCGGCTGGACCGACGCCGCAGGCTTCTGCCTGGTAGCCTCCGCCGAACGCGACGGCATGCGCCTGATTTCAGTAGTAATGGGCACCGACAGCGAAGAATCCCGCGCCATAGAAACCCAGAAACTGTTCACCTACGGCTTCCGCTACTTCGAAACCCACCGCCTCTATAGCAAAGACCAGGTGCTCACCACCGTGCCAATTTGGTCCGGCGCCCAAAACACAGTAGAACTCGGCGTTGAAGACGAAGCCTGGCTCACCATCCCGCGAGGCCAGGCAGAAACCCTCACCGCCACCATTGATGTACCCCAAACCATCTACGCCCCACTTGCAGACAGACAACAAATGGGCACAGTAAATGTAATGCTCAACGACGAACTACTTTACACCGCCGATGTCGTAACCATGCAAGCAATAGAACAAGGCGGCCTATTCAAACGCTTCAACGACTGGCTATCCCTAATGCTAAAAAGCTGGACTTCCGACTAACAGCAAGCTGTGGCATTAACTAACTACAAATGGTTTGAAGCTTCGCCATCTGCTGCGGCGACTTCGTCTTTACCTCGCCTAATCGTACGCCGCCTCGGCCTGCAAGACTACGAACCAATATGGAAAGCCATGCGCCACCGCGCCGAACAACCCACGCCTGATCAGAACGACGAGATATGGCTCCTAAGCCACAAACCCGTATTCACCCAAGGCCAAAGCGGCCGCGCCGAACACATCCTGAATGCCGGAGATATCCCGATTGTACAAATTGACCGAGGCGGACAAGTCACCTACCACGGTCCCGGCCAACTCGTTGTCTATCTGCTATTAAATATGAAACGCCGCAAGTTCGGCGTACGCAATCTGGTAAACATAATTGAATCCGCAATAATTGACACCCTGCAAGAATACAAAATCACCGCCACCACTCGCCCCGGTGCCCCCGGCGTCTATACCAATAATGCCAAAATAGCAGCACTGGGCTTACGCATCAAAAACGGCTGGAGCTACCACGGCCTAAGCCTAAATATAAACATGAATCTTGAACCCTTCACCCGCATCAACCCTTGCGGCTATCAGGGACTGCCAGTAACCCAAATAATAGATTTCGTGCCAGAGGATAAAGACCTCATGCGACAAGTAAGCTACACACTAACCAACCATCTATTGTTGCATTTGGGCTATAATACCCACCACGATAATTTTGCATGAAGACAAGGCTGGACAAGGCAGTGCAATACCACCAACGACCAAGATAACCGAAGCAAACCCATAAAGGACTATTCATTTTGCATGAGGGCGGGGGCGCGGTAGGGCTGTTCAGCACCATGCTGTGGCAGGATAGCCACTGCTGAGCCTACAGGGATGTATTTATGGCGTGTGCGGCACCGCCTTCCCCCGCCCTCGTCTCCTTACCAGAAAGAAACTCTCAAAGCTGCTGCCGAGGAAGTTAGAGTATCTCCAAAGCATCGGTTGTTGTAAAAGGCCAGTTTAGTT
>JBPCXV010000078.1:0-4602 GCA_051008235.1 Pseudohongiellaceae bacterium | reverse complement strand
TACCGGCAGCGCCGCCGCACCTGCCGCGACAGTGATGTCCACCGAGGCGCCGGTGCCATCGTTGTTGCCCGCCGTGTCTGCGTAGGCATCCGCCGCGACAGAGATGGTGGCGGTTACCTCGTTGGTGTCGGCGTTGGCGGAGGTGAAGGTGATGGTGTAGGTGTTGTCCTCGCCCATTACCGCCGCGAAGCCGGACAGGGTGCCGCCGCCGCTGACGGTGAAGTCATCCATAGCCAGATCGCTGGCCTCGGAGACAGTGGCAGTAATAGTGGCGGTGGCGCCACTGGCGGCGAGGTTGGTGGCGTCGCTGGTCAGGGTGAGGGTGGGATCTACGGTGTCCAGCGTCATCGTCAGCATGGCGGCCTCGGAGATCGTCTCGCCGGGCGCGTGCTGGGTGGCGGTGATAGTCCAGCCGCCGTTGTCGCTATCGTCACCCGTATTAAGGAAGCACTGGGTATCAGGTCTAAAATTGGCGCCAGAGTCGAAACTATAATCGCAGCTGCTGTTGTCGGTATAAGTAAGCGATTCGGTAGCGCCAGTCGCCACTGTCGTTAGTCTCACATGGATCAAGCCACTGGGACTAACGGCCAGAACAGTGACAGTCGCATTGGTCGTGAGGCTGCCGATGTTAAATGTCGGGGTGCCGTCGTTGGTGATGTTGTCGGTATTGCTGCCGCTGTTGGAGGCATCGTCCAGCGCTATGGTCGGCGGGGTGCTTTGCGCCTGCATCGCCGCGACGGTGATGTCCACCGAGGCGCCGACGCCATCGTTGTTGCCCGCCGTGTCTGCGTAGGCATCCGCCGCGACAGAGATGGTGGCGGTTACCTCGCTGGCGGTGGCGTTGGCGGAGGTGTAGATGATGGTGTAGGTGTTGTCCGGGATGCCTGCGCCCGATATCGTCGTGAAGCCGGACAGGGTGCCGCCGCCGCTGACGGTGAAGTCACCTGCTTCCAGATTGCTGGCCTCGGAGACAGTGGCAGTAATAGTGGCAGTGGCGCCACTGGCGGCGAGGTTGGTCTCGCCTGTGGCCAGGGTGAGGGTTGGAGCTGTGGTGTCCAGCGTCAGCGTCAGCGTGACGGTCTCGGAGATCAGCGCACCGGGCGCGTGCTGGGTGGCGGTGATAGTCCAGTCGCCTTGGTCGCTTAAGTTGCACCCGCTGGTAAAAGGGAGAAAAAAGGTGCCACCGTCGCTAGCAACCTCGCAACTAGTGCCGGTTGCGGCAAAAGTAACCGCTTCGGTAGCGCTGGCTGCCACTGTCATTAGTCTCACATGGGACGATCCGTTGGGGCTAACGGCCAGAACAGTGACAGTCGCACCGGTGGCAAGGTTGCCGATGTTGAAAGTCGGCTCACCTGTATTGGTGAGGTTGTCGTCATTGCTGCCGCCGTTGGTGGTATCGTCCAGCGCTATGGTTGGCGTGGCGGACGGGGTCGGGGTGCCGCCGCCGCCGCTGGCGATATCCACGCTGGCGCTGGTGGCAGCGGCGGCCACTGCGAAACCGGCGCCGTAGCCGCCTACCATTGTGACGACCACATCGCCGCTGTCGGCGGCGGCGGCGGCATTGGTGACTACATTAAAGGTGGCGCTGTCCTCGTTGGCTGCGATGGCGACGAAATCGGGGATGGTGGATATGAAGTTGCCATCGGAGACGCCTGACAGGCCGATGGTTATCGCCGTCGCCGGCACGGGGGCGAGGCTGATGGTGAAGGTGATGGTGTCGCCCTTGTTGGCGGTGCCGGGTGCCGTGAGGCTGGCTACGGGTGGGACGCCTGAGTCGCGGGTGTCGGTAAGGTTGAGAGTGATGCTGATGAAGGCATTGGCGCCACTGCCGTCGGCAATGCCTTCGGTAGGCGTATAGCCGGCTGCCGGAACCAGCGTTACGGTAACCGTGCAATTACCGATCTTTACATCATCCAGCCCCGGATAAAATCTAATTTGCTCACCGGAAGAAGCAAACCCGGGGCCGAGTGTAACGGTTGTGCGGTTGCCTAACGGGAGGACACCGGGAGGGTCATAGTCAAGCGGCGCCAGACAGCCGGGGCGGGATTCCTCGTAGGCCAAACGGACTACCGTACCTTGCGCTGCTCGAGGCTGCAATTGAATGCTAACGAGAATAGCATTCCAATTACCATTGGGCTGCTCTTCATTAACTGCTGTATTCGTTGGCCGAAGACCCAGCGGTGCCCCCTGCGCCTGCGCCTCGGTAACGCTGAACGGCGTTACAAAGGAAGCCGCATAAACGGCAACGGCCAGCAGCAGGGTGGCGGGGAGGCTGACGAGTGCCCGTGCGGCACTGAACCGCGCCCGCCCGCCCGCGCCGGAAGCCGTCAACTCGCGCCGAAGCCCGGCCAATGCCAAACCCGGCAAAAAGCGCGCGCGCAGCCGCCTGACCGCCGCGCCCGGATGCCGCCCAAACGGCAAGCAATCCCCAAACTTCCGATTGCTCCCCTGTGGAGAGCGCCTGCTTTCATCACCCCGGCTCGGAGTGCTGGCAAGCGAATGTGTTCGCCCCGTCTCTGGGGAGCGGGGGTGGGGGGTGGTGCTGATAGCCTTGCGGCGGGTTTTTAGTGATTGCATGATGGCCTCGTGGCGGGGTTGGGTTCGGGGTGGGTTCATGGTGGCTTGGCGACGGGTTTGGGTTTGGGTTTGGAGTGGGTTCATGGTGATGTTGTCCCGTGTGGGTTTGTTAGTGAGGGGGTTACCCTGCCCTTGCCTCCCCTTGTGTGCGGGGGGGGGGGGGTGGTTTGTGTGTGCGGGGGGTGGCTCTGCTTGTGAGTGGGGGTTGGGGACGGGGGGTGGCTTTCACCATCCTCTGTGTTGGGTGATGTGGGGGCGGCCTCAATCGGGGGCGGAGATGGGTTGTGGGGTGATGGTTGGTGTGGGGGGGGTGGGGTGTGCATGTTGTTTTGTTCCTTTGTTGGGGCGGCCGGGTATGTAGTAGTAGTAATAGTGGTGGTGTGGCGGCTTCCTGCGTGTGGTCGTTTGTGGCTTCCTGTGTGGTGCGTGGCTTCCGCTTCCGGTATGTGGCCGCTTGTGGCTTCCGGCCTGGTGTGGGTTGTGGCGGCCTCGCTATCGGGTGGGGCGGGGCTCTGGTAATCATTTGCCTATTGCCGCCTTGCTCATTACTGCTGAGAGCTAGTATCCACGCTGTTCATACGCCTGTGGTGGGGCTGTGTACGATGCTGAACCGGGCATTTTACACAGTTGAATAGCATTGTCAAGGGGAAATTGTTGGGGTGTGGGCGGGGTGGCACGGAGGGGGTGCGGTGGCTGGGCGAGGGCTCGGCTGGGGGTTTGCGGTGGGCTGGCCGGTGGCGAGGGTTGGGCTGGGGGCTGGCCGATGGCGAGAGTTGGAGTTCGCGACGGGTTGAGCGGGGGGCTCGGTGTGTGTGAGACAAATCGGGAAGCCCCCCACCAGCGACACAAGGTGTGGCCGGTGGAGGGGGTAGTTGTGCACATCCAGTTCCTGCTCGAGTTTATTTCGGGTAATGGACCTTGCACCCTCTTCCGTGAGGTTTCGCTGTTTCACAACTTATCCAGAATTTGTGATAGCACAACGAGCAGGCCGCCCTGTAGTAGTGCGGTGAGCCCTCCGAGTATCACTACGACCCAGACGCTGGCTTTCGTTATTTTCTGCCCCATTTCGGTTTTCATCTCTGCCATTTGGGTTTTCAGATTCGCAAACTTGGTGTCCAACTGCGCAGTCAGCACGGCAAGCTGCTCCTGGGTGACGTAATTACGCGCATCCAGTTCCTGCCTGAAGTCTTTCATTTCCTGCCTGAAATCTTCTTTTGACAGAGCGTGAGTGTTCACAATCAGGATTGCCTCGCTCGTGGCTGTTTTGACGATGGCCTCCGCCTGGTCTCTCGGTATTCCTGTCGATTCCAAATTACGGGCGGCCTTAAATCCTTCGTTGTGTCTGGTTTCGTTCTTGCCTTTGTGGGACTGTTGGGACGGTTGCATATTGATACTCCTTCGTTACGATTTAGGTTAATTACGCACGAAGCCCGCATGGATGCTTGCCCATCAGGGGCATAATCTACCAAATCGGGGGCTTGTGTCAAGAAGTATAGGCAGGGATTTGGAAAATTGTGGGATTGGGGGTGAATTATTTTATGTGTTCTTCCATCTAGGCTGAACGGTCACTGGCTGTATGTGCTTCTGCAGTTATCTTCATTCCCAAAGCCTTCATGACGGCCAACATACTTTTGATGGTGGGGTTACCACTAGCGCTGAACGAACGATAGAGTTGTTCGCGGGACAAGCCGGATTCCCTGGCAATGTCGTTCATACCACGTGCACAGGCGACCACGCCGACCGCGTCGGCTATAAATGCTGCATCTCCGGTTTCAAAAGCAGCTGCCATGTATTCGACAATCGCCTCGTCAGAGTCCAGGATGGCTGCCGCGTCAAATTTGCGAGCTTGTTTAACCATTGCTGTGTTCCTCTTTCAATTTCTTAGCCTTAGCGATATCTCGCCTACGGCTTTCCAATCGGCCATCAACCCCATACCCAATCGCTGAAGGCGAGAAAAATCTGGTGGCCATTCTCAGGGTGTTGCTGGCTCTGTGGATGGCGCTGGGGCTGTGATGCTTTCTGCGG
>JBPCXV010000077.1:0-2869 GCA_051008235.1 Pseudohongiellaceae bacterium | reverse complement strand
GTACTATGCAACAAATCCCCGGTTCAAGTGGCGATCTATTCCAGATCACAACAACCGCGGTGACTTCCGTAAAATTCAAAGGCGTAACACTGGATGGCAACCAGAACAATGGCAACGCGGGCAATTCAACAGTTGGGTGGGTGCTAACCAATGGCTAATGCTTTCGCCGCGATATTGGCGACACTAAACACACCTCACCTTGATTACCCGATGGACGAAGCCAGCGGCGCTTATTTGAATGCTGGCGATGGTGGTGTGTGTGATCTTGATATAAGCGGCAACCCATTGCGTGAATCCCCCGGCATAATCAGAAACGAGCCGTGGGAATATGGGAATTGGCGAACATTAGCAGCAACACAATCCGTTTTTAGTGATTCCACAGAAGTGGGGCATCCCGCTCAATCTGGATTTACCACCGGGTCGATCAGCATTGCTTTTATGTTGATGACAGAAGACGCGAGTTTTGAGTCAGTCAACGAAGGCGTTGTTTTATTTTCAATAGGTTATAGATCAAGCACATCTTTAAGCGCAGCCACTTGCTTAAATATTAATTACACGCCGGACAATAGATTACAGCTAAATATCAACAGAATTGTGGCGTCGGGCGGCACTGATTGGTATAGATCGAGAACGGCGGCGAGTACGGTTGAAGTCGGTGTTCCTTATATCGCAACCTTCACGCAGCGTGCAGATGGCAATGGCGTTGTGCTTCATTTGAACGGTGTTGAAACGGCCGTTACCAATGATTTCGCAGGCACTGGAATTGATATTGATTCTTGGGTGGATGATGTTCTTGCTAGTTCAACCTTAAATGGGTTGGTGGGTGTTAATGGCATCCAAACAGGCACAACAGGCGCGCCGAATTTAAATACTCAAGGGGTTGCAATCACCCAGAGGCCATTATTGTGGCGCAATGACCCACCAACCAATTCTCAGATTATAGGGTTGCATAGTGCCGCGGCGCTTGATGCTTCCCCGCAAGATTACTATGAATACATGTTGGATCGGTTCACCGAAACTGATTTGGCCTTTTACATGCAGCTTGGCTGGTTGGGTGGCGGGTCAAATACCGAGCCGCTAGAAGGGACGTTAAATCTAAACTTAACCGATCACACTAGATTTACATATTCCACCCCACACCAAGCAACTAACACCCTTGATGGCTCAGTAACCACGCAGCGGATCGGTAACTACCCGATGTACCACACGCGGCAATCTGATCCGAGTGGGCAGTTCTCACAAGCGTTATCACAATCGCCACTTGATAACGATACAGTTGGCAGCGTTAGTATATTAGTCACTCACAACACAACACCGGGTCAACTTGATTCGGATAGGCGTGCTGTATGGGCTTGGGGTGAATCGTCAGGTGGAGGCAATGAAAATGTGGCCTTGCATTTTGGCGCTATTCTAACGGGTACAACAATCATTTTGACGATTGGAGAATTCACGCAAACCGGGACCACTACGGGTGATTTTTACCGGCGCGTATATTTTCCAGCAGATACGGGGCTTTTCGTTCTTCCCCCTTATTTTGTAATGATCACCTTGGTCCAAGATGGTGTTGATGGATTCAAGCTGTATATCAATGATGAAGAAATAACTAACTTTTCAGAATCTTCCAGCGGTTCTACATTCAATTCGCGATCTTGGTTTAATGACTTTGTGGCGCTTGGCTCCGAAGCCATGGCGCTTGAATATCCCGGTTCAACTTTAGCGGTTCAGGACTTAGACCGGCATCACCACGTATATACACGCACCGCTTTAACCGCGGCGCAAATATCGGAATTGTGGGATGCGGTGAACGGTATTTTTCCGGCCGCATCGAATGCCGCGCCACCCGGTGGGTTTAATGACACGTTAACCAACACCGGCAACGAAAGTGATCCAAATGGCCCCGGCCCCGATCACTATTGGCGGTTGAATGCGCTAGGTTCTCCGATTGTCGATGTGGGTATAAGTACAACGGACGGAACGAGCATTGCGGAAGGTGGTGATCCACTCTTTCAAACGCAAGGGCCGTTAATCAATGACCCAACCAATGCCGCTGTTTACTTTGATGGTGCGGGCGATTATTTCGAAATAGGTGTTAACTTTGCCACCGGGCGATTGGTCACTGATGGTGTTGGGAGTGTTGGCTTCTTTGCCTCGATCAACGATTTCACAACCGAAAATATTGTATACAGCCAAGCCGATGCAACCGGCGCGGCGCGTATTAGCTTTGCCATAAACGATGGGAAGCCGGAAGTGTTTGTGCAGACTTCAGCGGGCAATAGCGCGAGATACACCGCGGCCAACGCTTTCACTAATCGCGACTATGTTTTTGTTGTGATTACTTCCGAGTACAAAATCTATATCAATTGTGTGGAAGATACCGATGCGGTGTTGGCGCTTGAAGGTACGGGTGCTGAGGGTGATTGGTTCGATACGATCAGCGGCGCTACTCGATCAGCCGTTGGCGCATTGGCTACATCTGGATTCTTAACCGAAACCGCCTCTCAATTCAGTGAGCTATTCATATTCGATGAAGTGTTAACGGAAGGCCAGATTTGCGCGTTGTTTGAAGCCGCGGTGCAAGATGGCATCAACACCAGTGCCAATAGATTGGGCGTGCTCAAGTTTGAAGATGTGACTTTCCGCAATGGCGGCTTGGCTGATGTTCGAGCGGTTAACCCGCGAACTGATTTTAATCAAACGGTTGTGATTGATGGCAGCCGGTTTGTGGGTGGTGCTCAAAGTAGTGCGGCGCAATCTGTTTTGTTGAGCGGTGAAACCCGCGCACAAATACGGGGCAGCACTTTTAACTTGAATGATACCGCGGTGGCCGGGCGTGCCGCAGTGCATGCTACCGTTGGCGATCCTACCGCAG
>JBPCXV010000076.1:0-26042 GCA_051008235.1 Pseudohongiellaceae bacterium | reverse complement strand
AACAGCTGTCGTGCAGGAGAATGTGACCATCTCGGGCGGCAGTTCCACCGGCACCCGTGTCGTCACTACCAACAACCAGTATGGCGATGAAAATGGAGGCGGCTTATACCTTGAGGTTATCTGCCCGAATAATCATCAGACCAACTGCCTGAACGACAACACCATTGACACCTACACATTCGTCGTGCTGAGCAAGGGTAACGACCCCACCAACACCGGGGCAAACAATAACAGCAACTGCTCGGCGGCTGGCGGCAGCAACGGCGATGACCCAAGCGAATGCTTCGCGCCTATCCATCCCGTGGCCGCGCCGGTTATGTCTGTGGCTCCCACCACCGTTAACTCGGTACTGGTGGACTCGGTAGAACAGGGCACTAATGCTGTCTTTGACATCACCGCAAGCAGGGCCCCTAACCACTACAACGTCGGCAGAACTGCCCTCATTCCCCTGCAGATTGACTTTGCAGTGACCACGCCAGACGATTCTGTTGGCGGCACCGCTCCCACCATGGCAAACCTGCCAGTCAATGGCGACCCGATACAAGTGTCGGTGATGACTCAGGCGGGCAACCTCGGCAATGGCAGCGTTATCTTGACGCTGACCGACAGCACCGGCTACACGATCAGCGCTGACGCTACCGAAACCGCCGCCACTGTCACGGTTACCGAACCGGATCCGGGTGATTCCCAAACGCCGAATGTGACGCTGGCCGATGCCTCCAATAGCGGTAGCAATGACGACCTCATCACCAATGACAGCAGCCCGACCTTCAATGTCACGAATGTCGTCAACGGGGCTAGTGTTCGGCTATTCCGCCAAAGCTCCGACGGCTCCCTCAACCCCTTAAGCAACAGTGTCACTGTTTCCGGCACTAGCGCAGAACTCACTTCATCCGTTGTGATTGACGGGACGTATAACTTCGTCGTCCAACATAGCGAGCCCAGCAAGACTGGCGCCCTCTCCACCGCTTTGGTTGTAACCATTGACACCGCAGCGCCGACTGTAACAGTCACCGGCCCGGCCAACACCGACCCTGCCATGTCGAAAACCGTTAGCGCTGCGGACGATGACGACGGCACGACCGTGATGATGCGGCTGAGTCAGGGCAATGCTAGCTGCCCCGCCAGTGTGCCCAACGGCGCAGTCGCCTACTCAGAGGGGACGGACTATGTGCTAAGCACCGAGGCAGATAACGGCAACTATCACTGCTTCTACTCAACTGATGTTGCAGACAATGTCGGCGTTGAGGCGAGCGGCCAGATTGACGGCATTGATGTTACCGCGCCGACAGTTACCATCACCGCAGGGGATAACACCATCACCACCGATGACACTACTACGCTTACTGTCACGCTCAGCGAGCCATCCTCCGACTTTGTGGTGGGCGATGTCGTTCACAGCGGCAACGGCTCTCTGGGCACCCTCACGCTAACCTCCGGTTCCATGGTTGAATACACGGGCACCTTCACCGCCGGTTCCGCCGCAGGCACGGCCACTTTCAATGTTTCTGCCAATGCCTTCACCGATGCGGCGGGCAACAACAACACCGCCGCCACTGAGTTGGAAATCACTGTTGAAGCGGAGACGCCCACCGGCTTCAACCCGCGGTTCAGCTTTGCGAGCGGCAACCCGACCATGGCCACCGAGGGCGATACCATCACATTGACATTTGACATAACCCCCGCTCCCGTCCAGAACAATACCATTGAAATAACGGTATCCCAGTCGCGCGAATTCATCGCGGCCTCTGACCGCCCCGACGACGGGCTATTGACTATCAATGTAGGCGCCGCCACGGGAACTATGGCATCAAGAATGGTAGACCTTGTTGATGACATGGCGGCT
Source organism: Pseudohongiellaceae bacterium (assembly GCA_051008235.1). Classification (GTDB taxonomy): domain Bacteria; phylum Pseudomonadota; class Gammaproteobacteria; order Pseudomonadales; family Pseudohongiellaceae; genus UBA9145. Next base: position 24,196 of record JBPCXV010000076.1, on the reverse strand, counting down.
GCTGGCGGCGGCACCATCGTTTTGACACTCGAGCCCTCTGCGTTCGGCAATTCTTACCTCATCGGCAGCCGCAGTGCGCTGACCATCACTGTCGCTGATGCCGGTGTGCCACCATCGTTGCCCACTGTGACACTGACTACCCCCCAGGCCGAGAGTCAGACCGAGGCCAGTGGTGCGTCGTGGACACTGCTGGTTGCGGTGGACCCGGCACCGGCAGTGGGGAGCAGTGTGGTAGTGACACTTGGCAGCACTGTCTCGGCCGCCAGTTGCATAACCAGCACCATACCGGCGACGGTGACAGTTACAAACACCAATGAGGGCGAGATAGATTTTGTTGTTACCGGCAAGGTCGATAACAATGTGGACGAGCCTGATTGCACGATCACCATCTCGGTAACGGACACGGCTGACTATAACGTGTCACCAAGTCAGGGCAGCCTCACGCTGACCATTACGGATGATGACGACGCTGTTACGCCCCCAGCGGTCACCTACACCATTGCCAATGTCAGCGAGGACGAGGGCGATGCGATGGAGTTTGTGGTAATGCGAAGCGCCGCTGTTACCGGCTCTGCCGAGACTGTCAGCTACACTACTAACGCTACCGGCATCGCCAGTAATGCCGCCAATGCGGCTGACTTCACCGGCGGCTTCCCGTCAGGCACGGCGATGATTGCAGTGAATGGGACCATGGCTACCATCACGGTAACAGCCAATGACGATACAGATGTTGAAGAGAACGAGACCTTCAACTTAAGGGCAACTGTGGGCGGCACCCAAGTCGCCACTGCCACAGGCACCATTGAAAATGATGATGCGGCTATCACCTACACCATTGCCAATGTCAGCGCGGATGAGGGCGATGCGATGGAGTTTGTCATAGTGCGAAGCGCGGCTGTTACCGGCTCTGCCGAGACTGTCAGCTACACCACTAGCGCTACCGGCACCAACCCCGCCGATGCGGCTGACTTCACCGGCGGCTTCCCTTCAGGCACGGCGATGATTGCAGTGAATATGACCATGGCTACCATCACGGTAACGGCCAGCAATGACACCGCTGTTGAGCCGAACGAGACCTTCAGCTTAAGGGCAACTGTGGGCGGCACCCAAGTCGCCACTGCCACAGGCACCATTGAAAATGATGATGTGCCTGCCATCACCTACACCATTGCCAATGTCAGCGCGGATGAGGGCGATGCGATGGCGTTTGTGGTAGTGCGAAGCGCCGTTGTTACCGGCTCTGCCGAGACTGTCAGCTACACCACTGACGCTACCGGCATCACCAGTAATGCCGCCAACGCAGCTGACTTCACCGGCGGCTTCCCGTCAGGCACAGCGATGATTGCAGTGAATGCGACCATGGCTACCATCACGGTAACTGCCAATGACGATACAGATGTTGAAGAGAACGAGACCTTCAACTTGAGGGCAACTGTAGGCGGCACCCAAGTCGCCACTGCCACAGGCACCATTGAAAATGATGATGTGGCTATCACCTACTCCGTTGCCAATGTCAGCGCGGACGAGGGCGATGCGATGGCGTTTGTCATCACGCGCAGTGCCGATGTTGTCGGCACCGCTGTCTCGCTCACCTGGGCTGTTGAGGCGGACGGCAGCACCAACGCGGCTAATGCGGCGGACTTCACCGGCGGCTTCCCGACAGGCACGGCGATGATTGCGGTGGGGGCGCGCACGACCACTGTCATGATAACGGCCAATGATGATGATGATGTTGAGCCCGCTGAGACCTTTGACTTCACTGTGTCCGAGGGCGGCACCGAGGTTGCTGACGCCACGGGCACTATTACTAATGATGATAGGGACACCACGCCGCCGACTGTCACCATCGCCGGAGCGAACACCGCTGAAACTAACGCAACCATTACTATCACCCTTACCACCAGCGAGGCCACCACCGACTTTGCGATAGAGGACATCACGGCGACGGGTGTTGGTTCGCTGACTGGCTTCTCGGGTTCTTCCGGCACGGACTACACGGTTACCTTCAACGCCGGCGCCAACCCAGGTATGGCCACGCTTTCCGTGGCGGCGAATGCGTTCAATGATGCGGCGGGTAATGGCAATACGGCGAGCACTGTGCATGTCATTACGGTTGATGACACCATGGCGCCGACTGTGACCATCACCGGGACGACCAGCCTTGAAACCGCCGAGACTGCTACCATCACCTTCACCCTTAGCGAAGCGCCGGGTGATTCAACCACCTTTGCGCTGGCCGACATCACAGCCACCGGCGGTACCATGTCTGACCTGACAACTACCGGCCTGACTCGCACCGCCACCTTTACTGCTGGCGATAATGAGGTCACGGCTATGATTTCTGTGGCGGCGGATGTGTTCAATGATGCGGCGGGCAATGGGAATGAGGCGAGCGCTGTGCATAGCATTATGGTTACGGATAATGATCCGACTGTGATGCTGAGTGCCGAAACCAGCGTTAGGACGGGTGACGCTACTACTATCACCTTTACCCTTAGCGAAGCGCCGAGTGATCCAGCCGACTTTACGGTGGACGACATTACCCTCAGCCCGGAGACGGCTGGCACACTGTCCGCCCTCGCGCCAGTATCGGGCACCAATAATTACACGGCCACCTTCACCGCTGGTACCAGCGTCGCCACCACGGTCACCATTTCCGTGGTTGCGGGTGCGTTCACCGATGCGGCAGGCAATGACAATATTGCCAGCGATATACTGGAGATTGCGATTACTATTGGCCCCGACCTCGATATTATGAATCAGGCCAATCTGGATGCTCTCTCATCGGTTAGCATCGGCCTTGCCATGGAGGTTGATAATATAATCAGGCACAGGATGGCTGTGAGCGCTAACGGCGGCGGGCAGGGGTCGGGTCTTTCGCTGCAAGGTGCCAGCCCCATGCAGTTCCTGGCAAATCAGGCGCGGGGACGGGGCAATGCTTATGCCAATGGCCAGCGTGCGGCGGAGTTTGTCATGCCGCGTGATATTGGCTTTACTGTTGTTCTGAACGGCGGGTCGGATTCATCCGGTGAGGCTTCCGGTCTGGCGAGCGGCTTCGCGGATGCGGGTTCCGGCTCATCGGGCGGCGGCAACGCTGATAACCCGGTTGTTCTCTGGGGCCGCACTTTCTATACGGACATGAACGGCACCACCGACGCGAAGGTGGACCTGGACGGCGATTTAAGCGGCGTGATGATTGGCATTGATGTGGCCACCAGCAATCAGATTTGGGGTCTGGGTGTGCTCGGCGCCAACTCTGAACTGAGCTACAAGGTCGGTGATGTTAGCGGCGTGCACGAAACCAGCATCAGCGGCCTGCATCCCTACTTCGGCCTTGAACTGGATGGCGGCGCACGGCTGTGGGGCACCGTGGGCTTTAACAAGGGCAAGGTTGAAATCGTCCAGAGCGACGACCCCAATGGCCGCTACAGCAACGATGTGAATATGCGCTCCTACGGCTTTGGCGGCTCCCGACCGCTCAGCGGCTTGGGCAACGGCACCGACTCCCCGCTGCAACTGGGCCTCATCGGCGATGCCATGTTCACCAACACCGAGGAAGACGGCCCCAACGGCACGAAGGCGGACAGCGGACGCGCACGAGTGGGCCTGGAAGTAAGCCATGACCGGGCGCTTGATTCCGGCAACACCTTCCGCCTCACTGGCGAAGCAACCTGGCGTCAGGACTTCGGTGATGGCTTCAGCGGCGGCGGCGCGGAAATCGGCGGCGGCCTGGATATCGTAGTACCAAACTCACGCCTGGTAGTGGGCATTGATTTGCGCACACTACTATTCCACAGCAGCGAGCTCAGCGAATGGGGCGTCGGCCTCAACTTTGCCTGGGCGGCGCGGCCAGACAACCGCGGCCTCTCGCTAACCTTCAACCCGCAATGGGGCCCAACCGGTAGTCAGGCCAACCAACTCTGGCAGGCTACTATGGGCGCGTTCAATGGCGATGGGGGTGGCGGCGGTATGGCCGGCAACTACGAAGGCAGCTACGGCCTGGAAGTGAAATACGGCCTCTCAGTCCTGAAGAACAAGGAGTTGCTGGAACTATACGCCCGCGGCAATCTGGTTGACTACCGCGGCATGTCCCTCGGCGCCAACTTCAGCCTGGGCGAAACCTTCACCGCCGGCTACGAAGCCGCCCTCGGCTACGGCGGCTACGGCGGCGGCTCCACCGGCCAGGACGGCATATCATCCATAACCTCCGCCACCCCCGGCACCCTGGATTACATAATGCGCAACCTGCAACCGGGCACCGTAGGCCACCAATACTTCAACACCGGCAGCACCTACACCTCCCCCCTGCAACAGGCCACTGCCACCCAATCCGCAGCCCCCACCCCCGCGCAAAAACTAAACCACCGCGCCTACATCCGCTACCACAAACGCTTCTAATAAGCGGACGGCTCCCCGCAAACAACTCCCCCCTTGAGGGGGAGTCGCATCAGGCGAAGCCTGATGCGGTGGGGGGACGCTGGAAAGGTGCCGAAAGGACGCGCTTAGTCCGTGGAATGACCGGGAAACATATCCTCAAGCGATTGGGCAGTAAGAAGCTCATCAATCCACTTACTAATCTCTTCCGGTGAGGCTTGGTCAATTTGTTTCTCAACAGCCTGTGATAAGGGACCAAATTTCCGCCCCAGTAGCCGCTCGAATGTTTCAGCTTTGCCTTTGTTTATCATACGTTCTGAATATGAAATCATATCTCTTTCTCCTGTTTCCGAGTTTGCTTTGAGTACTACGGTGTGTAGGGCATCATAACTAAGCCCCCATCCTTGGTTTAGATACCAAAAGGCCAAGTCCTTCAAGTGCTGATTATTATCTGGCAACGCCCTGAGGATGTCCACCAGATTTTCTATGCCTTCCTCTCGCCGCCCATACCCCCGCAACACGGCCAGCACGGCTTGGAACTCCTGATGGTTGGAAAGCTCATCGTGTGGGATGTCAGTCAGGTTCACCAGATGATACCGAAAGTTCAGGCCATAAGGCTTGTCAACTATTTCATCGGCACCCACCATCTCCCCGTAAGACTCCGCCACATCCCATGGTTCTTTGCCGTGGTATATCACCAGCGGGATAACATAAGGCAACACTCGCTTCCCCTTCGCATCTTTCTCGGCATATCGCTCCCAGATGCCTTGCTGGTAGCGCAGTAGTTGCTCCAGAACCTTCGCATCAGGCTGCGACTTATGTTCTATCAAAATGTAGATGTAGTGCCCCGATTTAAGCAACACCCGATAAAGGATATCGCCCCGGGATTGCCGCCCGCCCAGCCCAACAAAATTACTATCCACCAGTTCAGGCAGGGTGCCTTCCCTGAACTGGTTAGTAATCTCACGCGGCAGGCGTTCATACAAAAACGTATCAACATATTCGGGAATCGCAAACGACCCCTTGCAAAACGCGTCGTGCGGGTTGTGTGATTTCGTTATATCGGCCATGAAAGTTCTCCATAATTGGTAGTTCCCGTGCCTTGCGATGGCTCAGGCGCGGGTGGAGGCGCGGAATCGCATGTCTCCTACTATTAAGGTAGTCAAGAATTCCCGACTTGCAAGTTTTTCCCGAAAATACCAACCCCTCTGGCGGCGGCTCATTGACAAATCGAAATAATCCTGTAAAATCACCCATTTGGCGGGTAATGGTGAATTAACCATGAGATGTCGCGACGGCGCAATTACTGATGTTGAGGCATGGAATGAATGACACTGGGACGACGAAGCAACACGAACATCACATGAGGCAAGCGTTAGAGCTAGCACTGCTGGCCGCCAAGCGTGGCGAAGTGCCCATAGGCGCAGTGCTGGTGCGAGAACAAGAGGTCATCGGAAGCGGCCACAACAGCCCAATCACTAAACACGACCCCACCGCCCACGCCGAAATCCAGGCCTTGCGCCAAGCCGCCCGCAACGCAGCAAACTACCGCCTGCCAAACACCACCCTCTATGTAACAGTGGAACCCTGCACCATGTGCGTAGGCGCGCTAATCCACGCCAGAGTAAACCTGCTGGTATTCGGCACCCGCGAACCCCGCGCCGGCGCAGTGGTTAGCCAACACCAGCTACCAGACCACCCATCCTTCAACCACCATCTGGAGTTCACCGAAGGCATACTGGAAGCAGAATGTGCTAAACTAATGCAAGAGTTTTTTCAATCCAGAAGGGCGAATGACCAGTGCAAGCAAAGTTGAAGATACAAGCTAAGTCCGGCTCAGCAGCCCTCTCTCCATTCAAAGCGGCCAAACTAACTCGCAGCATCAAAACTCAACTTCCTGCATTACTCGGGCTCAATGCCACATTTTTATATCTGCTTGACCAATCTGGTTTGGCAGGCATAACCAAAGAACAAGAAGCCTTGTTTTCAATCCATGGGAAGGCAAACATACTTCCGCCATTGCCCAAAACCCACTCTACAATAACAAGAATAGTCATCCCACGCCCTGGCACCATTTCCCCCTGGTCCAGCAAGGCCACCGACATTTTGCACAACTGCGGCTTAAGCTGGGTGCGCCGCGTAGAGCGAGCTGTTGTATATGAATTTGCATTCAATGAGTTCTTATCTGCCACTGACCAGAAATTACTTGACAGCTTCCTGCACGACCGCATGACACAAACAGTAGTTGGTTGTCCAGAAGAGTACGAAGTGCTTTTCCAGACATTCAACCCTCGCGCCATGGCCTCAATAGATATCCAATCCGGTGACGGCAAGAAGGCCTTGCTCAACGCCAACCAATCAATGGGGTTGGCACTGACTGACGATGAAATAGACTATCTATACGACCACTTCATCAGCCTGAAACGCAACCCCAACGACATTGAGCTCATGATGTTCGCCCAAGCCAACTCCGAACACTGCCGCCACAAGATATTCAACGCCAACTGGCTCATAGGCGGCCAACCCCAACCCCACTCCCTGTTTGACATGATTCGCCACACCCACGCCCAATCCCCAACCGGCGTACTCTCCGCCTACGCCGACAACGCCGCAGTAATGGAAGGCACCGCAAGCCAACGCTTCTTCCCGTGCCCAGACTCGCGCCAATACCATTATCAAGAAGAGCCCGTCCACATCCTGATGAAAGTGGAAACCCACAACCACCCCACCGCAATCGCCCCGTTCCCGGGCGCGGCAACCGGTGCCGGCGGTGAAATCAGAGACGAAGGTGCCACCGGCATCGGCGCCAAACCGAAAGCCGGATTGTGCGGCTTCAGCGTATCCAACCTGCGCATTCCCGACCACATTCAGCCCTGGGAAAACGATTTTGGCAAGCCTCCGCAAATTGCCTCCGCCCTGGAAATCATGATTGAAGGCCCTATCGGCGCCGCATCCTACAACAACGAATATGGCCGCCCGAATCTATGCGGCTACTTCCGCAGCTTTGAGACTGAAATAAGAGGCTATCACAAGCCCATCATGCTGGCCGGTGGCATTGGTAACATCCGCCCCGACCATGTGCAAAAGGGCACCGTGCCAACCGGAGCCGCCCTGATTGTTCTCGGCGGCCCGGCCATGCTCATCGGCCTCGGCGGTGGCGCTGCATCTTCCGTAGCCTCAGGCGCGGGCGATGAAGAGCTGGACTTCGCCTCCGTGCAACGCGACAACGCCGAAATGCAACGCCGCTGCCAGGAAGTAATAGACCAGTGCTGGCAACAGGGAAGCAAAAACCCCATCCGCTTCATTCACGATGTGGGAGCCGGTGGCCTGTCTAACGCACTACCAGAACTGGTCAAGGACGCTGGCAAAGGCGGCAACTTTGACTTACGCGCCATCCCCAGCGCCGAACCGCAAATGTCCCCACTGGAAATCTGGTGTAACGAAGCCCAGGAACGCTATGTGCTAGCCATAGCCAAAGCCGACCTGCCACGATTCAACACAATATGCGAACGGGAACGATGCCCCTATGCTGTAGTAGGCCACACCACCAAGGCGAAAAACATTCGCCTCAACGACCCACACTTCGACAACGACCCCATCAACAACCTGCCAATGGATGTGTTATTCGGCAAACCACCCCGCATGCAGCGCGAGGCATCCACACCTGCATCTGTATCTATAGCAACGCCCCAAGCTGACGAGATAAAACTGGACGAAGCCATCAACCGAGTATTATCCCTGCCAACCGTAGCCAGCAAAAGTTTCCTCATCACCATCGGCGACCGCACCATCACCGGTCTGGTAAGCCGTGACCAAATGATAGGCCCCTGGCAAGTGCCAGTAGCCGACGCTGCCGTAACCAGCTCAGGCTTCAACACCTACACCGGCGAAGCCATGGCTATAGGCGAGCGCACCCCAATGGCACTGCTCAACGCACCCGCCTCCGGCAGAATGGCCGTCGCCGAAGCCATAACCAACATCGCCAGCACCGCAATCAACTCACTCACCGATATCAAACTCTCCGCCAACTGGATGGCCGCTGCCGACCACGGCGACGAAGGCTACAAACTATTCACCACCGTCCGCGCCGTAGCCATGGAATTATGCCCGCAACTTGGAATATGCATCCCCGTAGGCAAAGACTCCATGTCCATGCGCACCGTCTGGGAACAAGACGGCCAAACACGCAGCAACACCGCCCCCCTGTCCCTAATCATCTCCGCCTTCGCCCCGGTTACCGACATCCGCAAAACAACAACCCCGGAACTACAAACAGGAGCAGGGCAGGGCGAGCTATACCTGATAGACCTCGGCCACGGCAAAAACCGCCTCGGCGCCTCGGCGTTAAGCCAGGTGTATCAATCGTTATCAGGCGATGCGGGCAGCGCACCCGTGTCGCTAGCGGACAAGGCATCAGGTTCAACCGATTCCGGTTTCTCCAATGCCGACATTGGAGAAGTGCCCGACATTGATACGCCGGATGACATTAAGAACTTGTTTAGTTTTATTCAGCAATGCCGAAATGAGGAATTGTTGCAAGCCTATCACGACCGCTCGGATGGCGGACTCATCACCACCCTGCTAGAAATGGCATTCGCCAGCCACTGCGGTTTGGATATTACCCTTGGCGATTCCCCCCCCATCCCAACCCTATTCAGCGAAGAACTCGGCTGCGTAATTCAGGTGGCCGCCACTAACAAGGACCGCATGACAACACTCGCCAAAGAGAACGGCTTAACCGATTGCCTGCAACCCATCGCCCAAATAAACAAAACTGATGAAATCATAATTTCCACCAACGCCTCCGATAACCGTGTGCTTTACTCCGCCCCGCGAGCACAGTTACAACGCATCTGGGCGGCAACAAGCTATCACATCCAGCGCCTGCGCGATAACTCCGAATGTGCACAACAGGAATACGACCAGATTCTAAACACAGCCGACCCCGGCCTGCACAGCAAACTCAGCTTCAATGTGGATGAAGACATCGCCGCACCCTACATATCCACCGGCGCCAGACCCCAGGTTGCCGTGTTGCGAGAGCAGGGCGTCAACGGCCAGACAGAAATGGCCGCCGCATTTGACCGCGCCAACTTCACCGCAGTAGATGTGCACTCAACTGACTTGATTGCAGGCCGGACAGACCTTAATCAATTTAAAGTAATCGTAGCCGGCGGCGGTTTTTCCTACGGCGATGTATTTGGCGCTGGCAATGGCTGGGCAAGGTCCATATTATGTAACGACAAATTACGCAATCAGTTCGCCGCCTTCTTCAACAGGTCAGATACTCTTGCCCTGGGTGTCTGCAACGGCTGCCAAATGATGTCCCTGCTACGCGGGCTAATACCTGGCACAGAACACTGGCCCCTCTTCGTGCGCAACCAATCGGAACAATTTGAAGCCAGACTCAGCATGGTAAAAATCAGCGACTCTACGTCTCCCTTCCTGCTAGGCATGACCGATTCCTGCTTCCCCATATCCGTAGCCCACGGCGAGGGTAGGGCATGCTTCCTACCCCCCACCCAACCATCACGTCTGTTTCAAACTTCTCAGGTGGTTATGCAATATGTTGACAACCACGGCAACATCACAGAAACCTACCCCGCCAACCCAAACGGCTCACCCGATGGCATCGCCGGAGTTTGCAGCAGTGATGGCCGGGTAACCCTCATCATGCCCCACCCGGAACGAGTATTCCGCGCCAGCCAAAACGCTTGGCACCCCGCCGACTGGACAGAAGACGCACCCAGCCTGCGCATCTTCCGCAACGCCCGCCGCTGGCTGAGCTAACAAAACAAAATACCCCGGAGCCACCCATGACCCAACCCAAACCAACCCTTTACAAACTGGAGTTCTATGTCCCCGAACAAAACCTGGAATCCGTCAAGCAAGCCATGTTCGCCGCCGGAGCCGGTCGCGTTGGCAACTATGACTGTTGCGCCTGGCAAACCCGAGGCGAAGGCCAGTTCCGCCCCCTCACCGGTAGCACCCCACACCTCGGTCAACAAGACAAACTGGAACACACCCCGGAATACAAAGTAGAAATGATATGCGAAGAACCCCACCTGAAAGCCGTCCTTGCCGCCATGAAATCCGCCCACCCCTACGACGAAGTAGCCCATTCAGTCATTCGTTTGACCAGCGTAAGTGATTGAATTAACTTGTAATAATAAGAAATCAGACTAGCCGGGCACATGGCTCTGGCTAATTAAATCGGCGCTGGTTTTATTGCCCGTGTGATGATGAATATCAAACATACGCACCGGGAAGCGTTGTTGTTTTCTGTCTTTGAAATAATATTCCAGCGTGTAACGCACCACCGGAAATGCGATTTCATCCCAGGGAATGTCGGCCTCGGTGAATAGCGCAACCTCGGCAGACTCCAGCCCCGGTGAGAAATTCAAATCTTTTAATTCAGCGCGGAAGAACAGATACATCTGGCTTATATCGGGCAAGTTGAACAGGGTGTAGAGGCTGTCTTCTTTAATGTGCACTTCAGCCCCGGCTTCCTCCATAGTTTCCCGAACTGCGCCCTCCAAACTGGACTCGCCGTTTTCCATAAACCCCGCCGGCAAAGTCCATTTGCCCAGCCGCGGGTTAATGGCGCGTCGGCATAACAGAATTTGCTGTTCATAAACCGGCACGGTGCCAACCACATTCTTCGGGTTCTGATAAAACACACTGTCGCAAGCCGCGCAACAATGTCGCGCCCTGTCATCCCCCATGGGGATACGCAATTCCAGCGGCTCGGCGCAGTGATGGCAATACTTCATATAATTAGGTCGGCAGTTTCCGATAGCCTCATTACAATCCGGCCAATAGTTACCGAATACCTCATTACACAATCAGGTCGGCAACCTAATTCTCAATAGCCTCATACACAACCCGCTGCGCGGCATTGTTATCAAATGCGGCAGCCGGCCCGCCCCACTTCTGCTCCATATAAACCATATAGAAGTCATTCTCGCGGTCCACTACAAAAATGGTGCCGCCGATGCCACGCCAGCCGAAGTTGTGCGGGCCGTTCGGGTCATCAGTAGTGGGTTGCAAATGAAAGCCCAGCCCCCAATCGCCAGTTGTGCCGAAGAAGAATGCAGTGCGATCAACCGTATCGCCAATGCGTTTTTCCAGCATCAGGTCCAGCGTGTCTTCCTCAATAATGCGCTGCCCCCGATAAACGCCACCATTAAGCAACATCTCGGCAAAGCGCACATAATCCTCAGTAGTGGAGTTCAAGCCACCGCCGCCGGACAGCATCTGACGCGGCACAGTATTATCACTCATCATAATCCCGTGAATAGGCTGAGCAAGCCGTCCCGCCTTCTCCTCCGGAACCCAGAAACTGGTCTCATCCATACCCAACGGATCAAAAATGCGCTCCTGCAACACCACATCCAGCGTGCTCTCACCGGCTACTTCCAGCACCCGCCCCAGAATGTCAGTTGAATGGCCGTAATGCCACGCGCTACCAGGCTCAAAGTGCACCGGCAAGCCGCCAAGCTTCGCCGCAAAATCAGCCAGCAACATATCGCCGGACAACTGGGACCTATACTGCTTACCCAGCTCACTATTCGGTGAAAAGATGGCTTGAATAAGCCCCGATTCATGAGTCAGCAAATTCTCAATAGTAATAGAATTCTCCGCCGAACTAACAGCAGCAGTCGTCGGATTCATAACCTGCAAGTTGGCAAACTCGGGGATATACTTTTCCAGCGGGTCATCCAAACCAATCAACCCGTCCTCAACCATACTCATTATCGCCACACTAACGATAGGCTTGGTCATAGAATAAATACGAAAAATAGTCTCCGCATTCACCGGGTCAGTGCTATCCGGCGCACGCGAACCCACAGTCTCCAGCACGCCCACCCCGTCGCCATTCCCAACCAGCAACAAGGCACCCGCCAGCGACCCTTCATCCACCGCCGCCTGCATCTTCTCCCTGATAGATTCAATTTCAGTTTGATCAATGCCAAAAGCACCAGCATCAACCCTGTTAATAGAACTGGCACCAACAGGAAAAGAACTGCTCCCCTGACTATCAGAACAAGCGGCTACCGCCCCCGCAAGCCCAAAAACCAGCGACAGAAAAACTACTCTCAGTAAAAGTGTAATTCGCGTTATCATGACTATTCTCCGTTTCTCGGTTAAGGTTGTGGTGGATACTAACTGAATATAATGGCTTTTTCCATACAAATAGGACTGGATTATGTGGTGCCTCCGAAGTCCCGCAGTAGTGATTTGGTGATTGCATCCGGGAGCGCCCCGGCCTGGTGTTGGTAATTCAGATGGTCGCAATATATCTGCCATTCTGCTCCATCTTTGGCCGCTTTAATAACTTCGGGTGGAAACTCAAAGCGGAGAAAATGTACTGATGAGGTTTTATCGGGAGTAGAGCGGGGCAGATCTTCGTTGGCGATGGGGTAGATTTTGTCAAACTCGCCTATCTGTATGGAAATTACTTCTTCAATGCCGATTAGTTGTTGCAAGCGTTCCCTGCGTTCAGCTTCATTGGGATATTCCAGCATGAAGGTAACCTTCAGATTGCTGCCATCGGGTATTAACGGATTATAGGATTCCAATTCTTCCTCTAACTCAGTTGGGTTAGTAATTTTTTCTGCCCGCATGAGTTCCAGCACCTGATAGCGCATTGTCATGAAGTCTTCAAAATGCAACATTGCATTCGGCCCCAGCGCGACTCGCCGGGTTTGTTTATGCTCCATGATGGCCTGACGAATTGCCGGACGCTGCGCTTCGTAGGCTTCAATGGACATTAGATTTGCTGTAGTTAATTTCTTCACTGTGTGATTTTCCTCTTTGTGTTTGTAGGCGTTGATGATATCTATGCCAATGGAGATGGCAATACCCACAGCTATGCCGATGGCAATGGAACCAAGAACAAGACCGATGCTTATACCTAGCACCATATAGGTGACCATGCGGTCGTCGTTAATAGTCATAAGCCGTAAGCCTGGCGTAACAGGTCAATGGGGTGGATGGCCTCTTGCTTGCCGCCGAGGTTGTTTTCAAGATGCCGACCGGCCACAGGACAATCGCTGCCATAATGGTCAGCTTCCTGCTGCTTGATTTGCCTGACAACTGGTGCGGCAATTTTGTTGGCGAATTGCAAGGATTCGCTTTTCATGCCGTAAGTCCCGTCATGTCCTGAACAACGCTCAATGCTGGTTACCGCAGTATCGGGAATTAACTCCAATATCTGCCGGGTGCGCGGGCCAATGTTTTGCACTCGCTGATGACACGCTACATGATAGCTCACTTTGCCCAACGGGTTTTTGAAATCCGTGCGCAGGGCGCCAACCTTATGCAGTTTATGCAGATATTCAAATGGGTCATAGAATGCCTTCGCCACAGTCTGCACCTGCTCATCCTCTGGAAACATCAGCGGCAACTCCTGCTTGAACATCAACACACAAGAGGGGACGGCGGCGACAATATCAAAGCCAGCCTCCACCATGCCATAAAGAACCGGGATGTTCTGTTCCTTGAGCCGCGTTACACTTTTTAAATCACCCAGTTCCAGCTTGGGCATACCGCAACAATGCTCGCGCTCCGGCAGGCTCACTGTCACATTATTATGTTCAAGCACCTTGATAACACTGTCGGCCAAAAAAGGTTCGTTATAGTTACAGTAACAAGTGGTGAATAAGGCTACCCTGCGAGCATTAGCTGCTACTCCGCCCGCCGTTTCGGTTGAGTAGCTGGCCGCCTCACCAGTAGCAGTTCCGTCCGTTGCTTCGGCTGGGTTGCTGGCCGCCTCACCAGCAACAGCCCTGCCCACCGCCTCGGCTGGGCTATTGAACGTTCGCCGAGCATCAGGCTCAAACACCTTAACCGCCTGTGCCACCCGCGCAGTCTGCCGATGATAGCGAGGCAACTTCGCCTCTTGATGAATACCAAGCGCACCATCCAGCAACTTGCGCACTCCGCTGTTACCTGTGCCAGCATTAACAAGCGAGTTCAATCCGGGCTTGGTGGCCAACTTGCCAATCATATCCGTACTGGTAATCAGCCGGTCACGAAACCGCGTATCACCTTTCTTGAACTGCACCGCCTTGGCCCGCAACATAAGATGAGGAAAATCCACATTCCACTCATGCGGCGGCACATACGGACACTTGGTCATATAACACAAGTCACACAAGTAACACTGCCCCACCACCTTGTTGTAATCGGCCTTGGCAACACCATCCACTTCCATAGTGTCGCTCTCATCAATCAAATCAAACAGGGTAGGGAAGGCGTTGCACAAACTCACGCAACGCCGGCAGCCATGGCAAATATCAAACACCCGCTCCAGCTCCGCGTTCAGAGCATCCTCACTCCAGAATTCGGGAGCATCCTGATTCAGCGGATGTCTGACAGGCGCACCGAGGCCACCCTCTGCGCTACTCGCACTACTCATCAAACTGTCACCCATCCAGCATATCCAGCGCCTTCTGGAAACGATTGGCGTGAGAGCGTTCCGCCTTGGCCAAAGTTTCCAGCCAGTCGGCAATTTCGTCAAAGCCTTCTTCGCGGGCATCCTTTGCCATGCCGGGATACATGTCGGTGTATTCGTGCGTCTCACCGGCCACCGCGGATTTCAGATTGTCGGCAGTGCCGCCGATGGGCATGCCAGTGGCCGGGTCGCCAACTGTTTCCAGATATTCCAGATGCCCGTGAGCGTGGCCGGTCTCACCTTCCGCAGTGGAGCGGAACAGGGCGGACACATCGTTGTAACCTTCCACATCCGCTTTCTGCGCGAAGTAAAGGTAACGCCGATTGGCCTGGGATTCGCCGGCAAAAGCGGCTTTCAAGTTATCTTCTGTTTTGGAGCCTTTGAGTTCCATAGTGATGTCCTCTTGTTGATGGTTCGTAGTTAAATGTGGGCGCTATGCTACGCCGATACCTGTGCCTTGGCTAATGGATTTTTTCTGCTATTCTAATCGGAATTTTCGATTATAATGCCGATTTCCAGCAACTTAGGCAGCATCACCTTATGACACCATCCATCCGACAACTACGCTACCTGTGCGCCGTAGCCGAACACCGCCATTTCAGCAAGGCCGCCGAAGCCTGCCATGTGGCCCAATCAACCCTGAGCGCCGCCATCCACGAACTGGAATCCCGCCTCGGCATCATGATATTTGAACGCAACCGCAAAACCGTGCTAATCACCCCCCTGGGCGAACGCCTGATTGCACAAGCACTGCGCATCCTCGGCGAGACTGAAGATTTTGTCAGCCTGGCCAAATCCCACAACGAAGTATTATCCGGCGAGATAAGACTCGGCGTCATTCCCACCATCGGTCCCTTCCTGTTACCAACAGTGCTGTCAGACCTGCGCAAACAATTCCCCCGCCTGCGCCTGTATCTCAAAGAAATGTTAAGCGCCGAACTCGCCCGACAACTATTACAAGGCGAACTTGACCTCATTGTTCTGGCCTTCCCCTACCCGCTACCCGAAGCGAAAACCACCAAACTATTCACCGACCAGTTTCAACTGTGCCTGCCCCCGGGCCATCGCCTGACAAAAGCAAACCAGGTAAAACACCAACAACTGCGCGGCGAGAAACTGCTGCTACTGGAAGAAGGCCACTGCCTGCGCGACCACGCCCTGAAAGCCTGCAAACTGGAGCAGAAAGACACCGAACTGGTTTATCAGGGCACCAGCCTGCACACCCTGGTGCAAATGGCAGCAAACGGACTGGGCATGACCCTGCTACCACAAATCGCCATCAACGCCGGCATCCTCGGCGACACCAAATTACAACTGCGACCCTTCCAAAACGAAAATGTCAGCCGCGAAATTGGCATGGCCTGGCGCAAATCCGACCCCCGGCAAGACGAATATCTGCTACTGGCCAAGTTCATCCGCGAACGGGCAGCCAATAGCCATAACAAGCGAGCCCGCCGATAACAGAGCGCAACCTAATCGGATTTCCGAACATGAATCAACAACCCCGTGCCCTGACAGACAAGCCTGCCGATAACAGAGTGCAACTGTGGCTGGCCGACATTAATGATTGGCCGCAAGATGAACTCAACACAAGATGTGCCCACTGGCTAAGCAAGCCCGAACAAACCCGCTTGCAACACTTCCGCCAACCCCAAGCCGCCCAACGCTTCCTGCTCGGACGCGCGCTACTACGCAATGTGCTAAGCCAATATCTCAACGGCCCCGGCCCGGAAGAACTACAGTTCATTACCGGCGCGCAAGGCAAGCCCGAACTGCATCCGGCGCACGGCAGCAAGTTGAGTTTCAACCTGTCTCACTCGCACAATATGGTGGTGCTAGCGGTGGCTGAGGCGGTTGCAGAAACAAAAGCAGCAGAAACAACGGAAACGGGAATAGAGAGCATAGAAGAAGAAGGGGGAGAAGGGGGAGTAGAGATGGTTGGAGTGGAAGGAATGGAAGTAGAGGGAGCAGGAATGAGAGGGGTCTCGGGGATGACGAAAGAAGCGCAGCCGTTGCTTGGCGTAGATATAGAATGGACGGGAAAGGCGAGGCGCATAGACAACATAGCCAGGCGTTATTTTACAAAACACGAGCACACCGAATTGTTCGTCCTGCCGGAGGCCGAACAACTGGGGCACTTTTATACTTTGTGGACATTAAAAGAAGCATACATAAAAGCCAGAGGTCTCGGCCTCGGCGCAACCCTTTGCCAGTTCACGATCACCTTTAATAATGAAACTAATGTAGCAACCCCGAACAACCTGACACCCCCGAACAATCCAACACTTCAACCCACCCCAACAACCCGACTTATCCCGACAGCCCTGTTCAGCCCAACACTACCCGGCCACAGCGGCCACTGGCAATTCTGGAGCTTGCAACCAGCGGCAGATTACCGCATCGGAGTCAGCATCGGCCTTAACACACCCGATCCCATAACTTTGGCCGCGCCTCAGGAAAACACATACTCCAAAGCAAACTTTGACCCATAAAAACCAACAATCAACAAACCAAACCCACTCAATGTATAACGCACCGCAGTAGGCCCACGCCAGCCCGCCTGATGACGCCCCCACAACAACACACTAAACACCAACCAGGCCAGCAGCGAGAAAAATGTTTTATGAATAATGCCATCCCGACTCCACAAATCATCAACAAAAATAAAACCGGCAACAATACCCAGCGACAACAACACCTGCCCGGTCCAAACCAGTTCAAACAACAGGGCTTCCATATCCTGCAACGATGGCAGCCTGCCCAGCACCCCACCCGCATGCGCCGTCTTCAACTGGTGATTTTGATAAGCCAAAAACATCGCCTGAAAAGCGGCGATAGTAAAGAAGCTATAAGCCAGCACCGAAATCAACACATGGCTGGCAAGCCCCGAATCAAGCTGCGTAGGCGGATAACTGCTGCTAAGAGTCAACGAAGCCAGTATCGAAACAATGGCCAGCGGAAACAACCCAAGAAACAAATTTTCCAGCGGCTTGTGCAAACTGCTTATCAACACCAGCAGCGAGATGGCCACGGCAATGAACGTGCTTATCTCCGCAATCCCAAACTGAAACCCTCGACTGCTATGAATCACCCCCCAGGCACTAACAGCATGAGCAAGCACCGCCAGCCCGCCAAACAGCAACACCATACTGCGTGCCTCACGCCCACGGGCAACAGACATCCCCTGCAAAACAGCCCCCGCCAAATAGCACAGGATGGCAAGCAGACCAGCCGCGATGGTTAGTTGTTCGGTCAGTTGAAATAGTTGCATAATGTGGTGATTGTATCCCATAAACCCGTCTTGTATTCGGCTATATTTTAGGGCACTATGACCGAGGACGCTTGGCCTTTCAGGTTATCAGGGCGCAGGCGCAGAGGACAGCAGGCCAGACAGCAAACAGAACGCAGAATGCAACAAGGTGCAACATAAATCACTAATGTAAACACAGGAGACTCCCATGAAACTTATCAACACACTTAAAGCAACGAGCAAGATGTTACTCATGACACTGGCCGGATTCCTGAGCCTGTCGGCAACCATCGCCGTCGCTCAGAATGACCGCTTCGCCAATGTCACCATCGACACCATACCGGTCGCCGGTCCGGTATCCATGCTCACCGGTTCGGGCGGCAACATTGGCGTTTCCGCCGGTGCGGATGGCATCCTGATTGTTGACGATCAGTACGCCTCCCTCGCCGGACGAATCAAAAACGCTCTCGCCGAACTGGGTTCTAACAGCCCGCAGTTTGTGCTCAACACGCACTTCCACGGCGACCACACCGGCGGCAACGTGGAGTTTGGCACAGACAGCCTCATCGTAGCCCACACAAATGTGCGCGGCCGTATGCAGAGTAATTCCGCACCCGCCGAGGCCTTGCCGATGGTTACTTATGATGACAGGATAAGCATCCACTTCAACGGCGAAGACATTGCCCTGATTCACCTGCCAAGCGGGCACACCGACACCGACAGCGTAGTAATGTTCTCGGCTTCCAATGTGATTCACATGGGCGACCTGTTCTTCAATGGCAGTTTTCCGTTTGTGGATTTGAACAACGGCGGCAGCTTGCAGGGCTATCTGGACAATGTGCAAACCGCCCTGTCCTGGATTGAGGATGATACGGATGTAATTCCCGGTCACGGCCCGTTGGCGACCAAGGCCGATCTGCAACGTTTTTATGATGTGGTGAAAGAAACATCCGATACCATTCTCAGCATGAAGTCCCGGGAGATGAGCCTGGAACGAGCCGTTGAAACAGGGCTGGGTTCGGAATACGAATCCTGGGGTCAGGGCTTCATCAGTGAGGAGCGCTGGATAGGAACTGTTTACGCCGCTGACGATGCGCAATAGCGCCCGGTGATTGATTCAGCAGAGTCATACCGGCGCCAGGTGCAAGCCTCTCATAAGGCCCTCGGCATAGCGCCGGACTATGCCAGCAGTTGTGGCCTGCCCTTGTGTCGCGAGCCAACCACGCTGGCTGATACCGAAAAGGATTTCTACAACCGCCCGCAACGCCTCACCCCCGAAGCACTGGCCGCCTGGCAGGCCATGCGCGACAAGGCGGCTGCGGATGGCGTCGTGATACACCTGATTTCGGCATTCCGCAGCCTGCAACAACAGCACCAGCTGATTGCAGGCAAGTTGGAAAAAGGGCAGAGTCTCGCTAACATCCTGTGCGTGAACGCCGCGCCGGGATACAGCGAGCACCACACCGGCAGAGCCGTTGACTTGGGCACATCCGACTGCCCCGCACTACAGGAAAAGTTTGATAAAACCGAAGCATTTCAATGGCTTGCCAAACACGCCCCCGGCTTCGGCTTCCATCTGAGCTATCCGCCGGACAACCGCTTTGGCATCATCTATGAGCCCTGGCACTGGTGCTTCAAAGCTGAAAATGAGTCTTAACAATTTAATCCCGATAGGGTAAGCTAAATGAAAAGAGGTAAACATTATGAACAACGAATTCCAGATTGTTTTTCACAACATAGACCAGTCAGAAGCCATCACCGAGGCGGTTGATAAACGCATCGCCAAACTAAAACGCTATAGCGACCAGATTCTCACCGGCCGGGTAGTGCTTGACAGCCCGCACAACAACCACCACAAGGGCAGGGTGTATTCAGTCGGGCTGGAAATTCACATTCCCGGCAGGGAGATACGCGTGAATCAGGAGCAGCACGACAACCATGCCCATGAAGATTTATATGTAGCCATCCGCGATGCCTTTGATGCCGCCGAGCGCCAACTCAAATCCGTTGATAAGAAACATCGCACTACGCCGCTACGCAAGGAGTCTCCCGCGGCTAGTGATGAGGCGGCTTGAGGAATGAGAATCATGACTGAACAGAAAAAACTGGAAATAGAAGCTGCAACATTCCGGCATCTGCTGGAACATCTTGATAGCAACAAGAATGTGCAGAACATAGACCTGATGAATTTGGCCGGGTTCTGTCGCAATTGCCTGGCCAAATGGTATAGCGCGGCGGCGCAGGAGCAAGGCGAAGATATTGATTACGAAGCGGCACGCGAAATCGTTTACGGCATGCCCTATAAGGACTGGAAAGCCCGCCACCAACTCCCTGTAGCGGACTAGCGCATTTGAGATAAAGCAGGAGGTCCCCCCACCGGTGGGGGGCAGTGTAAATTAATTACTTATTATCCGACAATAAAGGTAACTGCACATCCTCAACTCCAATCGGGACATCCGCAGCTTGCTTCTCAGCATCACCAACATCACCACCCCGCGGATTAACCCGAACACCCAACCCCAGCAAGCGCACCGGCTTGTTGCCCCGTTCAAACCCTCGCGCCATCAACTCGTTATAATTCGCCATGTCGGTGTTTGAAGACACCATCTCCACCGTAGTAGAAACAAAATCCCTGAATTTCAATTTCACAAACTGCTTGCGTATTTCATATTGCGCTTCAATGCGATCAAGCCGTGCGGTCAGTTCCTGAGCCAGTGGCGGAATCTCTTTCAAACAATGCGCCAGATCTGGCAAGTCTTCAGCATAAGTGTTCTCCACGCTCACCGATTTACGTATGCGCTCTGTTTCCACAGCGCGGTGGTCTATGCCCCGGCTTAATTCTCCAAGGCGCGCACCGAAACTGCCAAAGTGCTGCGCCAGTTCATCCTCGGAAAGCTTCGCCAAATCAGCACAGGTATGAATGCCCAGCCGCTTCATCCGAGTGGCGGTTACCTTGCCCACACCATGCAGTTTCTTCACCGGCAGACTGGCGACAAACTCCGCCACCTGTTGCGGGCGAATCACAAACTGACCATCCGGCTTGTTCCAGTCGCTGGCAATTTTGGCAAGGAACTTGTTTGGTGCTATGCCGGCTGAAACAGTAATGCCGATGTTTGTTCTCACCTCATCACGAATTGCCTGGGCGATGAGTGTGGCGCTACCTTGCAGCATGTCGCAATCACTCACATCAAGATAAGCCTCATCCAGCGACAGCGGTTCAATTAACTCAGTGTAGTGATGGAATATCTCATGAATTTGCTGGGAGGCAATCCGGTATTTCTCCATATCCGGGCGCAAGATAATCAACTCAGGGCAACGCCTGCGCGCCGTCGCCGAAGCCATGGCCGAATGAATACCAAACTTGCGCGCCTCATAATTGCAGGTGGCCACCACACCACGCCGTTCGGGCGAACCGCCCACCGCCATAGGTTTGCCCACCAGATCAGGATTGTCCCGCATCTCAATGGATGCATAAAAGCAATCGCAGTCGCAGTGGATAATTTTTCGTTGCTTGGTCGGTTGCTGTGCCATGACATTCAAACTCACGCATGGAGTTATAGTCAGCATCGCACAACTAGCCCCCGATGAGCAATGCTCTGACCGCAGCTTGTTTCAAACTCACACATAGAGTCGCCGCACAACTAGCTCTATCAGTGAATAGCGATTAGCCGTTGCCTGCCTCAAACTCACGCATAAAGTCAGCTAACGCTTGGCAGCCGGCAACCGGCATGGCATTATAAATAGAAGCGCGGGCACCGCCCACATTGCGATGGCCTTTCAGGGCATACAGCCCTTTAACTTCGGCTTCGTCAAGGAAGCGTTTCAGCAGTGTGTTATCCGGCAGGGTAAAGCACACATTCATAGTTGAGCGATGCTCTTTTTGCGCCGTGCCCTGATAAAATCCTGAGTTGTCAATCGCCTTATACAAGAGCCGGGCTTTGTCGTCATTGCGTTGTTCAATGGCATCAACGCCGCCTTCATCTCGTAGCCATTCCAGCACCAGCTTCATAATATAAATGGCAAAAGTGTTGGTAGTGTTTGCCAGCGAATGTTTGTCGGCGTAAGTCTGATAATTCAGTAGCGATGGTGTATTCGGTAGCGCCATGCCGAGCAGGTCTTCGCGGATAATGACGCAGGCCAATCCGGAAGGGCCGAGATTTTTCTGCAAGCCAGCGTATATGACGCCGAACTGTTTCCAGTCCAGTCGGCGCGACAGCAGTTCTGAAGTCATGTCGGCCACCAAAGGAATATCATCGGTGTTTGGAAACCGTTGCCAGCGGGTGCCGTAGATGGTGTTGTTGCTGGTGATGTGCAGATAGGATGTATCGGCATCCAGCGACTCGGGCGTGAACACGGGAATGTGATTGAAGTTATCGCTCTCGCTACTGGCGGCAATGGTTACGCTTGTTTTTCCGTCACCCCCACCAAAGCCAAACCCACTATACCCATAACGCTCCGCCTCCTTCCGCGCTAGCTTGGCAAAATTACCCGTCTCCACATAAGCGGCCTTGCGCGCCGGGTTGCGCGCAATCAGATTCAGCGGAATGGCGGAAAACTGCATTTGTGCACCGCCGTGAACATAGAGTATGCGATAGTTGCCCGGAATCCAGGCCAGTTCGGTGAGCAGAGCATCGGTAGTATTGATGATGTCACCAAACTCGCTTGAGCGATGGCTGATTTCAATGATTGAAGCACCGAGTCCCTTATAGTCAAGAAACTCTTGCTGTGCCTGTTCCAGAACGCTGGTGGGCAGGGTTGCCGGGCCGGCACCGAAGTTATATACGCGTGTCATAGCGCACTGACCTTGATAACATCCTCAATATCAGAAATCGCCTCCACCACAGCCTCCGATGCCGGGCTTTCCAAATCTATAAGGTTATAAGCAATCTCCTCCCGGCTCTTGTTAAGCATATCAATCACATTGATATTCTGATCAGCCAGCACCGAAGTAATTTGCCCGAGCATTCGCGGCACATTCTTGTTGCTGATTGCCAGCCGGGTGTGTTTGGGCGCGTCCACCACACGGTCAAGAAACAGGGCAGGGTAGTTCACCGAATTCTTGATGTTACCGTTTTCCAGAAAATCGCGCAGTTGGTCCACCGCCATAATGGCGCAGTTCTCTTCCGCCTCCAGCGTACTGGCACCAATGTGGGGCATGGCTATAACATTGTCCTGACCCATTAGTTCAGGACGGGGAAAGTCGCACACATATTTACCCAACTTGCCATCCGATAAGGCCTGACTCAATGCGGCCGCATCAACAATCTCATCCCGGGCAAAGTTTAGCAGGCAGGTGCCGGGGCGCATAATGTCAAACAGACTTCTGTTAATAAGACCGCGAGTAGTTTCCAGCACCGGCAGATGCAACGTGATGAAATCGGAACCCGACACCAGTGCCGACAGGTTTTCAATACGAGTAACCTGATTCGGCAAACGCCAGGCGGCATCAACAGACAGGCTTGGGTCATAACCCTGCACTTTCATATCCAGGCTGATTGCCATCTCGGCCACCAGCGAGCCGATTGCTCCGAGGCCAATCACACCAAGCGTCTTGCCGGCTATTTCCATCCCGGCGAAACGCTTCTTCTCCTGTTCCATAAGTTTGGATAGTTCCCCGTAATCCTGAACCTCATTCTGACTGCCAGCGAAACCTATGCCCTGAATAATCCCCCGCGATGCCAGCAACAAACCACACAGCACCAGTTCCTTCACCGCATTGGCATTGGCGCCGGGGGTATTAAAAACCACCACGCCGGCGGTAGTGCAATCCGCCACCGGCACATTATTCACACCGGCTCCGGCGCGGGCTATGGCTCGCAGCGAGTCGTGCATGGCATAATCATGCAGTTTCTGGCTACGCAACAGAATGGCATCAGGCTCATCCACATCCGGCCCCACCAGATAATGCTGGCTCGGAAATCGCTCAAGGCCGCGGGCGGAAATCTGATTGAAAGTTTTAATCTGTAACAACATGGGCGGCGATTATGCCGGAAACAGGTTGGGGCGTCCATTAGTCTTTTTTGAGTCCGGGATGGGGGGGGGGGGGGGGGGGGGGGGGGGGGGGGGGGGGGGGGGGGGGGGGGGGGGGGGGGGGGGGGGGGGGGGGAGGGGGG
>JBPCXV010000075.1:0-6272 GCA_051008235.1 Pseudohongiellaceae bacterium | reverse complement strand
GAGGCGCTATTCAACGCCAAGGCCGGCGCCCTATCCAACGGATTCAAATCGCCGCTCAAGGATGGCCAGATCAAGCGCTGCCTCAAGCAGGCCGTGAAGGAAGCGCGCGAGCTCCACGATCTCGAGGGCGATGCACCACCGGCAAACGATCCGCCCCCAGCCAAGGAAAGCCAGCGCAACCAACGCCGCGGCGGTGGCCAGGGCCAGGGCCGGCGCCGATCGCAACAGACCGCGCCGGCAGCCAAGGCGGAAAACTTCACGATCCGAAACCCACGGAACCCTCGGCAGACCGATGCCGCCAGCGAGGTGCGCGACATGATTGCGCAAAAGTATGGCGACGATGCTGCCAAGGAATTCGAAAAAAACTTGATGAGCGAGTGACATGAGCGACGAGCAAACACCAGAAAACGAGACACCAATATCCGGCCCGATGGGTGGGCGCCCGAGCAAAGCCGCCCTGGACGCACGCAACAAGGAACTCAATGCCCGCGAGGCCGAACTCGAGGCGCGTGAGAAAGCGATCGCGCACGAGCAGGACCAACTGCACCAGGCCACCCAACACGAGGGCACGCCGATCACCAGCCTGCCACCTCGAGTTTCAGCGGATGAGGCGATCGCACGCACCCGCGGCGAGAACCAGAAATCCGTGCGCCGCACGATGGGCCAGCACCGACGCCTGGACGTGGACAAGTACGTGGAGCAGTACCAGGACAAAAAGCTAATGCTGGTCAACGACATGAATGGCGATGTGCAGCGCTGGATCGATGAGGGCGCCGAGCCCGTGCCAGTTATGACCACGCGCCGGCAATTCGAAGGCATCACCGACAAGCACGAGAGCCAATGGGTGCGGTTTGTTGGTGGCGATGATGGGATGGGCAATCACTTTTTTGTTTACCTGCTCATGATCGACCCGGAGCGCTACAACGAGGTGAAAATATCCCCGGAGCGCGAGCGGCAACGCCTGATTCACCAATCGATTTATGGCGGCGGCGATCGCAGCGACATGGATGGCGCCGGGCCAAAACTGCCCACATACCAGCCACACCTGCCGAGCGGCGAGCGCGGTTTCGATGAAACGCGCGAAACCATTGGCTAGACTTACAAAAACCTCGGTGTTATAAAACTCACCCAATAGGCGGAAGGGCGAAAGAGCGCGGAGCCAAAACAGTTTCGACCACCAGAAAGATGGCGGCGAGGATAGTAAAACTTGCAACTTTTTGGAGGCCGCTATGGGTTTCGTCCCTATCGGAACAACCGACGGATCAGATTGGCACGGGAAAATGCGCGAGATCATCATCGATGATGCCGTGCTCAATGTTTTCCTCGGTGACATGATGGCCATCGATGGCGTTGTGGTGCCGGCAGCGAATGCTGACGGACGCGCCGAATCAATGATCCTTGGCACCGCAGGCGCTTTTGCCGCCGCAACACCTACCGCCCTGGCGGGCGCCGTGGTGGAATTCACGCCCGACTTTACCGACGAGGGCTCACTCATCCGCAACTTTGGCCAGACCGGAGCCGATCGGCGTGCGAAACTGGTTTATGGCACCGATGTGATTTACGAATCAACTGCATCGGAGGCGATACCTTTGGCCAACATCAACACCAATTACAATATCCTGGCGGCCGTGGGTAACACCACCACCGGCATTTCCGCCTATGAGATTGGTACCGCGAACAACCTGGCCACCGGGCAGCTGCGCATATTGGGCGCCTCGAGAACCGAGCGCGACAACGCGCCGGCTGTTACGGCCATTGGCGCCACCTGGCGCTGCAGGCTGAACAACAGCGCGGATGATCACAACTTAGTGGGGACTAGCTAATGAGCGCCATTGTTACACAAGGCTCCGAAGCCAGACTCCTGCAGGAAGGCATCAACGCGATCGCCACCATCGAGTACAAGGATTACCCGATGGAAAAGGACAAGATTTTCTCCATGGAGGATTCCGAGAAAGCCTACGAGCTCGATGTGAGCTTGTCCGGTACAGGATTCGCGGCCGAAAAGCCGGAAGGCACCGCGATCCAGTACGATGCTGAAAAGCAGGATTTCGCAACCACCTACACGCACGTGGTCTACGCCCTGGGCACCATCATCACGATGGAAGCGCAGATGAACAACCTTTACCGCGACCTGATCTATAAAGCCGGTAAAATGCTCAAGCGCAGCCTGGTGCACACCGACGAGCAAGTGGCCGCGGACGTGATCAACAATGGTTACGATGCAGCTTTCCCGTTGGGCGATAACCTCCCGCTATTTTCTGTTGCGCACCTGCTCGGCAAGGGCGGCACATTCTCAAATCGTTTTGCAGTAGCCACCGCGCTATCGCAGGCGGCCGTTGAGGATGCGCTCATTGCGATCGAGGACTACCGCGACGGCGCCGGCCTACTGATCGACGCGAAAGGCGTGAGCCTGCACATTCCTCGCCAGCTGCGATTCGTTGCGGATCGGATCCTGGCCTCGAGGTTTGAGCCTGGCACCGCCAACAACGCGATCAACCCGGTGGCGCAGATATTCCCCGAGGGCTATCACGTCAACCACCGTTTCACCAGTGCAACGGATTGGTTTATCAAAACCGATGTGGATGATGGCTTTAAGGAATTCAACCGCATGGATTACACGTTCGACACCGATAACGATTTCGGCACGTCGAACTACCGACACAAGGGGATGTTCTATAAATCCTATGGTGTCACCGATCCACGGTGTGCATACGGATCCGGCCAGTAGGGCCAAGCCTCAAGCAGCGGCCCGAAAGGGCCGTTGTAGTCTTGTAACCACAAAAAGGGGCATTCTATGGCCGAGCCAACGATTATCGAGGGCGGCGTAAACGATTCGATTCCAAACAGTTTTTGGGATGTTGTCGACGCGCCGGTGCTCGATCCCGCGCGCTACGTTAAATACTTCAACGATTTTATGTCGTTCGTGTTGAATGATTGGGATCTAACCAACGGCAACCCTACCGTGGCGCTCGATACCGCGGGAGATCCGGGTGGCCAGCTTGGCATTAGCACATCCGGCGTAATCAACAATGATACAGCCACCATACTGGAAGCACTGCCGTTTCAGATGGCGCTAGGTAAGCGCACCTGGTGCGCCGTGCGTGCGATTGTTGGCGTGACCGCCGACAGCGAATTCCAGGCGGGTATCAAATCAACCGCGGCGAATGGCATCTATATCCGCCAGAATCAAAGCGCCACACTCGAGCTCGTGATTCAAAACGGTAGCGGCTCGCGTGTTGTTACGTTGGGCACGATCACCGACACCGTGGCATTCACTGCAGGGTGGTATTACGATGGTGGTGATGAGGTGCACGCCTATTTCAATGACAATTTAATCAGCATTGAAACCGGCATCGCTTCGCTGATCGACACGGCGCAATCCGCGCCACGCTTCGATCTTGAAAACCACATCGCAGCCATTCGATCGGTGGCCATTGATTACTTCTTTGGATGCCAGGATAGATGACCGCACCCACGCGCTACCCCCAAGGTGTAAGCGATGCGGTAATTGGCTCGTTTTTAGAGTTAAGCAACGCGCCGTTTAATGCCGGCCCTGGTGTGGGCCTGCCGCTCGAGATGTTCGAGGATTTCGTGCAGAGCTTCGTGCCTGACTGGCCGCGCACCAACAACATCGGCACCAATGAAATATTTCAACTCACGCGAAGTTTTGACTTTGGCGTTTTGCGCTATGACATAAACACCGCACAAACCAATACCTTTGCACGCCTACCGGGCGCGCCTTATTCCGCACAGCTTGGCAAAAACCTATGGTTTCAAACGCGATGCGCCGTAACCATTTTGAATGGTGGTGTTCGCCTTGGCTTGGTGACGCAAGAACCCCAAGCAAACGATATTGCCGATGGCATTTATTTCAACTGCCCGGAGGACAGCCCGGCTGTAAGTATCGAGGTTCGCAACGGTAGCGTTACCACGGTTAGCCAGGTGGTGGGCACCCTGACCGCAACCACGTTTGTTGAGCTCGCCTTTTGGCTGGATGGTTCGCGCCTCAAGCTGCACGTGTATCTTGATAACAACGAGGTGGCCGTGATTGATCTTGTTCAAGCCACCACGCCATTTGGTGTAAATCTCACGGGTGGCCTGGCGGTAGCTGAAGCCGGTGCGGATGTAAGCGGGATGCTGGTGGATTATTTCAACGTGGCGCAGGACCGATGACAACAGTTACCAAACTACCTGCAGGCATCACAGACAAAGCCCGCGGCACGCTTGTGGGCGACAATGGGCCGGTGTTCGATCCTGATAGGGTTATCCGGTTTGATGAGGATTTCCTCCAATTCCTGGCGGCCGACTACACCATCACAGGCGACACGGGCGACAGTGAAGTGCGCCTATCGACAACGGAGCCCAACGGCGTGTTGGAAGTGTTTGCCGATTCTGTGGGTGGTTCGCCGGTGTCTGCACAACAAAGCTCACTGCCATTTTCGCTCGATCGCGATCTATGGATTGAAACCCGGTTCAAGGTGGATAGCATTGCGCAGACTGAGGTGCACGTGGCTATTTCCGATATCGACGCATCCATTCGTTTGCGCGACACGCTTGGCTTTCTAAAGGAAACCGATGGCGTGCTGCAGGTGATCACCGACAACGGCACCACCGAAGTGGAAACGCCCACCGGCGTGAGCATGGTCGACGATACCTATATCCGCGCGGGCATCCACTACTATGGCGGCGCGTTTATCGATGTTTATGTGGATGATCTGCTTGTGATCGAAGGTTTGAATATTGGCGTTAGCCAGCCTGGTCCCACCAGCAACCTCGGCCCATCTTTTTCCCTGATCCGCAATGATGCGAGCGATCGCACGTTGTCTGTGGATTACTTCAACGTATACGGACTGCGCGCGCTATGACAACACTGCAGGACATTTCTCGATTTAGAAACGGCTTAAGCGATGCCATAGCGGGATCATTTGCGGCCAACTCTGGTTTTCCTGCAATGGATCAAGGGATGCGCTTGGCGCAGTTCGAGGATTTCACGGAATTCCGCGCCGGTGATTGGGATGCTTCAAATTCAGCGGGCGGCGGCTTTGCACTTTTAACTTCAGAGCCAGGCGGGGTATTGCGGGCGAGCGGCACCGCAGGGCAAACCGCGTTCCTACTGGCTGAAGGTAGGCCGATAGAATTCACCGAAGGGCAAGAGCTTTGGTTTGATGCGCGCGTGCGCACTAATTTGGTGACTTCTCAATTGGTGTGCGGGCTTGCCGCGGATACCACTACAGATAATGAAATCATTTGGGATATGGATGCCATTGGGACACTAGAAGCGACGTTAAACGTGGGCGGTGGTACTCCGGTCACACTGTCCACCACTAGCATCATAACGCCTGATGTATTCACCCGGATAAGCATCTTTGTTAGCGCTCAAGGCGAAGTGTTTCTATTCATCAATGATAGAACGCCAAGCGTGCCATCCACCGGCGATCCAATTCCATACGATGTTGCACTTAGCCCGTTCTTTGGTGGATTCAATGCGGTATCAAGTTTCAACATAGATTTTGATTATCTGTGCATTGTGGTTGCAGATGGGAGGCCGGCCTAATGGTTGATCCAGTTACCAAGCTACCCAACGGCTACACCACGGAGGTGCCTGGCACCTTTGCGGGCGACACGTTGGTTTTGCCGAACCCGGCCGGTGATGTGAAATGGTTCGATGACTTCTTGTTTTTCAGTGGCGCAGGTGCCGCGGGTGTAGATGTATACACTTCCTTGAATGTGGGTGGTGCGAATGATGCGGCGCTATTGAATGCCGCCGCCGAGCCTAGCGGTGTGGTGCGCGTTACTTCAGTTAACGGCCAATCTGATGAGCCAGCCATCCAGCTAAACAATGCACCTTTTGCATTTAGCGCAGGCAAACAGCTATGGTTTGAGGCGCGCGTGCGCGTGCCCAACCTTGATAACACCGCGTGGGAAGTGGGACTGCAAACGATCAATGCGAGCTTTGTCGCGCGCAATGGCATCGTGCTGGCCAAAACGCTCACGATGACCGGCAACGTTCTTAGTTTGTTTTTAGATGATGCGGGCGAGCTGCAAACCTTCACCGAGGGGCGCGTGGTTGCCGATGTGTGGACGCGTGTTGCATTCCACTATGATGGCAATGGCACCGTTAACGTTTACCAAGATGGTCGATTCTTGGCGGCCGTCACCGATCTAACCAACTTGCCGTTGGATACATTGCTCGCGCCAACCTTTCTGTGCTTCCGTGGCGATACCACTACGCGCACAGCTGATTTAGACTACTTCAACATTCTCGCGGAGCG
>JBPCXV010000074.1:0-5882 GCA_051008235.1 Pseudohongiellaceae bacterium | reverse complement strand
TATTCCAGCGACTCAAAGACGATTTCGAATATTACGCACCCCGATGCTTGATGATTCGAACCAAAGAAGATGGCGTGCAGCCATTCGAGTTGAACGAGGCACAGAAATACCTACATGAAATTGCAGAACAACAGCTTAAGCGTGAAGGTCATGTGCGGATTATTGTTCTTAAGGGTAGGCAGCAAGGTGCTAGTACCTACATCGAGGGCCGGTACTATTGGAAGGTTAGCCACCAGAAAGGCAAGCGTGCCTACATACTTACGCATGAGGGTGATGCGACCACAAACTTATTCGCCATGGTCCAGCGCTATCACGAAAATTGCCCACCTGAATTACGGCCGCACACTGATAGAGATAGCGGAAAAGAACTCAACTTTGATGGCTTGGATTCAGGTTACAAGGTTGGAACAGCGGGTAGCAAAGGAACAGGCCGATCAAGCACAATTCAATACTTCCATGGGTCGGAGGTTGCGTTTTGGCCACACGCGGGCACACACGCAACGGGGGTTATGCAAGCCATTCCCGGTGGCAACACCGAAGTATTCTTGGAGAGCACGTCAGATGGCATGGGCAACTACTTCCACCAAACGTGGGTCAAGGCGGTAGCCGGTGTCAGTGAATTCATAGCCGTGTTCATTCCTTGGTTTTGGCAATCTGAATACCGTGTTGAAATCCCCAAGGATGAAGATGGCAACCCGGTTGAGATTACGCTTGATGATGATGAACTGTTATATGTTGAGCAATACAGCACTGAAGAACACCCCGTAACAATCGAGAACATGCTATGGCGGCGCAAGAAGATTCCAACGCTTGAGAATGGCGAAGATGATTTTAAGCGCGAGTATCCAGCCGATGCCGAAGAAGCCTTTGAAAGCGCAGGTTATCGCCAGCTAATACCAGCCAGCCAAGTTACACGCGCCATCAAGAACCGTTTGCGCAATGCCGATACAGCTATTGAAGCCCGCGGCCCAATCGTGATGGGTGTGGACCCGGCCCGCTTTGGCGATGATCGTTTGGCCATATGTTTGCGCCAAGGGCGTGTTGCGTTCGATGTATCCAGTTGGGTGCGCAAGATGGATCAGATGGAAATCACCGGCATTGTGAAAGGCATTCTCGATTCCATCCCAATTGATCGGTGCTTTATTGATGAAGGCATGGGTGTTGGCGTGATTGATCGGTTGCACGAACAAGACTATGTGCAGGTACAAGGCGTTAACTTTGGCGCTGGTGCGTGGAACCAACAGAAGTACACCAACCGTCGCAACGAGATGTGGCAAGAGATGGCGGAGTGGTTCAAAGATTCCAATGTTCAGCTATTCACGCAAACCACGGAAGATGTTGATGATAAGATCAAGGCCATCACCATGGATTTGTGTGCCCCTGAATACAAATTCAACAGCCGCAATATCAAGGTATTGGAAGAAAAGGATGAGACTAAAAAGCGGTTGGGCATGTCACCGGACCTTGGTGATGCGCTCGCTTTGACGTTTGCGGAACCCGTTGCCGAGTATTACCATGAAGATTCAGGAAAAGGCGACCAAGGCCGAAACAGTAAAACGGGATACTAATGCCAAAATCATTTAGCCAGTTTGATCAAGGGGAAGGCGCGAAGTATGCGGCCAAGCCAAAAAAGAAAACAGCATCTAGGCGCACACCTAGCCGGAAGAAACAAGCCGCACGCGGGCGCACTTTTGATCAGATGGCACGCAGCCAAGCTGAAAGCGCACGCAAAGCGATGAAGCGCGGCAGGCATAGCGCACCCGGTGACTAATGGCCACCAAGAAACAGAAGGCCAAGGTTGATAAAGTCATGGGCGAATTCAAGCGCGGCAAGTTGAATAGTGGAAGCAAGAAAGGGCCGCGGGTGCGCAGTCGGAAGCAAGCGATAGCAATAGCCTTGAGCGAATCAGGCCAATCAAAGAAGGGTAAAAAATAATGGCTGAAGTCGAATTTGCCGAAGAAGAATTTGAAGAAGTTGATGATGATCAGTTACCGGATGGCGTAGAGCCAGAACCCGATAGCATAGAGCTGTATGCTTTTTTAGATGATGGCAATTTGGTTGAAATGCTAGGCACTTCGCACAACCAAGTGGCTGGTGAGGTTAGCCGCCTATATGACTTGGCCAAAGATTCAATGGAGAAATGGCGCAAGCAATACGACAAGGCTTTAAAGCTGGCCAAACTTGAGCCGGAAGCCGCGCATAAAACCTTCCCGTTTGAGGGCGCATCTAATGTGATCATGCCTTTCATTCTCGAAACCATGTTGGATTTCCACAGCCGCACAGTGCCTGAATTGGTATGGCGCGACAAAGTTGTGTCGATGAAAACCAACGGCAAAGACAATCCAGAGAAAGAAGCCCGCGCCAAGCGCACTGGTTCTTACATGAATTACCAAGTCAAAGAGGTAATGACGTATTGGCGAACCGAGCAAGACAAGATGTTGTTGCAGCTACCTTGTGTGGGTACTGCCTACAAGGAAAGCTATTTCAACGGCACCGAATCAGAAGTAAATAGTGATCTATTGATGGCTGATGAAGTTGTGTTCGATCACAATTCGCGCACCTTTGCAGAAGCCATGGATGTGTTTGTGCCATGCAAGTACAGCCGAAGTGAAGTGATTGAAATGATCCGCGGTGATCAACAGTGGCAGCTTGAAGAAGAAGATTTCCCTGATAGAAACGTTCACCCGGAAGATTTTGAATTCATCCGCGCCTTCACTTGGATTGATCTAGATAACGATGGCTTGCCCGAACCTTACCGGGTGATCTATTACCCCGAAAAGGAAATGATCGCGGCCGTGTTCCCCGCCTATGATGAAGAAGGCATACACACCAACGAAGATGGCGAGATTGTGAAGGTTGAGCGCATGCCCATCTTCACGCAATACCGCTTCTTGCCCGATCCCGAAGGCGGCCCAATGGGTATGGGTTGGGGCATCTTGCTTTGTGATATGTTCGATGCGATCAACACCACCTTCAATCAGATGATTGATGCAGGCACGCTATCTAACTTGGCTGGCAACAGTGGCTTGATTGACGCGCAAATGAGCGGCGCGACTAATCGAGGCAACCGACAGCAAGCCGGGCCAATTGATATAACGATGGGCGAACTAACACCGATCACAACGGGGGGTAAATCCTTGCGTGATGGCATTGTTCAATTCCCATACCAAGGGCCAAACCAAACCCTATTCCAATTAACAGAATACATGATCACTCAATTGCGCCAGATGACCAATAGCGCATTGAACATGGATACCAACAGCCAAGAGGCTGCCATTATGTATCTGGCCAGATTGCAACAAGGCTTGAAGGTGCCTAACAGCATTGTTATGCGTGTCTATGATTGCGCGAAAATGGAATTCAAGAAGATAGCGTTGCTCAACTTCAAGCACCACGATTCGGTCAAATACAATCGGGTACTAGATGAGAACCAAGAAGCCAACATGCGCAATGACTTCAACCCGGAGGATTGCGATATAAGCACCGCAGTTGATCCGAGCCAAGGCAGCGATGTGGAGCAACAAAGCCGGGCCGATATCCTATTGCAAGAAGCCAAAGAGGATCAGTCTAATATCATCGACAAGCGAGCCGCCTACCTGAATTGGTTAGAGGCGCTAGGCTTCCCCGATCCCGATCAGATAGCACCACCCCCAAGCGGTGAACCTGATCCAATGCAGCAGATGATGATGGCTAACATGCAGCGCGAAGCGAGCTTGGCCAATCGTGAAATGAACATCAAAGAAATCAAACTTGAGCTTGATCGTTATGAACTGATGATGAAGGCACAAGAAAACATGGGTTCTCACGGCATGGCCGCGGATATGCAAGAAGTGAACATTGCGCACAAGTATGCGGAAACCTTCAAGCTACTGTGGGAGATCGGCATGCTTAATGATGGCGATGCAGCCAGTACGGTGGAAGGGATAGAACAGCGCTTTATTGATAAACAATCCCCTTCCGTTCCTATCCCACAACCCGTAGAATTCCAGCTTGCGCAGAAAGATGCGCAGCAGCAACAAGGGCAAGCGCCGCAAGGAGCGCCCACCCAATAGGAGAAAGTTTAGATGGCGCAAGAGCTATCGGAACCGCAGATAACCCAAGATCAATTCGATATCTGGCTAACCAGCCCGGTTACAGTCGCTTACCTTAAGTGCCTCGAATATAAACGCTTAGATACTCAAGATGCCGCGGGAAGCGGCCGATTGGTTGACTCAAGCAACGCCGATCTAACACACGCAATCATGCACCGCGCACTTGGGCAGCAAGACGCTTACCGGGCCGCCTATATCCCATGGGATTTACTCACCTTTTATCAAATGGTGTTTATCCCCGAACCAAAAGAAGAAAACGATGAGTGAAGCAAATGCGGTTGATTCCGTAGCCGCCAATAGAGCCGAAGAAATGCGAGCACGCAAGCAAGCTGTGGATGAACACTTGGCTCGCGTAGCTGCCAGCGTACAAATGGTTATGACCATTGGCGAACTGAAGCCAACCGGCTATCGGGTGTTGGTTAAGCCAATCGAAATCAAGAAGGGCTTGGAAGGTGCGGAAGCTGCCAACCTACCCACCTTGGCCGAACTAGGCTTTGAATCTAAAACTGATGCTGAAGCGCAGCGCCAAGAGCGTGGCGAGAATCACGGCATAGTGATGGCGTTAGGGCCGTTGGCTTACAAGCGCATGGGTGGAGAAACTGAAAATTGGTGTGAAGTTGATGATGTGGTGGTGTACACCCGTTATGCAGGGCAGCGGGTAGAACATCCGCCCGGAAGCAATAACTTCTTCCAGATCATAAATGACGATGATGTATTTGGGAAAATAGAATGAGCGAACCAGATTTTGATATTGATGCGGCGGAACAGCAATACAACGATGCGCGGCAAGATGAGCCGCCCGCGGATGATCCACCGCCCAATGATGATATTGATGATCAGGATGATGGCAACGATACCCCGCCCGGCTTCAAGAGCTTTGAAGAATATGTGGCGGATGGTGGTGATCCAGATGATTACGTTGGTAAAAAAGCCTATGAACGGCACCACGCACGCATTCAAGACAACAAAGGTTTGCGGGATGAAGTGAAAGACCTAAAAGGCACCGTTCAACAAACCATGGAGGCCACCAACGCGGTACTTGAGCAAACCGAAGCGCGTGTGAGGGCTGAAGTTGAAGCGGAATTACACCAAGCGCGTGAAGATGAAGATGTTGATGCGGCGTTGACAGCTCAAGGCAAACTAGATGATATGGATGCGGCAGCCGAGCAACGTAGGGGAGCGCCGCCCCAACAGCGGCCAACAGAACACCCCACCATCACTGCCTTCCGCGAATCTAACCCAATGCTTGATCACAACAGTAACCAGTTCGATCAAGATTTTAATGAAGATGTTGAAGCCGCGTTCAATGTGATTGCCAACCAAGGCTTGACCGGCACTGATCGACAAGTGAAGGCGGCATTGAAGAAGGCAATGGACATAGCCAAAGGCATGCACGCTGAAAAGTTTGAAAGCCCGCGCAACAATCGCCAGCAGAACCAGCAACGCCGACAACAGCGCCGAACGAATCCGGGTGACAATGACACCACCCCGAACGCTGAAGGCTACGTGATCAAGAACCCGCGCAACCCAAGGCAAGGGAACGCAGCGCCGGAAGTGCGAGATATGATCCAACAGAAGGCAGAAGATGCGGCGCGTAAAGCGGGCAAGTCTGATGAAGATATAGCAAAGGCGGGCAAGAAAGCCGCCAAAGATTTTGAAAGGAGTTTGGCACAATGAATTTACCCAAAGACAAAGAAGCGAAAGCCGCGGAAGCCGCGGAAGCAACCGATGCGAGTATTGGTGAAGCGTTGCAGCGTAAGCCATTGGCGGGCGATGATGGCCCGCAAGCCA
>JBPCXV010000073.1:0-17689 GCA_051008235.1 Pseudohongiellaceae bacterium | reverse complement strand
GGGTAAGGCCGTGCAGCACCATGCAGTGGCAGGATAGCCACTGCTGAGCCTACAGGGATGTATTCATGGCGTGTGCGGCACGGCCTTACCCCGCCCACGCCCGGACCCAAAAAAGACTGCGAGGGATGTATCTATGGCGTGTGCTGAACCGCCTTGCCCCCACCCACGCCAGGACTCAAAAAAGACCGCGATTTCTGGTATATTTACACATTGCACATCACCCATCAGGACACATTCATCATGCGATACGACTCCGAAAAACAAGACGCCCCCGGCAAGGGTGGCACTAATACCGCCCGGCAAGCCGCAGGCAAGACTGACGCGGCAACGCAGCGAGCAGCGTTGTGGCCCAGTTACAATCCGCCGGGAGATTTGGTATTTAGTCATGGCAAGGGTAGTGAGTTGTTTACTGCCGAGGGAGAGGTTTATCTGGATTTTTTATCGGGGATTGCGGTAACCAGTTTTGGTCATGCGCATCCGCATCTGGTGGCGGCGCTGACGGAGCAGGCTGGCAAGTTGTGGCATTTGTCTAATGTGTTTCGTGTTCCGCAGGGGGAGCGGCTGGCGCGGCGGCTGGTGGAGAACAGTTTTGCCGAGCGGGTGTTTTTTGCCAACTCCGGCACCGAGGCGATTGAAGCCGGGCTTAAGGCGATGCGGGGATATCAGGCTGCGGTTGGTCGCAGTGAACGCTATCGGATTATTGGATTCAGTGACAGTTTTCATGGTCGCACCATAGGTGCGTTGGCGGCGGCGGGTAATCCTGCTCATACGCAACATTTTATTCCTCTGGATTATGGTTTTGACCAGATTGAGTGGGAGAACCTCGCGGCGTTGAAAGATTGCATCGGGGAGCACACTGCCGGCATCGTGCTGGAAACGGTGCAGGGTGAAGGTGGCATTCGTCCGGTTAGTGGCGAGTTTTTGCGCGAGGTCAGAGCCTTGTGCGACCAGCATGGTCTGCTGTTGATGCTGGATGAAGTGCAGTGCGGCGTTGGCCGCAGTGGCAAGTTGTTCGCCCATGAACAGTATGATGTTACGCCCGACATTATGGCGCTGGCCAAGGGGCTTGGCGGCGGCTTCCCGGTGGGTGCCTGCCTGACCAGCGCCGAGGTGGGCGACAAGATGGTGTTTGGCACCCATGGCAGCACCTTTGGTGGTAATCCGCTGGCTATGAGCGTTGGTAATGCGGTGCTTGATTTGTTGCTGGAGCCTGAGCTGTTGCCTGCGGTGAATCGCAAAGCGGCCCTGTTGCATTCGGCGTTGGAAAAACTGGTGGCGCAATATCCTGCGGTGATTGAATCAGTTTGCAGCCTGGGGCTGATGATTGGCATCAAGTGTGCGGTGAACAATGCCGACCTGTTGCAAAAGTTGCGCGATAACAAGTTGCTGGTGGGCAAGGCTGGCAGCAATATGATTCGCCTGCTGCCGCCGCTGAATATCAGTGAAGATGATCTGAAACGGGGTCTGAAAATATTTGAACAGTCGCTGCAGGAATTTGAATGAGTTTTTGAACATCCCCTGTCTTCACTTAATATATGTGAGACAAATCAGCAAGCCCTCCCACTGCATTACAGAAACATGAATATCAAAGCAGCACATCAATGGATAAAGAGCGAGGAAGATGCTTTGCTTGAGCAGCTTATGGCGTTGTCTGCGCTTAACTCCGGCACACATAATCTGGCCGGGCTTCAGCGGGTAACCGATGCGCTGAGTGAGTTATTCAATCCACTTGCCGACGAGTTTGAGTTAATTGATTCCAAATCTGTGGAACGGGTTGGCTTAAGTGGTGAGCCGGTTACTGAAAGTTATGGCAAAGTTATCTCTTGTTATAAACGCCCCGAGGCACCGCTGCAAGTGTTGCTGGTGGGTCATCAGGATACGGTGTTTCCCGCGCAACATCCTTTTCAATCGCCACAAATGCTGGATGATGGGCGGCTTCAGGGGCCGGGCGTGGCGGATATGAAGGGCGGCATTCTGGTTATGCTGGCCGCGTTGCAGGCCTTTGAACAACATCAACCGGATGATCGCCTGAGCCGCCTGGGTTGGCGTGTGTTGCTTAATGCCGATGAGGAAACCGGCTCGTTTGGTTCGGCTCATTTGCTCACCGAGGCGGCGCAGTCTGCCCATGTGGGGATGATTTATGAGCCGGCACTGCCCGATGGCACACTGGCGCGGGCGCGCAAAGGTAGCGGCAACTTTACGCTGGTGGGGCGCGGTCGTTCGGCTCATGCCGGGCGCGAGTTTGAGCAGGGGCGCAACGCCATACTGCTGGTGGCGGAGGCGGCGCGGCGGTTGGCCGGGCTGTCGGATGTTGCTGCGGGTGTTACGGTGAACATCGCTTGTATTCAAGGTGGCTCGGCGCTTAATGTGGTGCCTGAGTTGGCGGTGTGTGAGTTTAATGTGCGTTGTATGCAGCCTGAACAAATGCGGAAGATGGATGACAGTATGGCGGCCATAGTTAGTGAATTGAACGGGCAGGATGATATGTCGCTAACATTGCACGGTGGCTTCACCCGTCCGCCCAAAATAATTTCTCCCGCTAACCAGTTGTTTATGCACTGGACTGTGTCGTGCGGGGAAACACTGGATATGGCGCTGCAGTTTGAAGATACCGGCGGTTGTTGTGATGGCAACAATCTGGCTGCCGCTGGTTTGCCGAATGTTGATACGCTGGGGGTTGTCGGCGGTCATATTCATACCGACCAGGAGTTTATGCTGAAGTCCAGTTTGTCGGAGCGAGCCTGCCTCAGCGTTCTGCTGCTGGACAAACTTGCCCGCGATGGCGACCAGTTGCTTGCTGAACGAGCGGCGGGAGTTTGATATGAGAGCTGACAAATTGATATGTTGCGCGCGGCATGATGGCCTTGATGCCCTACTGAAACTTTTCGCCCGGCACAACGGAGTTTAAAATGAAGAAGTCTGACATACTAATACGCTGTGCCCGGCATGAAGACCTTGATGCCCTGTTGAAGCTTTCCATCATGCTGCCCCCCGGTATGACTTCCATGCCGTACGACCGGAAGACATGGGAGCAGAAACTGGACAAGGTGGCGAGCAGCCTCACCGAGCCGCCGCCGAAAAATCAGGAAGGTGTGTATCAGCTAGTTATGGAAGACACCGGCACGGGGGAGATTGTTGGTTGCGCCGGCATTATATCCAGAGTGGGTCTTACCAGCCCTTTCTATAGTTACAAGTTATCCACGGAAACAAAAGTTTCGGAGGAACATGGCATTCGCAGGATTAGCACCCTGCTGAACCTGGTAAATGATTTTACCGGTGATACGGAACTCATTTCCCTGTTCCTTAAACCGGAATACCGCCATGGCCGCAAATACGCCGGACAATTCCTGTCCCGTTGTCGTTATGTGTTTATGAGTGATTTCCCCGAGCGTTTCAGCGACACCGTGTTTGCCGAAATTCGCGGCTGGCTGGACAAACACAGCAACTCGCCCTTCTGGCAACATCTTGGCGAAAAATTCTTCCGCCTGCCTTTTCCCGAAGCGGATTTCATCAGCGCCGTCAAAGGTTCGCAGTTCATTACCGAACTGATGCCGCACTTTCCCATATATAAGGAACTATTGCCGGACGCTGCTGTGGCGGTAATCGGCAAACCTCATGATGAAGCGATGCCAGCAATGAAGTTGCTGGAGAGGGAGGGCTTTAGTTATGAAAACACCATAGACATTTTTGATGGCGGGCCGGTGATGCAGTGCAAGCGTGCTGATATTGCGTCCATCAACAACACTCGTGCTTGCACAATTAAATCTGTAGTTGATGAGCATGAGGTGGCAGGGCGTGGTAATAAAAAACAGCATGAGGCTCCGGTGGTTTGTATTTTGAGCAATCGGCAGTTGGCTGATTATCGTCTGGTGCTGGGACCGGTGGTATTTCACAGCGGGCAAGATGCAGTAGCAGGCTCTCAAGAAACGAAGCCTTCTGGAGCAAAGTCCCCCGGAACAAAGTCTTCTGGAACAAAGCCCTCTGAAACAAAATCCACTGAAACAAAGCCCCTCGGTGTAACACTGCGCTGCCTGGAAGCAGACACCCTCGGCGTAAGTGAGGGTGATACGATAATGGCACTGGCGATTCGCTGATGAGTATAGTAGTTAAATAATCGCAGCGATTGATAAAATGGATATCAGCGCAAAACAACCGAAACAATCAAATGAAACAACCAATACAGAAACACTATATAAATGGAACTTGGCAAGAGTCCGCCGGGGCGAAGTTCGTTTCGGTAAACCCGGCCACCGATGCGGTGTTGTGGCAGGGCAAGGAGGCTACGGCGGCAGAAGTGGATGCTGCGGTGCAGGCTGCGCGTGATGCGTTTGTTAGTTGGCGCGGCCTTAGCTTTGCTGAGCGGCAGGGGTTTGTGGCGCGGTTTATTGAAGAGGTCAAGCGCAACGAGCAGGTGCTGGCTCAGGCCATCCATGAGGAAACCGGCAAGCCGTTGTGGGAATCTGCAACTGAGATTGGCACTATGGTTGGCAAGGCTGCCGTGTCGGAGCAGGCGCATCAGCAACGCACTGGCGTCAGCGACAATGAGAACAGT
Source organism: Pseudohongiellaceae bacterium (assembly GCA_051008235.1). Taxonomy (GTDB): domain Bacteria; phylum Pseudomonadota; class Gammaproteobacteria; order Pseudomonadales; family Pseudohongiellaceae; genus UBA9145. Next base: position 13,137 of record JBPCXV010000073.1, on the reverse strand, counting down.
GGCTTGCACAACCAGCTTACGCATCGCCCCATCGGTGTGTTTGTGGTGTTGGGGCCGTACAATTTTCCTGGGCATTTGCCTAACGGCCACATCATCCCCGCCTTGCTGGCCGGCAACACGGTGGTGTTCAAACCTTCGGAACTCACCCCCCGCTTCGGCGAACTGATGGTGCAGTGCTGGATAGAGGCGGGGTTGCCCGCGGGTGTGGTTAATCTGGTTCAGGGCGGCGGCAAGGTTGGCGAGTTGCTGGTGGCTGCGCCAAACATTGACGGCCTGTTGTTCACCGGCAGTTCGCGCACCGGCCATGCCATCCACAAGGCGTTTGCCGGGCAACCGGAAAAAATGCTGGCGCTGGAAATGGGCGGCAATAATCCGCTGGTGGTGGAGCAGGTGGCGGATATTGATGCGGCTGTTTATACCATTATTCAATCTGCATTTATTTCCAGTGGGCAACGTTGTACTTGCGCACGCCGTTTGTTGTTGTTGCGTAACCCGGGCAACGAGAAACTGGTGGAACGGCTGGTTGAAGTAACAAAGGCTATTCGGGTGGGTAGTGATGATGAGTGTTTTATCGGGCCGCTGGTTTCCAATCGGGCAGCGGATCAGGTTATGGCTTTCGCCGATGCCCTACTCGCCCGCGGTGCCACCGCCCTACTCGCTCCGCGGCGTGCGGATTCCAAACTGCCCTTTATACATCCCGGCATTCTGGATGTGAGTTCCCTGATAGCAGGTAATTCAGGCGCAAAAACTTCCGGCTCAAGCAAGAGAGACAAAACAAAAATTGGTGCGAAAGGATTAAACGAATTGGATGAAGAATGTTTCGGCCCCCTGTTACAACTATACTGGGTGGACGATATGGAAGCCGCCATTGAGGCCGCTAATGCCACGCGCTATGGCCTCGCCGCCGGATTGCTGAGCGACAACGAGGCAGCCTGGCAACAATTCGCCGCCCACATCCGTGCCGGCATCGTGAACTTTAATCGTCCCACCACCGGTGCCAGTGGTGCTGCTCCCTTTGGCGGTGTGGGTGCCAGTGGCAACTATCGCCCCGGCGCATTCTACGCCGCCGATTATTGCGCCTATCCCATGGCGAGCGTGATTGGTGAGCGGGTGTCGCTGCCGGCCAAACCAAGCCCCGGTATCGTGCTGTGAAAATATTTGAAGTTAATTTTGACGGGCTGATTGGCCCGACTCACAATTACGCCGGCCTTGCCTTTGGCAATTTGGCTGCCGACAGTCATGAGGGGCAGGTGTCTTCGCCGCGTCAGGCGGCCTTGCAAGGCCTGGAGAAAATGTGGGCGTTGCACCAGATGGGCTTGCCGCAAGGCGTCCTGCCGCCCCATGAACGACCCTGTGTGCACACACTACGCAGGCTGGAGTTCACTGGTACCGAGGCCGAACTGCTGGCACAGGCACAACGGGAAGCGCCGAACATTCTCGCCAGCGTGAGTTCCTCTTCCACCGCATGGGTTGCCAACGCCGCCACCGTCTCGCCATTTCCCGACACAGAAGATGGCAAGACTCACATCACTCCGGCCAATCTGGTTAGTATGTTCCATCGTTCCATTGAAGTGGAAACCACCGCGCGCATACTTAAAGTCATATTCAGCGGCGATGATTATTGCCATCATTCGCCCTTGCCACCCGGCCATTACTTCGCCGACGAAGGGGCTGCCAATCACACTCGTTTGTGTGGTGGCTCGGGTGCGAATTCTGTTAACGATTCAGATGGCGCAAGTGATGGCTCGGGCGGTGGCTCAAGTGATAGCTACGGCGCGTATGGCACAGCAGGCGTTGCACTGTTCGTTTATGGCGTTTCGGTGGCAAATCCGGGCCTGCGCCCACGCAAGTTCCCGGCGCGCCAAACACTTCAGGCCAGCGAGGCAATCGCTCGCAGCCATCGGCTTGACCCGGCCCGCACCGTGTTCGCCCAACAAAACCCGGCGGCCATTGATGCCGGTGTGTTCCACAACGATGTCATCGCAACAGGCAACCGCGACACCCTGCTCTACCACGAACAGGCATTCACCGATACAAAATCCCTGCGCGAGCAGTTGGCCGCCGCATTCAACGGAGAACTCCACTTCATAGAAGTGCCCGCAAAAGCAGTATCACTCACCGATGCAGTGAACAGCTACTTATTCAACAGCCAACTCGTCACCCTACCCGGCGACAACCGCAATACAATCATCGCCCCAATGGAATGTGAAGAAATCACCCCGGTACGCAACTACCTTGAACAACTCGCATCCCACCCCCGAATTGCCAACGTGCTCTACAAAGATTTACGCCAAAGCATGCAAAACGGCGGCGGCCCCGCCTGCCTGCGGCTGCGAGTAGTCATGTCCGAACCCCAACTCACCGCCCTGCCCGCCAAAGTAATACTCAACGAAACCCTGTACACTGAACTCCGCAGCTGGATAGCACAACACTACCGCGAGCAACTCACCCCAGCCGATTTGACCGACCCCGCACTGCTAAACGAATGCCGCACCGCGCTGGATGCCCTAAGCCAAATCCTCGGCATCGGTTCGGTGTATGAGTTTCAGCAAAGCCCTTGAACCAAACAAATTTGCCTTTGCATGGGTTCTACCCTTTATCCCGAAAGCCCACCCAGGAAATCAGATGAACATTACTATACTTGCAAACAACGATCTGGCCGGTTGCGTGGCGCTGAATTATTTGGTGCCGCAGTTGGAGAATCATGTCATTACTGTGTTCTTGTCTTCACAGGTGGGGAAAAAACAGAGTGATGGGGTGCCGGCGCAGCTTGCGGAGTTGAAGTTTTTTGAGCAGACCTTGTTTACCGAGTTGTTGTTTCCCGCGCTTGATGGTGCGGCGGAAGTTGTTGGAAAGGCGGCGGGGTTGGTTAGTTTTCAGGGGCTCAGGCGGTGGTCGGTGCGGGGGGTTGAGGTGTTGAATCGGATTAATGAGGATGAGGGGTTGGCGCGTTTGCGGGAGAGTGAGCCTGAGCTTGTGCTGTCTATTCGGTATGGGGTGATATTGAAGGATGCTGTTATTGGCCTGCCCCGGCTTGGGGTGTTGAATCTGCACGCCGGGCGGCTGCCGGATTATCGGGGAGTGATGGGAAGTTTTTGGGCAATGCTTAATGGGGAGGCGGCGCTGGGTACTACATTGCATTATATTGACGATGTCGGCGTTGATACCGGCCGCATAGTTAATACCACCACCCTGCCGGTGCGGCAAGGCAAGAGTTATCTGTGGCATGTGCTGGCGCTCTATGAGGATGGCTGTCGCAATATGGCGGAGGCGGTGCATGCTTTGGCCGCCAACGAGTCCTTGCCAGCTTCTCCGCAGCCCTCCGGCGGTCATTACTACACATTCCCCACCGAAGCGGAGTTGGCGCGTTTTGCCGAAAATGGCCGGCGTTTGTTTGACAGGGACGAAGTAGCCGCCATCGCCAGGCGGTTTCTGCCGTAGCACTGCCAGATGCCATTTATATTTGTAATTACAAATTGCAATTTGCATAAAAACGCCTTTCTCTTGGTAGCACAAAATAAAAAGGTTAAACTGCGACTCTGTTGAAGGGCTTGGGATGGATGGATAGACTTCCCGGGCTGAACGCTTTATGCTTGGACGGATTGACCAACCAAGAATCATTCAATCATACTTAACTACCTATTATTGCAGGAGATTTTTATGTTTATTCTGGGAAAAATGCTTAAAACGGGCTCGCTGGGCGGGCTGATGATGGCCTTGCTTGTTTCGTTTGGGCTCGCGGTGGGGGTGCTGGGGGCGGAGTCCGCAGCAGCGGCCGAGGAGAATGTTGAGTGGGTTACTTTGGGCAATGACCATGCCCATACCCGCTACACGCCAGCGAGTCAGATTACGGCGGAGAACTTTTCCGAGCTGGAGCTTGCCTGGGAATGGGATGGTGCCAGTTTTGGGGCGGTTAGTGGGCGGTCCACTCCGTCTTATATTGACGGGTTGCTTTATACGGTGGCGGGGTATAACCGTCATGTTATTGCCATTGACCCGAAGAGTGGTGAGACGGTTTGGTCTTATCGCGAACCGAAAACGCCGCGTGCTGAATATTCCATGCGCGCTGATTATGGCAAGGGGGTTGCCTATGGTGAGGTGGATGGGCGTGGTGTTGTTCTCATCATCTCTCCCGGTTTCTTTCTTACCGCGCTGGATGCCAAGACTGGTATACCGCTGGAAGACTGGGGCACGCCGGTTGGCATTGATGGTTTCCCGGAAAGTGGCGTGGTTGATTTGCTGAAAGATTTGGGGCATCCCTACGATGCGTATGAAGGCCTTCCGCTGGAGGTGGGTTATATCACTGCGTCATCGCCGCCTATTGTTGTTAATGACACGATTGTTGTGGGCAACTCCGCAGAGCAGGGTTATCTTCAGGCGCGTGTTGAGAATGTGCCGGGGGACATTCTTGCTTATGACCTGGATACCGGGCAGTTCAAATGGAAATTTAATGTGATTCCGAAGCCCGGCGAGTATGGGCATGAAACCTGGGAGAACGATGCTTGGGAATGGACGGGGGATGTGTCTTCCTGGGCGCCGCTGTCGGCGGATCCGGAAAACAATCTGGTATTCATTCCAACCAACAGTGCGACTATTGACTATTATGGTGGCTTCCGCCCCGGCGATAATCTTTATGGTGCCAGCCTGATTGCGCTGGACACGCGCACCGGTGAGCGGGCCTGGCATTTCCAGATGGTGCATCATGAAATCTGGAACTTTGATAACCCCACCGCACCGGTGGTGCTGGATGTGACAGTTGATGGGCGGGAAATTCCGGCGGTTATTCAGGCCACCAAGCAGGCCTGGTTGTATGCCTTTAACCGGGAAACCGGCGAGCCCATCTGGCCGATTGTGGAGCGGGATGTACCGCCGTCTATTGTGCCCGGCGAGGTGTTGTCGCCCACCCAGCCTTATGTAACCTGGCCTGAGCCGTATGATATGCAAGGCATCAGCGAGGATGATTTGGTGGACTTCACACCGGAACTGAAAGCGCAAGCGATGGAGGCGATGGAAGATTTTGTTATGGGGCCACTGTTCAATCCGCCCATTCATGCGGACAATGCAATGGGCAAGTATGCTGCCATGAATTGTCCGGGCGGTGCCGGCGGCGCGAACATCACTTCACCGGCGGTGGCTGATCCGACTACGGGTTACTTTTATGTATCCAGTCATACGGCTTGCTTTGCCTTGCGGCTGATTCCCGGTGATGAGGCTGACCCGCTGTTCACCAATCCCACCGGCGCAACTCTGGCGCAATATGCCAACAGTGTGCGTGGCGCCACTTCGCGCACGCCGCGTCATCCGGCTAATATCCCGGTGTGGAAACCGCCTTATAGCACCATCACTGCTTACGATATGAACACCGGCGAGAAGGCGTTTACGATTCCCACCGGTGAGACGCCGCAGCGTTACAAGGATGCTTTTGAGGCTGCCGGTGCTGATATGAATGAGGTGGGCAATACTGGAACAGGTGCGCTGGTGCCAATGGTGGCGACTGCCAATATGTTGATTTACTCTGACCAGGCCAGCGATGGCACGCCGATGTTGTGGGCGCTGGACAAGCAGAGTGGTGAGATTATTGCTGAGATTGAGGCGCCGGCTCGTTCCAGTTACGGGATGAGTTCGTGGGTGCATGATGGTTATCAGTATGTGATGCTGCAGACTAGTTCAACGCTGAGTGCGATGGCTTTGCCGGGGGCTACTGATGATGGGGCGGGGTATTAAGGGCGTCCTTTACGGTTTTGTTTTGGTTAGGTTGTTGAGCACATACTGCAGGATGCCGTTGTTGCGGAAGTAGGCGATTTCATTGTCGGTGTCCAGACGGCTCATCACAGTAACTGTGCGAACATCTCTTGAACCATCGTTAATTATTAATTCCAAATCTTGTCGTGGGGTGATTGTTGTTGTTCCGTCTGGTAGGCGGATGTCTATGGTTTCGGTGCCGGTCAGGTTTAGGGTTTTTCGGTTTTGGCCATCTTTGAAGACTAGTGGTAATACGCCCATGCCAATCAGGTTGGAGCGGTGAATGCGTTCGAAGCTTTCGGTGATTACTGCTTTTACTCCTAATAGTCGGGTGCCTTTGGCGGCCCAGTCGCGGCTTGAGCCGGTGCCGTATTCTTTGCCGGCGATTACTACCAGTGGTGTGCCTTTGTCTTTGTAGCGCATTGCTGCGTCAAAGATTGATAGTTGTTCTTTTGTTTCTGCTGAGGCTTTTTCTGAAATTCCCGCTGAGGCTTTTTCTGAAATTCCCGCTGAGGCTCCTGCAGAAACATAGCGTGTGTAGCCACCCTCCACGCCGGGCACCATTTCGTTGCGGATGCGGATGTTGGCGAAGGTGCCGCGCATCATTACTTCGTGGTTGCCGCGGCGGGAACCGTAGGAGTTGAAGTCTGCTATTTCTACGCCGTGTTTTTGTAAGTATTGGCCGGCTGGGCTGTCGGGTTGGATGGCGCCGGCGGGGGAGATGTGGTCGGTGGTTACTGAGTCGCCTAGTAGTGCCAGTATGTGTGCGCCTTGCACTTCCAGATTGTTGTCGGCGGTTTTGCTTGCGGAGAAGAATGGTGGTTGTTTGATGTAGGTGGATTTGTCCCAGCTGTAAGTGTCAGACTCGTTAATCTTGATGCTTTGCCAGGCTAGTGGGCCGCTGAATACATCGGCGTATTGTCGTTCAAACATGGCGGCGGATACCTGGGCTGCGGCTTCGGCAATCTCGGCGTTGTTTGGCCACAGGTCTTTCAGGAATATGTCGTTGCCTTTGCTGTCCTGGCTGATGGGGTCGCGGCTCAGGTCAATGCGGGTGGTGCCGGCGAGGGCGTAGGCTACTACCAGTGGTGGTGATGCCAGCCAGTTGGCGCGTACTTCCTGGTGTACGCGGCCTTCAAAGTTGCGGTTGCCTGATAGTACTGATGAGACCATTAGTTTGCCGTCGTGAATTGCTGCGGTGATTGGTGGGGGTAGTGGGCCTGAGTTGCCGATGCAGGTGGTGCAGCCGTAGCCTACCAAGTTGAAGCCCAGTTCGTTCAGGTATTGTTGCACACCTGTTTTCTCCAGATATTCGGTAACTACTTTGGAACCTGGTGCGAGCGAAGTTTTAACCCAGGGCTTTACTTTTATTCCTTTTTTCACCGCTTTCTTTGCCAGCAGGCCGGCGCCTAACATAACGGCCGGGTTGGAAGTGTTGGTGCAAGAAGTAATTGCCGCGATAACCACATCGCCATGACCGAGGTCGTAGTCAGTATCTGGTACGGGAATTCGTTTGCTTTTGTCAACAGCCTTGCTCATCGTGGAAATATATTGTTCCAAGGCTTTAGTAAAAGTGCCCTTTAACTCACTCATCGCCACCCGGTCTTGTGGTCGCTTCGGGCCAGCCAGGCTTGGCACTACTTCGCTTAAATCCAGTGCCAGTTTGTCACTATACACCGCATCCGGCGCGCCCGGTTCGCGCCACAGGCCTTGGGCTTTGGCGTAGGCTTCTACCAGTGCCACGGTTTCTGGCGGGCGGTTGGTGAGTTTCAGGTAGGTGATGGTTTCGCTGTCAACGGGGAAGAAGCCGCAGGTGGCGCCGTATTCGGGTGCCATGTTGGCGATGGTGGCGCGGTCGGCTAGTGGGAGCTGGTTGAGGCCATCGCCGTAGAATTCAACGAACTTGCCTACTACGCCTTTTTGTCTGAGCATCTCTACTACGGTGAGCACCAGGTCGGTGGCGGTGATGCCTTCGCTCAGGGCGCCGCTTAGTTTGAAACCTACCACATCGGGAATCAGCATTGAGATGGGTTGGCCGAGCATGGCCGCCTCGGCCTCAATGCCGCCAACGCCCCAGCCGAGCACGCCGAGGCCGTTAATCATGGTGGTGTGGCTGTCGGTGCCTACCAGGGTGTCCGGTAGTGCCACGGTGCGGCCATCTTCCTCGCGAGTCCATACCACTCGTGCCAGATATTCAAGATTCACCTGATGGCAGATGCCGGTGCCGGGTGGCACCACGCGAAAGTTATCAAACGCCAGCTGACCCCAGCGCAGGAAGCGATAGCGTTCGGCGTTGCGCGCCATTTCAAGATTTACATTGTCTTCAAAGGCATCGGCGTTGCCGAACTTGTCCACCATTACCGAGTGGTCAATAACCAAATCCACCGGCGTTACCGGATTGATAAGCGCAGCATCGTGGCCCGCCTCCACCACCGCGCTGCGCATGGCCGCCAAATCTGCCACTGCGGGCACGCCGGTGAAATCCTGCATCAGCACCCGGGCCGGGCGATAGGCAATCTCTTCATCGCTGCCGCCATCCTCGGCCCACACTGCCAGCGCTTCAATGTCCTCGCGCTTGACTGTGTTGTCATCCTCAAAGCGCAGCAAATTTTCCAGCAGAATTTTTAGCGATACGGGCAACCGGTCAATGCCACCAAGCCCCGCCTCGCGCGCAGCCGGCAGGCTAAAATAATCATACTCCTTGCCCCCCACATCAAGTGTGGCTCTGGCTCCAAAACTGTTCTTGCTCATAGCCCTACCTTAAAAGGCGCATTATGCCTTAATCTGGCGGTTTTCTCAAAAGTGGCAAATTCGGTAGGGGTGCGATAGAGTGCCGCTATGCGCCCTGCCCTGATTTGCCTCCTGTCTGCCCTGCTGGCCCTGTTGCCAGTTTCTCTGCCCCTGCTGGCGCAGGATACGCCCCTGTTGCTGCAAAATGCCCGGCTTGTTATTGGCGATGGCGGGGTGATTGAGCAGGGGTCGCTGTTGCTGCATGAGGGGCGCATACAGGCGGTTATTGACCCGGCCAGCCCCGGTGCCGGCACCACCGCTGCTGGTGCGGAAGCCATTGATTTTAATGGAAAAACTGTTATGCCTGCGATGATTGATGTGCATTCTCATCTGGGCTATCAGGCGGCGGACAGTTGGGGGGCGGATAATTACACGCACAACAACCTGATTGATAATTTGCAACGCTACGCCTATTTTGGCTTTGGGGCGGTGTTCTCTGCCGGCAGTGACCCGGCGGGTTTTGCCCAGGCCTTGCAGGCGGCACAGGAGGCAGGGGAGTTTCAGGGGGCGCGGATGCTGTTTGCGGCGGGGATGGCACCGCCGGGCGAGGGGCCTAACAACCTGTTTCTGGTTGAGGCGTTGCAGGTGGAAGAGCGGCTGGGTCAGCCTATCCTGTATGGCCTGAGTACTGTGCAACAAGCTCGTCAAGCGGTGCGCACTGTGGCAAACAATGGCATTCACTACATCAAGCTGTGGGTGGACGACCGGGGCGGCACCCAGCACAAGCTGGCAGCACCCGTTTATCGCGCCGTGGCTGACACGGCTGGCGAACATGGCATAAGGGTGTTCGTTCATCAACAATATGCGGGGGATATGCCGGACTTGCTTGCCGCCGGGGTGCACGGCTTTCTCCATGGCCGTTTGGGAACCAATGCGGATGGTTCGGTCTTCGGGCGGGAACTGGCACGCCTGGTGGCGGAATCCGGCACCTTCGTGGTGCCCAATCTGGGCCTTGCTGAGCTGCGCTCCCAAGCCATCGCCAATGACCCCTTCCTGCGCGAAATTCTCACCCCGGCAGGCATTCAGCGCATGAGCGCCGGTGCCGGAACACGCCAGGCCGAGTTCAGCCCAAATGCCGCTACGGATGCGGGCCTGCGCAACAGTCTAGCGTATCTGCTTGCCGCCAACGCCGACATCGTTCTGGGCACAGATGCCGGTGCCCTCCCCGACCACCCATTCGGCTACACCGGCCACCGCGAACTGGAAATCTATGTGCGCCTGGGCATGACACCAATGCAAGCGTTGGTGGCAGCCACCAGCAACGCAGCCCGTCATCTGGGCCTGAATGACAGCGGCGTGTTACGCCCCAACGCCCGCGCCGACCTGCTGATTTTAAACAGCAACCCACTGGAAGATATTCGCCACACTCAATCCATTTATGCCGTATATCTAGCTGGCGAGGTGTTAGATCGTGATGCACTACGGCGCAGGTTCAGTGATACCACCACTCCCCCTTGAGAGGAGGTAAATGACTAGCCATTTTGCATGAGGGCTGGGGCGGGGTAAGGCGGTTCAGCACCATGCAGTGGCAGGATAGCCACTGCTGAGCCTACAGGGATGTATTCATGGCGTGTGCGGAACCGCCTTACCCCGCCCCAGCCCGGACTCAAAAAAGACTAAGAATGCCGCTATATTGAACATAACCATCAGGAGACTTTTACGATGAACAACCAAGATACCTTAACCCATGTGAAATCAAACATCCGCCGGGTGGCGCTTACTTCGTTGGCGGGCACCAGCATTGAGTGGTATGACTTTTTTCTTTACGGGGTGGCTGCCGCGCTGGTGTTTCCGGCGGCGTTCTTTCCGGAAAACACGCCTACGATGGGTTTGATTTTGTCGTTTGGTACCTTTGCCTTTGGTTTTATTGCGCGGCCGGTGGGCGGTATTTTGTTTGGGCACTTTGGTGACCGTATCGGGCGCAAGCGCACGCTGATTCTTGCCCTGATGTTGATGGGTGTTGCCTCCACCCTGATTGGGCTGTTGCCCACTTATGCGAGCATCGGCATTGTAGCGCCTGTTTTGCTGGTTGTGTTGCGCTTTGCCCAGGGTCTTGCCATTGGCGGGCAGTGGGGCGGGGCTATGTTGCTGGTTACCGAGAGTGCGCCGGCTGACAAGCGTGGCTACTATGGCGCTTATGCTCAGGCCGGTGCGCCGGTGGGGGTGATTCTGGCCAATCTGGCGTTTATTTTGATTGGTCTGGCTATAAGCGATGAGGCTTTTCTGGAGTGGGGGTGGCGCATTCCCTTTATTCTGAGTGTGGCGCTTATTGGTATTAGTATGTATGTGCAGTTACATCTTGAAGAGACTGAGGCTTTTCAGGAGTTGGAGGCACTACAGTCAAACGCGCTTCATAATGCCGAAGCCGTTCAGGAAGCCACAGCCTTTCATGAGCGCTCGCCTATTTTCAAGGCGCTGGTGAAATATCCTAAAACCATTACTCTTGCGGCGGGTGCCTTTCTTTCCATTCAGGTGAGTTTTTATATTTTAATTGCCTTTGCGCTGGCTTATGGCAGTGACCCTGATGGTGCCAACATACCAAGAACCACCATGCTGGCGGCGGTGCTCACTGCTGCCACGCTGCAAATACCAACGCAGTTCATGGCTGCCGCTTACTCCGACCGCAAGGGGCGTCGGGGTATTTTTATGTTGGGTGCTATTCTTTCCGGTGTGTGGGCGTTTGCCCTGTTTCCGCTCATTGACACTGGCAACTTTGTACTCATCGTTCTTGGCATCACCGGCGGTCTGGCATTCCTGGGTATGATGTATGGTCCGCAGGCAGCGTTTTATACTGAGTTGTTTAGCACCGAGGTGCGTTACTCCGGTGCTTCGCTGGGTTATCAGATTGGTGCCATCGTCGGCGGCGCGTTTGCTCCGGCCATTGCGACTGTGCTGTGGACGGAGTATTCCATTGTGTGGGTGTCGGTGTATATTGCGCTGGCATCGGTCGCTTCGCTGGTTTGTGTGTGGATGTTGACTGAGACCTCCGGCAAGAGTCTGCATCATAACGATTAGTAGTTGTTTTCTTGTAGCGGATATAGTTGAGACAAATCAGGAAGCCCGCCCGCCGCCACCGCCCCCCACCGCATCAGGCCTCGTCTGCGGTTCGCCATCTGCGACTCTCTCTCAAGGGGGGAGTAAATAGTGCCGGGCGGCGTGTTCGGGGCTGAAACAAAAGTGTAACGAAATCGCCATATAGGTGTAATAAAATATGCCTACTATTCCCTCCCACTTCATTCTTATATTCAATTCTATTAGGAGCAAACGATGAAATATCAACTTAAAACAGATGCGATTGTGAATGCAGTGGCAAGTGCCTTATGCGTGGCGGTGTTGTTTTTGCCGGGTGCGGTGCTGGCGCAGGACAGCTATCCTACTTATGATTTTGGTGGCCGCATTCAGGCGGATAACACCAATTATGACAACGACAAGTATCAATATCAGGATGGCACCGAAGTGCGGCGGTTGCGTGCCTATCTCAGAGGCAACCTTAGCGAGAATTGGGAATACCGGGGGCAGTTTGATTTTGCATCAACCAATACTTCGCTGAAGGATGGTTACCTGCGTTATACCGGCCTTGAGAATCAGCTTATTACCATAGGGCAGTTCAAGGTTTTTTCCGGGCTGGAAGAGTTGACCAGTTCCAACAACATTACCTTTACCGAACGCTCGCTGGCGAATGCGCTGGATGAAGGCCGTCGTGTTGGTGTTGGCTATCAGCGCTGGAGTTCGCGCTACAGCTTTTCCATAGCCGCCTATTCCCATGAGTCTGCCAACTCAAAGCGCGGCGAAGGGATAAGTTCGCGCGCTGTGTATCGCCCCAACATTGGTGACGGGCAGTTGTTGCATCTTGGGGTGAATGTTTCGCGGCAGTCGCCTGAGAGTAACTCTTTGCGTATTCGCAGCCGTGCGGAAACTCATCAGGATAGCAACCGCATTGTGGATACCAGGAGCATCCCTAATGTGGACAGTTACTCAAAGCAAGGGGTTGAGTTGGCTTATGTAAATGGTCGCTTCTCCGCCCAGGCTGAGTTCTCGCGGCAGCCGATTAAGCTTAGCGCCGGCACCACTGCTGTTACCAGCACCAACACTGGCGCCAATATTGACCCTACTTTTAGTGCCTACTATTTTGATATGTCGTGGTTTCTGACGGATGATTCCCGGCCTTACAGCAACAGTAGCGCTGCTTTCGGCACACTTACACCTTCGGCGGACACCGGTGCCTGGCAACTGGGGGCTCGCATTAGCAATCTGAATTTGAACGATGCCGGCATTAGCGGCGGCGAGGTAGATTCCATCTCCCTCGGCGTGAACTATTATATGAATAGGGATCTGCGCTTTACTGCCACTTATGTAATGGCCGATTCAAAGGATGATGATCCGAACGCCATTCATTTGCGTGTGCGTTATACGTTTTGATTGGGAACCAGTCTCTTTTGAGTCCGGGCGGGGGCGGGGTAAGGCGGTGCCGCACACGCCATAAATACATCCCTGTAGGCTCGGCAGTGGCTATCCTGCCACTGCACGGTGCTACACCGCATTACGGGGGAAAAGAAAGAACACAAAGTGGCGAGCGGGAAGCATACGTGGCGAATGCCACGCCCG
>JBPCXV010000072.1:0-3181 GCA_051008235.1 Pseudohongiellaceae bacterium | reverse complement strand
GCCGATAGCGTTATCAAGCAATTGGTGGAAACCGGCAAGATTCAGTTGCCGCCCGGTCTTGATGGTGTTATACAAAAGGGGCAAGAGGAAAAGGCAGAAGCCCCCGCCAAGGATGATAATGCCGCCGAGCAAACGAGTGATGAACCGGCAAAGCCGGAACAAAAATCAGCACCGGCGGAAGATGATAGCAAAACCACAGATGGTGATAAAAGCACCAAAACCGAGACCGCTGATGAGGGTAAGGCGGCAGAAAAGCCGCCAAAAGACGAATCCTCGCCGGGGGATGATGCGAAGGATACGCCGCCCGCCGATGATAAAACGCAAGAGACGGAAAGCAAAGATGATGTTGGTCTGGCAAAAGAGTATGCCGCGCTCGCTCAAAAAGCCATCAAAAAAGCCAATAGAGATTCTGCAACCGCCAAAAAACTTACCAAACAAGCGGAAAAAGACCCCGCGCTTTTTGACAAAGCGGAAGCCGCTGTGAAAGCCAGCCAAAAATCAGCAGCGGAAGCAGAGGAAGCCACCAAGTTGGCTGTTGAATATGCTGACAGGGCTACCGCCGCCGCAACCAAAGAGAATGCTACGGAAGCCAAAACCCCGCCAAAACAAGAAGATGATACTTCGTCTGCCGATGACGACAAAACGCAAAAAAACCCGCCGGAGAAAGACAAAAAAGCGGATGCTGAAACTGCAGATGATGGCGAGAAAAAAGACGATAAGAATGACGAAGACGATGCGGCGAAGAAAAAAGAACAGGCGCAACAACGGAAGGCACAGCGCAAAAGAAGGGCTGCTACTGTTAATAGCGTTGTGGAAAAGGTCGGGGCGGGCGAAGAGGTTAGCAATGGGATTGTGAAAGAAAATGCCACGATAAAAATTGATACCGGTGATGGCAATGTGATTTCCAGAGATGGTTTTGTATATTCGCATCCGTCATCGCCAGATGTGAAAATGTTTGTGGCTCGGTGGGTTGGGTTTATTGACAGTCAGTGGATAGCCGGGAAGTGGGATGGCGAGGATTCTGTCGTTAAGAATGATGGCAATAATGCTCTTACCAATACGGAGAAGGCGGCGGTGGATTATGTGTATTCTCGCATCCTCACGGCAAATAGGGCTAACGATAAGAATAAACCGATGTCAAAATCGCGCGTCAAATTGCCAGTCAATAAAAGATTGCTGAAAGCGGGGTTGCCAAGCACGGAATACAATGAAACAGATATTGAAATTGATGATGTTGTGGTTAGCCCGGGCAAGTTTCAGCAACGGCAAAACACTGATAAAGATGAAGAGGGCGGGCAGGGGATTAAAAAGACCGGGGGGCTGGAAAATCAAACCGTATATGATGCGTCCCAAGCCGGGGATTTTATATTTTTTGTCAGTAATGAAGGGGTGATGTTTCTTGTGGATGGTCACCAAAGAATGGGATTGGCGCGGCGCATGTTGGAAAACGACCCCACTATTCGGCTGAAAGGCACTGTTCTATACGCCGAAGATGGATGGACTGAAGAACTTTCTTTTGTCAAAGGTGCTTGGAATAACTTGAATATAGAACCAGATTCTTGGTGGGATGCGGCAATGTTCCAAAAGCGCGTTTATCAGGCAATGGAAGACCCACAGGCGGTGGTGATGATGATGACGCTGATAGATAGCGTTAATGAAGGAAAAGGTTATGACCGCACGAGCATACACGCTATGGAAGTTGGCAGTGCCATTGCTAAATTGGAGAATTTGGCTTGGGTGGAAGTTGAGAATAACTTGTCAATATTCCAAAGCAAGGGTTTGGGGGCGCGGTTGAAGATGATTGCCGAGCAGACGGCGAATATGGATATGGAGCCAGAAAACAAAGGAAAGTTGCAGAGGGCTTTGATAGCCAATCTTGCGGAAAGAGCGCATAATGGCGAAAATGTCAATCTTAATACCGTGCGCGAGCAGATAGCGCATATCAAGAAACTCTTTGCCAAAAAGGGCTATGAAGAGCATGCTAATTTGCTGGGCGGCATAGGAAATAGCACATGGCTGTTGGAAGCAGATTTGATTTCGGAGATAAAAGATGATTTGATTTCCGATATGAAAAGCACCAAAACGACTTTTAGCAAGGCGGCGCAAAAAGCAGTGCAGGATATTATTGCCACTACCGGCGGCGATGTTTCCGCCGAAGGTGTTGATGTGGCGAAGAATGCGTATGAGGCAATGGTTATTTGGCTTGATGATAATCTGCGCGAGACAAAATCATCACCGGTGAGAGATAAAATACGCGATTTGGTTAAAGATGTTGTCAATGAATATGGGTTGAAGTTCAAAAACCTGCCAAAAGCAAAGCGCAACGAAATAAGGGCTGACAATGTCAAGGCGGCGATGGGTTTTATCAACGAATATTACACCAAAGAACAAAATGAGAATGCGCCCGAAGAGGGTGAATCGGTGGCAGAAACGCCAGTCCCAGAGGAAAAAAGCGGGTCGCTTGCCCTTTCTGTCGGTAATGCCAGTGATGCTGTGGCGGGGGTGCAAGCGGCGGCTATGGTGGCGGAAAAGGTTTATTATTTGTCGGATGGGTCAATAATGGTCGGCGGGTTGCCGAATAGTAGTCGTCCCGGCGATAACAATTATGGCAAGTTGCGGGGTAAGTTGCGCCGCGCCGGACGAGGTGAAGAAGATGCGATTGTGGATTTGACATCCGAAACAGGTTTGAGCGTTTTGCATGTGGGAATGACAAACGACCCGCAGATGACCTTTGCCGAGATGCGGCGGATGGGGGTTGGGATGCGGGATTTTCGGCATGCAAAGAGTTTCTTTGGTGCTTTGGCAAATCTTGCCGAAGTGGAAATTGATGATGTTGTTGAAGGAATGTTATACAACGGTGAGCGGATTAGAATATCTGATGCGAGCGAGCGGGGTGTCCGCAAAGCACTGCACCGGCTGAATCAAGCCATCGGGGGCAAGCAAAGAAAGCCGCTGAAAATAAAAAATGAACAGTATGAAGACAATCCGCGAGTTGTCGGGTTTATGGATTTGGACGGGCAAACGATAAGTTTGTTTGATGTCGCCAATAGAATCGTGATGGGGGATGCGGGCGTTCTCGCGGGGGTTTTGACACACGAAAACGCCCATGCTTTTTTGGCGGAAGTTATCCGAGGCGGGGCGAAAGACATGTGGAGTAAGATGAGTGTTAGTGCCAATGACG
>JBPCXV010000071.1:0-2553 GCA_051008235.1 Pseudohongiellaceae bacterium | reverse complement strand
GCTTATCGCACTGCCCAAACCAGACCGATACATATGGGTTATGCCATAACCCGCCGCATTGATTAGCGGTTCTTCGGCATCGGTAATAATCTTGTGCAACTTCTGCCATCGGGCGGATACGCGGTCTTTTTCTGCCTTCCGTGCGCGGATTTGCGCCATGTTAAGCGGCAACTGCGCTATCGGGGGCGTAAAGCCGCCGGTATGCCAACCCTGCTCTGCCATCAGCGATTTGACCGCGCTGTTGCAGCACAAGCAGGTTTCCATAATCGCATTCGCCGTGAGGCAGACAATGCATTTGTTGATGCCCATAATGGGACCATCACCGCCGGGGGCAATCCCCATATCGCATTTCTTGTTACCCATCGTTTTCTCCTTTTGTTGTGTTTTGGAATGGTGCCGACATTGTAGCACAAAAATATGCCATCACGGGCATTTGGCTATATCCCTCTCCCATTCTATCAATTCGCGAGCAACGCGATAATAAGCCGGGTGGATTAGTTGCCCCTCGCGACCGGCTTGCATAAGCAACGCAAACTGACACATGGCATTGATGCCAAGTTTGGGTTTGTGTCCGGCAAGAGTATGCAACAAAACCGCCCCCGCTACTTCCAGCGGCAGATGGACAACGGTCATAACTCCGCCCATAATGCATGTGAATGACTGCGGCGATGAGTTATAGTCGCGCTTGATGCTTTGCAGGTATTCCAACACCGGAATGCCAAGCAGTTGTGCTTGCTCTTGCCAGCGGGCTTTTTGTTGTTCCGCCGTCAGTAAGGGATGCCCGTAGAAACGATAACTGATAGCCATCGCCGCCGCCGTTGCTTGTGCGGTTTCGGCGATATCTTTTGCCGCGATATCGGCGTAGTTCAAAACAGTCATCTTTTGAGCCCAAATATGCGTAGGTGGTTTTTAGGCGTTTGCGGCACAATGCTACCGACCTCCAAATTATCCGTCTCCCGCCGCTTATCGCCGCGGTGGAATACGGACGAAAACCACGGGCGTTTTTGCTGTTGCAACTCCTTTATCATCTCGCCCTGCAAGCGGACGGTGGTCGTCAAAACTTTCATGGCTGCGTTTTGCGCATTGAGGGTTTTGGTCATCCCATCAATCGCCGTCGCCATCATTTTGCCCTGCGCCTCTATGAGTTGCGCCAGCCCGGTATTGTCTTTGTCTGCCATTGTTTTCTCCTTTTACTCGCTATCCGTCACGCCGTTGCCGTCCATTGGTATGGCGGGGGTTTTGACATCATAAACTTTATGGGCTTGCCACCCCGCCGGTCTCTCTGGAATGGGGATGAAGCCATCGGCATCCGGGGCGATGTTTTGTTGGCGGCGGTTTGCCACTCCCACGCGCCGCTCTTTGCGGCGGCGACATTGGATTTTGTTTATCTCCAAGTCCGCGTATCCGAATGGTAAGCAATGCATATTATCGGAGATTTTGCGCGCGGCAATCTTGGCGGCTGCCAGAGAGTTGCAAACGGTTTCGTTTTTGTATAAAGGCGGGCATTGCATCAGCACCCCGTCTTTTGTGGATATTTGCCACAAGGAATCGGCGGGAATGCCGCTCTGCCGCCTTTGGGTATGTGTCCCTTTGTCTTTTGGGTCATAATCCACCGCCCGGCGTTTGCCGCTGGGGTTGGTAATGCCGCGCATGTTTAATCGGTATGTTGTCGTCATCGGTTTATCCTTGTTGTTCGGTTTTGATAAACCCGTGTTGGTCTATCGTGTTTTTGAGGCGGCGGTCGGGTATGTAATCGCCGATGTTGCTCTCGCCTTGCCGCCGGTCTTCTATCTTCGTTATCCACGAGCGGATTTTGGCGATGCGCTTCTCCCGCGGGTTTGGGTTTTGTGTGGTGCGGATTTTTTCCATCCACTCATTTGCCTTTTTCTGTGCGGCTTCCAGCGAGCCGAATACCGCCCGCGATAATATCGCGCTGCCGTATTGCGATGTGTCGCCGTTTATGGTCGCTTGCCACAACTCATCATATTGTAGCCCGCGCCTGTCGGTGATGTCCGGGCTTCGCCGGTCGGTGATATAAACATCCATCGGTTTCTCCTTTTGTGTTGTATTGAATGGACGGCGGCAAGTATAACACAAAAAAATGACGCGGCGAAGGGGGCAGACATTTGCTGATGTATTGACTGATATCGCCCACGCCTTTCAGCCCCCGCGATATCTGCTATATCACATTGTAGCATATACGGTGTATAATCGGCATAGATGGCGGCGCAACAGAATTGTCCGTTCCATACGCCGCTGTCGCTTTTTGTTATGCTGTTTCACGATACCAAAAGATTTACCGAGGCATTTGTGCGGGCGCACATGTGGGAGCATCCCATTACCGCGCTTTACAAAAACTCCATCGGGCGAGTCCATTATCACCCAAACGAGGGCGGGCAGTGGTGCGGGAATGATAGCCGCCGCTTTGGATATTATATTGTCGTCGTCAATGACGATGCGCCGGATATCGCACACATCGGCTTGCCGTATGCTATGTTTATCACCAAAACCGCCGCCATTCGCGCCCTTGAAATGGCAGAAAGGCGGGGGGAT
>JBPCXV010000070.1:0-34479 GCA_051008235.1 Pseudohongiellaceae bacterium | reverse complement strand
GCGACCACTGAAGACCGGCGCGAAGATATTCCATCACGACGTGCCAGGTAATCTCTATGGTCTGGCCCGGGGTAACCGAGGTTTCTGATGCTTCCACCGAGAATGTGTTGTATTTGGCATTGAGATCACTTCTGGCCTCTTGCGAGATGGCCAGCAGTGCAACGACAATAAGCAACTGCGTTGCGATTAGTCTCATTGAGACTGTTGATGTCCGCGCCACTTTTAATGCCAGTGCGCGCAGGGAGCTTGTGGAACCAGATGTTGAGAGCGTGGATGTGAGTGTTGTCATGAGAGTATTCCTCCTAACTGTGGTTGTGTTGTAACAGTCGCTGTTGCGACTGTATACGACGATTCTATGATGTCAATGATGCGGCAACGGCCATACGGCAGGCCGGGTTCCCGCTGGGATGGCATAATTATACCCCTAAATCCGGGCTTTGCAACAGTCCGCAACAACACCCAACGAGCCGCATGGGGCGGCCTTTTGCCGTGATTTTGCGGTTATATTCATGTTTTCGTCCCCGCCGGATATAACATGAGGCCAGGAGGCGCTCCGGTTGACAAGCGCGGGGGCTACTCATACTATCTATTCCAGAGAGGCCGATTGTGGTTTCCGAGGAGTATGTGATGCGAACTATCCACCTTTTGTTGTTTTTCGTGCCAGTGCTGATGCCTGCATCCTTACCGACTGGCGCCGTGGCTCAAGCGCAAGGCGCCGCGGCCCAGGCAAACAGCGCGGCTCAAACAGACAGCGCCCCGCCATTAACCGGCCTGAAAGCCGAGGCTGCCGATGCGGTGGACGATATGGCCAAGCTGACTCAGGAAATCGTGGATATGTTGTTCTCGTTTTCCGAGTTGGGCTTTCAGGAGTTTGAAACCCAGCGTTACCTCAGCACACTGCTGACGGAAAATGGTTTTGAGGTGGAACTGGGCGTGGCGGGCATACCATCCGCATGGTGGGCCAGCTGGGGAAGCGGCGAGCCGATTATTGCCCTGGGCTCGGATGTGGATGGCATTCCCCGCGCTTCACAGATGCCCGGTGTGGCCTATCGCCAACCGATGATTGAAGGTGCGCCGGGGCACGGCGAGGGGCACAACTCCGGGCAGGCGGTGAACATCGTGGCCGCCCTGGCGGTAAAGACTATTATGGAACGGGAGAACCTGCCCGGCACCATCGTGCTGTGGCCGGGCATCGCCGAAGAGTTGCTTGGCACCAAGGCCTGGTATGCGCGGGATGGTTTGTTTGAAGGTGTGGATGCCGTGCTCTTTACCCATGTGTCCAACAACCTCAGCGTGAGTTGGGGGCGGGCGCGCGGCACCGGTCTGGTGTCGGTGGAATATCTGTTTGAAGGCGTGGCCGCCCACGGTGCCGGCGACCCCTGGGAAGGCCGCAGTGCGCTGGATGCGGTGGAGTTGACCAACATCGCCTGGAACTTCCGCCGTGAACATTTGCATCCGTTGCAGCGTTCTCACTATGTCATCAGCAACGGTGGCGACCAGCCGAATGTGGTGCCCTCCTACGCCAGCGTCTGGTATTTCGTGCGCGAGGTTGATGCCGATGGCATTCGCAGAAACTTTGCCACCTTGCAACGCATCGCCGAAGGCGCCGCGGTGATGACCGACACCGGGGTTAGCCGCCGTATTGTTGGCGCCGCCTATCCGCGTCATTTCAATCGGCCGATTGCCGAGGCCATGGATGCCAACATTCAGGCGGTTGGCCTGCCCAGCTGGTCTGAGGACGATCAGCAGTTTGCCAAAGCGTTACAAACACTAATGGGTGCGGAGGAAGCCGAGGGGCTGGCCACCGAACTGAGTGGCATTACCAGCGATCTTGAAGAACCGATTTCCGGTGGTTCCGATGATATTGGCGATGTGAGCTGGAATGTGCCAACTGTTACCCTGCGCTTCCCTTCCAATGTGCGAGGCTTGCAGGGACATCACTGGTCAAGTGCCATGGCGATGGCCACTCCCATCGCCCATAAAGGTGCGGCGGCCGGTGCCAAGGTTATTGCCGCCACCATGCTTGACCTGATTCAAAGCGACACGCTGGTGGATAATGCTCACGCTTATTTTGAAGATGTGCAGACTGCTGATGAACAGTATCAATCGTTCATTGGTGCTGATGACCCGCCAGCAATAGACAGGAACGAAGACATCATGGCCGAGTTCAAACCGCTGCTGGAACAGTATTATTATGACCCGGAGCGCTTTAACACTTATCTGGAACAGTTGGGTATTGATTACCCGCAACTGGAAGCCGATTCTATTCGGTGAGGATTAATTATGTTGAAGCCCTTAGTTGGTCTTATGTTAAAGCCCCTGGTTGGCATTTTCGCCGTGCCCTTGTGTTTATCCGCTTGCTTCATGACTCAGTTGCCGGCGCCGGTGCCGCCGCCGCTGGCTGCGGTTAATGTTGGCAATATTGATTTGCAGCAGGCCGCCACTGCGCCGGATGTGAATGTGCAACTTGATGTGGGCATACGCATCTTTGGCAATGAGTTCAAGTGGGGGCAGGAGTTTGATGAGAGCGAGTGGGTGTTTAATGAGATACGCGAAAGCGAGGCGCATTACCTGCCTTATGAATTACGCAATACGCTCACGGCCAGCAATCAATGGGGTGCTGTGCGGGTGTTGCCGGATAATGACCCGTCAATGGATTTGATGATTGAGGGCACCATACTGCGTTCTGATGGGGCGGAACTGGTGTTGCGGGTTACGGCTCGGGACAGCAGTGGCAGGCTGTGGCTTGAAGAGAGTTATCGCGCTACTGCGACTCGGGAAGATTACCCGGAGTCCGGCGGGGGTGGTGAGGGTAGCGGGGGTGGCGAGAGCAGGGAAGGTTTTAATGACCCCTTTAAAAATATCTATAACCGCATCAGCAATGACCTGTCGGCGCAGCGCGATGAGCTGTCGGCAACTGAGTTGCAATCAATCAAAACGGTGGCAACGCTGGTTTATGCCAACGATCTGGCACCGGATGCGTTCGCGCATTTTATTGCCACTAATATTACCGGGCGGATTGGCATTGTGAGTTTGCCAGCGGAGTCAGACCCGATATTGTTGCGGGTTAAAGATATGCGGCAGCGCCATTATCTGTTTATTGACCGGGTTGATGATTATTATCAGGCGCTGTATCAGGATATGCAGGCGCCCTATCTGGTGTGGCGTAATTATTCTCACAACCAGCAGCGGGAATATCAGGATGAGCAGGCCAGATCGCTGGTGGCGCTTAACTCTGAGAGGAGAAGTGGTGGTAGTGGCAACGACAGTTATCTGGCTCTCATCCAGCGCTATAACAAGTTTCGCTGGGCAAAAGTTTATGACCAGGAGTTCACCGACCTTGCAGAAGGATTTAGTTCGGAAGTAACACCCGCCGTGCTGGAATTGAATCGGCAGGTGGAGGGTTTGAGCGGCACTGTGGAGGAGCAGTATGCACAATGGCGGCGCATATTGCGTGAATTGTTTGAGCTTGAAACCGGACAGAGTGCGGGCTTGTAAGCTCCGAATTCTATTGTTTGAAAGCAGTACGGCTGTATGGTCACATTTTTATATTTTTACATCGCGCAACTTGTTTATAACCTGGGAGTATTATCATGAAGACATTTTTTAAGTGGCTCGGTATTGTGCTTATGATACCTGTTGTGGGCGTGTTGTTAATCTGGATTGCTTCACGTTTTAGTGACGGACCGTTATGGGCGGCGGTAACTGGCGGTCCGTTTCGTAGCGGCGAGCTTGTGCAAGCCCCTGATGACTGGAGCTTTTTGCGGGATTATGAACTGATTGACTTCCAGACCATGGAGCCAGCCCGTTCGCGCACGGTGTGGCTGGGGGTGCTTGACCGGCGCTTGTTTATCGTCAGTGGTTATATGGATACCAGTGAGGGTGCGTTGTGGAAGCATTGGCCTTATTATCTGGAAGCAGACGACAACATTATTCTGCGGGTGGACGGCAACTTGTATGAGCAACGGCTGGAACGCATCAATGGCGGACCGCTTGTGGCACGACTAATAAGCGAATATAACCGCAAGTACAACATTCCCCTGGTGAATGATGACAGCCCGGTTACTTCCGGCAGTGTGTGGATGTATGAGGTAGTTGATCGCTAAGCCGGAAAGTTATCAATCAAATCTTGCTGTGTCTGGCGTAGCTGCCTGGAGCGGTGCAACTGCCGAGAACAACGTGGCTAACGGGAATGACGCAGTTGCCGGGAGCGCCGCAACTGCCGGGCCCGGCGGTCGCGGGAGGATAACACCGGCACCAGTGCCGTGAGTATTGAGCCGAGCACCAGCAGGATGGCTCCTGCTATGGCGAGCAGGGTCAACTGGTCGGAGAAGGGATAGGCGGGGTAAATCCAGACGATGAGTTCCAGGCTGATTATCGTGAACAGGGGGGCGAGTGCCAGCGTGGCGCTAACCTTTGAGGCTTCCCAGCAATACAGGGCTCGAGTGAAACAGCCGTAGCCTAGCAGAGTGTTCAGGCAGCTGAACCCCAGTAATAACCATTGGGTTGTGGTCAGGTTAAGCAGCTGGCTCGGGCTGGCAAAGGGTATCGTTACCACAAAAGAGGACAGGTAGGTTAGCGTGAGAATTTGCATGGCGTTGAAATGGCGCAGCAACTTTTTTTGCAACAGGGCATAAATTGTCCAGGCTATTGCAGAAATCAGAATCAGAATCACGCCGATGGTTTCCAGGCTGTCAAAGGTTACTATTACGACGAGACGGTCGTGGAAGAACAATATCATCCCCGCCATGATGAGCAGGGTGCCCAGTTTCTGAATGGCCAGGAAGCGTTCCTTGTAAAAAACCACACCGCCTATGATGAGAAACAGGGTGGTGAGTTGTATAACCGCCTCGCTGGTTTCGGCATTCACATAATGCAGGCCATAAGAGAACAAAAAGTAATTGCTGCAAAAACCCATCGCCGAGATGAATAATATCAAGCGCATTGTATTGCTGGAGGTAAATAATTCGCGTAGCGGAGTGGAACTTCTTGTTGACAGCCAGACAAGCATCACAGCGCCCGCCACCATGAAGCGAAACCAGCTCATGGTTACCGCGTCCAGGCCGGCCAGCAGTTCTTTCAGGGCGATGGGCAGCACGCCCCACAAGAAGGCGGCAGTGAGTGACAGCAGGAATCCTGCGGTGGGTCTGGTTTCCACGGTGATATCTCTTGTTAGTTCAAACGGATATGTCGGGAGAACCGGGTGCTGAGAAACTCCATCTGGTCGGCCAGCACATTGTGGTTGGACAGATAGAGGAACTCATACTGGTTCGGTACGAACGGGATGGCCAGCAGTTGCATGCTGGCTTCTTCGGGTGCCCGATCTGCTTTGCGGTTGTTGCAGCGACGACAGGAGGTTACTACATTGGTCCAGGCATCCTTGCCGCCCCGGGACAGGGGTTTCACATGATCCCGCGACAGATCGCTCACACCGAACTGCCCGCCGCAATAGAGGCAGATGTTCTTGTCGCGGCGGAACAGGAATTTGTTTTCCAGCGGCGGGTCAAAGTTCGCCGCATGCACCTTGCCGTTGCAGGCTATGATGCTGGGCAGTTTCAGCACCGAGCGGATGCCTTCACGGTTATAGCCGCCGCGCATTTCCAGAATGATGTTGCCCAGTGTCCATAGCACCTGGCCTTTTACCAGCAGCGTGGCGGTTTCTTCCCTGGTTAGCCAGCTAACCGGAATGCCTGCTTTGTTCAGTCTTAAAATTCTGGCGTCCATTGTTTCGTCTACTCAGTTCAGGGCGGGTATTCTACCACCAGTGAGATTTTTTGCCAGCACAGGCGCTGCACCCTGTATTCAGGAACCCAGCCGGTAGCGGAGTTTGATGGCTACGCCGTCCACGATGCGGTCGTTCCAGGATTGTTCAAACAGGTTCTGGAATGTGGTCAGGGTGTTGCGGGGCAGGTTGCTGCCGCGGGTATAAACTACGAACAGATCGGACAGCGGGGCGATTTCCCAGCGGTAGCGTGCCTGGAAGGTGAGTCGGCTGATGATGAAGTCGGCGGAGGAGGAATGAGCCGTGGCCGCCGGCTGCAAGTTGCTAACCTTGTCGGTGTTCACTTGCCAGAAACGGTCTTCAAATGCTTTCAGGGCGGTCCATTGCATGGTGAAGCGCAGCTGTTGCTTGGCGGTGATGAAATAATTTGCTTCCAGCTGCGGCGACCACTGGTGTGATTCGTAACTGGTGTATTGGCCGCCGCCAAGATGCACCAGCAACGCTTCCTGGTCGGCGTAATTTAATATCATGGCGAGTGAGAAGCGGTCATTGGGACGCCAGGCCATGCCGGCGAAGGAACGATATCTGGCCGGGCCGATTTCATTCGGGTCCGATTGCAGTTCGAACTCAAAGGCGAAGGGTTTGGCCGGGTCGCTGCCGTAGCCGAGGTTTATGCCAAAGCGTTCGGCGATGCGGAATAATCCGCTGCCGCCGCCAAGACGGTCATCAATGCGGCTGGGGAAGTAACGCAGGCTGTAGCTAAACCAGTCGTTGTTCATGAAAGTGTATTCCCGATTAAAAAACACGCCGACGCGCACCGGCCGCCCGGCTGTGTTCCACTGGTTGGTAATCCAGATGCTGGTGCTGCGTTCGCTCAGATTGGCAATATCCGATTCGGTGCGGAAATAGTTGTAGTCCAGATTCATCTGGTCGTTGCGGGTGAGGAAACCCAGATTGTTCAGTTCAAATTTATCGTCAATATAAGTTGCACGAAGCATGTGATTGATTCCGCGGCGGGGGCGGAACCCCACATCCGCCAGAAAGCCGGAACCGGATACGCCATCCACATCGCTGTGCATTAGCTGGCCGTCAATAACCCAGCGGCTGTCGGCGGAGAAGTAGTGCATGTCCACTGCGTTGACGGTTGCATCAATGGCGCTGTGAATGACTTCGGTGCCCATCCAGCCGATGGAGCGTCTGCCGCCTTCGCTGGTGTCTTCGTAGAGCAGCCGTGCGATGGCGAAATCACGGCCTTCGGCACTAATAGTAACTTGTTTGTTCATGCTGTCGGTGCCGTTTATTGTGGTGTCGTCTTCCGATGCCAGCATGGTGCCGTAACGCCAGTTGCCGGCCTGGCCGACAAACTTGACTGCGCCGAGCAGTTCCGTGGGGCGGCTTACATCGGTGGCAACGGTATCCACATCGTCGGGGATATCAAAGTCGGGGGCGCCGCCGATGCGTCGGGTGTTAAGCAGGCGGATGGGGCCGCCGGGGCCGCCACGACCTGATGCGCGCGGCGAGGTGTTGAAGATGTCCTGGCCTTCAAGGAAGAAGGAGCGCTTTTCGGGGAAGAAAGTTTCAAATGCGGTGAGGTTCACTACCACATCATCAGACTCCACAATGCCGAAGTCCGGGTTCAGTGTGGCCGACAGCTGGGTGTTGGTGGTGGGACGCCAGAACAGTTCGCTGCCCACTTTGAATTCGGCTTCGTGCTTTATGCCGTTAAATAAAGTGGAGGCGAAAGGATAATAGATGAGTTGGGTGCGTGGTTCAATGTCGCGCAGTTCATACTGGTTGAATGCGGAGATGTATTGATTCACCGTGCGTGGCAGCGGCGGATTGGCCCAGGCTTCGCCGCCGAGATGGCCTACCTGTCGTTCAAAATAAAAACCCATTTGGCGGATGCTGTCGGCCTGGGGCAAGGGCATCATTGACCAGGGCACGAAGTATTCCACGCTCCAGCCGTCTTCCAGTGCCTGGGTGCGGCCGGTCCAGGAGCCGTCCCACTGCATGTTTAGTTGGCGTTCGGGCAAAATAGTGCCGTCGGTTTGTGAGTCGCCCAGGTTGATGCGCAGGAAAAATCCGTATAGCCCTTCGCCGGAGGGATCTATGGCCACCACAAAACCATCGCGGGCGAGACGAACATCGCGTGAGGTCATGCGTGCCACCAGTGTGCCCGGCGGTTGGTGGTTTATTACGCCGATGTAAATGCCGCGTTCGGTGTAGAAAATTCGGATGTCGGTGTTGAATGATGTTTCGGCCAGGGTGTCCGGGCTGATGACGCGCATGCCGTCAAACATTGGAATGGTTTGCCATACTGCTTCGTTTAGCACGCCGTCCAGGGTGATGGCGGCGGTTTCCTGTTCAACACGGGTCAGGCGGGGGATGGCGAGCGGTGGTTGAGTTTGTGCATCGCCTTGTACTCCGATTTGTGCTCCGGCCTGCTCTTCGGCCTGCTTCTGGGCGCGGGCGTGAAGTGGTAATGCCAGAGTGGTGAACAGGCATATAGTGAGACCTAGGTTTGTTATGGTCTTGGTGGTAAGCATAGGGACTCTTTATTAGGACATTTGGACATTTGGAGCGGATGATGGGAATCGAACCCACATTAGAAGCTTGGGAAGCTCCTGTTCTACCATTGAACTACACCCGCAAGGGGTTCCAATGGTGCAGGTTTAGCGGGCGGAGGTCAAGCCTATTTTATGTGCGAAACCCCTGCCCTGCCATTGAACACCGGGTTATAACGAGAAGTGGTCAAGCTTGCTTGCGGGGCAGTTGGTATATGAAACAATCATCGCCATCAAGCGTGCGTTCTTCCATGAACTGGAAACCCAGTTTTTCGTAGAAGCGGTGTGCGCGCTTGTTGCTGGCCAGCGGGTCAATGTAGATGGTGCTGATGGTGGGGTCGGCGAAGCAGCGGGCTATGGCTTGTTGCATCATTTGTGTGCCGTAGCCTTTGCCGAGGCAATCGGCTTCGCCTATCCAGATGTCAATGGCGGCTATATCTTCCGGCACATCACCCCAGTAATGGGTTTCTTCACGGGCGGCGTTGATGAGTTGCATGAAGCCGATGGGTCGTCCGTCAAGTTCGGCGATTAGCTGTTCGCGCCATTCAGGGTCAAAGGCCAGGTTCTTTTCCCATTCCCAATCATCATCCGAGGCGGCGATGACATGGGGTTGCTCATCCCAGTGGCGAAGCAGGTTCAGGTCGTCCGGCGTTGCCGGGCGTAATGTTATTTGAGGTTTGGTATTGCTCATCAACGCAAACGAGCTCGCACGGTAATGGGTTGACCATTACGCAACAGGTTGAGGGTTACCAGAGTATCCGGGGTGGATTGGCGGAGCAGATTGGAATAGGTTTGCAGGCTGTTCAGTTCGGCGCCGTTGAAGTGGGTTAGCACATCGCCTGTTAGCAGACCGGCTGCTTCGGCGGCGCTGTCGGGAACCACAGCGGCTACTCGCACACCCGGACCGTTGTGATTGAAATCCGGTACTGTGCCGAGCCTTGCGGCGCGGGCTTCGCCGGTGCTGACGGGCAGTGTGCCAATGGGTAGTGTTGTGGACGGTTGCGTGCCGGTGGATGGCGTTGCGGGTGTTGTTGTGGATGGTTGCGCGGCATTGGGCAGGGTTACGCGCAGGGGGTCGGTGTTGTCGGCGAGATAGATGATGGCTTCTTCAAGCCACCGCGCTATGTTTGTCATGCCATCCACATCAAGTTTGTCCGCCGTATCACCGGGGCGGTGATAGTCTGTGTGGGCGCCGCCGAACAAGTGGATGGCGGGAATGCCTGCGTTGAGAAAGCTCACATGGTCGCTGCTGGCGATTGTTGTGGCGGGAAGGTCTGAGCCCAGGCCGATGGTGAAGCCAATGCCCCGAGCCATGAACGGCCATTCGTAAGCGCTGTCGGTGCCGAACACTTGCAGGTTGCGGCCAGCCAATCGCCCTACACTGTCAAGGTTCAGCATGGCGTAAAAGTTTGTGCTGGTGAATGGCGGCGGCGGGTTTTCAATGAAGTGTTGTGAACCAAGCAGGCCATGTTCTTCACCGCTGAAAGCGACGAACAGGATGGGGCGTTGCGGTGCATAAGAGCCAGCCAGTTCAGCAGCCACTTCAAGCATGACTGCCAGGCCGGAAGCATTGTCATCGGCACCGGGGTAGTACTGGTTGGTTGCGGTGTCAATGCCGAGATGGTCGTAGTGGGCACCGACGATTACTGGCTGCATGGCTAGTATTGAGTTGTTGCCAGTGTTGTTGCTAGCACTGTTGCCAGTACTGTTGTCAGAGTTATTGACAGAGTTATTGACAGAGTTGTTGTTAGTGTTGTTATCAGAGCTGTCATCAGAGTTGTTGGCAAAATTGCTGCCGGGGATGATGCCAATGATGTTGCTGAATGTGGTTAGCGTTTGGTTAGCGTTCTGCGTTGTGCTCTGCGCTGCACTTTGCGTTGCACCTGCGCCGGGAAGAATGGCATCCCAGCGTTGCCGGTACCCTCCGTTTAGTGGCTGCAATCCGGCTTGCTGGAACTGTTGACTTATGTACTGTGCTGCGCGCTCAATGCCTACACTACCTACTCCGCGCCCTCCCATGGTAGCAGCGGAGAGCGTTGTAACATGGCTGAGCAGGCGGGTAGGACTGTAACGCGGCGGCAGTTCTGTTAGCGGCGGCACCGGTGGCAACTGGCCGCTTCTGATTGTGGTATCCGACTTGAACCAACTCAGGGGCGAAGTGCTGCTAGCCCATACCCCGCTTAAATCATTAGTGGGTTCGGCACCGGTAAAACTTAAGTAGGAGTAGCGGCCATAGTGAGGCAGCTTTTCAGTCATGCCGGGTGTTGCCACCGGGTCATCAATGTGAATGAAACCTACGGCCAGTTCCGGATTACTTGGGTGTCGTCCGATTAACACTGTGCTGCGATTATCATAGGAATAAGGTGTGTTCTCCAGAGTTACTCCGTTGGCATCAAGCGTGGCACCGTAGGCGGTGAGTGCCGGGGTAATTGTTTGCAGCATAGAGTTGTCCTTGCCCAATATCCATACTGATTGATTCTGTGGCAGTTCGCTGAGCGTTTCTGCAAAGATACTTGCAGGCGCAACAATGTCCGCCTCAATTCCTTCGGCGAATGTTTGCGCCAGGCGGCTCCAGGCTCCACGATTGGTGAGTGGCAACACGAAGGTAAGACGCTCGGCACCGAACATCTCGCCAACTGTTGGCGGTGTTTCCTCCCTGTCCAGCTGACGGAATACATCAAAGTATGGATCTACCAATACCGCTTGCAGGCGGTCATAGCCCGGGGCGAATACGCCTTGCAACTTTTGATTGAGATTAATCTGGTAAATGTGCGCCTCTTCTTCGCCCTCGTAATACAAGGCCATCGGCACACTTAACTGATAGGCCTCATCGGCCTGAATCTGTGCCAGCATGATGCGGGCGCGATTGCCTGCCACTTCATCCACGCGCACGGACAACTCCGGTGCGCCGGTGCGGGTTACCCATTGGGCGAAGAACGGGGCGAGATTATCTCCGCTGAGGTCGCTGAACAGTTGTTCAATGTCAGCCCACGAGGTGCGCTTGAAGCGATAATCCGTGTAGAGTTTGCGCAGCCCTTCAAGAAACAGTTCATCGCCGAGTTCCAGCCGCAGCATGTGCCAGAGCATCAGCGTTTTGCCATAGCCAACCGCTTGTGTGGCGGCGGAGTTTCTGGATGTAAATTCGCTTAACGGGAAATCTGTGTCATCGGCCACATAGTTGCGGTAGCGGGTGAGCACATCTTTCCGGTATCGCGCCCCGTCGCCTTCCACTTCGCGGAACAGATGGTCGGCCAGATAGGCGGTGAGGCCTTCACTCCAGTTGCCGGACTGGTAATCGGGATAAACAGCATTGCCCCACCAGTTGTGAAGAATCTCATGGGGATAGGATGATTCAAGAATAAACGGCAGGCGAATTACCCGCGAACCCAGCAAGGTGAAAGATGGCATGCCGTAGCCGGTCTCCCAGAAGTTTTCTATCAGGGCAAACTTGCTGTAGGGATATTCACCCAGCAAGGGCTCATACAGGGCAAGGTAGCGTTCGGTTGCCTTGAGATAGCGGTTGGCAAGGTTCTGGTCGGGAGTGCGCAGGTAGGCCAGTGCTGTAATCGTCTCGCTGCCAATGTCTCTGGTATAGACGGTAAAGTCCGCCGCAATTAAATAAACCTCTTCCATCGGACGGGTTTCACGCCAATGGTTGTCTCCCAACTGCTCCCCCTGGCTAACCGCCGTCCATGATTGTGCACTATCACTAAACTCAACCTGCAATTCAAAACTGACAAGGCCAGTGCCAGTATCAGTATCAGTGCCAAAGTCAGGAATCCAAACACTGGCTGCACTCAGAAACACACCTTCATCGTTAATAATGCCCGAAGTCTCCGCAAAACTTTGCGCATACTCCGCTCCCGTCTGTTGTGCCGGATCGTTAATGATGCCACTATAATTCAGCACCACCTGCCTTTCACCAACCCCACTACCCCGCCCCAACTCGTCAAGCCGGTAACGGGTGGTCGCCGCGCCCTGCACCCCCGTGTTGTTAATGCCAGTAACAGACGCACCGGGAACATTCTGCAACACCGTAACATCCGCACGCCTGTCAAACACCAAAGCACTATTAAGCGAAAACTCAAGACCCGATGACTGATCCCGCCTCCGCGAACGCAAAAACCCACCCCGTTGAATCAAAGCAGCAACCATAGATTCAGGAAAAGTAATAGTGTCCTGCACGCTCAGATGACCACTAGCGGGGTCCAACACCACTTGCAAGTCATGATGTATCAAATCATCAACTGCTTGCACAGGCACCGCCGGTTGCTGCGCCTCGGCAACCAGCGAAAACAAACATAATGCAAATATCAGACGCTTAATCATCACCATACCTGAATATCATTCATTATTGATGTATGCAATCCATGCACACGCATCCCAATACATTCTTGCTTTCTTAGTATTCTTCACGCAACGCCCTCAGGTATGCACTGGATTCTACACCTTCTGTGAAATTAGGAGAGACAATTTCTGTAGCATCTGGTAACTCACTGTCTGGCTTAAAAATATGAATTGCTTCGGTTTCAATATAAGATATTTGTCCGAGGGATTTATAATACAGAAGGCCGTGAACGCTTACTCTTATACCCTGCAATACTTCAATTACCTTAAGATGTGCTATTGTCTCAAGCCCATTATCAGTAACTATGCACTTTACAATTTCCCCGTTCAACCGAGATCGCAACCATATTAGCGGGCGATTGTGTCCGTCAAGTTCCACTTTGGTGATAGTTCCTTCCAAAGAACCAAGTTCTTTATAGTGTGTCATTACTCAGTTTCTCCGTTCCGCGAATCGTTATCTTGATTGGTTTTAGTAAAGTCCGTACCTCTTGCGTGGATTATACGCACCCGGATAATACTCGTAAAGACCATGTCCTGAACCATAACATGTGAGGCAGATTAGGAAGTCCCCCCACCGGCTCAACTGCGGACTTTGTCCTTGTTTTGCCGACTCCCCCTCAAGGGGGGAGTTATTGTTCTGCGTTGGTAATATCAAGCAGTTGCATTGCTTTGTTGTGGTTCCAGTTGGCGATGTGTATTTGGGAGGTGCCGTCGGGGGTGCGGGTTGTGCTCCAGGCTAGTTGGGAGCCGTTGGGGGAGAATACTGGCAGGATGTCGGTGCCTTCTGTGTTGGTTACGCGAACCGGGTCGTGTTGGCCGTTTGTGTCGATTAGGAATAGTTCGAAGTTGGCGTGGCCGAGGAGGTTGCTGGAATAGATGATGTAGGCGCCGCTTGGGTGGTAGTAGGGGCCCCAGTTCACCATGTTGTTGGCGGTGAGTTGGCGCTGGTTGCTGCCGTCTGTGTTCATGGTCCAGATTTCTGCGCTGTTGCCGTCCGGGTTGAAGCGGCGCCATACTATTTTGTTGTTGTCGGGGCTGAAGAAGGGGCCGCCATCGTAGCCCGGGGAGAAGGTGAGTTGTTTAACATTGTTGCCGGTGGCATCCATTATGTATAGGTCCATGAAGTAGGAGTTGTCTGCGTTAAAGAGTTTTTGTTCGGCTTGGCTTAGGGGGCGGGTGTAGGCTTCGCGGTTGGAGGCGAATAGTATTTGGGTGCCGTCTGCCGAGTAGGAGCCTTCGGCGTCGTAGCCTTCGCTGTTGGTGAGGTTTGTCAGTTCGCCGCCGTGGCTGTTGGCTTGCCAGATTTCATAGTTGGGGTCGTAGTCCCAGCCGTATCTGCGGCGCTGGCCGCTTTCGCGCAGGGCGATTTCCTGTGCTTGTTTGTTTAGTGTGTCCGGGTCTTCGTGGGTGGAGGAGAACATTATCCGGTCCAGCGAAGGGTGAATCCAGGAGCAGGTGGTGAGGCCGGTGCCGGGTGATACGCGGCGGGTTTCGCCGCTGCTTAAGTCCATTAAAAAGATTTGGTAAAAGGGGTTGCCGCTGTCGGGTTCTTCGCTTTGATAGATGAATTGTGTGCCATCGGCGCTGAAATAACCTTCGCCGGAACGGCGGCTGTTTTGTACCAGCAGGCGGGTGTTGCTGAGTAGCTCGGTTTCATAGCCGGTGGTGGCGTAGGTGGGAAGTGGTTCGGTGGTGGTTTCGGGTCGGCTGTAGCCGGAGTTTGTTCGGGTGGTATCAACAGTTTCGTCGCAGGCTGTGAGGGTAACGAGGATGGCGAAAATAGCAAAAGTGCCAAGCGTGATTATGTGTTTTTTAATGTTCATTTGGATTTGGTGGCATCGTAAGCGTTGGCTTTTGGTTGCATATTCTGTTCGGTGCCGAGGGGTTCCAGTGCTTCGCTGTAAAGGAACAGGTCGGTTAGCACGGCGCGCAGGTGGATTGAGGCGTTCAGGTTGTCCACTATTTCTGAACCTATTCCGTCCTGGGCGAGGATGAAGGCCATTGCTGCGCCGGCTTTGCGGCAGTCTTCGGCGATTACCTGTTCAAACGCGTTGTCGCTTTTGGCAAGGGTTTCATTGATGTGTTTCATGGCGGCGGCCATGTCTTCAAGGGTTGGTCGGGCGTGGGGGCCGGGGCCGGTTTCGGCGCCGGCGGGGCGGCCTTGTGCCGCATAGGCAAGCAGGAATTCGTAGCCGGCTTCTATGGTTTCCACACTCTGTTTGAGTTTCATGTTATCAGCTGGTTTCTTTTTCTTGC
Source organism: Pseudohongiellaceae bacterium (assembly GCA_051008235.1). Taxonomy (GTDB): domain Bacteria; phylum Pseudomonadota; class Gammaproteobacteria; order Pseudomonadales; family Pseudohongiellaceae; genus UBA9145. Next base: position 19,590 of record JBPCXV010000070.1, on the reverse strand, counting down.
GGCGACCATTTGCCAGGGTCGTGATTGGCGGTCATTTCTTCTTCGGAAATCCAGCCGGAAATCATGGAGCGGGTGTAGAACAGTTTTTCGGGGCGCAGTGCGAAATAGATGTGGGTGGCGGCCAGTGCTACCAGTGCCAGGGTGGAAAGGCCGTGTAGCAGGAAGACGAGGCCGAGTTGGTCTTCGGGCATGCTGTTGGTGCGGTCCCAGAAGGGGGTGTCAATCTGCATGAACATTAGCAGGCCGGTTACGATTACCAGCAGTGCCACTACGGTTACTGTCCAGTGCATGCCTTTTTGTTCAAAGGAATATTTGCCGGGTTTGCGGCTGGAGTCAAACGGCTCGGCGAAGTCGCGGGGGCCGAGAATCATGGATTTGAAATCTTGCCAGAACAGTGAGCGGATGATGTGGAATATCACCACGAAGGTGAGTATCAGGCCGCTAATCCAGTGGATGTCCAGCCAGACGATGCGCAGGCCGATGATGGGTGCGACGCCGGTGAAGATTAGTACCAGTATGGAGATTGCCATTATCCAGTGGAACAGGCGGTCAATTGTTTCGTGGCGTAGCACGCGGCGGCCATCGGCGGATGGCTTGTCCATTTTTCTGTTGGCCAGTGCGGCCATGATGATGGCGTGGGCGGCGAGAAGAACGAGTACGGCGACTGCAACTACCCACAACAAATCCCAGGATACGCCGAGGATGACTTCTTCACCCCAGACATCACGTTTGTAACGAACTATTCCTTCTCCCACGATTTTTACCTCTTGGTTGATTATCCGCGAACCGCTCTCTTTACCAGGTTCTGCATCAGGGGAATCTTGAAATGGTTATAGTTTAGCGGCTGCGCGCCTTCGGTGGCGAGGGTGGCGACTTGTTCGGCTAACTGCTCGGAGCGTTGCTGGCCGCGCAGGGCATTCTCCACTGTTTGCAAGCGGCGCGGCACACATTCAACGGCGCCACAGGCCAGGCGGGCATCTTCTATCACGCCGTTTGCCGTTTTGATGGCGGCGGCGATGTTTACCAGTGCGAAATCCCAAACATTGCGGTCGGCAACTTTCTCAAAGTAGAACTCGGCGTTGGCCCAGGTGCCGGGGATGCGGACATGGGTGAGCACTTCGCCTGCGTTCAGCACCGTCATGTTGATGATGTCGCGCGCCGGGCCGATGAAAAAATCTTGTGCAGGGATGGCACGCTGGCCGCCTTCGCTGGCAACTACCATGGTGGCATCAAGTGCTACCAGTGTCGGGGCGGTGTCCGAGGGGCTTACCGCCACGCAGCGGCTGGAGCCGAACAGGGCGTGTTCGCGGTTCAGGCCTTCGGGTGAATCGGCATAGCAGGTGTTGCCGCCGGCGCGGTAGCAGGACAAGCCGCGGCGGTAATACCAGCAACGGGTGTCTTGGATGAGGTTGCCGCCCAGGGTGCCCACATTGCGAATTTGCGGGCTGGCGACCTTGCCGGCGGCGGTGGCCAGCAAGCCGAAGCGGGATTGCACCAGTGGGTCATCGGCAATTTCGGTGAGTGTGGTGACGGCGCCGATTTCAATGCCGCCGTCCGCCGCTTCGCGGATACCTTTCCAGGCATCCACCTGGGTTAATTCAATCATGGCGGAGGGGGACTTGTTGCGGTCTTTCAGCCAGCCGAATGTATCCTGCCCACCGGCCAGTAGCCAGCCATCCCTGCCCAGCGTGTTGGCAAGTGCCAGTGCGTTGGTTGCATCAGTGGGCTGATACAGTTCAATGTCGGGCATTACGTCGTTAGATGTGGCTACCATGTCAACCTCGGTAATTGTTTTGGGCCAGCGGCACGGCGTCTTCGGTGACATCCGCCAGGTGGTTAATAATCATGTCTGCGGTTACCGGTGCTGCGTTGAACAGGTGTCCGTCCAGTGCATCGGAAATTGCAGCGGTAAGAGCGGCGGATACGGAGCCCTGGGTGGGTTCGCCAATGCCGCGGGCGCCAACCGGGTTTTCCGGGTCCGGCTGGTCCACCCAGCCGGTGCCGATGTTGGCCGGGGTATCAAGAATGGTGGGCACTTTGCTTTGCCAGTAGCCCGTGCTGGCGGGCAGGCCGTTTTGCGGGTCATACAGGTGGCGCTCGTAGCCGGACAGGCCGATGCCCCAGACTGCGCCGCCGACCAGCTGGTTTTTCACGCCTTGGGGATGAAGTACCGTGCCGCATTCGCCGATGCTGAGCATATCCAGAATTTCGAACTTGCCGGTTTCCAGGTCAAGTTCAATCTCGGTGCAGGTTACGGTGAAGCCCGGTGGGTTGCCTGCGTGTCGCGGGTCGTGGTAAACGCCGAGGAAGGCGGTGCCGGCCAGACGGGAGACGGATATTTGTGTCCACTCGGCCAGGTCTTCCGGCAGTTCGGCTTCGCCGGTGAACTTGCCGCCCAGCTCCATGGCGCGGCGGGCGATTTCGGCGTAGGTCATGCCGATGCCGTGGTCGCTGGTGCGGTGTACGCGTTCGTCCAGCACATCGTAGTCGTCGGGCGCGCCGCCGAGGTCCATGGCGGCAATCTCCTTCATCTTGTTCAGCATGTCCACGGCGGCGCCGTAGCAGGTGCGGGTGTTGGTGAAGATGGAGTTGCTGCCGTCCTGGGGTGAGGTGATGGGGAGGTGGTTGTCGGTGCGTTCGTTGAGAATGTCGCAGCGTTCCCAGGACATCTTTAATACTTCCGCCGCGGCGCGGGAGGTGGAGGCGTAAGAGTAGGTGCCGAGGTTGCCCACGCCGTTGTGAATTTTCAGGCGGCCATCGGTGCCCATGGAGACGATGCCATCCATGCCGCTGCGGCCGGCGTTGTGGTAGCCCTGGCCGATGCCGAAGCCAATCACCTTGCTGCCGTTGCGTTGGCGGCGGCGGCTTTGGCGGCTGTCCCAGCCGAATGCGGTGGCGGCCTGGTCCAGTGCTTCTGGCATGTAGGCGCTGGTGAACGGGGTGCGTTGCGGGCCGCCCACATCGCCGTTTTGGGGGGTGTTGATTTTGCGGATTTCCACACGGCTGAGGCCGAGTTCATCGGCGGCCTGGTCCAGAATGGGGGAGATGATGGGGGCAATCTGATTCTGCCCCGGCCCGCGCTGGGCGCCCCGGTGTCCGGTGTTGGTGCCGATGGAGGTGCCGCGGAAGCGCACTGCGTCCGGTTGATAGAGTACGCTGATGAGGTCGGCTGCCGAATGGGCGTCGGCGCCGCCGCCCTTGCCGCCGTTGTCGGAGACGATGTAAAGGTCGGCGGCGGCCATAATGCCATCGGCTTTGAAGCCTACCTTAATCCAGCCCTGGAAGCCTTGGCGGGCGCCGCCGATGGTGAACTCTTCTTCGCGGGTGATGCGCATCATTACCGGGCGGTTAAGCTTTTGCGACAGCTTGGCGGGTATTGCCATGCTGGGAATGCTGCCGGCGCGGGCGCGCTGGCCGAAGCCGCCGCCGGTGGCCGCGTTGATGAAGACCAAATCTTCTTTGGCAACGCCGACTATTCCTGCCATATCGTTGGCGAGGGCGGTGAGGCTTTGTGAGGTGCCGTGCAGGTATAGTTTGCCGTCTTCCCAGTAGGCCATCGCGCTGCGTGGTTCCATGGAGTGGTGGGGGTAGCCTGCGGTGGTGAAGGTGCCTTCGTAAGTGTAGGTGGATTCCGCGAAGGCGGCGTCCAAATCGCCGTGTTGCCAGGTTTGTTGTGGCTCCGCGGTGGGTTCGCTGCCGGCGCGGAAGCTGGCTATCTGGTCGGCACTCCATTTTTCAATGCCGAAGCCCTGGCGGAAAACGAAGGTGTTGTTGTTGCCCGGGTAGGCGTTGTCGCCGCCTTCGGTCAGGGAATCTAACGGGTCCAGCACGAATGGCAGGCGTTCAAAGGTGATTGAGATGAGGCCGAGGGCTGTCTCTGCGGTTTTCTCATCCACTGCGGCCAGTGCCAGAACCGGCTCGCCTACCAGGGTTGGTTCGTTGGTGAGAATTTTCAGGCCGGGGCTGTCCGGCTCGCCATCGGGATAGACTTCATCGGCGGTGAGGATGCCAAACACACCCTCCATCGCCAGTGCCGCCGAGGCATCAATGTTCACCACCCGGGTGTGGGGCATGGGGCTGGTGAGCAAGCGGGCGTAAACCATGCCCTCGCGGGTGTAGTCTTCCGCATACTTAATCCGTCCGGTTACCTTGCCCGGCACATCCGGCGGCACGAAATCTTTACCAATATGCATATAGGCCATGATGATTATCCTGTGAGTTGTGCGGCGCGCATTACGCCGTTCAGGTAAGAGTCATAAGAACCGCAACGGCAGAGGTTGCCGGCCAGGCCCTGCCGGGCCTGTTCGCGGGTGGGGTTCGGGTTGGCGCGGAGCAGCCCTACCGCCGCCATCACTTGCCCCGGGGTGCAGTAGCCGCACTGGGGCGAGAGTTCTTCAATGAATGCCTGTTGCACCGGATGCAGGGTGCCATCCGCCGCTTCAAGGCCTTCCACTGTTTCAATGTTTTGGGTTTTCACCGAGTGGGTGAGGATGGAGCAGCCGTAAGTGGGCGTGTTGTCCACCAGCACGGTGCAGGCGCCACATTCGCCGCGGTTGCAGCCCAGTTTGGTGCCGGTGAGGCCCAGCTTGTAGCGCAGGGTGGAGGCCAGGGTTTCCTGCGGCGCCACATCCACGGTGCGCGTCTGGCCGTTGACATTGATGCGGACAAGGCGCTCAACCTGCCCGGAGGGTCGCTGCTGGCCGCTTGCCACATACCACACCCCTGTGGTGGTGGCCGCCGCGCCGGAGGCTATGACCCCTTTGATAAAGCGTCTTCGGGTGAGTTTAAGGTTCACGGCTTGTTCGCCTCCTACACTTGAGAGTGGAATTCATGGGTTGTGTAACTGGTTGTATTCTATATTACTTCGCCGGGTTTGTGGTGTTTTGGCAGACTTGTTGCTACGAGATATGGGGCAAGAGTAAATCACTATTTTGAAATTAGCAAGCCCTCTATTCTGCCCTTGCTAGCGGCTCTTGGATGTGTGCCGTGATTAGCCGGAGGCTACGGGGCGGGCTAAAATGCAAACAGGGAACATTTGCTTTAATCATCGTGCTTAGCTAACTTAGTTCCCCTAAAATATGCAACAGGATTGTGGTTACCCCGATAAGTTCTTCCTGCACGATACAGAAACCAAACGAATGAAACAAATAGCAATACCAAAAATGCCCATACCAATGTGCATATGATTATCTTAGCATCGCGATTACATAGCTCTATGAAATCAAAAACATACTTGGCAAACAACAACACCCAGACAACAACTATATAAAAACTTACTATCTGATTTATTTTTGAAACAGAGAACGATGCCGGTCCATTAATATACTCTTCAATCAGTTCGCAAGTTCCTCTAGGCTTAGGGCGTTCCGTTATTACCTTATGAATATTTCCTAATATCTCGTCTTCTAGCAATTCTACATGGTTTTCATAATTTTCCTGCCAATACTTACTGCCTTTGTTCACAAAAAACCATGCTAAAGAAAAAATAAAACCTGTGCATATAACTAATAATTCTAAAAACATATCCCCCTGTTCTCCCTCTGGAGAAGAATTAATAACATAGTAGTATGCGGCAAAAATTATGCCAATGAATACCCAAAAATAGGCAGATCTTTTCCAGTAAAGATCTATCTCAAATCTTCTTATCTCACTAGCGTATTTGAAAGCTCTTCTGTGCTTCTTTTTATCAGTCCCTTTACTTGTCATCCCTTCATCTACTATCCTTTCATCTGCCTCTTTATCCTTCAGCAGATTCATCTTTTTAAAGTAATCTTTGCGCTTGATTTTCTTCATATTGAGTCTCCAAGTTTAAATTAATCTATGCAGTTATAGTCAAATCCTCATCATCAATCTCAAACAAATTTGGTGTCGAACGCTGAACACCAATATCATGCTCCATTAGAAGCATTACAAGATTTTTACCGTTCATCAGGCCGACGGGGATTTTGTCCGCCTGCTTGGCCTCACTCGTTGCTCCTGTGCTGAAGTCGCTAGTGGTGATTATCAAGCCTTGCTCATGTGCACCAAGACTGCCGCGCACCTGCTGGACAGTTGGCGCTTGAATATTCTTTGACCATCTCTTGACCTGGACTGCCATCCTGATACGGATAGCATCTCCCACCACCAGAGTGCCCCGAACATCAATGCCGCCATCGTTGTTGCGTGTGGTTATCTCGACTTGATTAAACCCCATCTCCGCCAACAGCAATGCAATCAGTCCTTCAAATTCGTTGGGTTCCATTTTTAGCAGTCGACTACTCAGAGTATCTCGAATTTTCTGGTTGTGCTGCTCAATCTGAGAGGCCAATCCTTGTTCTTCCCATTTGCTGAGGCCGATATTGCCGCGCCCGTGTTGAGTGAATCGAGGCTGCTCTCCACGTTTTTTCTGCAGCTTAATTTCGGCGTATACCGACGCAAGCATAGAGGCTTCGGGAGTCTTTCCCTTAGTAATTAACCAACCCTCCTCAAGTGCCTTTTTAGTGATATCCGTGTAATGCATCAATTCTTCGTTACCGAATTTTTCAAGCACCCTTTGAGCGCAGTCAGTGAAAGAAACATTTGAGCCGGCCGGGGTAGACCTTGAGTCTTGATTGACTTCTGGAGAAGTAATTTTGGCTTTATTCAAATTAGAATCTCGAAGTGCGAAAGTACCAGTGTCGACTTTTACAAAAACAGATTTGTCACCATTATTTTTGATGTCTCTGTATAATTGGCTACCCACAGTGGCACCGGGAGTGTCTCCCTGAAGTTGACAGAGATTGGCAGCCTTGATTTGTTTAGCGATTTCTCTCGTATGCATTGCCTTTCCGGCTTGCCTCAAGACCTGAATAGCGGCTGATTTAACACTCATGGCTCTGCTCCGTTGTAGGTTGACTTGTTTTGTTACCAGTGAATTATACTCAAAATTGCTATTTTCAAATTCAATCTACCATAAAGTAAGTGTCAGGATATATCACTATACGGCCCGAGAAAACGTTCGCCGTTGAAATGAATCAGGTGTGATGGGGTGTCAGCTACCCATACTTCGGTTTCCCAGGCGATTTCGGGGAGATGTCGTGCCATGAACTTCCGAGTGGGGAAAGCAGTTACATAAACGAGCCCTGCTGTTGAGTTGGCGAAAAGGTGGGTGAGTTCAGCGTGGCGCTTGCCATCGACCGGACCGTGACTAGTGACAGCCTCTACCAGCAGCAACCAGTTTCTTTTGGCATCGTGTAGCACTACGTCAGGCATTTTGCCGTGAGTATCCGGTTTGACACCCAGCCCGGCTAGCAAAGCATCGTCAAAATAGGCCCACTTGTCGCCGGTGTCTCCGGCATAAACCAATATGCTGCCGGGGGCAAAGCGCGGGGCGAAGTCTTCTATAATCGCCCCGATTAATTCGCTGTGCTTGCCGGGGCTGAATTTGATTTGCTTGTCTAGTGCAATCTGAACCGGGACGAGGTGCTGTTCGCGTTCTCTGGCGTAACGTGACGCTAGTGTTTCACGTCCGGCAAGGTAGGTTGCCAGACTATTGCGCCATTTGGATGTACCGAAAGTGCGCAACAAAGCCATTGTAGTGGGCTCTATCTGATAGACAGTTAAGGGGCTGTTTACTGGTCGGTCAGGCTCGTCCGGGTTACATAACACCATGCCTGCATTCACAAATTGGTGCATGGTCTGCCGCCGCACCGTCTCGCGGGTGTTCGGTGCATAGTCCTTATCATAGTGCTGCCGTGCCCAATCCATAATCGGAGTGATTCCTATAAGAGGAGCTTCCGCCTTAATCCATTTCTTATTTGGCGTAAGATTCAGCAGCGCTAACAGACACAATGCCGAACGCTCATTTTGCTGTGTATGCGGCATGTCCAGAGCGGCGAGGATTTCCTTTGCATCCTTGATGTGTTTATTCTTGTTCTTCACTTGCTCAATGCTCTCAGTTTGGTATCAATCATCTCTTGTGTGAGTGTGTCTTGACGCATAGCCCATGTGCCAAGTTGAATCAGAGTGTCGCGATTTGGGTATTTCATCAATCTGAGGTCGGTTGCATTGACTTGGGTGTGGCCATTGAAACTCCGGAAATCTTCATCCACTACGCTTGAATTAAGGTATACGGCCAGCCCGTGGACCAGTGGCTCAGACAGGCCATGTTTGTTTTCGTGAAACACATTGAGATGGTTCTCAAAACCCAGCATGGATGCGGTGCTGAATGCGCTTGGCTCAACAACGTTGGCTACAATGCGGCGTTTTTCCTCTTTTGACGAGAAGCGCCGCACCACACAATAGCAACCATTCGGGTAAAGCCACTTTTCGGTGTTCGCATTGTGCTCAATAGCATTAGCTTTCTTTAAATCTTTGATAGGCCATGATACGCCTTGCTCGGTGAAGTGGGCAGGGTAGAGCAAGGGCACGGTGTTCAATTCCGGCATATCACGCAGGTGCGCCTTCAAGCGGAAATCTACCACAGGCCCCGTGGATACCTCAATGCCGAGGTCAGCCAACGTGTAGCGAAACGCCGGAAATAAATCAACGATGTTTCCATCAGGTGATATGGGTACATGAATAAATCGTCCATTGTTATTAGGCGGCACAACTCTTTCAAACGGATGTTCGTGAACAGCGAGGTCGGTGAAGGTATCGTCGGTGGAAGTGGACACCGTAACCGGGCCTTGCTGACCATCACGCTCCAGATGGATGATGATGTTTTCCTGTAAAACTGCATCATCTTTGAACGCCTTACTACGTGAACCAAACAGATGCATATGACGAATAGCAGCATGTTCCAGAATAAAATCTCGGAACGGACGATAGTAGGGTCCGTTACAGAAGCTGCGCGGGATAATTGCTACGACCTGTCCACCCGGCACAGTTAGCGCTATGGCGAGTGCCACGAAAGCCGAATACAGATTCACCGTCTCTATACCTATGCGACGCAGGGCCAATCGATGCGCCGAGTTGCTGTTGATTTTCTTGTAGGGTGGATTGAGAATGGCATGCGTATAGGGTTGCAATGGTTTGGAAAAAAGGTTGCCGGATAAAGAGTTAACCGCCGCATGAATAAAATCTTCTGTGTAGATGCTACTGGAAAAACTGTCCCCATGTTTATATCTGTCCAGCGTGTGCGACAAGTGGTCAATCAGGGAATGGTCCAGTTCAAAGGCATCCAATTCCACACGGCGGAAGTGCAACTTGCCAGTTTCCCATTTGTCTAGAAATGCCGCAGATAATGAACCAATCCCCGCCCCGGCGTCCAGAAGACGGCATGTTCCAACTCCATCTGGGAACAGGTTCGCCATGAATGTGGCTGTGGTTTCAGGCGTAAGGAACTGACCGAGCCGCGACTTTTTCGTTGCCTCGGTACTTTTGGAAATCTGCTGTCTTTTTTGTTCAACCGCTGATAGCAATGTTGTGCCTCGTTCGTCACCACCGATGGTATTAGCCCAGATTGAGGGTGTAGCCCCTTTCCACCATGTGAGCAGTATGCAGTTGGTTGATGATGCCCACAGATATGGAGTATATCAGAAGCCTTTGCAATAATAGAAAAACCGGAAAATATTCGCCCAGAAACGACTTATTTACCTGTTATTTTCGTACCATCGGCTTGATAGCCTTGACTTATATGTAGTGCGTGCTATTGTTTCGGGTTTCCACATTAACGTGGCTTTGATGATGAATAATAAATTTCAGTTTCTTCGCGGGGGGTATGGGTATCCTGACAAGGGTGGGTTGTATGATCCGGCGTGGGAGAGAGACTCTTGTGGGGTGGGGTTGGTGGCGGATGTTAAGGGGCGGGCTAGTCATGGGATTATGTTGGATGCTTGTCATATTAATTCGCGGATGGGGCATCGGGGGGGGTGTGGGTTTGAGGCGAATACTGGTGATGGGGCGGGTATTTTGACGGCGTTGCCGCATGGGTTTTTTCGGAAGATTATTCAAGATGTGCTGGGGGTGGAGCAGCCGCCGGAAGTGGGGGGGTATGCGGTGGGTAATATCTTTTTGCCGCAGGATGAGGGGGAGCGGCGGGTTTGTGTTGAGGTTATTGGTGGTATTGTTGCTGAGGAGGGGCAGCGACTGCTTGGTTGGCGTGATGTGCCGGTGGATGCTGTTGGTGCTGATGTGGGACCGGCGGCGCGGGGAGCGCAGCCGTGGATTAGTCAGTTGTTTGTTGCGGCGGCGGATGGGCTTGGGCGTGAGCAGTTTGAGCGGGTGTTGTATGTGATTCGCAAACGTTTCTCGCATCGGTTGCGGCGTGATGCCAGCCTTGGGGAAGGCGGGTTGGTTTATGCTTGTAGTTTGTCTAGTCGGGTTATTGTTTATAAGGGTATGCTTACGCCGGATCAGTTGTTTCCGTTTTATGTTGACCTTACTAATCCGGATTTTGCTACTCATCTGGCGATGGTGCATTCGCGTTTTAGTACTAACACTTTTCCGTCCTGGGATCGTGCTCAGCCTAATCGTTTTATGAGCCATAATGGTGAGATAAATACTTTGCGTGGTAATGTTAATGCTATGGTGTCGCGTGAGGGGGCGGTGCGGACTGATGTGTTTGGTGAGCGTCTTGCGGATATTTTTCCGGTTATTGATGATGATTGTTCGGACTCTGGTGCTTTTGATGCGGTGTTGGAGTTTTTGTTGTTGTCCGGTCGTTCTATGCACGAGGCGGTGATGATGATGATACCGGAGGCTTGGCAATCTAATGAGAATATGGCGCAGGCGAAGAGGGATTTTTATCAGTTTCATTCGGCGTTGATGGAGCCATGGGATGGGCCGGCTTCTATTGTTTTTAGTGACGGGCATTGTATTGGTGCTGTGTTGGATCGTAATGGTTTGCGTCCGAGTCGGTATTATATTACTCATGATGACAAGTGCATCATGGCTTCTGAGGTGGGGGTGCTGGATGTGGCGGTGGATAATGTTAAACATAAGGGGCGTTTGCAGCCGGGTAAGATGTTCTTGCTGGATTTTGAGCAGGGGCGTTTGATACCGGATGAGGAATTGAAGCAGGAAGTTTGCAGGAAGCATCCTTATGGTGAGTGGTTGGAGCGGCGGCGGTTTACGCTTGCGGATTTGGATGGCGGTGCGGAGGGTGTGGGCAATGCGGGCAGTGTCGGTAATATGAAGAATACGGGCGCTGGTTCAAGCACCGGTGCATCGTTGGACTCGGATAGTGTGCTGCAGCGCATGCAAGCGTTTGGTTACACCATTGAGACCATGCACTTTATGTTGCAACCGCTGGTGACTGAAGCTCGCGACCCGCTTGGTTCTATGGGTAATGATTCTGCCTTGGCCTGTTTGTCTGACAAGCCGCGAATGATTTATGACTACTTTAAACAACTGTTCGCCCAGGTTACCAATCCGGCCATTGATTCTATCCGTGAAGAAGTGGTGATGTCGCTGGAATGTTTTATCGGTCCGGAAAGTAACCTGCTGGAAACTTGCGAGCAGCAGGCGCACCGCCTGAGTCTGCCGCATCCGATTCTTTCTAACACGGAGTTGCACACGATCGCCAACATGAATCATCGGGGCTTGCGCTCACAACTTATTGACATTACTTACGACGCCCATACAACCGACGCGACTCACACGACCCATATAACTGATACAACCGGCGCAGCCAGCGCAACTGGTGCAACCGACAACTTCCATCACGCCCTTAACCGCATCTGTGCCGAGGCGGAGCAAGCCATCAAGGATGGCATGGCATTTATCATTCTTTCCGACCGCGCCATCGGCCAATCACGCATTCCGTTAAGTACGCTGATTGCTTGCGGGGCGGTGCATCAGCATCTGGTTGCCAAACATCTGCGCACTCAAATTGGCATCGTGCTGGAAACTGGCGAAGCCCGCGAGGTTCATCATCAGTGCTTGCTAAGCAGTTACGGTGCTGATGCCATCAACCCCTATCTCGCCTTTGAGGCGTTGTGGGCGGCTAACAAGGAAGGTGCGCTCGGCGATGGCTATGCCGATGAGGACTCGCTGGTTGCGGCTTACAAGAAAGGTGTGGGCAAGGGTATGTTGAAAGTGATGGCCAAAATGGGCATCTCCACTTTGCAATCTTATAAAGGTGCGCAAATTTTTGAAGCCGTCGGGCTGGCGGATGAAATTATCGCGCGCTGTTTTGCCGGAACCGCCAGCCGGGTGCAAGGCGTGAACTTTGAAACGCTTGCGGAAGAATCACGCCGCCGTCATGCCATCGGTTTTCCGGCTCGCGACAGCGAACGCATTCCGGTGCTCACCAATGAAGGAAACTTTCATTGGCGCCACGGGCACAGCGGCGGCGAAGCGCATCAGTGGAACCCGGGCACCATTTTCAACCTGCAAGTGGCCGCCCGTAATAACAGCCGGGAAGCTTACGCAACATTCGCTCGCTTCGCCGATGAAGAAGCCACCAAACGTTGCACACTGCGCGGCCTGCTCAAATTCAAAACCGGCATACACAAACCGTTGCCACTGGCAAAGGTGGAAGCGGCCAGCGAGATTGTTAAACGCTTTGCCACCGGCGCCATGAGTTTCGGTTCCATTTCACAGGAAGCGCACGAGACTCTTGCCATCGCCATGAACCGGCTCGGCGGCAAATCAAACACCGGCGAAGGTGGTGAAGACCCGTCCCGTTATCAACCGCTACCGAATGGTGATTCCAAACGTTCCGCCATCAAGCAGGTGGCATCGGGTCGGTTTGGAGTGAACATTGACTATCTGAGCAACGCCGATGAGTTGCAAATCAAAATTGCCCAGGGTGCCAAGCCCGGCGAAGGCGGTGAGTTACCCGGCGGCAAGGTGGATGAACAGATTGCGCGCATTCGTCATTCCACACCCGGCGTTGGTTTGATTAGCCCGCCGCCTCATCACGACATTTATTCTATTGAGGACATCGCCCAACTCATTCACGATTTGAAGAATGCCAACCCGGCGGCGCGTATCAGCGTGAAGCTGGTGGCGGAAATTGGTGTTGGCACCGTCGCCGCGGGGGTAACCAAGGCGAAGACAGACCATCTGGTAATAGCGGGGCACGATGGTGGCACCGGTGCTTCGCCGCTCACCTCTATCAAACATGCCGGCCTGCCCTGGGAGTTGGGCGTGGCTGAAACCCATCAGACCCTGGTGATGAACAATCTGCGTTCGCGGGTGGTGTTGCAAACCGACGGCCAGCTTAAAACCGGTCGCGACATTGCCATTGCCGCCTTGCTGGGCGCTGAAGAGTTTGGCTTTTCCACCGCGCCGCTGATTACTCTGGGTTGTATTATGATGCGGAAGTGTCATTTGAATACTTGCCCGGTGGGTGTCGCTACGCAAGACCCTGAACTGCGCAAGAAGTTCAAGGGCAAGCCGGAACATCTGGTCAATTATCTGTTCATGGTGGCGGAAGATATGCGCGGCATCATGGCCGAACTTGGTGTGGCTACGGTTAATGAAATGATAGGCCGGGTGGATTTGCTGGAAACGGAGACAGTGGTGCAGCACTGGAAGGCGGCCGGGCTGGACCTCAGCCCGATTCTGCAACCGGCCAAGGTAATGTTTGAGAATACCGGGTTTTATCAAACCATCGCGCAAGACCATGGGCTTGATGAGGCGCTGGATAATGAACTTATAAAATTGTCTCAGCCTGTGCTGGAATGTGGCGGCATCCAACAAGACGAGATAAGGCAAGTATCAACACAACAAACGCCGATACCAAAGATAGTTATAGAGAAAGACATCATTAATACCAACCGGGTGGTTGGCACTATGCTTTCTCATGAAGTGGTTAAACGATTCGGTGCGACGACCGCAGCGGCAATCGCAACACCGGCCGCAGCAACGACTGGTGCGGCGACCGCAATGGCCGCCGCAACAACGCTGCCTGATGACACCATAACTATCAAACTCAAAGGTTCCGCTGGCCAAAGCCTGGGTGCCTGGCTGGCACAAGGCATCACTCTTATAGTGGAAGGCGATGCGAATGATTATGTGGGCAAGGGTTTGTCCGGCGGCAAGATTGTTATCTACCCGCCGAGGGGAAGTGTTTTCAAGGCAGAAGAAAATATCATTGCCGGTAATGTGAATTTGTATGGCGCGATTAGTGGTGAGGTTTACCTGCGCGGCATCGTGGCTGAACGCTTTGCGGTACGCAACAGTGGTGCCAAGGCGGTGGTGGAAGGCATCGGCGACCATGGCTGTGAATATATGACGGGTGGTGTTGTAGTGGTGCTGGGCAAGACCGGGCGCAACTTCGGCGCTGGTATGTCGGGTGGGGTGGCTTATGTGTGGAATCCCGATGACAAATTCTCCGAGCAATGCAATATGGAATCATACAAGCTGGAAGCAGTGCGCGAGCGTGACGATATAGATGAACTGAAAGAGTTGATTGAAAACCATTATACTTATACGGATTCTCCGGTAGCGAATAATGTTCTGGATAACTGGAAGCGGTCATTGAGCCAGTTCGTGAAAGTGATGCCCACCGATTACAAAAGAGTACTTGAACAACGCGCCGCCGAAGCCGTGGCAGCATAATACAGGTGTTTCAGATTCATGCTTCGTACTAGTGCTTTATACTAATGTTTCATACCAATGCCTCATACTAATGCTTCCCGCTATACATGACTGCACATAAGAGATGGATGAAATCATAATGGGAAAAGTGACTGGCTTTAAAGAGTTCAAGCGCGAAGCCGAGCCGTACCGCGATGCGCTGGAACGGCTGGTTGATTTCAGGGAAATTTATACTGAGCATCAGGAGGAGCATCTCAAAACTCAGGGTGCTCGTTGTATGGATTGTGGTGTGCCGTTCTGTCAATCGGAAAATGGCTGTCCGGTGTATAACCTGATTCCCGAATGGAATGATTTGGTGTATCAGGGTCGCTGGCGAGAGGCGTTGCATCGTTTGCATAAAACCAACAACTTCCCTGAGTTCACCGGACGGGTTTGCCCTGCTCCCTGCGAAGGTTCTTGCGTGTTGGGTATAAACAATCCGCCGGTAACTATCAAGAACATTGAATGCGCCATTGCTGACAAGGGTTTTGACAAGGGCTGGGTGGTGGCGAATCCGCCTGGGCAGCGCAGTGATAAAAAAGTGGCCATTGTTGGTTCCGGTCCTGCTGGCCTAGCGGCTGCGGCGCAACTTAATCAGGCGGGGCACAATGTAACCGTCTATGAGCGCGATGACCGCATAGGTGGCCTGCTGATGTATGGCATTCCCAATATGAAACTGGAAAAGGCGGTGGTTGACCGGCGCGTGAATTTGTTGCGGGAAGAGGGAGTGAAGCTTGTGGTCAACAGCGATGTGGGCGGCAGCGGTGCCAACGGCATTGATGTGGAAGAGTTGCTTGGCACCAATGATGCGTTGCTGCTAACCACCGGCGCCACTACGCCGCGTGATCTGGATATCCCCGGTCGGGCGGGTGATGGTATTCATTTCGCCATGGAGTTTCTGTTGAAAAATACAAAGAGCTTGCTGGATTCAAAGTTGCAAGACGGCGACTACATAAGTGCGAAAGATAAAGAGGTGATTGTCATCGGCGGTGGCGATACTGGCACCGATTGCATCGGCACAGCGTTGCGGCATGGTTGCAAGTCTTTAGTGAACTTTGAAATTATGCCGCAGCCACCGACAGACCGCGCGCCTGATAATCCCTGGCCGTTGTGGCCAAACATATATCGGGTTGATTACGGACATGAAGAAGCTGCCAGCAAGTTCGGTGATGACCCGCGTGTGTATTCCGTGTCCGGCAAAGAGTTTGTGCGTGATGATAACGGCGCCCTGCTGGGTATCAACACTGTTGCAGTGGATGCCGACTTCAAGGAGGTTCCCGACAGTATGCAATTCTGGAAGGCCGATTTAATTTTGTTGTCCATGGGCTTTCTCGGGCCGGAACATTACATTAGTGAAAAACTTAATCTGGAACTTGACCAGCGCTCTAACTACAAAGCCGAATATCAAAACTTTCAGACTTCCCGAACAAAAGTGTTCGCCGCCGGTGATTGCCGCCGCGGTCAGTCTCTGGTGGTTAATGCTATTGATGAGGGGCGGCTTGTGGCGGCGGAGATTGATGCGTTTCTGGCATAAACAAAGATATTTTACTAACTATCATCCTGGGCTTCCGCTTCGGCATCCTCCTTGATACTTTCTTCCGATAAGCCGCAATGTACACAGCGCTTGGTAATAAGATTTAATATCAAAGTCCGTACATAAAATTGCTCGCCACAGCGCGGGCATTTGCGGATAGCCATATCAATGGCGAACACTGCCCAGCAACCCATATAAATCCAAAGCAAGGCATCAATGTTGCGATTGTTACTAATCAATATCCACACCGCCACACCATACACCGGCAGTGTGAGCATACACACTATCATCCGTATGCGGGCACGATGAATTTTTTGCAGCGCGGATTTTAGATATTTTGGTTGCTGTCTAGCCTTGTCCAGTAGCTTGTGCTTGTCTCTTGAGTTCTGCATAAGCAGTTACCTGTTTTGAGTGCTGTGTGCCATACCGGGAGTTTTGGAAATCATTTGAGTGTTATGTTGCATCGGGGGGCTACGCCGGAGAGTTTCAATAATCAGCCGACCATAACAGTGCTCGCCACCACATTCCAAACTTGGCTAAGCCCGATGAGAAACAACACCACAGCCAGCATCTTGTTTATTGACCGGCAACTGTTCACCAGATGATCTCTGATATAGTCGCTGGCTCTGACGAAGCCATACAGCGCACTTAGCTTGCCCACCAGCACGCCCGCCATGAAGAATGCCAGATAATAACCGGCGTAAGAGAAGTTTGCATATTGGCTTATTGTAGCCAACGCAAACATCCAGAATGGCACGGCCTGGGGGTTGAGTGCGGCGATGAGCAGGCCGCGGCGGAAGAAAGATGTGTCGGTGGCGTTGTCTTCGCTGAATTTGGGTGTGGTTTTGCGCAGGAACATCACCACGGCCAGCACGATGAATGCAGTGGCAATGAACAGTTTGATGAAGATGCTGGTTTCCAGAAAGTCGCTGATGAACATGCCAAAGAAAATGGCAATCAGGGCGTGAAATATTTCAACAACTGATGCGCCCAGTGCGAACTTCAAGCCGCTATGGGGGTTGAAATCCACTGTGGTTTTTACCACGGCCAGATTAATCGGCCCTACTGGCACGGTGCCGAGAAATGAAGCCAGTAACGCCGCCATCAAATATAAAAGTGGATTTTCCATTTGTTAATGCCTTATTGATACCCTTTTGCTTGCAGGTTAAACAGGGTGGCATATTGACCGCCCTGCTGCAACAGTTCAGCATGGCCGCCTTCCTCAACAACCCGGCCACGTTCCAGCACGATAATGTGGTCAGCCATGCGCACTGTTGAGAAGCGATGGGAAATGATGATGGACATCTTGCTGGATGTCAGGTCGCGGAAGTGCGCGAATATCTCGGCTTCCGCCCGTGCGTCAATGGCCGCCGTTGGTTCGTCAAGGATTAGCACATCGGCCTTGTTGCGCATGAAGGCGCGGGACAGGGCAATCTTCTGCCACTGGCCGCCCGAGAGTTCCTTGCCGCCCTTGAACCAGGTGCCCAGTCGGGTGTTGTAACGTTCGGGCAGGCCTTCTACGAATGTATCGGCCATGCCCTTGTGTGCCGCATCAACCACCCGCGCTTCTTCTTTCATATCATCCACATCGCCGATGCCAATGTTCTCGCCCACGATTAGCTGGTAGCGCGCGAAGTCCTGAAAGATTACGCCAATTTTGCGGCGCAGGGTTTCAATATCCCACTCGCTTAACTCCAGCCCTTCAAGCAATATCCTGCCGGCGGTGGGGCGATAGAGGCGGGTTAGCAGTTTGATTAGTGTAGTCTTGCCGCTGCCGTTCTCGCCGACAATGGCAAGGCTTTCGCCGGGGCGGATGTGTACACTAACATTGTCCAGTGCTTTCACGGCACTGCCCGGGTAACTGAAGCTGACCTGTTCAAAACGAATTCCGTCGCCCGGGTTGGGTCCGGTTTGTTGTGTGCCACTTTGTTCGGGCACTTCGTGGGACAAGTATTCGGTGAGGTTTGACAGATACAGATTATCCTCATACATGCCATTGATGGAAACGAGACTGCTGGTTACCGCGTTCTGGCCGAGACGGAACTGGGCGATATACATGGTCATCTGCCCGATACTAATAGTGCCAACGATGGCCGCGAAGCCAACCCAGCCGTATGCGAAATAAAACGCGGCGCTGGCAAGCAAGCCCAGCAGATAGCCCCAGAAGCCACGCCTTAGTGCAAGGTTGCGGCCCTCCTTGTAGATGCCGTGGAAGATGTCGGTGTAGCGTTTCAAAAACATTTTCCCCAGTTGCAGCAGTTTGACTTCTTTCACGCCGTCCTCGCGGGTGAGCACCATCTCCAGATAAAACTGCATACGACGTTCCGCCGACCGGCGTCGATGAATGCGAAATGCTTCGCCGGAAAACTTCACCTCGGCCAGAAATGCCGGAACGCCCGCCCCCGCCAGTAGCAGCACCGCCCAAGGTGAGAATTGAAACAACCAGATGCCAATGGTTAGCAGGGAGATGCTGTCGCGGAACAAGTCAAAAGTTTTGATAACGAGGCTGAGGGGGCGGCTGGATGCATCGCGCCGGGCGCGCACCAGTTTGTCGTAGTATTCCGAATCTTCAAAGTGAGCCAGTTCCAGCGTGAGAGCCTTTTCCAGAATCATCACGTTAATTTTGTTGCCGAGCAGCACGCGCAGAATAGACTGGCACACACTATTCACCCGCTGGGCGCCGGTCATTAACACCACCAGCGCGGCCTCGAGCAACACGTAAAACAAAACATCAAACCGGGCTTGCGAGGCCTGCGCTGCCATGGCCTGATCGGCATCCGCTTCGGCGGCTTGCAGTGTGTAACTTGCCGCACTGACTACGGCATCAACAAAATAACCCCCCACCGAAGCAATCGCCGCCGGCAACACGCCGGCAACCAGAGTGGCGGCAACCATAACCAGCGTCAGTGCGGCACTGGTCTCCCACACAATCTCAACGGCGGTCTTGCTGTGACGGAATACCGAAAAAAATCGGGCAACGGAATTGGCTGGTGCTTGTTGTTCCAATTGTTAAAGGTGCCACTGGCCTGTTTCCCAGTTAAAGGAAAATTTTTCAAATCTCAGCACAATGCGGTCGGTGTTGCGGCCAAGTGACTCATCAAACGGGCCTTTGGTATGGTCATCCGCCGGATTGTCAAGCACATCACTGGAGTCGACAAACTCCAGGCCGCCTTCAGTATGAATTGCTTCAATCGCATCGTCGTATGCAATACGGTGCAGCGCAACATTGTCGGCTCCCGGCGAACCTTCATGGTCCACAACACCCAGAGTGGCGCCCCGTTTCAGGACAGTTGTAATCTGCTCCAGAATTTCCCGGGCACGAGCCGGGTCGGAGTTATGAAAATCATGGAAGTTCAGCGCAGTGAAAGCGAAATCAACAGAGCCTTCCGGCACATCGCTAATCGCATCTACCTGCTCCACATTCGGCAACCTCGCCGCCCGCGCATTGGCGGCTTCCTCATTGCGCCCGCCGGGACGGTTTTGCATATAAACCTTGCCCTCATCACCCACGGCATAAGACAGCACTTCAGTGTACCAGCCAGCCGAAGCATTGATATCCAGCACAGTCA
>JBPCXV010000069.1:0-8924 GCA_051008235.1 Pseudohongiellaceae bacterium | reverse complement strand
CACCACCATTACAGTAACCCTTGCAGACGACACAGCCGACGAGCCAACCGAAACCCTCACCCTGATTGTCACCGGCGACATCAACGGCATGGCCGTCCGCGCCGAGGCCATCGGCACTATCCGTGACAATGACGATGCCACCATCAGTGTCAGCGCACTGAGGCCGTCCATCACCGAGGCTGATAATGCCTTGTTCATCATCTCCACCGGCGGCATTGTGCAGGCGGCAAACCTGCCGGTTGCAGTGAACCTGGTCAATGCCGCAGGCGATGACTTCCTTGACTTGCCGCCCGGCACAACGGCGCTGACGCGAAACATCACCATTGCGACGGGCAGCCACAGCGCCACGCTAACCATCGCGCTGGACGATGATGATATTGACGAGGCAGAAGGCAGCATCATCGCCACTGTTGCGGTCGGCGCTGGCTACACCACGGCCACCGGCGGCGCCGACACGGCCACTATTACAGTCAACGACAACGATCTGCCCATCATCACCCTCTCCTCCGATGTCACCAGTGTCATTGAAGGTCAGTCCATTACCTTCACCCTCACCGCCACCACCGTGCAAACCACGCCATTGAGACTGCTGATGGTGGTGAATGGCTTCGGCAGGGATGGCGGCAACTTCCTTGACCCGCGCTCGGCCTTCCCGCTGACTATCCCCACCGGCAGCAGCACCGTTACCGAGACAGTCACCCCGATTGACGACCTTGTCTTTGAACAGGACGGCTTCATTACCGCCATTCTTGTTACACCCGGCAGCCCCGCCACCTACCGTCTCGGCGACCCGTCGCGGCTCACGGTCAATGTCTCCGACAACGATGTGCCCGGCTCGGTGCTGGTGAACAGCCCCGCCGCCAGTGAGGACGCAGGCCCGATGCGCTTCGTGCTGACCCAGACCAGCCCCGTGATCAGGTTCATCCAGGGCGACCCTGACGACCCCAGCGACGACCAGACCATCTTCAAGCCGGCCTTCACCGTCTATGTCAGCACCCGGAATGTCAGCGCCATCGCCCCGGACGACTACACAGCGCTGGACAGCCTGCCGGTGCTGTTCCCCGAGGGCGTTACATCAAGAACCGTTGAGGTAACCCTGACGAACGACAGCACCAACGAGCGGGACGAACAATTCAGCCTGCTGGTCAGCGATGACACCCAGACCAACATTGTGGCGCAGGGCATAGGCACCATTTTCAACGATGACCCGCCGACCGTCAGCATCAGCGCCGGCGCCACCGCCATCACCGAGGGCGACACGGTGCTGTTCACCATCAGCACGCCGCTGGTGCAGGACGGGGCGCTGACCGTCAATGTCTCGGTTACCGAGACGGGCGGCGAATATCTGATTGGCAGGGACCCGCAGGCTTATCGGGATCGTCAGGTGGTCATCCGCTTTAGCCATAGCAGCGCGGTGTTCAGCGTGCGCACCGATAACGACAGGTTTGTGGATGCTACCGGCACCATCATCGCCACTGTGCTGGGCGGCGGCGCCGACTACGCCCCGGACTCGGACAACGACACTGTTGAGGTAACAGTCAATGACAATGACGGCGCCGCGCCGGACATTACCATCTCGGCGGCGAATGGCATCAGGGAGGTGACGGAGGGCAGCCCGGCTGAGTTCGTCATTACCTCGTCCGTGGCGCGGATGACGGTGCTGGCGGTGAATGTGATGCTGAGTGAAGAGGGCGACTTTATTGATGACACCGGTTTAGCGCCGGTGGCCGATGGCTACACGGTGGCGGTGGACATCCCCGCCGAGAGCCGCACCGTTACGCTGAGTGTGAATACAGTCGGCGATACGATGTTTGAAGCCGACGGTGAAATTGTGGCGACTGTGCAAACCGGCGATGGCTATATGCCGGGCGCCGATGCCAGCCAGCGCATTCGGGTGCTGGATAATGGTCTGGTGCTGCCGACGGTGCATATCGCCGATGCCGGTGTGGATGAGGGCGCTGGCTCTGTTGACTTCGTCATTACGCTGAGGGGGGGTGACACGGCGGTTGCGCTTGAGAACAGGCCGGTGGTGGCGCTGGGCGAGCCCTTTATGCTGATGTATGAGACCAGCGATGGCACTGGCCCTGACGGTGCCATAGGCGGCACGATGGGCATGGGAGACTATTGGACGGTAACCGCAGGTAGCCTGAACTTCGGCGCTTCCGCCACGGCGCGGATGATCCGCATCCGGTTGAACAACGATCAGGTTGATGAAATGCCGGACCCGGAAACTTTCACCCTGCGTGTGTATAGCGACCCCAACAATCCATCGGTGGTTGAGTTGCCCGTCGGCGGCACTACCGTAACCGGCAGCATCACCGATAACGACACGACCGTCAGCATCGCCGCCACCGACACGGCAGGCATGCCGATAACCGCAGTGGAGGAGGGCGATCCGGTGGTCTTCACCCTGACCGTCGCCGACGCCCAGAGTGCGGACATTCCGGTGCGGGTCTATCTGCTGGAAAGCACGCGCAATGGTCAGGTGATTGGCCTGCTTGACCCGGCCGCCGGCATGCCCGCCCTGACTCAGGCCAACCCCACTGCGATTGGCGCGCTGGTAGGCGGCGAATACCATGCGCGGGTGATTATCCCCGGCGGCAGCAGCAGCGCTGACCTCACGGTTGTGCTGAATCAAGACATGATGGAAGAGCCGGAGGCCAACTTCAGCGCCACCGTTCAGCGAGTGCGCGATGGCAGAAATTATCTGCCTGCTGGTAACACCACTGTTACGGTGCAGGTAACAGATGGTGACTTGCCCATAGTGAGCATCAGCGCAGACAACACCAGGCTGGTGGAAGGCAATGACATTGTTTATGTGCTGTCAGTCTCGCCGGTGCAGTCGGCGCCGTTTATTGTGGATACGCTGCACAGGAGAGAGGTCGCGCGTAATGCCGGGGATCCTTCATTCCCGTCCTTTGTGGCTACAACCCCTCGCACCCTCCTGGGCATGAGTAACCCCGATGGTTCAGAGTACGAGGGCATGGCAATCATCCCCGAAGGCCATGCCTCGGTGGAGGTTGCCATCGGAACGCGCGCTGTCAGCAGCATGGTCAATCAGGGCAGGCTTGCCGTTATGAGCATCCGCTCGACGAACAACCCCACCCGCTACACCATAGATGTCGCCGCCAGCGCGATTATCTTCACCGCAGAAGATGTGCCGCAAATAACAGTCACCAGCACTGCCACGATGACCGACCCTGACGCTTACACCGTCTCCGAGGGCGTCGGCAACATAGAGTTCGTGCTGACTCTGGACAAGGTGCCCCTCCTGCCCGCCCAGGTGAGATACGCCACCAGCGGCGGCAGCCTGCCCATCATCGGCGACAGGGATCCCGCGCTGGCATACAACGCCGAGGACTTCACCGGCGCCTCCTCCATCCTGCTGTTTGACGCCGGCAAGACGGTGGCGACCATCACCGTCGCCATACTGGATGACGAGGAAGTCGGCGAGAGCGATGAGGACTTCTGGCTGGTGTTCAGCGACGCGAAGAATATCGCCGTGGCGGCGAGGCAGCGCATCACCATCATTGACAACGACGATGACAGGATAAGCATCAGCATCGCCGCCGCCACGACTACCCAGACGGACCCGGACACAGGCAGGAGCAGTGTTGTTGATGTCATCGCCACCGAGGGTGACCCGGTGGTCTTCATCCTGACTGCCGACAGTGGCGGCGGGCACAAGGCGGACATAGTGGTCGGCGTGACGCTGAGCGAGATGGGCGACTTTATTGTTGACGGCACCGCCACCAGTATCTCGGTGACCATAGGCGTGGGCGAGTCCAGCGCAACCCTGACTGTCGCCACGCATTATGATGGCATGGGCGGCGGCATTGACGAAGCTGACGGCAGCATCACCGCCACCCTGCAAGCCAGCGCCAACTATCAGGTTGCCGCCGAACCAAACAACAGCGCCACCGTGCTGGTGCTGGATGATGACCTCTCCACTGTCAGCATCGTCCATGCCCATGCCCAGGATGTGATTAGCGAAGGCGAGGTTGCCCTCTTCATCGTCACCGCCACCACCATTCAGCGCGGCTCGCTGACGGTGAACATCATGGTTACCGAAACCGGCGATGTCATCCAGACCACGGCGCTGTCGCCACTGCCGCCGATGCATGTCGCCATCAACCCGGGCGAAAGCACGGCCACACTCCGTATCGCCACCGAGGATGACTTGCTTACCGAGCTGGACAGCCGCATCACCGCCACCATCACGCCGCATGCGGACTATGTGATAGGCACGCCGAGCGCGATGATTGATGTGACTGCTGACGATAATGTGGATGTCGGGGCTGCCAGAGGGTTCCGCATACACGGTGCCGGGCGCAGTGAAATGGGCGGCGGCCCGATGGTATTCAGCATTGCGCTGTTGCCGACCTTTGCGAACGAGGCGAGGACGATGACAGTGGACTACGCCACCTCCAATGGCTCGGCGGAAGCCAGCAAAACAACCCTCCCGATCGTGACCAGGGACTATGAGCCCACAAGCGGCACCCTGACATTCATCGTCCCCGGCGCGACCACGGTCACCCTGCCGACGGGCGCCACCACCACCACTCTGGTGATGCGCAACCCGCGGGTTGACTCCATCAACATCACTGTCACCATCAATGACGACGGGGTCAGTGAAGATGAAGAAGTCTTCTTTGTTGACCTGAGCAACCCGGTGCCGGACAGCGAGCCGCTGGCTATTGCCCGGGCCAGAGGCACCATCAGAGATGACGACCGCCGCCTTGTTGGCATAATGACGCTGGATAGCGAGATAGCCGAGGGCGAAGGCGCCGTCTTCCACTTCACGGTGAACCGGGAGAGTTTTAACGAGACAGTCATCAACCTGACCGCCGATGACCCGGGCGGCTATCTGGCGGCTGCGCCGACCACAGTGACCATAGCGGGCGGCGAACGCAATACGGTGCTGACGGTGGCGACTGTGGCCGACAGTGTGATAGAGGCAGACGACTTCGTCCGCCTGAGGATTGCGTCCGGCAGCGGCTACACCACCCGCACCGACCCGACCGACCCGACCATCAGCGTCAACGCCAGCGCCAGGGTGCGTGTTGCCAGTGATGACACCGCTACGCTGGTAAGCATCGCCCCGGCCGGTTCAGTGGGCGAGGGCGACCTGACACCTGAGGGCAACCAGGTGGCGGCCCAGTTTATAGTTACCGCCAGAGCCGATGGCGGCAGGACCTTCGCCCCGAATGCGGTGGTGACTGTTGGCCTGCTGCTAAGCCAGCAGGGCGACTTTATAGACGGCAGCAGCGCTACGCTGACTTCCGTTAGCAATGGCAGTGGCGGCAACGGCGGCATTTACAGTGCATCGGTTACGCTGACTGCCAACAACCTTATCGCAATCTTGCCTGTCGCCATTGATAATGATGATGTTGATGAAGCCAGTGGCATGATCACCGCGACGCTGCAAAGCGGCAGCCATTACACCCTGCCCAGCGAGCTCACCCCTAATCCTGCCCCCGACAGCGCTGTTGTCGGCGTAACGGATAATGACTACCCCAGCCTGAGCCTGGCCGGCGCCAGCACCACCGAAGGTGTGGATGCCACACTGGAGTTTGTGCTGACCTTGTCCGCCCCGTCTTATGAAGTCATCAACATTAACGCCGCCACCAGCAATGGCACCGCCACCGCCGGCAGCGACTACACCATCATCCTCGTGCAGCAAGTCAGCTTCGCCGTTGACGAGACGAGCCGAACCGTCACCGTGGCTGTGCTTGATGACACAGTTGCCGAGGGAACTGAAAGCTTGTATCTGGTGGTCAGTGGCTTGCCGACTGGTATGACTGTGACCAACGATAACAACCGGGCTCGCGGGGATATTCGTGATGATGAGGTGCCGGTTATCAGCATCGCCACCGACGCCGCCACTACTATTACCGAAGGCACAGCCGCAGTCTTCCGCCTGACCCCGTTGAGCGCAATCGCCAACGAGATACTCGTCTTTGTGGATGTCAGCGAGCAGGGCAACTATCGCGCCCCGGGCAGTGGCGCGCCGCAACTGTCCCTGCGCCTGTTCCCGGGCCAGAGCGAGGTGATGATCACCGTGAATACGGTCAACGACAGCGTTGACGAAGCCGATGGCAGCATCACCGCGACACTGTCGGCCAGCACCGACTACAGCATAGGCGCCGCTAACAGCGTCACATTTACGGTTGAAGACGATGACAACCCAAGCCTCAGCATCAGGCCGACGGCCGGCAGAAGCATAATTTTTGAAGGCGAGACGGCACGGTTCACCATCAGCGCCGCCACCACCACTCCGCAACACCCCGCCCTGACGGTGGGCGTGAGAGTTGCCAATACCAGCGCCTCCTTCGCCACCCCGCCCTTGCCGACCATGGCGGTTATTCCGGCCGGCGCGACCTCCGTTGTGCTGAGCGTTGCCACCAACCCGCCCAATGGTGTGGCTGACAAGTTCGGCGTCATCACCGCCACTGTGCTGGATGGCGACAACTACAATCTGGACGCGCCGGTCAGCGTCAAAGTCTATATCAGCGATGACACCCCGCCGCCTGAACCGCCGCCGCCACCACCTGAGGTGAGCCTGCTTGCTGACCGGGTTAGTGTTTATGAACACGCCGGCGTCATTAACTTTGTCATCAGCATAGACAAGGAGCCTGGCTTCATCGTGCCGGTGGCTTACCAGACGGTTGACGGTACGGTTGACGGCATGGCTGACGGCACGGCCAACAGCGACGACGTCAACAATCACAACATCCCGATTGACTACGAAGCGCAAATAGGCACAGTGCTGTTTGACCCAGGCAACACCAACTTCGCCCTGAACATAACAGTGTCTGTGCCCATCGTTGACGATGCAATGGACGAAGCGGACGAGGCCTTCCGCCTGCAAATCCTCAATTCACCCAACGCAACCATTGGCACCGCCACCGCCGTGGGCACGATTCTTAATGATGACGACACTGTCAGCATCAGCACCAGCGACACGACGGTGAGCGAAGCCGCCGGTAACCCGAACCTGCCGCAATTCACCCTCACGGCCAGCGCCGAGCAGGCAGTTGACTTGATGGTTGTCGTAAGCGTTGACAACGGCCCGGGCAGCGACTTCCTGCAAGGCACACCGCCATTGCTGGTCACCGTAACTATTCCTGCGGCCAGTTCCAGCAGTGTGTTCACGCTCAGCAACGCGCTGGAAAACGATGGCATTCCCGAGGCAGACGGCAGCATCATCGTCACCGTGCTGGACGATGACTTCTACAATCCTGCGTCCGATAACAGCGTCAGCGTAGCCGTAACCGACGACGACAGAAGAACACTCGCACGCACGGTCAGCATCGTCGCCAGTGCCTCTGCCGCTACCGAAGGCACGGACAGTAGCGTTGAGTTCACCGTTTCCACCGCGTCCGCCGTCACCGCCGACCTGTCGGTGACTGTGTTCGTGCCTTTCAGCAGCTATATAGCCCTTAGCGATGTCGGCGCCCGCACATTGACCATAACGGCCACGAACACCAGCGCCACTTTCACCGTCGCGATAATTGACGACGAAGAAGACGAAGTTGACGGCAACATCACCGCCAGCCTGCAAGCCGACGCCACTTACTACATAGTCACCGACGCCGGCACCGCCACTGTTGCCGTAAGCGACGATGAACCGATCACCGTCAGAGTGGAAGCAGGCGGGACGTCACTGGCCGTAACCGAAGGCCCTGATAAAGACGGTAACGGCGGTGAAGCCGTGTTCAGCATCATCGCCACCACCCCGCCGCCCGCCGACCTGTCGGTAGCAGTGGAGGTTAAACACGACAGGGAAGGTGAAGACTTCCTTGACGACAGCGTCGTGGATCTGGCCGCCGGTGAGACCGCCGCCACCCTGACTATCACCATAGGCGCATCCAGCACCGGCACCATCTTCACCGTGGCGCTGGATAACGACAATCTGGACGAACAAGACGGCGGCATCCGCGCCCTGGTGCTGGTTGGCCCCGGCTACACGGTCAGCACAGTGAGTGCCCTGCTGGTGGTTGAGGACGATGACGACCCGCCGATGGCTGCGGAGGACCCGACCCTGACCGCCACCGATGCCAGCAGCAACGAGAATGTTGATATGGTGTTTGAAATAACACTGAACAACCCGACCAGTGCCGAAGTCACAGCCTTGCTCCATTACCGGACGGCAGACGGCACCGCCATTGCAGGCAGAGACTACGATGCCATCATCCCCACCGCCGGCCGCCCGGGCCGCCCCGCCCGAGGCCGCTCAATCGGCTTCATCGCCGGTGCTTCCAGCAACACCACGCGCATGATTACGGTGGCCATCATTGCCGACAACATTGAGGAGCCGGACAAAACCTTCACTCTGGAATTCATCCCCGCCTCGGGCATTGACCTGAATAAGGTTGACGAGAACGGCGTGAACATCACCGACAACGGGGACGATGTTATAAATACCCTTACCGGCACTATTACTGACAAGCCCGTCATCACCATCACCGCCGGCCAGACCGCCGCCATTGCCGAAGGCACAGCGGCTACCTTCACGCTTGCCGCCAACTTTGCATCAAGCGATGCCTTGATGGTTAATGTGAGCGTTTCCGAGATGGGCAGCTTCATAGATGGCACGGCGCCGGACACAGTGATCATCGCCGCCAACGCGTCCACTGCAACCCTGACCGTCGCCACCCTTGATGACAATTTCGACGAGATGGACGGCAGCATCAGCGTCAGCGTTAGTGCCGACAGTGTTGACCCGACGACTTATGTAGTGGATGACCCCGACAGTGCCAGCGTGATGATTGAAGACAATGATGATAATAATCTTGTGCGGTCGGTCAGCGATGCCAGCGCCGACGAGGGCGGCGACCTGCTGTTCGTCATCAACCGCGGCAACCTCGTGGGACGGATTGAACTTGGCGCTGAGCTGACTTTCGGAACCGGGGATGGCTTTG
>JBPCXV010000068.1:0-4175 GCA_051008235.1 Pseudohongiellaceae bacterium | reverse complement strand
CCATTTATCCTGCATGGGTGTGCCACGAAAAAAGGCATCAATTCCATAAATATGCATTAATTTATCTGCTTTTTTAGATGATAAATAAATAATAGCTGGATAATCAAAATCTTGTTTTATCCGGTAAACTTTCATATTTAGCTGACCCTACACGGGCAATAGGTTTGGCATGTAAGTGATTAGTGTTTGCTACATCACCTAAACGCCATTTGCATCACTTAATCTCGATTATTTCTGTGGGCTTTCGGCAAGCTTGCGTGACTAACCACTTTATATTCTCTAGTCTCTATCGGCACCAATTCCCATCTTCGGAGACTACAAATGATGAGCAAAACCCAATCCACAGACCAAGCGGGTGCAGATCAATTAGATAAACTGGCCAAAGAATTTGAGCTCTGGCGAAACCAAAAGCAATCCCTATACGAACGGATCCCTCAAACACTCTTAAGGGAAGCACAGAAACTTTCTCAGCACTATAAAGCCTCAGCCGTACGTCAAAAACTGGGCATCTCAAAAAAACAACTGGATAAACTAGAAGCACTTGATCGCACGCCAGTCGATTCCTCTGACTTTCTCGCGGTTTATACCGAACAGCCGACACCTCAGCTCCATGAATTGACCATTGAAATCACGACACCACAAGGCGTCAAAATGACATTATCGGGTTTCGCCGAGCAACATCCGCTACCGCTCATTGCCAAACTCATTGAGGGTTAACTCATGTTATCACTCAGTGCACAAACCGCGGTATTTATTGCCGTCACACCGGTGGATTTTCGACTGGGCATGGATGGCTTAGCACAGCGTTGCCGGGCTGTATTGACACAGGATCCCATGTCGGGCGCGGCTTTTTTGTTTTGCAACCGCAAGCGTACCGCCATCAAACTCATTACTTACGATGGCCAAGGCTATTGCTTATATCACAAACGGCTGGCAACAGGGAAATTGAGCTGGTGGCCAACAACCCCTTCTGTCAGCTACCCGATACCCGTGAGAGAATTGCACGTGCTGCTACATAATGGCCACCCCAAACGGGCCAATATGGCCCAAGATTGGCGTCGACTCACCTAAGCCGCTTGCCGGGCATTAGCCCGGTTGAGTGTGGCTTGGTATTGCCAGGGGGTCCAGGCCGCTGGGTTTTGCCACACCGACTTTTCGTGCCGTTGGAGTTGGGTGAGATAATCGATGGCATTCACCCCGTTGATCATGCAGGTCACGATCACACTGATCAGGCGGCTGCCGTAATCGGCACTGTAGGCTGTCCGAAAGGTCTGACTATTTTTTCGGTAGGTGATCATGAACTTCAGCATCGCTTCGAGTGCATTATTATCCAAGGGGGCTCCGGCGACCCTTAAAAAAGCCGTCAGCCCTTCCCAGTGATTGATCAGGTACTGGCATTCACCCGCAAGCACACTGTTGGGTTCCGCCGTTTGCCATTGTTTGTCCACCTCGGTTTTCATCGCCGTCATCAACGGTTCACTGTGGGTTTGGTGATACACGAGCCGGGCCTGATCATCCAAGCCGGCCTCTTTGCAATGCTGATCGTACGCGTAAATTTGCCCGTAAGTGCTCAGTACGCTCAGAGCCGCTTCGGGGTAGGCCGCGATTAAATCGCGAAAGCGACGGAACGCGTGGGCGTTGCATTTTGCAACAATAATCGGTGTGCTCAATGCGTTGTTGGCCGCCAGGGCATCGGCCATGCGGATCACCGGCGCTAAATGCGGTTCTCTGGCCGCCATCAACCGTTCAAAATTTTCCCCCGCATGGGCTCGACCGCTGAAGTACAAAACAACGGTGTGTTCTCCCTCGGCAATAAATCCCGACGTGTACATCCCTCGTCGCGGGGGATTCAGTCGTTTATTTTCTTGGCACAGGGCCTGTATTTTTACCCCGGTGTCATCTTGAAAAATCAGCGGCGATTGGGCCGCATAAACCATCAGGTAATTAAACACCGCATGAACCGGTCCCATCATTGAGGCCATGAGGTCACTTTGCGTGCTCACCGGGATCGGCACCCCTAACATCCGTTGCATTTTTGCCAACCGATAGTACGGCAAACCCATACCGTAATGGAGGTAAGCCAACGTGGCTTTCGCTTGTGGACTGTATTTTGCCGTCAGATCCACCGGTGCCGAAGCGGTGGTTGTCCAGGGGCAAAAGGAACAGGTCAATTGTTCCAATTCAAAACGCGTGGCCAGTAACGGCGGGCGCCCATCAATGTGGATTTTGACCTTCGGATCAATGAGGCGTAATCGCCCCTGCTGGCATTGCGGACACCGATCCCCCGCACGGTATTGACACGAACACGCTACAGTCTCCGCACCGGTATAGGCATCCGCACCGAGTCGTCCATGGCCTGGGGTTTTCTTTTTCGGTTGAGCATCCGTTTTCGATTGAGCATCATCGGCCTGCTGTTCGGCGACCGAGGGCAACGTGGCCGGATCACCCGCCGTGTTGTCTGCAGTCGACGGCGTAGCGTCTGCGTCTGGTGGTGCACTGTCCGCCTTGGCGGCTTCATCGTCAGCCGTTGCCCGACCGAACACGATGGCTTTGAGTCGGGTTATCGTCAACGTATTCTTTTCCAAGGCTGAGGTCAGTTGAGCCAATTCACCCGCGTAATATAAACACAAATTGAAAATGCCTTCAGTATTAGCAACGATCTCTGGGTCACAACCCTTGGACTGAAAGTGGCGAATGTACAACTGGGTTTCGGCAAAATCAATGGCCATGATGAACGCCCCCGTTGAAATGGATAACGTTCAGTTTAGGGGCAATGGGGCATCAATCAAGCGTTATTCAGCGGTTTGTAAAGTGAATGTGACAGTGTCGAGTTTGAAATTGATAACTACTTCAACTCTCAGCAGTATCCGGCGGTGATGCCGACACGCTGAGCTTCAATAAAGCGGCCAACAGTTCTTGTTCCGTAAGACGGCCCGCCTGTGCATCGGCCAACAGTCGCTTTGCATCGGGGTTGGTATTCAGAAAACTCGCGAGATCTTTAATTTGATCGCCCAATTCAGCAAGGTCCTCAGGGCGACTATCCGGTGTGTAAATCGGCTCTCCCTTTTTTAAAGTGGTTAAAATTAATCTGTAACTTCTTGATTATTGAGGAAAATAGCGTATCCCTCTAGATCAAGAAATATCCTTTGAAAATAGTGTTTTATGTTCACTATTCCATAGCAACGACGCTTGATAATTTTAATTTTATTATTCAAACCCTCAACAAATCCACTCGTGTTTCTGTCAACAAAATAGTTGGTGATACCCTTTTTATGTTTTGTCAGCGTATTGATAAAACAATCGAAACAGGCCACTTCTTTCATCTGCACTTTGGTAACCCAATCTTCTATTTTACGCATTGCCGTTTTCTTGCGATGATGGCCATTGTAGATAGCAGTAAATTGTCGGGCTAATCGATAGGCCGCCTTTAAAGCGGGGGAGTAAATAAAGAGTGGCTCAAGCTGAATTTTATCTTCCCTAGAATACTTTTCTTGTTTTTTGACCAAGATAGCAATAGCGGACTTGAGTGATTGATAAGTTTCTGTTGATAGTTCTCGACGCAAACGTGCTAATTCTTGCTTGCGAAGGGATATCAATGATTTTCTATACAACTTGGCAACATGAAACCGATCAATGACGATCGCAACATTATCGCCAAAAACTTCACGTGCTGCATTAATATAGCCATCGCACATGTCACAACAAATGGCGACAATGCCCTTGTGTTTGTTTTTTGGAATTTGTTCAAAAAACGCTTTAATTGTAGACTTTTCTTTGCCTTTAAGAACCGCTAAAATTCTATTTTTATCCTCGACTCTGCTGGTAATCAGCGTGATAAAATCTTTATGTCCCTTTTTTAAACTAATTTCATCAATGCCAATGATACCCAGTGTTTTTATCGTTCGCCAATGTATTTTATCGTGAATAGAGGCATCAATCACCTGCTGAATCGCGGTATCGCTGATGCCTTCTCGAATACTGACATCCGCTAATGTGCTATTCACCATGGACAGCAAAAGATAATCTTCATAGGCATGGGTGCATCGACTTTTCGGTTTGTACCAAGATAATGTTTGCGTGGTTGTGGGTCCCTTATCACACTTTTTGCAAATGCCTCGCCGTGGCATGATTTCAATAAACGTCTTATGCCCCAAAATGGGTAGATGGCGTAGCCG
>JBPCXV010000067.1:0-7599 GCA_051008235.1 Pseudohongiellaceae bacterium | reverse complement strand
TCTTTGGTTTGCTGCCCACGGATCAGATAATTCCAAAGTTGCTTTGGCGTGATAATAAACGGCTTTCGGATGCCTAACAACATTTTGATTTGATCCACGCAGTATGCGGTCGATAAAACCCAGGGGATGCGAGTGCGTGCTGGGTCGGCAATTATCTCAACTTTAATCCATTTCGACTTCCTCACGATGGTTTTAAAATCTGATTTCTCCATCCATGGTAGCACCATGACTTCGGTGTAGCCAACATAGGGCGTCACTGCAGTCCAGTTGAAACCGTCCCACTTGAGCGCCCACACATGGGCATAGTTCATGTCACAAAAGTAGTCCCACCAATACTCAGGGAAGCGCGCTTCGAAAATAATGTACCACTCTAGGTAGTTTGGGTGATGCCTATATCGGGCATTTGTCAATGACGTCCGTGGGAAATTTGAGTTCAAGGCCTAGCTCCAAGCGTCGGTGAATGGTCATGAGAACGTAGTGCAAGAATTGCTCCGAGTGATCCATTTTCTTGAATTCGTAGCTTTGCTCGTCTGCGCTTTTCATGGTGCGGTATTGGTCAAAATGCTCATGGCACTGCAGGCACAAGTCAGCAATCATCAGATCACTGCATTTGATACCGGTGCCTTTGCCGTAATGGATTTGACGCGGACCAGTGTAGTGGCACGGCATCGCAGGCAGGGCGCCGCACTTAATGCACGGCAGTGAATGCGCCTCCTTGGTGTACGCATCCATCGTGACATTCTGAGGTGTGTAATTAATCGAATACATCGAAATCATCTCCTTTGCTTAACGTGAGCAGTGGATCCACATAGCCAGGCAGGAACGTGTCGTCCAGGCCTTGGCAGAGATACTGCAGGGCTTTGGTGCCGTGTGATGCCCAGTTGTGTTTGGGCTTAGGCGACCAGGTTTTCATCATTTCATCGTTGAGGGCTTCGTCTTCTTTTTTCACATCGAATTGATACTCCTCGACTGCAGAGATGCCGTGCTCGCACTCATGCTCGTCGATAAAGAATCTAGGAAAACATTTGCGAATCGCGCTGATGCCGTCCTCCTCGCTGGTTCTGCCCACCGCGGTGAAGTTCCAGCCATGTTGAGTGGCCACATCAATTCGCTTTTGATCGGCTGCATATTCAGTGACGTTGATGTCATGTGGTGCAAAGTGGGTGTGGTGCAACGAGACTTCTTTGTTACGGGCCCATTCCTTGCAATATTGAATGTAGTGCGGCATTCCTTTGAGTCGATTTTGATAGTAGTGTACGAGCCGAATTTCACGCCCGACTACCTGAGCAAACCAGATTGCATTGAAATCACTACGACCCAGATCCCATGCTGTGATGACCGGCAACGCCTTATCGACAGGGAAAAAC
Source organism: Pseudohongiellaceae bacterium (assembly GCA_051008235.1). GTDB lineage: Bacteria > Pseudomonadota > Gammaproteobacteria > Pseudomonadales > Pseudohongiellaceae > UBA9145. The sequence continues at coordinate 6,232 of JBPCXV010000067.1, read as the reverse complement.
CCGACGCGATTGTCGCTGCGTGCGGTACGCATTTCAGTACCAAAGATCGCACCCTCGATCTCAGCATCAAAACTGCAGTCGAACTCTTGCTCGGCTTTGGGTCCGCTCATGCCCTCCTCTTCAACTTCGCGCCTGACTTGCTCTTCGGTCAATACGCCTGTGGTTTTGTAGCCAAGTAGGCTCGCATGCCAACGCTCGGAGTCAGCCCTCATGCCCGCCACAGCACGTTTATAGGTTGTGTAGCCATGATTACGCCCGCGTGGGGTGTAGATGAAAACGGCGGTACCGTTATTTTCCACAAGGATCGGACGAAAATAGTCCCATGCCACTGGATTACAGATTGCCCACTCCGAGAAGACGATCCAGATGGGGTTTGTGCCCATGTATGCGTCGAAATTATCGGAGCCCCCGAGCTGAATAATTGACCCGTTGGTCATCTCGATGTACATCTCGGTCTTGTTGGTGTTGGCCACCAATTCGGGCGGGATGTGATCCATAAACTTAATTTTGTCGCCACCACGTCCGAGCCAGATGGCTTTCTTTGCCTGGGCACTGGTCGGGAATAGGTACAGGTAATATCCCACGTCCATCTGTGAGCGAGTGATCGTGATATTCCAGACAGTCTTATCCTTGCCGGCACGTCGGTGCCAAATCTCCACCGCACGCTTTACTGGATCCGAGCCATCAGCTGGCAGTAATGCATCGTAAAGTGGGTCTTGGTAGGGTCTCGTATCGAACTGATACGGCATCTCGATGACGTCATCGTCAGCATCGATGGCATCGAACTCAGGCGTTATGTAATCCCAGTTATCGAAGACGTGGCCGTCAATCCGCTCCTCGAAGGTAAGACTCACTCAACCAGCTCCATGATCTTTTTCCAGTCGATGGGCTGCTTCCAGTGATACCAGACATGCGCCTCATGCTTGGCGCCATAAAAACAAAAGGCAGTCCACACGGGTTTGGCAACATCCAGCTTGTGTGGCTGATCATGGCGCACATGGTTGATCATGCCAGGCCTAAATTGCTTCCACTCTCGACCACCATTGCGTTGAATTTCCTGATTGTATTTACCTATCAAAATGATAGATACAAAGCTCTGCGTGTGAGTGTGCGGATGTTGGTAGCCAGGCATAATTTTATGCACACACAGCTCGATCCATGGTGTACGGATGCCCCAGCGCCACATAATCGTGCGCTCATAATTCGGGAAAGTAATCTGCAGGCGCTCAGCCCATACAAGTTTGATCATCGGTACGGATAGATCATGTATTCCCAGTCGACCACCTCACCCTCGACCAAGAACGACACGCGCTCGTTTTTAAGTTTGCCCATGAACCACATCGACCAGGCCGGCTTCTCTACATGAATTGTGTGATAAATGTCATGGGGAATCTTGTTGATTGCAGGGGCAACTTTCCCAATGGTGGTGATGGATCCATCAGGGTGGTGGCGCATTTCGATGTATTCGCCCCACAGTACAAGCGACGTGATATCGCCTTCGTGGTTATGAGGCCACTGATCGTGTGAATGAATTTTAAGGAGGTACCAGGTAAACCATGGCGTCCAGAATCCCCAACGTGAGAGCGCTACGCCGTTCGCAGATTCTACATGCGCACGACCGATGCCAAAGCGGGCCATCAGACCACTGTCCGCACGACGCGTTGAACGTCTAACTTACCTCTCAGTACGGTTCGTCGGGTGGTATCGAGCTCAATAATATCGAAGTGCATGCGGAATTTTCCGTTTGTATTGAATTCTGCAAGCGGGATGTCGTCATAATTGGCCGCACTCGGTGCAAATGAAATGATGCCGGAAGTAGGCGTCACAAGCGCAGGCGCAACAATCCAAAAAATTAGAGTGGGTGGGTTCGGCGTTTCTGTGGCAGGAAATCGCTGATTCGATATGTGCATCTCGTACGTGTTGCCGGTGATGTCGCGCACGCTACCATCCTCGTTCGTGAGCGTAACTTGGCACGGCTCGTCATCACGGTAGCCGATGACTAAGTCTTGTTCTTGGATGTCATTGCTCGATGGCATGTTTTTTCACCTTGATTTTTGCTTTCGACTCACCGTCTCTGCCCTTGTGTTTGACGACGACGGTTGTGGTCTGCTTGGTCATTTTAGTTTTTTGTAGGTATTCGAGCAAGGTTCTTAATGCAGGGGTCTTTGATTCGAATCCATACTCCATGGTAACACCACCGTCAGGCGATACATTTTCTTTCACTTTGGTCAATGTCGCACCCTGGTGTGGTGACAGCTGGGTCGGTGATTTCAAGCGTACCTGGCGGATCAGGAAAGTATTTTCGTCGATCCACTCCTCGTCGACATGCAGCATGTCCAGTGGGTTGTTGTAACCGATGGCAGCCAAATGCTTGAGCGTCTTTTCGACAGTAATGTCGAGCTTGGCCAGTTGTTTGGATACATAGAATGCAATGCGCTCTTGAATGGGTTTGCGTCGAAATAGTCGGTAGGCATTGCCACCTTTTGGATCAGGTTCATAGTTCGCGAGCTCATAGGCTTTGCGCACTTTAAGGCAATTCGCGTAGTGTCTGCAGAAGAGTTCGTGCTGTGGATCCTTGAGCGGTTTGGAGCCTGGGACAGCTAAGGCGCGGCCCATTAGAACAGTTTAGGCGTAAAGAACTCGTATGAAATGTGCGGTGGACCTGCCGGCATGGCGTCCGATGTAAACCAGTCCCACGCATCAAAGCATGGGCATTCTTTTTTCCATTCCCAATGCTCGATAATACCATCGCCGTCGGCATCGTCTGAGAGATCACGATGGCCACATAAATATTTAACCGACGGGATGGTAACTGGTAATGCCTCAAGCAATCGTCTCAAAGTGATGTATTGCTGGGGGCTATAGTTCGCTTCTGCTTTTTGGTTTTCGTTAATGCCGCCGACCAGGCAAATGCCGATCGATCTAGCGTTAAATTTTCCGCCTGCATGGGCGGGCACATACTCAAGTTCACGGCCTTTCTCTAGGTTGCCGTCTTCCTCGATCACATAGTTGTAACCGATGTCAGACCAGCCGTTATCCACAACGTGCCACTGGCGGATATCGCTGACCTTAAAATTCATTCCTTTGATAGTGGCGGCAGTGTGCACCACAACAAGGTCGATATTACTTAGCGGCCTTATTCTCACTATCTGCTTTCTTGTCTGTTTTTGCTGGGGTTTTTGCTTTCCCTGGTGGATTTGTTTTTGCTGGTGGCGTGATGTTCTGGTACAGCTGGTCGATCACATCATTCGACATCCAAATTTTAATCGAGTCCATGTGCGGCGCTGAATGCAGGGCGGCACGCATCATGCCCTCAGATGCGCGATTGCCACCGATCATCTCTGGCAGTTCCTTGTCTTTGCACCATGCGCTGATCATGAGATTGAACTCAGCCATTAATGCATTAAGGTTCTCGCCCGTTATCTCCTCTATTTTGCCGCGAATGTAGTTTGTAACAAACTCACGTTTCGAGGCTTGGTCTTGTAGGTCGCTCATTCCAGTTCCTTATTCGTTCAACGTTTGTACGATACTTCTTTGGGTCATTCTTACCGAGCCATCTTAGCTTATCAATCTCGATTTGTGCAATCCTTTTTGCGCACGTGTTTGTACACTCCTCGTCCAGTATCGTGTCAGTTTGTTGCTGTGACTGGCTTTCAGCCACAACACGTTTTAATGCTCTACCGAGCTGGGTCTGCCACGGAACCATCATCCTCGCCTGGGAATAAGTCTTTCTGGTCATATTTTGGCTTGTTGAGTTCTTGAACGGATAGCATCAAATGCTTGCCAGCTTTACCACTTAACAACGTCAACAGTCGCTCACGTGAATCCGCCACGAGATTTATCGTCCACTCGTCTTTCTTCTCGGTGATAGAGTTCACGCGGCATACAACACCAGGCAGGGCGACTTTTGACATCGCTTCCAAAAATAGCCTATTGCGTTCAGCGACTTCCGCCTCGTTCATGACTTCCTGTTTTTCCGCCTCATCTGAGAGCGAATTATCGGAAGTGCCGGCGGCCACTGCAGTCTCTAAATTGATATGTGCGGCGGTCGTGTCGTCATCACTTGGTGGGTTTTCCTCAAGCTGGTGCGCATGCTCACGGTCATAGGCCTCAAGCCATGAGTCTTGGTCAAAGGTTTGGTTCATCGTCACTGCGGCCTTTCTGGCGAGCCCTAGTGCGGTGTTCTTGTCCTCCTCGTAGATTTGTTTATCGACGGCAGCATCACCGTACATGCCGGATGAATCCTGCTTATCGATGTTTTTGGTAGTTGAGGCCGCATCGGGTGCGACCTCATCATGTTTGCCTAATTCGCTGGCGGGCCCAGTGAAAACCATTATGGGCTGGCAAGCGGCAATGCACCGCCCTCACAGTCTGTGGTGTTTCCGCCGTAAAAATTCTCAAGCATGTAGCTGAATATTGTCGTTGCGCAATCTGTGCCGCAATTATCGGATGCAAATGTTTGATTTGCTGTGAAACCTACAGGCATGGTGTCTGCTATTTTCGTTATAACTCCGGCGGTAGTGCCATATTTAGTACAAAGCGCTGCTTTATCGAATACTGGAAATACAGCCTCAAACGGCCCAGGGCTAGCCGGCGTTCCATGACATCCAGCATCCGCACAGGTCACTGGCGTTCCATTCTCAAATGTCTCCGTGTTATACAAATACTCGCCAGTGGTAGTGGGATCAATCGCAACCTCATCATCAATTATATTCACCTGGGAGTCTTCGACGTCGTCACCATGAAAGCCAAGATCATCACTGATTGCTGACATCGTGATCAATGTTGTTGTCAGATCACCATTAACTAACGCGTCATCAATGCCGACTATATTTGCATTCCCGATTGTAATGCCTGCCGGTATAAGTATTTCGGCGTCAGCCGTTGCGCGCGTGGTATCTGCCAATTGCAAAGCAATTGAGACGGGCGCGGTCGGTGGTCGTGATAATTGTACTTGGATATTATTTTGTCCATTCTCGTTCACGCCGATGATCGGTGTGTTGTTTGTGATATCACCTGGCTCTGGCTCTGGTGGTGCCGGATCAATTTGGGCGACCGTAGGTAGTGCAAACGTGTTGCCGTCCTTGTGCTTGGTCATCTGACCTGTGCCCATGCAATAACGCGTCACGCCACCAATGATTTGCGGCTCATCAGGATCGAAATATACAAGCGCGTGGGTGTGGTCTTGTGGGTTAAAGATAGTCTGGAAATCAAACTTCGTGATGTCATACGGCAGGTTGTTCGCTCTCGGTGATTCGATATCAAACGAGTAAGTGGCTTGATCGGTGACCGTGCAAAGCGTGGTTTGAAACAATCCATTTCGCACTGGCTTGGTCCACGTGCCATTGCAGCTGGCAACGTAGGTGGTCATAGGTGATTGCTCAATCGGTTGCTGAGTTGCGTCAACGGTTGGAATTCTATTGTGGTACGTGCCCACATGTGTAGACGTCCAAGTTCCCGTATCGTTATCAAGATTGATGGTTCCCACTTGGTTGATCTCGATACCGTCAGAACATGAATATTGCTGCGTTATTTTAAAATCACCCTTCGGGCATCCTGGACTCGTCGGTCCCGTACACACTTGCGCATACGCGTTAATACTTAGCGCACTAAGTAGAATTACGGATAGTATTTTTTTCATTAGTTAAGCTCCTTTGCTATTTCGTCAATTTTTTCATCGGCCAACGCCTCACTGGCGAAGCCTGTAAAAACTGGCACAGCCGTGCCTGTCTGACAGCCATCCTTATCGGCGCCATTGGTGCCATGTAAGATCGCGTCTACTTGCCACGTGCCCGAAATATCACGTGCTTTCAGGCCACATAGTTGGGCCTTACAAACATATTTGTATTCGTTCGATCCATTCTTGCCGGTCTTGAAACAATCGGCCGCAAATGCGCTAGAAGAAATTAACATGGCTAGACTTATTAAAATTAATTTGTACATTATTTACTCCGTAGTTAGTTCTATAGTTAATGCCAAGGCATAGTAGCCCCTCTTTCCGGTGATCGCAAGGCGAGTACCGTACTAGACGATCCGTATGATCACACCCGAAGGAAGGCGTCACCGACCAGGTTGTGAGGGGACGTGCACATTGCCTGGATTTATTTTTAATCAAAAAAAAGCATCAAAATGACCGTCAGACCAAAGTCGATAGTCGATTTGATTAGCTGCTTTCTTGTGCGTCATGCACAGCCAAACACAATACCTTGTGGTGGCACGGACCAATTGGTTT
>JBPCXV010000066.1:0-33860 GCA_051008235.1 Pseudohongiellaceae bacterium | reverse complement strand
TGGCCTATCTTGGGGTGGTCGATGCCCGGAAAAATCGGGTCATCCGGCCAGTTAAGGTGTAAACCATGTGCCCGGTCTTAAATGTCAACCATGTGCCCGGCTTAACAAGGCGAAGCCTGATGCGGTGGGGGGGGGGGAAGTAGCTGAGTATGTCCACATACACAGGCTAGAACATAAGGTTGATAACATCAGCCTGACTGAATACTATACTGACTGAAATGAGGCAACAGATGTTGTTCTTGGGAGCGAGTGCATGAATGAGCAGACAGACAGTAAAGTTGAGTACCAAGAGTTACTGGATAAGGCAGCGGCCATTGCGAGAAAATATGATGAGATTGACCGGATAACTGGGCGTAACTTCAATACATTCTATGCAGCCGGTATAGAAAGAAAGGAACATGCCCATTCAAAATTCTTGGCGAATTTGCTCGACCCAAAAGGAAGCCATGGTCAAGGTAACAAATTTCTTCAACGGTTCTTGTCAGAAATTAAGGATAAGTGTCCGCATGTGAAGGCACGCTCCCGCCATCACAGCAAGGGTGATAAACCTAAGTTCGAGAAAGTTGAGTTGAATCTTTCGAAGGATACTACTAGGGATACTGAATACGACTTAGGCGATTATGGTAGGGCAGACATTCTGTTGAAGGACGGAGACGATAAGGGGCTACTCATTGAAAATAAGATAGATGCAGCCGACCAAGACGGACAGATACATCGGTACTGCGAGTACGCCAAGAAAGAATTCGAAGCAAAAGGGGTGGTGCTGGTGGTGCTCTATCTCAATCTTGATGGAGAAGAGCCAACGAGTTCTGAAGACAAGATATCTGGAGAGGATTTCTACATAATTTCATATCGAGAACACATTGCGCCCTGGTTGGAGAGATGCCTAGGAATAGTTACTGATGTGCCTTTACGAGAGGGTATTCAGCAATACTTACAACTGATTCAACGACTAACTGATACAGAGGATAAGACAATGGAAATAAGAGAATTGATTAAGTCCAATCTTGTTGGTGCACATGAAATTTACGAGACTTACTCGACCGTGAAGAAAGAACTGCTTGATAACTTTAGGAGCAAAGTGAAAGCTGGCCTGGAAAAGGAAAAAAATAACCTTGGTTGGGATGTATGGGACACACCGAAAAGTAATCAGTTGGGTTTTTTGGTTCCTATTCATCCCAATCAAGAAGGCTATGATTTTCGCTTGATTCTTAATAATTTGGAGGGGACAAATGAAATGGGGGGTCACGTCTTCTATGGTTTCACGTTTGGCCGTCCAGTCAAGGATGATGGTAATGATGTTGATTTTAATCATTACTGGGAGCCTGTGAAACAAGAGTGGCAGGCCGGATCTAGGACGGATTGGTTTCTTTGGTATAAGGTTACGAAGTACAATTTTTCAGATGTTAATACGTTAGAAGATCTCCGAAAGAAAAAAACTGATGACAAGAATGAGATGGTGAAAAAATTAGTGGAATGTTTGGTTTGTTGTGCCAAGAAGTATAAAGAAAGTGCTGAAAAAAATGGAATACAATTTCGTAAACGCGACTAGTATTAGTGTAATCGCCGGTCTGCCAGTAGTTGGGTTCTTGCTGCAAGGCGGTCTATGCGTAAGGTTAGGGCTTCTATGTCTTGCACTAGTGGGGTGAGTTCGGGGCGGGCGACGAGAGTGGCTGTTTCTTCCGTTAGGTAGTGTTTCAGGTTGCGCTTGATGCTGTGTTGTGCGTCGGTTTTTAGTTTTTGGCCGCTTGTTATTAGTGTTGTCAGGCTGTTGGTGAATACATCGCCTAGAAGGGGTGTCAGGCAGTCTTCCCAGTCAATGTCCAGGGATTGGGCGGTGTGTTGTAATTCTTGTATGAATAGTATGTCGCCGCCCAGAGTTAGGGTGGGGTTGGCGAGGGGTTGGGCTTGATTGTTTGGTAGTAATAAAGGTAGCAGGTCTTTTAGTTTGCCTTCCAGTTGGGCATCGGTCTCTGCCGTTGCATCGTCGTTTAATGGTGTGAGGTTGATGCCGCCGGTGTGGAAGCTCAGGCGGAGTTTTAGTGAGGGTTGGTGCACTATGATGGCCAGGGATTTGCCTTTGAAAGTGGTGGCTTGTGCGGCGAGGTGGTCGTCGCTGGCCAGTGTGGCGTTGATGAGGTTTTCCAGGGTTGTTAGTAGTATGGTTTGCATGGTGGTGAGTTAGTGGGGCTTGAAGCCGATGTGGATGGCGCAGAAGCCGCCCATGACATTGTGGTAGCGGCAGTCGGTGAGGCCGGCGTTTTGCATCATGGTGAGTAAGGTGTTTTGGTCGGGATGCATCTGGATGGATTCGGCGAGGTAGCGGTAGCTGTCGCGGTCGCCGGTTATTAGTGCGCCTGTTGCCGGTAGCAGGCTTGCCCAGGCTTGATGGGCTTTTTTTAGTAGTGCGGATTGGGGTTTGGAAAACTCCAGCACCAGCACTCGTCCGCCGGGCTTGAGTACTCTTTGCATGGCGGCCAGTGCGGTTTCTTTTTGCGTTACATTGCGCAGGCCGTAGGCGATGCATACGCAATCAAACGTGTTATCGGCGAAGGGGAGTTGTTCGGCGTCTGCCTGGGTGACGCTGACTTGTTTGCCCAGGCCTTTGTCAATTAGCCGGTCGCGGCCCACATTCAGCATCGCTTCGTTAATATCAGCCAGCACCACCCGGCCTTCGTCGCCAACGATGGGGGCGAACAGCACACTCAAATCACCCGTGCCGCCGGCAAGGTCAAGTATGTTATGGCCGCGCCGTGCCGCGCTGAGTTGCACAGTGAAGCGTTTGATAAGGCGATGAGTGCCCAGCGATATGATGTCGTTCATCACATCGTATTTGCCGGCCACTGAACGAAACACTGCGCCCACGCGCTGTTCCTTTTCCGCGAGTGGCACTTCTTCGTAGCCGAAATGAGTTTTGTCGTTATCCATGATTGGGGTCAATAATCCTGACTGTTTGTGTGCCGGGTGGTAGTGCGTCTCTGGATTCGCCTGCTGCGGCGAGTTTGTTCAGGTATTGTTGCCACAGGTCGTTTTGTTTGCTGGCAAGTTCGGCGAGATAGTCCCAACTGTAGATGCCGGTGTTGTGGCCGTCGTTGAAGTTCAGTTTCAGGGCGTAGTTGCCCACCTGTTCAATCCCGGTTATCTGCACCTGGCGTTTACCGGTTTGCAACACTTCCTGTCCTTTGCCGTGGCCGCGCACTTCGGCGGAGGGTGAATGCACCCGAAGATATTCGGCGGGCAGGTGATGGCTCTCACCATCCCGCCAGGCAATCTCCAGCGTTGCGGATTTGCGGTGCAGATGTATATGGGTTGGTATGTTTGACATTACTTGCTGCTGCCCGAATATTCTGCCGAAGCATTCTGTGCCGCCTGAACTAAAGTGAACTACAGGATATACCGACTCAAGTCATCGTCTCTGGCCAGTTCGTTGAGTTGTTTCTCCACATAATCGCTGTCAATGGTCAGGCCGGTGTTATCGCCCACGGCCATATCGGAGGCGGCGAACGAAACTTCTTCCAGCAAACGCTCCATAACCGTATGCAAACGGCGGGCGCCGATGTTTTCCGTGCGCTCATTCACTTGCGAAGCAATTTCGGCAATTTTTTTAATGCCATCCTTGCTGAACTTGATTTTCAAGCCCTCGGTGTTGAGCAGGGCTTGATATTGTTCTGTTAATGAAGCGTTTGGCTCCTCCAATATGCGTGCGAAGTCTTTCGCGGTGAGGGCGTTCAGTTCCACGCGGATGGGCAAGCGGCCTTGCAGTTCGGGAATCAGGTCGGAAGGTTTGGACAGGTGGAAGGCGCCGGAGGCGATGAACAGAATGTGGTCGGTTTTAATGCTGCCGTATTTGGTGGATACGGTTGAGCCTTCTATCAGCGGCAACAAGTCGCGCTGAACGCCTTCCCGTGATATGCCGGCGCCTATCAGATCTTCGCGGTTGGTTACCTTGTCTATTTCATCAATGAACACTATGCCGGTTTGTTCGGTAACTTCAACGGCGTGATTTTTGATTTCGTCCTCGTTAATCAGCCGCGCCGATTCTTCCTCCCGTGCTATCTTCAGCGCGGCCTTGATAGTCATACGCCGCGAACGCTTGCGATTGGTGCTGATGCTGGAAAACATACTTTTCAGTTGCTCAGTCATCTCTTCCAGCCCCGGCGGACCCATAATTTCCACTCCGGCCGGTGCCTCGGCAACCTTGATTTCTATTTCCCTGTTGTCAAGATCGCCCTCACGCAGTTGCTTGCGTAGTGTTTGCTTGTCAAAATCCCGTTGTTGCTCGCCCTGCATTTGAGATGCGATGACATCAAGCACACGCTCCTCCGCCCGCTCTTCGGCAACATGCTGAACCTTCTGAATTTCCTTTTCACGCACCATCTTTACTGCCATATCAGTCAGGTCGCGGATGATTGATTCCACATCGCGCCCCACATAACCCACCTCGGTGAACTTGGTGGCCTCAACCTTGATGAAGGGAGCGCTGGCGAGTTTGGCCAGGCGGCGGGCAATCTCAGTCTTGCCGACACCGGTGGGGCCAATCATCAGAATATTCTTCGGGGTGATTTCACTGCGCAGGGTTTCATCCAGCTGCATACGCCGCCAGCGGTTGCGTAGTGCAATAGCCACAGCACGTTTTGCTGCGTCCTGGCCGATGATGTGTTTGTCAAGTTCCGAGGTTATTTCGCGTGGTGTCATTAGGGACATGAGGGGTTCCGTTGGCTTCCGTAGCAGGTTTCAGTTGTGTTGTGTGTGGTAATCAATCGCATTTCAATTCCTCAATGGTCAGATTGGAGTTAGTATAGACGCAGATTTCAGCAGCGATGGCTAAACTCTGCTCCACGATTTGTCTCGCATCAAGTTTGGTAGCACTAAGCAGCGCCCGCGCCGCCGACAGGGCGAACTGACCGCCCGAACCGATGGCCATGCTGGAGTCTTCCGGCTCAATCACATCGCCGTTGCCGGTGATGATAAGAGAAGTTTCCTTGTCGGCAACCACCAGCAGGGCTTCAAGGCGGCGCAGGCTGCGTTCGGTGCGCCACAATTTTGCCAACTCCACTGCCGCACGCAACAGATTGCCCTGATGTTTTTCAAGTTGCTCTTCAAACCGCTCAAACAATGTGAAAGCATCGGCGGTGCCTCCGGCAAAACCGGCCAGCACCTGGTCTTTATACAAGCGGCGCACCTTGCGGGCATTACCTTTCATAACAGTATTGCCCTGCGACACCTGACCATCACCGCCAATAACCACCCGGTTATCACGGCGCACAGAAACAATAGTTGTGCCTCTGTATTGATCCATTCGTTACTCTCCTCAGCGCATGCGAAGCCGCATGCTGGCTATGTTGTTACTTTGCAAAACCGTTTCAGCCTCACTCAGTGCATCACCAGTTTGATACGGACCGGATTGCACCAGATATAAAATGCGCCCCTGAACTTCCTGCTGTTGGACTTGCACATCAAGCCCAAGTTCCCGCTGGCGTTGCATTGCGGCATTGGCCAGTGCCAGCTGCTGAAAAGCACCGGACTGCAACAAGTAGATGGGGGATATTATGTCATTTACAACCGCTGTTGTGTTTGTTGAGGCATCAGGCACCGCATTGCCCGCTGACGTTGCTGTTTGCGCCGTGCCGGGGCGCGTAGCATCATTTGCCTCTACTGTTTCGGTTGCTCCCGCTGTCTCCGCTCCCGTCTGAGATAGTGCGCCACCATCCGTCTGAGATAGCGCGCCACTCGCATCGGTCTGCGCCGCATCAAGCGGCGATGCATCAACCTCAACCTCATAAGTAGGCAAAGCCACATAAAAGTCCAGCTCAAGCCCCGGTTCCTCATTCGCCGCATCTGTAAGTGAGTCGCCGGACGCAGCGCCGCTCTGGTCATTCACCGCCGTCGCCTGCGTGCCGGGCAATGGCGGCACACGACCCGACAAATAAAGCAGCAGACAGGCAAACACACCAATCACCACCCCCACGACCATGCCCGTAATCAGCAACGACCAGGCCGGTGGCGCGTCCGCCGGTTTGTGTTCCAGCAAAGGTTCGGGGCGTATTTTGGCGAAATCATGTGTCATGGAACATATACTCTCTTGAGATGTTACGGCACATTCCCCAAAAGGCAGCCGGGCTCTGAAAATGACCGCACACAACCGGGCATTATCCGCAAATTTGCCAATCACTGCCACAACTATTGATATCCGCCTGTCGCCGATTTCAAATCAAATCAGTTGGATCAACATCAACACTCCAGCGCAATCCCGATGGTTGTTTCAATTCCTCTATCCTGATGCAAAGTTTTTCCAGCATATTTTGCAATACACTACGCTGCCCACTGATGAAGTGCAGTTGCGCACGCCAGCGGCCAACACGTTTTTCCATCGGCGCGGGTAGCGGTCCGATAATTTCCACGCTACCTCCCGCGCTACCCCCAGCGCCGCCCCCCACGGTACCTCCCACGCCACTCCCCGCGCTGCCCCCCATGCCACTGTTGAGTTCGCGAGCCAGCTCTGCCACACGCTCAAGAAACTCAAAACAGGGCGGCATAAGTTTGCAATCGGCACGAATCAGACAAAGATGACTGAATGGCGGCATACCAGCTTGTTGCCGTTCTGCCAACAAGCGTTGTGCAATGTCGGTATAACTGTCCACGGCCAGCGCCTGCACACTGGGATGTGTGGCGTATTGCGATTGAATAACAACTTCGCCGGGTCGTTCCGCCCGTCCGGCACGGCCTGCCACTTGAATTATAGTCTGACACATCTGTTCCTGCCCGCGAAAGTCGGCACTGAACAGGCCGCTGTCCGCATTCACCACCGCAACCAGCGTGATTTGCGGAAAGTGATGCCCCTTGGCAAGCATCTGTGTGCCAAGCAGAATGCAGGGTTTGCCCTGTTGAACCTCCGTCAACAGCGCATTCAAACGTTTCTTGGTGCGGGTTGAATCGCGGTCAATTCGCAACACGGGCACGGTGCTGAAACGGGTTTGCAAAAAATGTTCAAGCTGCTGCGTCCCCAGCCCACGGGTTTGCAGCGCGTTCTGCCCGCAGGCAGGGCAGATGTCCGGCAACCGCTCGCTGGCACCGCAGTGATGGCAGCGCAAACTTCGCGGCGTGGTGTGAACTGTCTTGTGCACCACGCAGCGTTCACATTTGCTTGCCCAGCCGCACTGGGTGCAACTCAGAATTGGAGCGAAACCGCGCCGGTTAATAAATACCAATACCTGATTACCCTGTTCCAGATGACGACCAATCCGATGCAACACTATTTCAGACAGACCACCCCGTTGCACCGCCGCACTCAAATCCACAATCTCACGCCGTGAATTAACTGCCACACCAGCGGGCTGTGTCAAACGCAGATGAGCGAAGCGCCCAGTCGCCGCATTGTGCATACTTTCAAGGCTGGGAGTTGCCGAACCAAGAATTACACACTGACCCTCCTCACGCCCACGCACAATAGCCAAATCCCTGGCCGAATAACGAAACCCATCTTGCTGCTTGAACGAGGCATCGTGCTCCTCATCCACCACAATCAACCCGGGCTTGGCCAAAGGCGTAAAAATAGCAGAGCGCGTTCCAATAACTATACCCGCCACACCCCCAGCCGCATCCCGCCACGCCGCCAACCGCTCAGCCTCCCCCAAACCCGAATGCAACACCACCACCGGCACCGCAAAGCGCAAAGAAAACCGCTCCACCGTTTGCGGCGTAAGCCCAATCTCCGGCACCAAAACCAAACACTGCCGCCCCCGCCGCAACTGCTCCGCCATCACCTGCATATACACTTCCGTCTTCCCCGAACCAGTTACGCCATCCAGCAAGAATGTATTGAAGCTACTCAGCCCGGCTATAATATGCTTAACCGCATCTTGTTGTTCCGCGTTCAGTGTCGGACCGGCGCTTAAGTGTGTTGATGACAGGTTTGCCTCCGCACCGTTGCCTGATTGTGCCGATGATAAGTCTGTTTCCGAGTCGCTGGTTGATGATGCCGATAAAATGCTGTCGGGTTTTCGCAAACGGATAGGTAGTGCTGCGGCAAACACTTCACCAATTGGATGATGATAGTATGCCGCCGCCCATGTCAGCATTCGCAACAACGCAGGCGGAAACACGGGCTTGTCATCCAACACCCCATGAACAGGCTTGAGACGGCTAGTTTCAATAACCGATTCCGCACTACTGCCAGTAACAATGCCAACCAGCTTGCGCCTGCCAAACGGCACACTCACCCGCATGCCCGAAGCGGGCAGGGCAGACACCCCACCGGAAGCAGGAGGCAAGTAGTCAAAAGTGCGGCGTAGCGGAGAGGGCACCGCAACATGAATAACCGCCCCCTTATGTCTGGCTGCTATCTTCTTAGTCATTTGAGAGATTCTTCATAACTGGTATAGTATTGACAAACCGGCCTGCAAACAACCAGCACCATAGAGTCACCAATACTGGAGATGCGCACTATGTCAGAAGAAGCTATCCCACAAGAATTGCAAGCTATCCGCCAACGCATTGACGAAGTTGATGAGGAGTTCCTTATCCTGCTCGCCAAGAGATTCAAGCTGACACATCAAGTGGGTTTGCTTAAAGCATCAAAGTCTCTGGACCCTCTTGATGCCGAACGCGAAGCCCAGAAGCTCGCCGAAATAAAAACCTGGTGCAAAGTCAACGGCCTGAATCCCGAGTTGGTAGTTGAACTGTTCACCCGCATCATGGAGGAAGCGGTGAGCAATCACAGGCAAATCAGCACCGAATCCACTGGGCAGATCAACGATTAATAGACAAGCCAGCCGGAGGAGTTTCGTATGATTATTCGTCAGTTTATATGTGTCGCTGTTTTGATGTTGTTCGTTTCCCCTGCCCTGGCTCAGGATAATGCTGAGGTGGAGCAGCATCGTCTAGCCGCCGAGCAAGGTGATGCTAACAGTCAGTTCAGTCTCGGCCTGATGTATAGAGATGGCACGGGGGTGCCGCAGGATTATGCTGAGGCCTATATCTGGTTTTCGTTGGCGGCGGTAAAGGGTGTTGAGGATACTGAGCTTGGGATTCATTATCTGGACGGGACTGCCTCCCATTTGTCCTCCTCTGAGTTGGTTGCTGCACAGCAAGAAATTGCTCGTCGGCTTGCTGCAATAGCGCGGCGGTATCAGTTGGTCGCCGAGCAGGGTGATGCTGATGCTCAATACGATCTCGGTCGGGTGTATTACTCAGGCAAAGGGGTACCACAGGATTATGCTGAAGCGGCACGCTGGTATCAATTAGCGGCAGAGCAGGGTCACGCCGATGCTCAGGAAAATCTCGGCTCACTATATTACCGTGGCCAGGAAGGCGTGCCGCAGGATTTTACCGAAGCGGGGCGGTGGTATCGTCTAGCCGCCGAGCAGGACTCCATATTCGCTCAGTACAGGCTCGGCGAGATGTATAGAAATGGCGAAGGAGTGCCACAGGATTATGCCGAAGCGATGCGCTGGTATCAGTTGACCATCGGTTACCCTCTTACCCAATATAGTCTCGGTGAAATGCACAAGGGTGGCCAGGGGATGCCGCAGGATGATGTTGAGGCCTATATCTGGTTTTCACTGTCTGCGGCAAGCGGTTATTATTCTGCCAGGCCTGAGCGAGACGAGACTGGTTCCCTCCTGTCTCCCGCTGAGCTGGCCGCCGCAAAGCAAGAGGCCGACCGTCGGCTCAATACCATGCTCTCCCCCTGACGGATTTCAGGTGCAGTGTCCTTCAATGCCGGTTGTGAGGCGTTTCGTATGACTATCGGGGGGTTACTTTTTGGGGGAAAGTCAGGTAGAATGCCCCGCTTCACGATGTGGTGCAGCCTATTCTGGGATGATGGTGGTTGTGGCGATGTCGGTAAATATAGGTGAAACAATCATGAAACCAGATATTCATCCCAACTATGGGCCTATCAAGGCTACTTGTAGTTGCGGTAATACTATTGAGACTAAATCTACTTTGGGTAAGGACATACTGATTGAGGTGTGTTCGCAGTGTCATCCGTTTTTCACTGGCAAGCAGAAGATACTTGACAGTGGTGGGCGGGTGGATCGATTTAAGAAACGTTTTGGTAGTCGCCGCATTTAATTCAAAAAATTGTTTCGGTGGATAATTCTTCGCTGTCGTCATCTTCCGGGTCAATGCTGGGCGTTAGCGGTTGGTCGCCGCCCGGGTCGTTTTCTACGAGGAAGAGTTCAAACATAGTGTCGGGCTCGCCGGGGGTGGCTAGTTGGCCGGTGGATTTGTTGATTAGGCGATCCACGACGCCGCCCGGTCGCGGTATGGTGCTTTCGGGCATTTCTCTTAGTGCTTCGCGCATGAAATCAATCCAGATTGGTACGGCGACTGTTGCGCCCTGTTCGCGTTCGCCGAGTGCTTCCGGTTGGTCCAGGCCGACGAATACTGAGGTGGCGATGTTGCGGTTGAAACCGGAGAACCACAACTCTCTGGGACCGTTGGTGGTGCCGGTTTTGCCCATCAGGTCGTTGCGTTGTAATTCTCGTTGTACTCGTGCGCCGCTGCCTTCCACTATTACAGAGCGCAGCATGGAGTTGAGGATGAATGCCACCCGCGAGTCAACAACCGATACTGCATCACAATCACTCTCACAAACCTGCACCGGATTGGCAACATAGATTTGCCCATCAGCCAAATTGCGAATCTCCCGTATCAACCACGGCTCCACCTTATAACCACCATTGGCAAGAATGGCGTAGGCAGCAACCATCTCCAACGGCCGCACATCCTGGCTGCCCAGCGCCACAGTGAGGTCGTTGCGCGGAAAGTTTTGCACCGGGAAGCCCAGTTTGCCGGCGAACTCAAGCACCTTGCTCGCGCCCAGCTGTTCATACAAACGCACGGTGGGCACATTGCGCGATTGTTGCAAGGCATAACGCAAAGTTATCGGGCCGAGAAAATTATTCTCATAATTGTTGGGACGATAGGAACCGCGAATAAGCGGCGCATCATTAATCTGGCTGGCCGCCGAGTAACCATGTTCCAGCGCCGCACCATAAACGAAAGGTTTGAAGTTGGAACCGGGCGGGCGCGGTGCGGTAACGCGATTCACCTGGCTAAGAGAATAGTCATAGCCACCAACCAGTGTGGTGATGGCACCATCCTGCGGCGACAGGCTTACCAGCGCGCCCTGAATTTCCGGAAGTTGCCCCAGCTCCCACTGTTGCGCGCCGCGCTTGACCCGAATCAAATCACCCACTCGCACCACATCATCGGCACTGTCCGGCGGCGGCCAGGCTTCATCGCGGTCGCGGAAGGTGCTCGCCCATGCGATGCCATCCCAGCCCACCGTTATCTCTTCGCCGGATTTAAGCAACGCCGTAAATTGCCGCCCGGCCACTTCGATAACGATGGCAGGTATCTGGTTGCCATAAGCACGCACTGTTTGCAGTTGTCGCAGCCAGGCACTGTTCGGCTCCACTCCGTCGGGCGGATAATGCGCTTCCGCACCGCGATAACCATGCCGCTTGTCGTAATAAATTTCCAGCCCGTCAATCAACGCCCGATTCGCCGCCTGCTGCAACTCATTATCTATGGAAGTAATAACCTCAAAGCCACCGGAGTATGCCGCCTCGCCATATTGCTCCACCAGTTGCTGCCGCACCATCTCGGCCACCCAGGGCGCACTTGTCTCCGCATCGCGGCCATGGCGGCGGGCAGTAACAGGCGCCCGATTCGCCGTCTCATACTGCACCCTACTTATCATGTCCTGATTCAACATATTACGCAGCCGAATCTCCCGCCGCTCCACCGCCCGCTGCGGATCAGCCAGCGGATTACAGGCGGACGGGCAGGGCAACACCGAAATCATCATAGCCGCCTCCGCCAGCGTAAGCTCATCAGGCCGCTTGCCATAATAAACAAAAGCCGCCGCACCAATCCCTTCGGCACCCGCACCGAAATAAATCAGATTCAAATACAGTTCAAGAATTTCCTCCCGCTCCAACTCCTGATGAATCTGAATAGCAAAAGGAATTTCCTTGAACTTGCGCAAATAAACATTATCACTGTCAAAAGACAGATTGTTCGCCAACTGCATGGCAATAGTGCTACCCCCACCAAGACTGCTACCCGTCATAAAACCATAAAACCCCCGCGCCAACGAACGAATATCCACCCCCAGATGAGAATAAAACCGCTCATCCTCAGTAGCAATGAGCGCATCAGTAAGCACTTTGGGAATCTCATCATAAGAAACCGGATTACGCCGATTCCCAATCTCCTCAATAAGCTGATTACCAGATGTATAAATCCGCAACGGCGTCTCAAGCTGCACATCCCGATAAGTCTCCGCCGCCGGCAACAACGGCGCCAAATAAAGATAAGCCGCACTCGCCATCATAATAAAAACAGCAACCCCCGCCCCCACCAGTTGCAACAACCAATACAAATACCGCCAAACCCGCCACGACCCATCCCCAGCCCGGAATATCTTCCCCATCCGGCCTAAAAAATTTTGAACTATAGTGTGTGCGCGACGCATAAGTTGTGAGTATACACCCTGACCAAAGGAAGAACACAAAGCCCTTGACCCAAGGCGGAAAAGTGGCGTATTGTCTGCCAAAGTTCGCAAAGCCCACAAGGGCAGGAGAAAGCAATGCAATTAGTCAAACCACAGCCCTCATCCCTCGCCCTGAGCCTTATGCTCACGCTGGGCGCCACCATGCCACTGGCCGCCACCGCCCAGGAAGGCGCCATTCTTGATTTCATTGACAGCCGCTACGAGCAAACCGCCAGCCTCGCCCGCTCCCTGTGGGAATACGCCGAGGTAGGCTATCAGGAGACCCAAAGTAGCGCCCTGTTGCAGCGAACTTTGCAAGACGCAGGCTTCAGCGTAACCGCCGGAGTGGCTGAGATTCCCACCGCTTTCGTGGCCGAGTTCGGTTCCGGCGAGCCCGTCATAGCCATCCTCGGCGAATATGATGCGCTACCCGGCATCAATCAGGATTCCATACCAGAACGCAGCCTGCTACCGGGCAAGACCGCCGGCCATGCCTGCGGCCACAATCTGTTCGGTGCCGGTTCAATACAGGCCGCCATCGCCGTGAAGAAATGGCTGCAAGACAACAATGTGCAAGGCACTATTCGTGTATATGGCACACCGGCCGAGGAGGGCGGTGCCGGCAAGGTATATCTGGTGCGAGCGGGATTGTTTGATGATGTGGATATCGTGATGCACTGGCACGCCAGTTCCGCCAATTCCGCCCAGGCGCGCACTTCGCTGGCGAATCGTTCCGCCAAGTTTCGTTTTCATGGTGTGTCCGCCCATGCCGCAGGCGCACCCGAGCGCGCCCGTTCGGCACTGGACGGGGTTGAGGCATTCAACCACATGGTCAACCTGATGCGTGAACATGTGCCGCAGCAAACGCGCATTCATTATGTCATCACCGCCGGTGGTAATGCTCCCAATGTGGTGCCCGACTTTGCCGAGGTGTTTTATTATCTGCGCCACCCCGAGGCCGATATGGTGCGCCAGATGTGGCGGCGCCTTGAAGCGGCAGCCGAGGGCGCGGCCACCGGCACCGGCACCACAGTGGAACCTGAAATCATCCACGGCATCTACCCGGTAATGGTTAACGAAACCCTTGCCAAAATGATGCACGAGAAACTCACCGAAGTTGGCGGCGTGAATTACAACGCGCGGGAGCAGGCATTCGCCGAAGAAATCTACGCCTCTTTTGACCAGCCGAGCGACAGGCTTGGCAGCGAACGGGAAATTCGGCCTTACGATTCGGGGCTGGGTTATGGTTCCACCGATGTGGGTGATGTATCAATCGCCGTGCCCACAGTGGGTGTGCGCACCGCAACCTGGGTGCCCGGCACTTCCGCCCACAGCTGGCAGGCAGTGGCGGCCAGCGGCATGAGCATCGGCTTCAAGGGCGCGCAGGTGGCGGCCAAGACGCTTACTCTGGCGGCCATTGAACTGTTTGAGAATGAGGAGTTGCGGGAAGCGGCGCGGGAGGAATGGGAGGCGCAGCGTGGTGATGGTTTTGAGTATGAGTCCCTGCTGGGCGACCGCGCGCCGCCGCTGGACTATCGTAACTAAGTGCTGTAACCTGACGCTTCAACTGTTAAAGAGGTAATCTCCATGTCCAAGCCCAAATCCAGATTCAAACCCAACCGCAAGTTCAAAGTATCCGCACTGTCCGCAGGCGTAGCAGCAGCACTGGGCGTCGTTGCCACAGCACCCGCCCTCGCCCAGCAAGACGGGCAGGAATCGGTGGAAGAAATTGTAGTAACCGGCTCCTACATCCGCCGCAGCAGCTTTGAAGGCGCCGCACCCATCCAGGTGCTTAACCAGGAAGACATCGCCCGCACCGGCGCCACACAAGTAGTGGAGGTGCTAAAAGAATTCACCGCCAACAGCGGCTCCCAGTTTTACAACGAAACCAACAGCCGCGCCGGCACCTCAATGTTCAACATCCGCAACCTCGGCCTGGGCTCCACCCTGACCTTGCTTAACGGCAAGCGCGCCGGCATCGCCGCCGTAGCCGACGACACCGGCACCGACTTCCTTGACATCAACCAGTTCCCCATTTCCATGATTGAGCGCATTGAAGTGCTCACCGACGGCGCCTCCGCCACCTACGGCTCACAGGCCGTAGCCGGTGTCGCCAACATCATCACCCGCAAAGGTTTTGAAGGCTTTGAACTGTCCGGTGGTTACACCGATTCCGAAGTCATCGGGCAGAAAGACATCAGCTTCGCCGCCGGCAGCAGCTTTGACGATGGCCGCGGCAGCTTCAATGTATATGGCACCTGGTATGAGCAGGATGATGCCTATCGCTCTGACTTTGACTGGTTGAACGCCCGCCTCAGCCCCACCGATCCAACATCCCGCTTCCTGTCCTCCACCGGCTCACCCGGAACTTATCGCGGTGCTACGATTAATGTTATGGGCAATGCGGTGCCTTTGTCGGTTTCGATTCCGGCTCTGGACGATGACGGGATGACCATGATGGACGAGGACGGGAATGTGATTATGAGAACGGTATCAGGCAACAGAATCGGCGACCCTGATTGCGAGGCCGCCGGCGGTGTATTACGCAGTGCCACCGATGGAGTTTGCCGTTATCAGTTCATAGATCAGGTAAGTGTAATTTCCGCCGAAGAACGGGTGCAACTGTTCACCGAGTTTGAGTGGGAGTTCAGCGACACCCTGCGTTACTACGGAGAAGCCAGCTACTCCAACAATGTCATTACGCGAGCCAGCGGCGGCAGCACTTTCAACACCGGTCAGGCAGTGGGGGGGGGCTTCACTGTTCTCGCCAGCCACCCGTTCAACTTCTTTACGCTTGACCCCAGCGACCCGGAAGGTGTTGACATCATGTATATCGGACCGGATAACTGGGACCCAACCATGCACACCGCAGTTGACTTGCAAGTTACGGCGCGGCCTTTGGGACGGGAAGTCAATAAAACCGACCGCACCCAATACATCCATCGGGAATTAGACTACACCCGTTTTATGAACGGCATCGTGCTGGACCTCAACAACAGCTGGTCGCTGGATGTGTCTTATGGTTGGGCCAAATCAACCCGCGTCACTAACTCACCACACAACTATCGTTCCGATGTATTCCAGGAACTGGTCAAGACCGGTGAGTGGAATCCTTTCGGCACACGCCTGTCCGATCCCACTTTGGTATCGCCAAAAGACTCTACCCAGGTAGCCGGCAACACTGATCTCACGCTGAACAAGTTTGACACCCCGTCTGCCAGCAACGCACGGGTGCTGGAACAGGTAACCGAGGCTGTGCTGGTTGGCGACCTGTTTGAACTGGGCAACGGCGGCGTGGTGCAGTCTGCATTCGGGGCTCAGTACCGTGATGTGTCCATTGGAATTTTCGGCGACTCATTGAGTAGTGCCGGTGAATCAAATGAGGAAAGCCTCTCCGGGCCGGTAACTGGTGCTGCGGATGTGTTTGCACTGTTCGGCGAACTGGTGGTGCCGCTAAGCGACGCACTGGAAATGCAACTTGCCGTACGCCGCGAGGATTACGGTGGCAACATAGGCACCACCACCGACCCGAAAGTGTCCTTTGAATACCGGGTTTCGGATTGGCTCGGTCTGCGCGGTTCCTGGGGCACCTCTTTCCAGGCACCCACCGTGCGACAAACCGCCGAGGCCACCTCTTCGGCGTTTATTGATGACCCGGCTTCTCCAACCGGCCCCGGTGGCTCTTTGGTGTGCGAGAGCACGGGCCTGAACAACAATATCGTAGTTGCTGTAAAGGGTTCGCCGGATTTGGCACCGCAGGAATCCGAGAACTTCAACTTTGGCGTGGTGCTGCAGTTGGAAAATGGTCTGAACGCCAGTTTTGATTATTTCAACTTTGACTACACCGACCTGATTGCTTCATCCGAAGGCGCGCAGGCCATTGTTAATAATGATTGCATGGACGATATGATTCCCAACGACCCGCGCGTTACCCGTGATGCCGGCGGTCAGTTGCGACAGGTGGACACGGAGTTCGTCAACATCGGCAGTGTGGAAACCAACGGCTTTGACATGAACCTGCGCTACAATCTGGATGTCGGTGCCGGTTCCCTGTTGGTGGATGCCGCTGCCACCTACGTGCTGGGCTTTGATGTAAAAGACGGAGACGACGTGTTCGATGGTGCCGGCAGCCGCAACTTCAACAACAACTTCTCCACCATTCCCGAACTGCGCGGGCATGTTGGCGGCACCTACAGTTGGGGCAACCACACTTTTACCGGCAAGTTGCGTTACATCGGCGGCTACACCAATGACCAGAGCAACAACGGCAAAGTGGATGCCTGGGAAACAGTTGATGTGCAATACAACTATTTCACTTCCGACCTGATTCGCGACGGCGGCGACACCAGATTCACCTTCGGTATCAACAACCTGTTCGCCAACGAGCCACCCCGCCTGACACGGCTGGATGGCGATGGCAACGAGCGACCGGCGCTGAGGCCCAATGCGGGCGGAATGATTTCCGATGGTCTGTCGGACCGTCCCGGTTATGATGACCGGGCGGGGCATGACTTGCGCGGTCGCATTGTTTACCTGAAGGTTACGCAGAGCTTCTGATTGTGTCACTAAAACAGGGGAGCCGTTGTCATCGTTTCCGAGATACCTCGCTTTGATGTTAGCAAGGATGTGTCCATGCTGTTCGGCACCATTCTGGTGGTGCACGACTGGCCTGATAGTGCGGAACTGAACAGGGAGCTTGCGGCCATTCTCCTGTCCAGAGAGAAAGCCGGTGGCGGGGCGCACCGCTCCAATGCTGGCGGCTGGCAGTCGGAAGGGAATCTGATGGGCTGGTCGGACGCTGCCGTTAAAACCCTGAAGCACCGTATTGAAACTTTGGTGTTCAATCTCACCGACCAAATTATCCGCGATGAAAGCGGGCAGGGCGGACAAGGCGCTCAGGGCAAGCAGAGACGCTTCCGACTATTAATAGACGCCTGGGGCAACATCAACCGCAACGGCGACTACAATGTGGTGCATACCCACCCCAACTGTATGTGGTCCGGAGTTTACTATGTGGACAAGGGAGTCCCCGATCCTTCCGTCCCGCAAAACGGCCTGCTGGAACTGCTGGATGCCCGCGAAGCCGCAAACTACATTCAGATAAAAAACACTATTCTTGACGCGCGTCAGTTCGTGGAAAACATTCCGGGGCGTATGTTGCTGTGGCCGAGTTGGATGAAGCACATGGTGCATCCTTACACGGGCGACAAGGAGCGTATATCTATCGCTTATAATGTAAATGTAATAGAAGAAACTCAGTAACCTTTCCAATGGAACTCACTTCCACAGACTTGCAAGCAATTTGGCTAACCCTGCGCCTGGCTGCCACGGTAACCCTGTTGCTGTTGCTGCTCGGCACCCCGCTGGCCTGGTGGCTGGCGCACACTCGCTCCCGGCTTAAGGCACCGGTGGCCGCATTGGTGGCACTGCCGCTGGTGTTGCCGCCCACCGTGCTTGGTTTCTATTTCCTGCTAATGATGGGCCCGGACGGACCAATCGGCCAACTCACCACCGCACTGGGCATCGGCCTGTTGCCGTTCACCTTTCAGGGGCTGGTTGTGGCTTCAATGCTTTACTCTCTGCCGTTCGTGGTGCAACCTTTACAGAACGCTTTTGAAACCATGGGGCAACGCCCGTTTGAAGTGGCCGCCACACTGCGCGCCAGCCCCTGGGATAGCTTCCGCCATGTAGCCATCCCACTGGCGCGACCGGGCTTCCTCACCGCCGCCGTGCTCGGTTTCGCCCACACCGTCGGCGAGTTCGGCGTAGTGCTGATGATTGGCGGCAACATCCCCGGCCGCACACGCGTAGTGTCGGTGCAACTATACGACCATGTGGAAGCACTGGAATACGGCCAGGCCCACGGCCTCGCCGCCGTACTATTACTATTCTCATTCCTGGTGCTACTAATCGTATACAGCCGCCGCGACACACCCTGGCCAATGCTCTCAACACGCCGCCCTGCAACTCCCCCCCAAGATTTATAGTAATGACTACTAACATAATTGAAATAAGTTTGCGTCACACGTTTGGCGCAAAGAATGCAAAAGGCGCAAGCAGCACAAACGATAATCAGCCTTTTACATTAGACATCCAGTTACGCATCCCGGCAACCGGCGTAACCACAATCTTCGGCGAATCCGGCTCCGGCAAAACTTCCCTGCTACGCTGCATCGCCGGTCTCACCAGAGCGCACCACGGCCTGATAAAAGTAGGCGGAGAAATCTGGCAAGACGAGCAGGTGTTTGTTAAAGCACACGAGCGCCCGGTAGGTTATGTGTTTCAGGAAGCCAGCCTGTTTGAACATCTCACCGTGCTGGGCAATCTGGATTTCGCCTTGCGCCGGGCACCATCCTCAGCCAAAGGCGTGGGCTTTGACCAGGTGGTTCAGATTTTGCAACTGGAAGAATTGCTCACCCGCCGCCCGGGTGGACTTTCCGGCGGCGAGAAGCAGCGTGTGGCCATGGCCAGAGCGGTGCTGGTCAAACCCGGCATACTGCTTATGGATGAACCGCTAGCCTCACTTGATGCCCGCCGCAAAAACGAAATCCTGCCATTCCTTGAACGCCTGCGCGATGAAATCGCCTTGCCCATCATTTATGTAACTCATTCTCTGGACGAAGTAGCGCGGCTGGCGGATTATGTGGTGGCACTACAAGAGGGCAGGGTGCAGGCGTCGGGGGCACTATCGGAAGTGCTGGCTGATACCAGTTTGCCAATGCAGCAGGATGAACAGGCTGGTGTGGTAATCAATGCCGAAGTGGTGGAGCGCGACACGGCCTGGCAACTAATTCGCCTGTCCAGTTCAGCAGGCGACCTGTGGTTGCCGGACACTACAGTTGCGGGGAACAATAGCGCAACCACCGACGACAAACTGCGCCACACTACAGACGCAGGCAACAATGGCGTGGCCGCCGGCAACAAATTGCGCTTGCGCGTGCTGGCTCGCGATGTAAGCCTCAGCCTGACCGAAGACAAGGCCAGCAGCATCCTCAACCGAATACCCGCCACGGTAACAGCCATTGATTCAGCAAGGGAAGGTTCAATGCAACTGGTGAAGCTGCAAGCGGGAGAGGTGGCTTTTCTGGCACGGCTGACACGCAAGTCGGTGCAGAATCTAAACTTGCAACCGGGGTTACAGGTGTGGGCACAGTTCAAGTCAGTAGCAATCTTGCACTAATTTTGCGCACACTGTAGCGGGTCAGATGCCAGACCACCCCGCTTTACAACACACCCGAACGAATCACCGCCATCTTATCAACCGTCATATCTTCGTAAGTGTAGCGGATGCCGCCGACACCATACCCCGATTGCTTAAGCCCCGCGAATGGCATCCAGTCAACCCGGAATGCAGTGTGGTCGTTAATCATTACTGCGGCGGCGTTGATATGCTTATACACATACAAAGCGGTATCAAGATTTTTCGTGAACACCGCCGCCTGAAATGAATAAGGCAGGCTGTTGGCGCGAGCAATAGCATCGTCAATATCATCATAAGTATAGACGCAAATTACCGGTCCAAAGATTTCATTCTGACTTACCGCGCAGTCATCCGGCGGATTCAACAGCACCGTAGCCGGATAACAACTAGCCGAAGCCGGTTCACTGTTTGGCCGCTCACCACCACTCAGCAACTCAGCACCATCCTGCACCGCTTGTTGCACCCACTCATGCACACGCTCCACTTCACGCGGGCGAATAAGCGGACCGATGTCAGTCTCCTCCAACACCGGATCACCAACCCCCATGGCTTCGCCCAGCTTCGCCAGCCGCTGTGCCACATCTTTGGCCAACTTCGCAGGCGCAAACACCCGCTGCACCGACACGCAAACCTGACCGGCATGATAAAAACCAGCCTTGGCCAGCAACGGCAAACAATCATCCAAATCCGCATCGGCGGCGACGATAACCGGCGCCGCACCACCATGTTCCAGCGCACAACGGGTGCCGGGCGCCAGCTTTGAACGCAACATCCAGCCCACTTTGGCACTGCCAATGAAACTGAAGAAGCCAACCCGCCGGTCAGTTACCAATTTCTCCGCAACTGCCAAATCATCAACCACGCAAGCCTGACACCAACTCTCAGGCAAACCCGCCTCACGCAAAATAGAAACAAAGCGCATACAGGACAGAGGCGTATCCTCCGCCGGTTTAACAATAACCGGACAACCCGCCGCAACAGCCGGCCCAACCTGATGCACAATCAAATTAAGCGGATGATTGAAAGCACTCACCGCCACCACCACGCCAACAGGCTCGTGATGCGTAAAAGCGATACGGCCTTCCGAAGCGGCATTAAGCCCCATGGGAATTTCACTGCCACCTTCATAGCGCAATAGCTCGGCGCAGTTTTTAACCCCGTCAATAGCTCGCGCCACCTCAACCCGCGAGTCCACCAGCGGCTTGCCACCTTCTCTTGCCGCTTCCGTCGCCAGATATTCAAACCGCGACTGC
Source organism: Pseudohongiellaceae bacterium (assembly GCA_051008235.1). Classification (GTDB taxonomy): domain Bacteria; phylum Pseudomonadota; class Gammaproteobacteria; order Pseudomonadales; family Pseudohongiellaceae; genus UBA9145. The sequence continues at coordinate 12,901 of JBPCXV010000066.1, read as the reverse complement.
ATAATCTCGGCGGCACGATTCAATATCCCAATGCGCTCACTGCCTTTCAGCCATTGCTTGCGGTCGCTGTATAAGGCATAGGCTGTGCTCAGTGCGCGCTCAACCGCATCACCATCAGCAATGCCAACACTGCCAATGGCGCTGCCGTCAAAAGGTGAGGTAACTTTTAATGTTCCCGAGTTTTTAGCCGCAGCACCTGATGTGCCTGCGATTAGTAAGGGATAGTCTTCCGCCATTATTTTCTCCCGTGCCGCATCAAATGGGACAAACCAGCCCACCAAGTTTCTCAGTCAACTTCATATTCTCACTATAATCCACCGGACAATCTATCACCACCACAGTATTATCATCCCGCGCCTTCTTCAAAGTCGGCAACAAATCCTTCGCCGACTCCACCCGATAACCCTTGGCACCAAAACTCTCCGCATACCTGACAAAATCAGGATTAGTAAAACCAATATGACTGGAACGCTGATACTTCTTCATCTGATGCCACTCAATCAAACCATACTTGGAATCAGTCCAAATCAAAATGATAAGGGGCGTACCCATCCGCAACGCCGTTTCAATTTCCTGCGAATTCATCATAAAACCCGCATCCCCGGTAACCGCCACCGCAGTGCGTTTCGGATAATGCAACTTGGCCGCCAACGCACCCGGCACCGCAATACCCATTGAAGCAAAACCATTGGAGATGATGCAGGTGTTGGGACGCTCAGCCTGATACATCCGCGCCATCCACATCTTGTGCGCGCCAACATCGCTGATAACAATATCCTCAGGTGCAAGCGCCTGCCGCAAATCCCACAATATTTTCTGCGGCTTGACAGGAAAGCCACCATCATCAGCAAACTCCGCAATTTCATTAACAATAGTATCGCGCAAGGAACCAGCCTCAAAGCCATCACGGGGGCGAGCCATCTCGGCGATGCTATTCAGCGCACTGGCGATATCACCTATCACGCCACACTCAACAATATAATACTCATCCACCTCGGCAGGTGAAAAATCAACATGCACAATTTTCGCATGCTTGTTCTCATTCCACAGGTGAGGATGATACTCAACAATATCATAACCAACACAAACCACCACATCCGCCCGATCAAACCCGCAAGACACATAATCAGTGGCCGCCAAACCAACCGCCCCCAAACAATGAGGATGAGAAAACGGAAGCGAACCTTTAGCCATAAAAGTGGTAGCCACCGGCAAATTCAACTTCTCCGCAAAAGCCACAAGCGCATCATTAGCCTTACCGCGCACCACCCCGTTGCCCGCCATAACAATAGGATATTTGGCATTTGAAATAAGCTCAGCAGCCTGACGCAACTTCTCCTCCGGCGGAGTCGGCGCAACAGCACTTTGCACCTTGAGCGGCTGCTTGCCCGCCACTTCCATATCAGCAATATTCTCCGGCAAATCAATAAAACTGCCCCCCGGCTTCTCCGACTGCGCCACCTTGAACGCCTTGCGTATGGTTTCCGGAATAACCTCAGGCGCCTTCACCTGAGTGGCATATTTGGATATCGGCTCAAACAAATTAACCAAATCAAGAATCTGATGACTCTCCTTATGCAAACGCGTAGTAGCCCCTTGCCCCGCAATACCCACAACAGGCGCCCTGTCCATATTGGCATCAGCAAACCCGGTAATCAGATTAGTCGCCCCCGGCCCCAAAGTAGCCAAACAAACCCCGGCCTGACCCGTCAACCGCCCCTGCACATCCGCCATAAAAGCCGCCCCCTGTTCATGCCGGGTAGTAACAAAGCGAATAGAACTATCCAGCAGCACATCCATAACCGCGATGTTTTCTTCACCGGGAATACCAAAAATAAAATCAACACCTTCATTCTCAAGACAACGAACAAAAAGCTCAGAACCTTTCATGGATAACTCCTTAACCGTTTACTGTATTGTGGCTAGGCAGGGTAGAGCAATCATACCGATTTGGCAAGTGTGCTGACCCAATCTCAAAACTGGGCTATACTATAGACACAAGTTCCCCGAATTTAACCGGAGTCCGCTATGTTCGCCTTTCAAATACCCACAGAAATCGAGAAACGCCTGGACGCGCTGGTAAAGCGGAATGGCCGAACGAAGGTTTATTATGCCGAACAGGCCATTCTTCAGGGCATTGAAGACTTGGAGGACGCTCATACGGCAGAGGAGCGGCTAAAGGAAGGGGGAAAAATCTGGGATCAGGAAGATTTGGAGCGAGGCATTGACCTGGAAAGTTAAATGGAATAATCGCGCTCGCCGTGAACTCCGCAAACTAGATAAAACTACCCAAGCCACCATCCTGCAATATTTTCGGGAGCGGATTATGGTGGACGAGGACCCGAAGCGGTTCGGCAGCCCATTAAGGCACGGCCTTAAAGGCTTATGGCGTTACCGTATCGGCAACTACCGGGCAGTGTGCCAGATTAACGATGGGGAGCTGGTGGTGCTAGTGCTAGCCGTAGGACATCGCACAAATATTTACCGCTCATAAGTGAGCGGTGGGGGGAGTTGTCCCTTAAATTGAACTGTTGCAAATTTTGCAACAGTTGACCTTCTTTCCATTGGTGGGCTACACTTCCCCCCATAAGTCGCTGACTCGGAGAACCTTGTGGCTAAATCCAATCCTTTCAGACCAGGCTCGGGTTTGATGCCGCCTTATCTGGCAGGCAGGGAGGCCGAGCAGGCGGTGTTTGCGAAAGCGATGGGCATAATGCAGAGCGATGGCATCGGTAACATCATCGTGATGTATGGTCCCCGCGGTACTGGCAAGACCGTGCTATTAGGTTGGCTGGAAAACCAGTGCGAGGAACAGGGGATTGATGTTGCACATACAACGCCTTCCACCGGATTAAAATCTATTGATAGCCTGCCCAAATTGTTACTGCCAACAAACTGGTTACCCGATGAAATATCCGCAAGTGCGGGGGGAATACTGTCCGCAAAATGGACCAACCCAGACACAGGGAAAAAGGTGGATTTTGCGGAACATCTAGTGCAGGCATGTCAGAAGAGGTCGAAAGTCTTGCTGCTTGATGAAGCGCATACACTGGCTCCTGATGTGGCAAGGGAACTCTTGAACATTAGCCAGTTGACAGCCAGAAAAAGCCCATTCCTGCTGATTCTGGCTGGAACACCCGGGCTAAACGCCACCCTCATGTCAGTGGGTGCCACCTTTGTAGAACGTGCAGAAAAGATTGGGGTTGGCCGCCTTGATGAGCAGTCCGCAGCGGATGCAATTCGTGTGCCGCTACAAAAAGAAAACATTCTTATTGAGGATAAACTGCTAACCAGCATAGTTCAGGATGCGCAACGCTACCCCTACTTCTTGCAACTATGGGGCGATGCGTTATGGGATGTTGCAACAGAGCACAAGCTAACAAAACTCACCGCAGAACAGGTGCGGCTGGCGGAACCGAATGTCCAGAAGAAGAAACAAGCATTCTACGCATCACGATATGAGTTAATGATGAAGGATGAGGAATTGTTAGCGGCGGCAAATGCTGTCGGCAGAGCATTCGGAGACAAAGACACACTCAATATCGGTGATGTTATTGGGATAATAGAAGACAGTTTAAGCCATAATCTGCCTGATAAGAGTGCACGCCGTAACAGAGCGCAGGAACTGAACGAGGAACTGAACCGAATAGACTATATATGGCACCCGCCCGGCTCGGTCCAGGCAGAGCCCGGGATTCCCAGCTTCATGACTTATCTTAATGACCGCCAATGAAACTTTATATCACTACATTGCTGCTTGTTGTTTTCCTCACCGCAAACTCCGGAGCCTGGGGGCAGGAGGTGCGGAGTCAGAGTTTTGAGGATTGGTTGGGGGAGTTGCGGGTTGAGGCGCGGGGGTTGGGGATTTCTGAGGGGGCGTTGGGGGCGCTGGATGATGTTGAGGCGCCGCTTGAGCGGGTGTTGGAGTTGGATAACAGGCAGCCGGAGTTTGTGCAAACTTTTACTCGTTATGTGGATTTGCGGGTTACGCCGGGGCAGGTGAGTAGGGGGCGGGAGTTGATTGCTCAGCATGGGGATTTGCTTGATGAGGTGCGGGAGCGTTATGGGGTGCAGCCGCATTATTTGGTTTCCTTTTGGGCGGTGGAAAGTAATTTTGGTCGGGTTACCGGGGAGTTTTCGGTGTTGCAGGCGTTGGCTACGCTGGCTTATGATTTGCGGCGGGCGGATTTTTTTCGTCGTGAGTTGTTGGCTGCGCTTAGAATTATTGATGAGGGGCATATTAATCCGGCGCAGATGAATGGTTCCTGGGCTGGTGCGATGGGGCAGTTGCAATTTCTGCCTTCGGTGTTTGATGAGTATGGGGTGGATGGTGATGGTGATGGTCGCGTTGATATCTGGAACAGTTTGCCGGATGTGTTTTATTCGGCGGCTAATTTTCTTAGCAGTTCTGGTTGGCAGGGAGACCAGCGCTGGGGCAGGGAGGTGTTGTTGCCGGAACAGTTTGATTACAGTCAAACTGGGAATCGCACACTGAAACCAATTCAAGAATGGGCTGAGCTTGGAGTGCGCCGGGTTAATGGCGAGCCCTTGCCGGTGGCGGATATGCGGGCGGCGGTGGTGTTGCCGGCCGGTGCTGGTGGGCCGGCGTTCCTTGCATACGACAACTATCGCGCCACCATGGTTTACAATCCTTCTACTTTTTATGCGCTTACCGTAGGCCATCTCGCTGACCGTTTTACTGGCGCGGCGCCGATTCAACGGATGCCGGAAAACGAGCAAGCGATGAGTGTGGCCGATGTGCGACGCTTGCAGGAATTGCTTAATGAGTCGGGCTATGATTCCGGCGAGCCGGACGGACGGGTAGGGCGGCAAACTCGTGGGGCGATTCGTGCCTATCAACAGGCTCGCGGCTTGCCCATGGATGGCTACGCATCCCGCGAGTTGCTGGACGCACTGGTCGCTAATCAGTAAGGTCATGCCAACCGAAGCTGCTTATAAATCTTTGCGCCGCTATCGCCACATAGCGTGGATAACTGTCGCGGCGGTTTATTTTCTTATTCTGGTGGGTGCCAGTGTGCGTGCTTCCGGTGCCGGTATGGGTTGCCCGGATTGGCCAACCTGTTTTGGGCAATGGATTCCGCCAACCAGTGAGGCGCAGCTGCCCGCTGACTATCAACAAATTTATGCCGACCGCGGTTATGCTGAAACCCGTTTCAATGTGGTGAAAACCTGGACCGAATATGTCAATCGTTTGGTGGGTGTAACCATCGGCTTGCTGGTTTTTCTTACTGCTGTTTGTTCCTGGCCATGCCGAACTCACGACAGACGCATCGTGATTGTCTCGGTGCTTGCCTTTTTGCTGGTTGGCCTGCAGGGCTGGCTGGGAGGCGTGGTGGTTGGCTCAAACCTGCAACCCGGCGTGATAACTTTGCATACACTCATGGCACTGGTCATCGTCGGCACCTTGCTTTACGCTGTGGCGCGAGCGGAGCGTAGTATTAGTGCCGTGGCGCGAGCGCAACGTAGTATTAGTAGTATAAGTAGCGTTAGTGATGCCAGTAGTGCGAATAGTATTAGTGGCATTAGCAGCATGGCAACGCAGTCGGCGGCTATTGCCCCTCGCTTTGAGTGGTGGCTTTATTTGGTGTTGGCACTTACTCTGTTTCAAGTGGCGCTGGGCACTCAGGTGCGTGAGATGACTGACTTTATCGCAAGAGATCAAGGTGAAGCCCTGCGCTCCAGCTGGATTGAAGCCATGCCCTGGTTTTTTTATGTGCATCGCAGTTTTTCCGCCGTGGTGTTGCTTGCCAATGTTTGGTTGGCGTGGCTGCTGGTTAATTCGTTGGGCTGGAATCATACGCTCACCAGAACAACATTGGCAATGATTGGAATAATTATTTTGGCTGTGCTGTCCGGTGCCACACTAGGCCATCTGGGTATGCCGGCGTTGGTGCAACCTACTCATCTGTTGGCGGCAGCTTTGCTGTTCGGCCTACAGTTTCTGATTTGGATGGGCTACCGGGCTCTCACCACCACTGCCACTACTCCTACCACAACCAACACCACCATTCCCGCCCATACCATTGCCGATGCTCCCGCCTCCGCCACCGGAAAAGTTAACAATGCTTAACCCCTTACTTTTATTCAGCGCACACATCATCGCAATCCTCTCCGTGCTGCTGCTCGCTGTGGGTTATCTGAAAACCGAACCCGGCAAAGCCAGCGCGCGTGTGTTTGCCGTTATCGCGGTGCTCATTGTGTTTTATCTGTTGAGTGGCATGACTGGTTCGCACATTGACCCTACCTTCCGTTTAGATTTGAGCGACTGGCAACTCATAAGACAAACCGGTGCCAACGCCATCTCCGGCCTGTTTATGGTGTATTGCTTTCTCATTTTTCAGGAACAACAAAAGTTTCCCCTGATTCTCGCGCTGGCCTACATCGCGCAGATAAGTGTGGATTTCATCCTCCGCATACTGGCTGCGATGGAAGTAATTGCTTTTGGAGACTCATCCGTGCAACTGATATTCAACGCTCTTTCAGCAATGCAACTTGGTTTTGCCAGTTGCGCCATTTACTGGACATTGAAAGGCTGGCGTGCCGACTTGGTGGAAGACCGCCGGATATTTCGGTGGTTTATTATCGGCGTGCAGGGTGTGCTCATATTCACCATAGTGTTGGTGGAAAACTTTTTGCTGGAAGGTAATTCCGGCGGGTTCGCCATCGGCCAAGCCATTATCACTTATGTTATCGCCACTGTTGGCTTGGTTATGGTGCTTATGGCGATGCACTTTGACTATGTGTCGTTAAGCCATGCGATTCGCCGGGTGGTGGAGCCGAAAGACGAACCGGGGCAGGAGGTCGCCTCCGGCTTTAGCAAGGAAAGTTTTGAACAAGTATTTTGCGGCAACAAGTTATACCGCGAAGCCGGGCTGACGATTGCCATGTTGGCAAAAAAACTTGCTATGCCGGAATATAGATTGAGAGCGTTCATCCACAAGCAACTGGGCTTTAGGAACTTCAACGCGATGTTGCACAAATACCGCATAGAAGATGCCGGTGTAGTTTTATCCAGCAGGGAACAAAAACATTTACCCATTCTCACCATAGCGCTCACCGTGGGCTACCAGTCAATCACGCCGTTCAACAACGCTTTCCGAGAAATCAAGGGCGTTACCCCATCAGAGTTTCGTAAGAATGCCATCACAGATTGATTTGCGCTGTGTTCCGGCGCGGGGTATGCTTGCCGCCAAGCGCTGCGGCTGGAATGAAGTGTCGCAGCTGGAATGGAGCGCTGCGGCTGAAATGAAGTGTCGTAGCAGGAATAGAAATGAATAAACTGGTTTACAATTTTGCAGTGTGGGTGGACTCCCAGCAGTGGAGTACCTTGCTGCATGAATCGTACTATATGTATAACTGGGTGGAATCCACCCATGTGCTAACGCTGATGCTCAGCCTGGGGATGTTGTTTCTCATTGACTTGCGCATGCTGGGCTACGCGCTACCCGATGTGCCCGCCAGCAAACTGGCCGCCCGCCTGAGTGTGCCCATGCTAACCGGCTTCACCATTATGTTTATCACCGGCATCTTGCTGTTTTACGCGGTGCCGGTGAGGACTACGCAGAGCGTCTGGTTCCGCATCAAGGTGGTGCTGCTGGTGGCCAGTGCAGTTAATGCCTATCTGTTTCACAAGCGCATGAATGAATCCGTATCAAGTTGGGACACCGCCCCCAGAGCACCCGCCCGCATTCGCCTCGGCGCCGCCTTGTCGCTGGGCTTTTGGGCGATGGTTGTAATCTGCGGTCGACTCATTGCTTATAACTGGTTTGATTGCAATTACAATCCCGGGCCGTTTGTCAGCGCGTTCGCCGGCTGCATTGACGGGCAGACCCAGTTTTGAGGCACCTCCATACAAGCCGGAAAGAAGTTACATAAGGCGCATGAGTTACAAATAAGGCGTAGCACAAACAGGCGAATGTAACAGGAGTAATGATTATGTTTATGGCAACATTAACTTCCTACAAGAGGAGCATCATCACAGCAGTGCTGCTCGCGCTGGTGCTGAGCTTTGCTTTTAGCAGTTTGCGGGTGGATGTTTGGGTTGCCCTGCAACCATTCTTTCAGTGGATGGAAACCACCTGGTTTGGCAGCATCGGCAAAACTTGGGGTGCCGCCTTCGCCGTGATTGAGGCCGTTCACTTGCTGGCTCTGGCCGTGCTTGGGGGTAGCGTAATCTTCGCCGATGGTCGCCTGCTGGGGGTGATATTTAGCGAGGTTCCGGCCAGAACAATTGTTGACCACAGCCACAGGCTGTTCATCTGCGCGCTGCTGGTGATGATACTCACTGGCGTCTTCATGGCTTGCGCGGTGGCGATGAAAATCTATTACTTGCCGGTGTATTGGTACAAAATGCTGGCACTGGCTACTGGGATACTGTATGTATTTTTCATCCGGCGCCCACTGCTGGCTGGCAATATAGATGAATTGAATCCGCTGGTTGTGAAACTGGTGGCGGTGTCTTCACTAATGATATGGTTCACTGTAGCGGCGACTGGTCGCTGGATTGGTTTTAGTGGTTAGTTGGTAACAGTTAGTCGGTAGCAGTTTAATCAGCGTGATAAGTAGTTAGCTGGTGGCTGAACAATTATTGGTAGTAATTGATTAAGAGGTGCTTATGCAAGAGCAGATGCAAGAACAGGCGCAGGAGCATATGCAGGAACAGAACACTTCCAGGAAGAAACTCGGCGACAAGGAAATTGCTGCGCTGGTGACGGCGGCTACTGTTATTGGATTTTTTGCGGTGTACTGGTTTCTTCAAATCCAGTCAGTACGCGAATTACTTGAACTAGCATACGGCTAAAGATTCCCCTCACCGCATCAGGCATCGCCTGCGGCTCGCCTTCTGCGATTCCCCCTCAAGGGGGGAGTTAGGCCGCTCGCTTATCATCCTACTTGCACAGCGCGTATCAGGTTATTGGGCACCATGACGCCGGATAAACGCCGCAGTCCGATAATGAATAGCGTAAGAATACTCATCATTGCCACAATCCACACCGAAGAGAACAACGGATTGGCAGCAAAAGTGCCGAGTTGGTAAGTAGTAGTGGCCGTTATGTAAGCCAGCCCGGTGCTCCAGCTGAACACCAGCAACATCCAGTGCCAGCCGGCTTCCTTGTGCACTGCGCCAAGCACCGCCACGCAAGGTGCATATAGCAACACGAATAGCAGATAGCAGAAAGCAGCGAACGGGCTGCCGAACAGTAGTGCCATGTTGGTGAGGGTTGTATCGTTGACTTCCTGTTCCTCGGCCACTGCGGCGGCATCGCTCACATTGCCGATTGAAATACCCAGCGGGTCGGTGAGGGCGCCGGACAGGGCGCGTAACTCGGTGCCGATGGATGCGAATGCGTCAGCAGTGGCTGCCATTAGTGCTGGTGGGCCGGCTTCCGTGTCCGCCGCCGCCGGTTCGCTGTAAAGTGCATCCAGAGTGCCGACGATGGCCTCCTTGGCAAACATGCCGGTGAACAGGCCAACGGTGGCCGGCCAGTTATCTCGTTCTATTCCCAGCGGCGTGAAAGCGGGCGTGATGGATTTGCCGATGGCACTGAGCACGGATTCTTCCGAGTTTTCATTGTTGAATGTGCCGTCGGTGCCGATGGAATTAAGGAACGATAACACGATGACCACACCAACTATCATCTTGCCGGCGCGGAAGATAAAACTTTTTAGACGGAACCAGGTGGTTAGCAAAATGTTTCTTGTTACCGGGATGTGATAGGCGGGCATCTCCTGAATGGAGTGGCTGCGCTCATTGGTGAACAATTGCTTGCGGAATATCCAGCCGGTGAAGATGGCGAGGGCAATGCCCAGCAGATAGAGGCCGAACACGATGTTTTGTCCGTTGCTTTGGAAAAAGGCTGCGGCAAACAGGGCATAAACAGTAAGGCGGGCGCCGCAACTCATGAACGGCGCCATGGCGATGGTTAGCAGGCGTTCGCTGTCTCGCCCCAGGGTACGGGATGCCATCACCGCGGGCACATTGCAGCCGAAGCCAACTATCAGGGGGACGAAAGCGTTGCCGGGTAGGCCGATGCTGCTCATCAGGCGGTCAATGACGAATGCTGCGCGCGACATGTAGCCGGAGTCTTCAAGCACCGACAGACACAAATATAGAAATCCGATAACTGGAATGAAAGTAGCCACCAGCGTAATGCCGCCGCCGACACCCTGGGCCAGCAGGGTAACCACCACCGCGGGCATACTCGCCCGTTGCAGAAGCCAGGTAGTTCCGTCCACCAGCACCGCCCCGAACAGGATGTCAAAGAAATCTATAAACACGGCGCCGAGGTTCACTGCCACAGTGAACATCATATAAATCATAAAAAGAAAAATCGGGATGCCCAGCCAGCGGTTCAGCACCACCCGGTCAAGGCGTTCCGACAGGCTGTCGTGTTCGGGATAAACTTCCATAACCCCGTTCAGCAGTTTGCGAGAACGGTGGTAGCGGCGTAGTACTGATTCGTCTTCTTGTTCTTGCGGATTGGCGTGTTGTGCTTTCGGTTTGTGCTGCGCGTTCGTGTTGCGTTCGCGCATTGCGCTACGCTCGCCTGTGTCGTGCGTATCGCGTTTGTGCACATCGTGCGCATGCGCATCGCGCTCATCTGTGCCATGCCCGTGCACAACACCCTCACCCACAAGCTCCTCAATAGCCGCACAAAGCTCAGCCTTGCCAATACCACGCGCAGCAATCATAGATACCACCGGCACCTGCAACCGCCGCGCCAAAGTAGTCGCGTTCACCTTGATACCTTGCTGCTCAGCCACATCCAGCATATTGAGCACCACCAGCACGGGAATATCCTGCTCCAGCAGCTGCTGGGTAAGCACCAAACTACGCTCCAAATTGGCGGTATCAATAACATTGACAGCCAGATCAATACCCCCACCACGAATAAAATCCCGCGCAATCTTTTCATCCAAACCCTGATGCGCCTGTTCCAGAGAATAAAGCCCCGGCAAATCCACCAGTTCAATAGTCACATCACCAAGCGTACAACGCCCAACTTTTTTCTCAACAGTAACCCCCGGCCAGTTACCCACCTTTTGACGAGTGCCGGTAAGCAAATTAAACAAGGTAGTCTTGCCACTGTTCGGATTACTAATTAACGCGATGTTCTTCACTTACTGAATCTCCACATGAATAATATCCGCCTCCGTCTTGCGGATGCTAAGAAAACTGCTACCCGCCTTCACCTGAATCGGATCACCGAGCGGAGCAACGCGCAGAATGCGAAGCGCCGAGCCGGGAATGATGCCCAGCGCATACAGGCGGCTTTTCAATGCAGCCGGTTTGGGCAGAATATCCAGCACCAGACAGCGGTCGCCGGTGCCAGCCTGGGATAGAAAGGCCTGAGACATGGGGCTACAATAGCAGATATAAATTGCATTGACAATCATTCTCATTTGCGTTTATGCTACCGGATATGGCACCCCCGAGGCCGGATAAGCTTGGATTGCCTGAATCAAAATCACAGCCACAGCCACAGCCGGAAAGCCCATGTACATCTGCATCTGCCACCAGATTACCGACCACCAGATTCGCACCCTCTGCCGTCAGGGAGCCAGCGATATGGCCCATATCCGCGACAAACTGGGCGTAGCCAGCCAGTGCGGCAAATGCGGCGAGGCAGCCCAGGCCATCGTTGATGAATGCACCCAATCCGGCGCCACTTGCAATCTCCCTGAAACTGTCTACACTTTGTAAGGGTAACAGTGTCATATTCGGCACAGGCCCGCTAACCGGCAGGCCTGAACAGCCTGCTCCACTATGAACCTTTACAGCAAAGGAGCGCCAAATCATGAAACTACGCATACCCACTCTATCCCTGCTACTACTCTGGGCCACCCCGGCCCTTGCTCAAACCGTGGCCCAAGCCGAGGCTCAGCCCGGCACCCCGGTAGTTGTCCTGGAGGAACGCATAAACTCGGTGCAAGCCGAAGGCCAATCAAACTTTGAAGTGTTAATTGCCACGATTAATAGCAATACCGCGCGGCTTGAAGCGCAGATAACACAGGTTGAGGCGCGGCTTGAAGCGCAGATAACACGGCTTGACTCAAAGATAGATTCACTTGACATACGGCTTGGAGCCCAGATAGCAGAGGTTGACGCACGGCTTGGGGCTCAGATAACACGGCTTGAAACTCAGATAACAGGGCTTGATACCAAATTTGAAGCTCAAGTAACAAGGCTTGATACCAAGATAGATACACTTGCCACAGACCTCAGAGCCGAGTTGGTGAGGATGGAAATTCGGATTATTTTTGCTATTATCGCCGTGTTCGCAGCGTTGCCGCTTTATTTTGCGGCGTTGCGGCGTTATGCTCCGGAAGTGCTTCCGGTTCGTCCCTGAGGTTTGGTATTTGGGGCAAAATGAGGGATGTGTTACCACTCTCCCGCCGCTGGGTCGGCGGGGGAACTCCCTAGTTGCTGTGCTATACTCTGCGGCGCTTATGGATACACAAAAAACAAGGCATTACCGCGCACTCGCCACTGGCCTGCTTGCCCTTGCCTGTTTCGCAGGCTCCTTTGCCGCCACCCAAGCCCAAGCCCAGGAAGTCTATCTGGTCGCAGACACAATTGAGAGCGTAGCCGAAGGCGACCCCGGCCCCAATGAGGAGGCCGTAAACGTCACCAACCTCCGCTTCCAAATCCTCGGCGGTAGCGCCACTCTCGGCAGCGAGGGCGGCTCGCCGCCGATTGGCACCGAAATCAGGCTCCGCTACGAACAGGACCGCGTCCCTCGCGTGGGTGAACTCCTGCGTGGTGATGTTGGCTGCCTGTTCAGCGCCCCCGAAACCGTAGAGTTCACCAGCGCCACCGGCATCACCGTTGAAATCACCCCGGCCCATGACGATGTCTATCGCGGCGACTGCACCATCA
>JBPCXV010000065.1:0-12742 GCA_051008235.1 Pseudohongiellaceae bacterium | reverse complement strand
CGAGGGCGGACGAGCCACCGGCGTTCACCTGCACGGCGGTGATGCCCCAGCCGCCGTCCGCCAGTTCGCAGTTGGTCACATCGTCATCGGTCAGGCCGACCGAGGCGCTGATGATGTCGCAGGTGCCGCCCACTCCTCCATTGTTGGCACTGCGGCCAAAGCCCACAGAAGCAGTGGTGTCGTCGGCTACCAGCGTTTTCTGCTTCAGCGAGCCGGTAACCGGCGTGGCGTTGACGGTAACCGTGGCGCCCGGCACCAGCCCGCTCAGGCTGAACACCGGCTCCGTCCCATTGGTGATGTTGTCGCTGTCATTGCCGCTGTCCGAGGCGGCCTGCAAGTCCACAGTCGGCGCGTCCGGCACCAGCGACATAATCGGGTCAATGACAATGGCCAGAGCGTTGCTCGGCGTCGGGTTGGTGTTGCCGGCCAGATCGCCGAAGCTGTTCTCCGCCACTTCAATGGCGGCGGTGATGGCGGTGCGGGCACCGGCGGCGGTGAAGGTCATCGTGTAGCGGGTGGTGGACCCGGCCACCAGCGCCAGGCCGGACAGGCTGCCGCCGGTAACCCGGAAGGCGTCCGCCGTCAGCACCGCCGCCGCATCTACGGTGGCGGTGATGACGGTGCTGCCGTCCCCGGCGAGGCTGGTGGCGCCGGAAGTCAAATCACTGTCGGCGGCAAGCGTGACGCTTGGGCCTATGGTGTCAAGGGTCATCAGCAACGGCTCGGAGGTGATGAAGTCCGTGCCGACGAACTCTCTCTGACTGACGGTGATAGTCCAGACGCCGTCATTGAGGCTGGTCAGCGCCAGTTGGCACTGGTTGCCTGAGCGTATCCGCGAGCCGTTGCTGTCGTAGAAGGTGCAGCTGCCACCGAGACCCGGGCTGCTGAACTCCACATTCTCGCTGCGGCCGCTCGGTGTCAGTTCTTTCTCTATCACCTCCCCGCTCGGGCTCTCGGCCCGCACCCGCACCAGAGACCGAGAATCGGCTGCCAGATTGCTGATGCTGAACAGGGGGGTGCGGTCGCTGGTCAGGTTGTCGCTGTCGCTGACGCCGCTGTCCGAGACCGGCAGCAGGTCCACAGTCGGTGTCGGCACCGGGTATTCAATGACGCGCAAGAAGAAGGTGCTGGCGCCGCCGATTTCCGATGCCGTTATCTCCAGGGAGAATCTCTCGCCCAGCAGGCCGGACAGGTCCAGCGAGACAGCCCAGTCGCCATTGGTGTCTGCTGTGGTGCCGGCGGGAATATGCATGGTGCGGTCGTCAAAATCATAGGCGAGAACGCTGATGGTCGCAGCGGTGGTGGCGGTGCCGGCGACCGGGTAGGCGGTCAGATTGAACGCCGTCACGGGCGGCAGTGGCGGCGTGATTTCCAGCGCGGCGCCGGTGATGTTCAGGGTGCGGCTGGTGAGCGGGTTGGGGTTGTTGGATGCATCGGTGAAAGTACCCGCATCTATGACGAACCGCACCGTGCCCGGAAAGATAGCAGTGATGACGATGTCAAAGTCGTCCCCGCTCGTCGGAATTATCCTGTCTATGGTGACCCGCCCCGGGTAGAGGGCATCGTTGCTGGTATCAAGGCGGACATCGCTGGCATCAAAGCCGAACACCGGCTCATTAACCGACAAGGTGATCTGGCTGTTAGAACCCACTGCCAGACTGGCAATGCCCCAATCCAGTGAGACGACAGGCGGTGTCGTATCCGGCGCCGTCAGGTCAAGGTTGACTTCATCGGAGCGGAAATTCTCATTGCCGGCCGCATCGGCGAAGCGATTCGGGAAGTCGCCTATGCTGACGCGCGCGCCCATGAACACCGTGCCGGCGGTGAAGCGCACCCGGTAGAAGCGACCGCCGCCGGTCAGGTCGGACACAAAGCCGCCGCCCTGGGCGACGCTCTGTATCACAAAGTCGCCCAGCACCGGCGAACGGGTGGGCTGTTCGTTGAAGACGACATTGAGGAAGGTAAAGGCGCCTCTGGCGATGGTGGTCTGGTCGGCGCTGATGCTGATGGTCGGCCCGACCGTGTCAAGGCCCAGGGGCAGCGGGGCGGAGTTGGAGGCCGACTTGCCCGGCTCGGTCTGGCTGGCGACTACCTGCCAGGCGCCGTCATCGGCGGTGCTGTAAGCCATGGTGCAGTCGGTGAGGGTGATTTGCACCTCGCCGGCTATGTCCAGTATCTCGCAGACGCCGCCTGTGCCAGCGCCTGCGGCGGGTGATAAGTCTTCAAAGGTTAGTTCGGCACTAGTTTCGGTAGCGATGAAGCTCTGCCGTACGCCGCCCCTCGGCCCAATGGCCTGCAACGAGACGCTGGCGCCGACTACCAGATTGCCGAGGGTGAAGGACGGGGTGCGGTCATTGGTGACATTGTCGCCGCGAATGCCGCTGTCCGAGGCCGCCAGCAGCGCCAGTGTCGGCGTGTCCGATGACTGCACGGCGAAGTTCAGGGTGTTGCTGACCGCATTGCCGTTGCCCGCCACATCGGTGAAACGGCCGGCGGCGACGGAGACGGCGGCTATGGCGGTGCGGTCGCCGGCGGTGAAGGTGGCCGTGTAGCTGGTGCCTGTGCCGGTCAGCGCGGACAGGCTGCCGCCTGCGACCGTGAAGTCATCAAGCGTCAAGCCCCGGGCGGCCTCGCTGATGGTGATGCTGACAGTGGTGGTGGCGCTGCCGTTCAGGCTGGCGACACCGGCGGCGAGGCTGACGGTCGGCGCCACTGTGTCCAGATTCAGCCCCAGGGTGAGCATTCTGGAGACGGCCTTGTTCGGCTCGGTCTGGGTGGCGGTGACCAGCCAGTCGCCGTCATTGGCGCTGGAGGCGGGTGGGTCGGCGGGGGAAAAATCGGGGGCGAAGCGGCAGTCTCTGGCCAGCGCCGTGCGCACGCTGCCGTCTGCGTTCAGGTAGTCGCAGAAGCCGCCGGCGCCGGATTCGCCGAAGCCGACCCGCAGGCTCTCGACAGTAACGGCGGGAATAGTCTTGCGTATCCTGATGGCGCGCACGGCATTGGCGGCCTCCACCACCAGTGAGGCGCCGACCACCAGATCGCTGAGGACGAAGTCCGGCGTATTGTCATTGATGATTCTGTCTGTGTCGTCGCTGCCCGTGTCGCGCACCAGCATCATCAGCGGCCTTGTTGAAGTGGCGCCATTCACGGGAAACTCCAACCGGTCGCTGGCCGTGTTGCCATTGCCCGCCACATCGGTATAGCTGCTCATCAGCACGCTCACACTGGCGGTATAGCTCGCCTCCCTGACGGCGGAGGTGAAGGTAATGGTGTAGCGGGTGGCATCGCTGCCCTCTATGGCGGCGAAGTCGGACAGGGTGCCGCCGGTGGCGCTGAAGTTGGCCTCGGTCAGCGTGCCCGGGTCGCTGAGGGTAACGGTAATGGTGGTGCCGAAGCCACTGGAAAGCCGGACGCGGTCGGCGGCGAGGGTTACCGTGGGCATGGTGGTGTCCAGGGTTACCGCCAGCCGGTCTGTGTCGGCGGTGGCCGGATTGGCCCCCTCGTCCTGAGTGACAGTGATGCGCCAGACGCCGTCATTGTTGTGGTCATTGGCGCTGACGGAGAAGAAGCAGTTGTCGGAGTTGGGCGTGGCCGTCAGCCCGGTGGTCACCGTGCACTGGCCGCCCGTGCCCGGGTTGCCGAAGACCAGGCCCCTGCTGCGGCTGGTGGCGGTGAAGGTCTTGGCGATGGTGTCGCCGCGCGGCGAGGTGGCCAGCACGGTAATGCTGGCGCCGAGCACCAGATTGCCGAGGTCGAACTCCGGATAAATGGCGTTGGTCAGCAGGTCGCTGTCGCTGTCGCCCGTGTCCGAACCGGTGGCAAGGGCAATCGTTGGTATCGGCGAGGCGTTGATTGCCAGCACGACGAAGGTGTGCTCTTCGCTGGCCTCGTTCGGGTTGCCGGCCAAGTCGGTGAAGGTGTTGGCCGCGACGAAAACGGTAATCATGCCGGGGGTTCCGGCTGTGTAGTTAATCCCGTAAGCCCTGTTGCGAACGAGGCCGGTGGCGATGCTTTCGCCCAGCGTACCACCGCCGACCACCGTGAGGTCGTTCTCGTCAAAATCGCCGCCGGTCTCCTCGCCCATGTCAAGGATGATAGGGTTGCTGCCGCCTTCAACAACGGCGCGCGGCACCACTGTGAAGACCGGCACAGGCGCCACTGTGTCCTTGGTGATGGTGACCCTTCTCGGCGGCGACAAGCGGCGGCCGAGCTCCGAGCCCCTTACGCTGATGGTCAAATCGCCGTCGCTCAGCCCGGAGAGGTCAAGATTGCGGCTGTAGTTGAGGTCTGCGCCCACGTTGAAGATGATCTGGTCAAAGTCGCCGCCGCCTTCAACATCTATTCTGACAGTGTCGCAGATGATCGGGCAGCTGCCACTCACTGTAAAGGCAGACTGACCGGCGGCACCGACCTGTGAGCGGTCGGCCGGCGCCGTTATGGTCGGCGTGACGCTCACCGGCAACTGCTCTATGCGAATGCTCAGCCCCACCTGGGCGTTGGGGTTGCCGGCCACATCGGTGAAGCCGCCCGCCAGAATTCTGAAGCTGGCGTTGCCGGCGTCGGTGCCGGTGATGAAGGTGGCGTTGAAGGTCTGGCCATTGTCGGTGCTTGAGAAGGGCCCGAGGGTGGCCACATTGGCGGGGAAGATGGCGATGTCGCCGCGGTCAAAGTCGGTTATCACATCGTTCCTGAAACTGAAAGTGACCGTGAATGTCTCGCCGGTATTGGCGCGCCCCGGCAGCCCGTCAATGAAGACTTGCGGCCGGGTGATGTCCTTCCTCACCCTGATCAGCGTCTGCTCCGAGGTCTGCCCGCCGGTTTCGGAATAGCTGACCGCCACCGTCTGGGTGACGCCCTCCGGGAAGCCGGAGAAATCAAGCGGGGCAGCCCAGTTGCCGGCGTTGTCGGCGATGACGCCGCCCCGTTCCAGGCTGCCCTCAACCTGAAGCCTGACGGCGGAGTTGGCCGGCGCCGTGCCGACGAAGCGCAGGGCGTTCTGGTTGACAACATTGGCAAAGACATTGTCCGCCGGTTCGGTGACGACCGGGGCGGCGGGGACGATGGCTATCTGGCCGGTCACCCGCGGGCTGCCGTTGTTGGCCAAATCGCGCACCGCATCAACGGGGATGACGAGGGTGACGACGCCCGGGGCGGCATCGTCGGGGACGGTGAAGGTGGCGGAGTAGAAGGTTCCGCCTCTATTCATGAAGCCGGACAAGGTGCCGATGCCGGTCGGGGCGAGGCTGATGTCGTCTGCGGTGAAGGTGACGGCGGTGTTGTCGTCAAGGGTGAAGTTGACAGTGGTGCTCTGGCCGGCCAGCAGCATGTCGTCCACCGGCGCTATGGTGATGGTCGGCGCCACTGTGTCTTTGGTGATGGTTATGTCAGTTCTGGCTGAGGGCGGGCTACCCCTGCCCGCCTCGTAGGCTACCGCCGCGATGATGACGGCGCCGTCCGACTCCCTACCGAGGTTGATGTCGGCTGTCCAGATGCCATTGCGGGCTTCTGCGCTGGTCGCAGCCGCGCCGCTGGGGCCGAGTCCAATATCCACCACGCCACGCAGCGCCTCGGTGGTGCCGAACACGCGCACATTCAGCGAGCCGGCATTGATATAGCTGCCGTCCACCGGGCCGCTGATGACCGGGGCGGGCGGCGCATCGTTGTTGATGATGCGGACATCCACCCGCGCCACCTCCGCACGGCGGACGCTGACCACGAAATCAAACAGTTCCGTCTGTTCAAACACATCGTCATCAAAGGTCTGCACGGTGATGGTGGCGGTGATTTGCCCATGGGGAATGTTGAAATCGCCGGTGAGGGCGGCGGCGGGGAAGTCGGCATCCTCGGCCGGGATGTCATACCCGGCATAGGACAGGGTGTAGCTGAGGGGCTCGCCGCTCGGCACGGTAACCGTCTTGCTGCGCCTGAGTGTGAATGTCTCAAAGGTGCCTTCAACGACGGACGGGTGCTGGTTCAGCGTGTAGGTGGGCGGTATTTCCAGCGCGGTGGTGGTTTGCGCCGGGACGCCGGTGGTGTTGTCGTTGCCGCCCAGGTCGGCGATGGTGCTGACGCCGACGGCGAGGGTTATCGTGCCCGGGTGCATGAAGGTGTTGGCTACCAGATCAACCGTGTACACCGTGTCGCTGAGGCTGGTGAAGTTGGCCAGGCTGGCGCTGCCGGTCAGGGTGATGTCGTCCAGGGCAAAGTCGGTGGCCTCGTTGGTGAAGAAGGCGACGGTGGCGCGCTCGCCCTCCACTATCGTTGCCGGCATGCCGACCAGCATTATGGTCGGCATGATGGTGTCTTTGGTCACGCTCAGCACGGCCTCCGCCGAGCGCTGGTTGACACCCACCCCGGCGGTGAGGCCTATCTCGTAGAGGCCGTCTATGATGGCCGCGTCCGACAGGTCCAGGCTGAATGACCAGAGCCCCGAGGCGTTGGCGGTGGTGGTTTCAGTTATCTGGTTTGTTGGGGTGCCGGTGCTGTCCAGCGTCAGGTTGATGCTCGCGTTCGGCTGCGCCCGGCCGCCGACAATGTAGTTGGCCTGATTGTCCGGGCCCACATAGTGGGGGGCATCGGTCGGCGGCGGCGCGGTGATGATGGGTATGGTGGCGGTTACATTGAAGCGCAGGCTGATGCCCGGGCTGGTGTTGCCGGCCGGGTCGGCTACCGCGCCGGAGGCCACCGCTACCGTGGCGCTGTCGTGCACCGCATCTACCGGCACGCTGAGGGTGGCCGTGTAGCGGGTGCCGGAACCGGCAAAGCGGGACAGGACGGCGCTGCCGGCCGGGGTGACGCTGATATCGTCGGCGGTGAGGGTTGCGGAGGTGGGGTCATGCAGGGTGAAGGTTACCGTGGTGCTCTCGCCGGAGCTGAGGTTGATGGTGCCTGCGGTGATGCTGATGGTCGGGGCTACTATGTCGCGTGTCACCGTGACAGTGGCGGCGGCGGAAGCGGTGCTGAATTCGTCTTTGGCCGTTACCTGAAACCGGATGCTGTCGCCGGTCAGCGAGCCGAGGTTGAAGACGGATGACCATTGGCCGCCGCTGGCAGTGGCGATTTGGCCGGTGGTGCTGGGCGGCGAGCCGAAGACCCGGATGTTGATGAGCGCCTGCCGGGCGGCGCTGGTGCCGGCGATGGTGTAGGAACCCTGATTGCGGGCGGTGATGTATTCGCCGTTCAGGGGTCGGGTGATGACCGGCGGCGGCGGGGTTTCGTCGTTGCCGATGGTGCCGGTGGCACGGGCGATTTCGCTGTTGTTGATGCTGAGCACGAAGAAGAAGGTTTCGTGCTGCTCAAAATCCTGATCGCTCATGGTCTCCACCGGGAAGGTGGCGCTGGTCTGCCCCGCCGCCAGGGTGACGCGGCTGCTGGTGCTGGTGACGAAGTCGGTATCGTCCGCCGACAGCTCGCCCTGGCCGGTGGGCAGCAGTTGGTAGGTGATGACCTCGCGGGCGGCGATGACTACCGGCTTGTCGCGGTTCAGCACGAAGTTCAGGGTGCTGCCCTCTACGCCGCTGACATCGGCAAGCGTATAGACGGGCGGCACCTCGGTGACGGTTAGCGTGTGGGTGGTGAGCAGGTTGGCGTTGCCCGCCGCGTCCGTGGCGGCACCGGCGCGGATGGTGATGACCAGCGTGCCGGGGGACATCAGCGCGGCGGCGAAGACTTCCACCCTGAAGACGGTGGGGGCATTGACCGAGGCCGTGAAGTTGCGCAGGCCGCCGTTGCCGGCGATGCGCAGGTCGTCGGTGGTGGCGATGCTGTCTTCCACAAAGCCGTCCACCGGCTCGCTGGCGGTGATGGTGAGGAATCCGTTGCTGTTCTCTTCAAGGCTGGTCGCGCCGCCGAAGCTGAAGGTGAAGCTGGGCAGGATGGTGTCTTTGGTCAGGCGCACTGTGGTGGCGTCTGATTCGGGCTGGCCGGTTTCCGAGTGGGTAACGCTGATGACGAGGGAGCCTTCCAGCAGGCCGGACAGGTTCAGCGTGGTGGCCCAGTTGCCGATGCCGTCTGCGCTGCTGGTGGCGGTGAGGGTTGAACCGGGGATTTCAATGCGGATATCGGCGTTCGGTGGCGCCGTGCCCCTGACGGCGAGGGCGGCCTGATTGGCGGGGGTGACATAGCTGTTGTCGGCCGGCGCGATGATGAACGGGCGGTCGGCGGAGATGATGCTGATGTCGGTGCTGACGGCGGCGCTGGCGTTGCCGGCCGGGTCGGTTACCGCGCCGGCGGCCACGCCGAGGGTGATGAAGTCGGCGGTGGCGTCGGCGGCGATGTTCAGGGTGGCGGTGAAGGTGGTGCCGCTGCCGGTGAAGCCGGTGAGGATGCCGTTGCCGGCCGGGTTGATGCTGATGTCGTCTGTGGTCAGGGTTACGGCGGTGGCGTCGTCAATGGTGAAGGTGACGAGGGTGCCCCGGTTGGGGGCGAGGACGCTGGTGTCAAGGCCTATGGTGATGACGGGGACTGTTGTTTCCTTGTTCAGCGAGATGCTGGTGGGGAGGGAGCTGACGAAGGTTAGCCCGTGCATCGGGTCGGTCGGGTCGGCGGCGCGCAGGTCTATCAGGATGACGCCGTCCGGCAGGGAGGACAGGTCAAGCATGGCTGACCAGACGCCAAGCGGGGCGCCGGTTGAGAATGTCATCGGCATGGTGCCCTCGCCTGTGCCGGCGACGAAGTTGATGGTCGCGGACTTGGAGACGCTGGTGCCGTTTATCGGGAAGGCCGATTGGTTGGCGGCAATCACATAGGCGCCGCTCATCGGGGTGGTGATGACCGGCGCCGGTGGCACATCGTTGTTGAAGATGTTGCCGATTGCCCGTGCCACCTCGGTGCCGGACAGGCTGAGTATGATATTGAACTGCTCCGCCTGTTCAAAGGTGGTGTCGTCAACCGTGAGCACCGAGAAGGTGGCGGTGGATTGGCCGTTGGGAATGGTGACGCTGCCGGTGTAGTCGTCGCTGTTGATGTCGGCGGCATCGGCTGGGTCATCCACCCCTGTGCCTGTGTAGGACAGGGCCCAGGTGAAGGTCAGGCCGCCGGACTCCTCCACCACATGGTCGCGATGCAGCACGAACACCACATCGCCGCCTTCCACCCCGTCGGCTTCTCCGATATCGCCTGAGGTGTCTGATATGACATATTCGGGCGGTGCCTCCGTTATGAAGATGTTGTGCTGGGTGCTGGAACTATTTTGGTTGCCCGCGAGATCGGTGAACCTTGCCGCGGGAACATGAATGCTTGCCGCGCTACCGGCGAAGGTTCTGGCGAACAACTCAAACGTGAATACTCTGGCACTGACCTGCTTGAAGAACCGCAGCCCGATGGTGTTGATGGTGAAGCTGAGGTCGTCGCCCTCAAATTCTCCGGCTCCAAAATTTCCGGTAGTTATGTCGTCGTGGTCCTCGCTAAGGGTCACGGTGATGGTAGTCGCGTCGCCTTCCACCATGGTTGACGGCACGCCGGTGATGGTGACGCTGGGACCTACCGTGTCCTTGACCACCATTACCTCCGCCGGCACCGAGGCCCCGTGGCCAGTCTGCGTGGCCGTGGCGACGGCACTGATGGTCCTGTCGCCGTCGGGAAGTCGGGACATGTCAAGGGTTACCGACCAGTTGAAGCGGTTGTCGGCGACGGCGTTGGTGCGGAGTATGCTGTTGCTGACCGTGACACTGACGGCATGGCCGGAGCGGGCGCTGCCGCTGACCACGAAGGCGGTCTGATTGGCCAGGTTGACATAGCTGCCCGCCGTCGGCGCGAGGATCAGCGGCGGGTTGGTGATGATCGGCACGGCGAGGTTGGTCAGCAGGTTGCCGTTGCCGAAGTCATCGGTGACGGCGCTGGCGGCGACGGCGATGGTCAGGGTGCGGGCGGCGATGGCGCCCGGGATGCGCACGGTGGCGGTGAAGACGGTGGCGCTGTCGGTGACGGCGAAGTCCAGCAGGGTGCCGTTGCCGGCCGGCAGCAGGCTGATGTCGTCGGCGGTGAGGGTAACGGCGGTGGCATCATCAATGGTGAAGGTGACCCCGGTGCGCTGCGACAGGACGAAGGTGGCGGCTGACGGGGCTATGGTGATGGCCGGTCGGGTGGTGTCTTTGACCAGGGCTACGGTGATTCCGGTTGAGTTCATGATGGCGAACCTGTCCCTTGCGCCGACATCCAGCGTGAGGGGCCCGTCTGCGTAGCGGCTCAGGTCAAGATCGCCTGACCAGACATTGCCGAGGGCGAGGAACTGCGAGCTGCCGGGTTGCACGACACCGTCCGACACTCTGGCGAAGATGGTCGTACTCTTGGAGGTGACGGTGCCGGAGACGCGGAAGGCCGCGACATTGGCGGCATTCACCTCGGCGCCGTCTGTCGGCACCTGAACGACCACCGGCGGCTGCTGGTCGTCATTCCAGATGGTGCCGGTTGAGCGGCCCAGTTCGCTGCCGCCGACGCTGACGATGAGGGTGAAGGTTTCGGTGTGCTCAAAATCCGTGTCCTGATTGGTGGCCACACTGATGGTGTAGCGGCTCTGGCCGTTGAAAAGCTTGCCGCTGCCGGTGGTGAAGCCGCTGGCGAAGTCGGCATCGTCGGCTGGGTCGATCTGGGCTGTTTGGGTTGGGTATTCAAGGGTGTAGCTGATGGTCGGCTCGCGGTCGTTGATGACCACCGCCTTGCTGCGTGTTACGAACCAGGCGAGGGCGCCGCCTTCGGCGATGTCGGTGGCGGGCGGGCTGAGGGCGTAGGTGGCCGGTATCTCGGTGATGCGGATGGCGTGGGTGGTGCTGGTGAGGAGGTTGCCGTTGCCCGCCGCATCGGTGAAGGCGGCGTCGGCGACAAAGACGATGACCGTGCCCGGGCGGGTGAGCGGCCCGGCGACAAAGTCAAAGGTGTATTCCGTGCCGCTGACGGCGGTGAAGTTTTCCGGGCCGCCGTTGCCGGTGAAGCCGAGGTCGCTCTCGCGAAAGTCTGTGGCCGCCTCGCTGAGGGTGACGGTGATGCCGGTGGCGGTGCTGCCTTCTTCCAGCGTCATCGGCAGGCCGGTGATGGTGACGGTGGGGGCTATGGTGTCTTTGACCAGCGGGGCTTGAATCTTCATTGAGTTCAGGCCGCCGGTTTCCGAGCCGCGCACGGTGAGGATGAGTGGGCCGTCATTCAGGGCGGAGAGGTCCAGGTTGGTTGCCCAGGCAAGGGGGTTTGCCGAGTTGGGCGGCAGGGTTACCGGGGTGAAATCGCCGCCGCGCAGGACATCAAGCATGATGCTGGAATCGGCTACTGTCGGGCGGGTGCCTGAGACCGGGAAGGCGCTTTGGTTGTTGAGGTTGACGAAGTTGGCCGCTGTGCCGCCGCCTGCCGGGGGCGTGGTGAGGGTCGGGGTTTCGCTGTGGGCGTTGTTGACCCTGACGAATATGCGCAGCGTGTTGCTGGCTGTGGCGTTCGGGTTGCCGACCAGATCGGTGAAGCCGCCGATGGGGATGACGAGGTCGTCATCGTAGGTGTCGCTGCCGTCGGGCAGTGAGGCGATGACCGGGGCGGTGTAGAGGAAGCGGAAGATGACCCGCCCGTTGCTTTCAACGCGCAGGAACTCAAGGTCGGACAGGATGCCGCCGTCTGCGTTGTTGCTGACGGAATCTATGTTGATGGCACTGTGCTCGCTGACGGCAATGGTGACATATTTGCCGGTGCCGCCGACCAGGGATTCGTTGATGTTGGTGGTGGAGAGGTTGGCGGTGGGGCCTACTATGGTGTCCAGCGTGATGGCGAGGCCGGAGGAGCTGGGGGTTTTGTCAAACTCGGTTTGGGTGATGGTGAGTGTCCAGCGGCCGATGTTGGCTTCGTCGTTTTCGGCGGTGGCGAAGGCGCAGGCGTTGGTGGGGCCGGTTACATTGCCCAGATAGTCGGTGATGGTGCATTGGCCGCCCAAGCCGGGGTTGTCAAAGGCGAGGATGGTGGTGCCGTCGTTGGGGCTTATCAGGGTTTTGCGGATGACTCGGCCGCTGCCGAATTCAAATACGTCGGGGGAGATTTCTATATCGGGGCCTTTGGCTTCAACCACAATGGTTGAGTTGGCGACCAGATTGCCGAGGGTGAAGGCCGGGGTGATGTCTCGGGTGACGCTGTCGGTGTTGCTGACGCCTGTGTCTGAGGCGGGGGTGAGGTTGATGGTGGGTCTTGCCGATGGCGCCGGGTCAATGTTGACCAGCAGGGTTTGCACCAGGTTCTCCTGCACTATGTAGCCGACGCCGCCTTCTATGAAGAGCGTCAGGCTGCCGGACGGGGCGGTGCCGCCGGTGCGGACGGTGATGCTTGCGACCGCCACGCGGGTTGCGGCGCCTCTGGGGATGACGAAGCTGGAGGGGGGCGTTTCGGCCAGTATGTCGGCGCTTTCGGAGTAGGATACGTTGATGGTTTTTGCCGAGCGTATTCCTATATTGACATTGAAGGAGAAGGTGATGGTCTCGCCCTTGAGGACTCTGTCGGGGGCGGTGATGCCGATGCCGGGCGGGCGGGAGCCGGGGCGGTTGGGCTCGTCATCGCGCACTGTGTAGGTGATGGTGTTGGTGCCATCCTGGGCGTTGGTGGTGATGCCGGTGGTGGGGGTGGTGTAGTCGGCGGTGGGCACCAGGGTGGCGGTGATGGTGCAGTCGCCGCGATAGACATCGTCATGGGCCGGGGTGATTTCAACGGTGATGCCGGTGGCGCTGGTGAACTCTACGGTTTCGGGGGCGCTGAACAGGCAGCCAACATCACCACGCAGGAG
>JBPCXV010000064.1:0-3386 GCA_051008235.1 Pseudohongiellaceae bacterium | reverse complement strand
CATCGGCAACCGATACGAAGGTCACATCGTCGCTGGTGATGGTGCCGATGGCGGCAGACGCATCAGCGTCAAGAGTCGCATCATTGCTTGGCGCAGAAAGCGTCAGCAGGAAAGTTTCATCCGGCTCTACCTCGGGATCATCAACGACGCTCACCGTAACGCTCAAACCCAGGTCGGCAGCGCCGGCAGCGAAGGTCAGAGTGCCGTTGCCCGCAACATAGTCGGCACCGAGCGCATTCGGGTCAACGCTCGCCGTCGCCGGTATGGCGCCCTGTGTCATATCAGTGCCGGTCGCCCAGCTCACTTCGGTTTGTTCAATCGGCGTGGCGGACAGGCTGACAGTGAAGACCAGCCGCTCATCTGTTTCATCAGTGCTGGCAGCCGCAACGGAAACTTTCGGGCCGTCGTCGTCTTTGATGGTGACGGTGACGGTGGCGGCGGCGCTATCCACTGTGTAGTTGGTCAGCCCGCTGCCAATGTCAAGCCGCACCGTGAGGCTGCCGTCTGCTTCGTCGGTCATGTCATTGTCGGTGGCAATGGTCAGGGTGGCGGTGGTCTCGTTGGCAACGAGCGTAACGGTGGTGGGCAGCGCATTGGCAACGAAAGCGTCGGTCTCAGTTCCCACGACACTGATAGCCGTGTCATCCATCGGCCTCTTGTTGGAGGTGATGGTGAAGACGGCAGGCGTCCCTTCGGTTACGGTGCTTGCCGCTGCGCGGATGGACAGCGTCGGCATCTCGTCATCGCGGATGGTGCCGGTGGCGGTGGTTGAGCCCGCAACAAGGCTCAGGCGCGGCTGGGTCGGAGTGCCAAGTGTCAGGATGACAGTCTCGTCGTTTTCAACTATGTCATCGTCCAGCACGGTTACCAGCACGGTTTGGTTGGTGCCATCGCCAGCCGCGAAAGTCAGGCTGCCGGACGGGGCTGTGTAGTCGTTCTTGCCTTCATCTGCGTTGCCGCCTGCGATGGCGGTGCTGGCGCTGTCCACAGCGTAGTGGATTGTGAGGTCGTTCTGCACTTGGGTGGCGCCGGTGAAACTCACCTGATATGCCAGCGTGGCATCAGCCGCTTCGGTGACGATGGTCTTGTCGGTGACCGGCGCAATGCTTAAGGTAATGCGGTCGTCATCCACAATCTCCACTTCCGCAAGTTCGGTGCCAGTCTTGTTTCCAGACGGCTGTGGATCGGAGAGTCCCATTTGGAACTGCTCGTCGGGGTTCTCATAAGCCGTGTCATTAATAATGGTTACGGTAACCGTCTTGCTGGTCTCGCTGCCCGCGAAGGTCAGGGTGCCTCTTGCGGCGGTGTAGTCGCTGCCCATGCCGGCCGTGCCGTCAACAGTTGCATAGTCCACTGTCACTGTATGGGCTGTTGCGTCCGGTCGTGAACTCAACATCACGGTGAACTCTACTGTGGCATCGTCGGCTTCGGCAACTGTAGTGGGGCCGCTGACGCTGATGGTGCGCGTGGTGGAATCCAGCACGGTAACCATGTCGCTGGTGGGTGCGGTCGCTGTGTAGGTAATGGATGAACGATCATCCACTGTGGCTGTAATGGTGCCGGTGCCTGTGCCATCTGCGGTTTTCGTATTGACTGTGTAGGTTGCAGTGGTGGCGCTGGCGGCGATGGTCACTGTGGCGGGTGGCGTGCCGTCACGGAAACTGACGGGTTCAACCTCTGTGCTTATAGCAACGGTCAGATCCGCCAGCGGGCCCTGGTTGGCAGTGATGGTGAAGGTGGCGGGGTTGCCCTCGGTCACGGCATCTTGGTCGGCGTCTATGTGTACAGCCGGCACATCTTCGCTGGTGATGGTGCCGGTGGCGACGGATGAACCAGCGGCAAGGGTCGCTTCATTGCTTGGGGCGGAAAGTGTCAGCAGGAATGTTTCATCTGGTTCCACTAGATCGTCATTCACGATACTCACCGTGACATTCATGCTGGTGTTGCCTTTCGCGGCGAAAGTCAGTGTGCCGCTGCTGGTGATGTAGTCAGTGCCGGTTGTGGGCGGGGCTGTGCCTGCCATCGCTTGCCCGGCAACCGGCGCACTTGTGTTGTCGCTGGTGGTCCAACTCACTTCGGTTTGTTCAATCGGCATAAGGTCCAAGGTAACAGTGAATACCAGTTGGTCATCTGTTTCATCAGCCGTGACATCGGCAACCGAAATTTCCGGGCCATCGTCGTCTTTTATGTTGACTGTCGCGACGGAAAGGCTGGTCACCGTGTAGCTGGCTGGTATCTTGGTTGAGTCAAACTGCAGGGTGAGGCTGCCGTCTGCTTCGTCGGTGCTGTCACCCATTGTGGCGACGGTCAGGGTTGCACTGGTCTCGTCAGCGGCAAGCGTAACGAAGGTGGGCAAAGCGCTGCTGTCAACGAAGCCGTCCGTTTCGCTTGCCGTCACACCTATATCAGTGTCATGCATCGGGCTGTTGGTGGAGGTGATGATGAAGACGGCAGGCGTCCCTTCGGTTACGGAACTGTCCGAGGCGCGAATAGACAGCCCCGGCATCTCGTTGTCGGTGATGGTGCCGGTGACCGAAGTTGAGCCGGAGAATATGGTCGCATGAATTGCATCGGACAGTGTCAGCGTCAGATCTTCCTCGCCTTCGGTGATGTCGTCATCGGTTATAAACACCGTTATCGTCCCGCTAGACACATAAGGCATAAAGGTCAGCATGCCGTTGCTGATGTCGTAGTCACTGCCCGCTTTCGCCGTGCCATCCATCGTTGCGTAGTTGACTACAACCGTTAGATACGAAACAGGCGCCAGTGTCACAGTGAACTCCAGATTTTCATTTTCGTTTGCGTCGGCATTGTCAACCGATACGAAGGTCACATCGTCGCTGGTGATGGTGCCGGTGGCGGTGACGGCGGATGCACCAGCGGCAAAGGTTGCTTCATTGGTTGGGTTGGAGAGCGTCAGCAGGAAGGTTTCGTCCGGCTCCACATCGCCATCATCTGCTATGTTAATAGTGGCACTCAGACTTAAGGTTGCGGTGCCGGCGGCGAAGGTCAGTTTGCCGCTGGCGGCGGTGTAGTCTGCGCCTGCTGTGGCCGGACTGATCCCTGTCGTGTCGTTGGCGGTCTCCCACATCACTTCGGTTTGCTCAACCGGCGTAAGGTCCAAGGCAACCGTGAAGACCAGTTGGCCATCCGGCTCGTCGGCGCTGACATCCACCACCGAAATTTCCGGCCCATCGTCGTCTTTTATAGTGACTGTCGCGACGGAAAGGCTGGTCACCGTGTAGCTGGCTGGTATCTTGGTTGAGTCAAACTGCAGGGTGAGTCTGCCGTCTGCTTCGTCGGTGCTGTCACCCATTGTGGCGACGGTCAGGGTTGCACTGGTCTCGTCAGCGGCAAGCGTAACGATGGTGGGCAAGGTGTTGCTG
>JBPCXV010000063.1:0-2916 GCA_051008235.1 Pseudohongiellaceae bacterium | reverse complement strand
AAGCCAATCGGATACGGGCAGAAGTGCCATCGGGCTTGGTAATCTTATGGTATAATCTTGGTGCGATGCAAGTTAGCCATTCAGTTCCAAAGCCCGCCGCCGAAACTTGCATCGCAAATCCGAGTCCAGCGGCGGGTGGCGGTTTTATAAATCTGCCGACATCTGCCGATGTCTTTTGCGCTGAATGCGGTTGTTATCACACCGGCGGCGAATGCCCGTGGTGCGCCGACAAACAAACCACCGCCCACATTATCAAAATACTCCGCGGGGAGTGATGGCTGATAAGTTTATCAAATTCTTAACCGGCGATGCGGCGGTTGTGTTGGCGGGGATTTCCGCCGCGAGTATTGACGCGGTTATTACCTCGCCGCCGTATGATACCTTGCGGAATTACAATGGTTATTCTTTTGACTTTCCGGCTATTGCCGGGCAGTTGGCGCGGGTGTTGAAGCCGGGCGGCGTGATTATGTGGAATGTCGGCGATGAGGTTATTGACGGCACCGAATCCGGCAATTCATTTCGTCAGGCATTACACTTCAAGGATGAGTGCGGTTTGCGCTTGCATGACACAATGATTTATGAAAAAATCGGCTCGGCGTATCCGGCGGGCGAGCATAACAACAGATACACGCAGATATTTGAGTATTGCTTTATTTTGTCAAAGGGCAGACCGAAAACTGCTAATCTAATCCGCGACAAGATAAACAACTGGGGCGGGACAACGACATTTGCCAAGCCGACATATTGGGATAAAGACGGCAAGTTGCTCCAAGCGTCAAAAAAGCGCAGTATTGCCGAAGTTGGCATGCGCACGAATATTTGGCGGGTATGGAATGGTAAGGTTTTTGGTAATCAGTGGCAAAACGAAAGCCATCCGGCGGTAATGCCGCTTTCGCTTGCCGCTGACCATATCCGCACTTGGACGAATGCGGATGATATTGTGCTTGACCCTTTTTGCGGCAGTGGCACCAGTGGCGTAGCCGCGCGGCAACTTGGACGGCAGTTTATCGGCATTGATATATCCGCCGAATATATCGCGCTTTCTGAAAAGCGCATCGTGGCGGAAGTTGGCACATTGTTGGACAAGGTGGAATGACTGCTAATGTTATAAAGCGTTGCTCTTGTTGTCGTCAGGCATTCCCTTGGACGGAAGAATACTTCTTTCGGTGGAATAAGACCGATAAGAAGTTGGGCGGTAAATGCCGCGTTTGCCGTAATGCGGCAAAGCGGAAGGTTTATGCCAAGTTGGCGAAAAGTGCGCGTTATCGGAAATGGCATAACAAAAAGGTGCGGGATTGGCGGGCGGCAAACCCCGATAATGTTGCGGCATACAGGGCAACGCAGCGGGCGAAATGGGCGGCAGAGATTTCTAATAACCCCGAAGAGTTGCGGGTAATGCGGATAATCAATAATATGAACTATCATCGGAGAATGGAGCGAATCCGCAGTTGTCCCGTTTTGCTTGCCAAGTGGCGCGAGGATAACCGCCGCCGCTGCCGCGAGCAGTATCAAAAAAGAAAGGACAAAAACAATGCAACAAAGTAGATGGGAAGCGTTGCGTTGTGATATAATATATCTGTGTCTGATAATAAAACAAAACATCTAATCGCACCCGCCTTCTTGTCAGGCACAACTCCAAAAACGGCGGGGGCGGCTTATGGCGTTATTTATCTTGCGCTTTGCGTTGCTACCGGCAAGTGCTACATCGGGCAGACAACAGATTACGAGCATCGCTATCGTTGCCACCTTACCAGAAAAAGCGGTTGCCGCGCTTTTTCCTGTGCGATAAAAAAGCACGGTGCGGATTTGTTTCAATGGCGTATCATTGGTGTGGCAATGACGCAATCTGCGTTGGACGAAGCGGAAATATTTGCTATTCGCCATTACCGCACACTTGCGCCGAATGGATATAATCTGAGGGAAGGCGGCGAGGGTGGCAAGCCATCCGATGAAACCCGCGAAAAAATGAAAGTGGCATGGAAAAGCCGACTGACACCTGAATATCGCGCCAAACTATCGGCGGCACTGACAGGCAGAAAACTGCCGCCCTTTACGCCGGAGCGTTGTGCCGCTATATCGGCACGGGTGAAGGGGAGAAGATTATCGCCAATAACCCGTGCCAAACTATCGGCGGCGCATAAAGGCAAAAAGCGCGGCTCGCCATCGGCGATAACCCGCGCCAAACTATCCGCCGCCCTCAAGGGCAGAGTATTTTCGGCAGAGCATCTTGCCAATATGTCAGCAAGTTTGAGAGGCATAAAACGCTCGCCAGAAGAAGTTGCAAGAATCTCCGCTTTTAATCGGGGGTCAAAGCGTAGTGATGAAACCCGCGCAAAAATGTCGGCGGCGGCAATTCGCCGATGGGGGAAACGCGCCGCCGTGATAACACCACAAGGGGGATTGATATGAAAGGACAGAGTAAATGGGAAAGTTTGCGTGAGGCAATGTTGAATACGGGGGTGGCGTTTTTGTTGTCGCTTTTGTGTCAGCGATTTATCGTTGCGCCGTTGCAGTTGCAACATCAACAAGCGGGGGGGGATTTGACGGATTGGTTGCCGGCGGTTCTCATTACCATTTTTTATACCGGCATCAGTTTGGCGCGTAATTATTTCGTCCGGCGGTTTAGTAATCGGCGGAATCTTTTGCGGGATAGGCGAATGCATGATTGATTGGTATAATGGCGGATAATGGGGGATGATATTGTCAATACCACTATCCGCTGTTTAGAGTGCGATGAGTTGTTTGAGGGGCAGACGAATTATCGGTTTTGTCCGACTTGCGATGCCCTCTTTAATCTCCAAAACCGCGGCAAGCGTAATTGCTCTCTGTGCTTTGATTGGCTGCCGCTTGACGAAGAGCATTTTGCGAAGCGGGATGGGAAGTTTATTGCGTGGTGCCGCGAATGCGCAGAAAAGA
>JBPCXV010000062.1:0-5304 GCA_051008235.1 Pseudohongiellaceae bacterium | reverse complement strand
ATCGGCACGCCGGTCTTTAGCGTCGGTGGTCTTGTAGCCGGTGGCACTGTCACTGTTACCGCCACATGGAATGACGCTCCAGGCGGCTCTGCTTATGACAATATCAGTAAAAGCTTTGTCGTCCCGGCAGGCGTCCAGGTGATGCTTGTAGGGTTCGGCTCGGACAGCACGAGTGACCCGGGCCCGGGCGGCCAGTGCCGGTTGAACAGTGGCGCGAACCTCGGCGTTCTCACGAATGACTGCGCCCTGCATAGCACGACCCGTGCGGCCCTCGGCTCATACACCGTCCATGCCGTCCAGCAATCGGACACAATTGCCAGCGATTTCATTAGCCTCGATCAAACCCCCGCCACAATCAATCTCACCATTTCCGCTAGCCCCCCGACCACCCCCGATGCCGTAACAGCGCCGGCGCTGACCGTGCAGGTGCTGGGCAATGGCAGCGGCCAGGTGGCGGTGTTTGAGTTGTTGAATTTCGGTACGGAATTTGACTCGAGGGCCGGCGGGGTAATCACCATGACCGATACCTTTGATTTCGGCACTAAATCCTTCTTCTCGTATATTGCCGTCGCCCAGCCGGACGCAGGCAGCACCCTCAGCGGCAGGGATTGCGCCGTGGTTGGCATGGGATTTAACACGGATTACAGAGTCCAGGGAAATGCCGTTATCCCCGCAGGCGCCCTCGGCGTTGCCCGCTCCGCACTGGTAGCAAACAATGCCTGTAGCATAGGCCTTTTAGAGCAGACCACCAGCACCGACCACACCATCTCCTTCACCTTCACCGACCCGAATGCCCCGGTAACGCCCACCGTCACCATCGCCGCCGATAACACCAGCGTGACAGAAGGCGCAGACGCCACCTTCACCATCACCACCGACACGGCACCGGCCGCCGGCGCGACTCTGGTAGTTAATGTAGGCACCTCGCAAGACGGCACCTTCATAGACGGCACCCCGCCCACCTCAGTCACCATCGCCGAAAGCGCCACCACCGCCGTCCTGACAGTCGCCACCGATGATGACTCCACCGACGAGCCAAACGGCAGCATCACCGCCACAATAACCGACAACTCCGCCTACACAACCGGCACCGCCAGCAGCGCCAGCATCACGGTAGAAGACAACGACGATGTCACCCTCCCCGTCGTCAGCGTCACCTACGCCGGCCAGACCAGCGGCAACCAGATGTGCGGCACTACCCCGGGCGTTTGCGAGGGCGACACCATCGTCTATACCATCACCGCCGAGCCGATGCCCACCACTGACCTGTCAGTGCGGCTGGGGCGGCTGGCGGCAGGGGAGTTTGGTATCTTCTATGGCATTCCCGGCACCGCCGACGGCGACGCCAACCCCGACAACAACCCCACCAACTATGCGATTGGGGGCGATGACCGGGGCGGCCGCGTCGTGACCATCCTGGCCAACACCTCATCCATCACCCATGAAGTCCCGACCGCCAATCTATACGGCAGCGGCATCCTCGGCGGCTATTTTGTTGAAGTCAACTGCCTTGATGAATCCGACGGCGCCACCGGTTGCCTGACAGACGACACCATCGCCAACGAATACACCATGGTTGCCACCACCCGTGGCGGCGATCAGACTGCCGCCTCGGCGCTCACTCCCGCCCAGAGCCACTGCGACGGCGGCGCAAGCGGCAACGGCGATGAATCCAGCGAATGCTTTGTGCATATCATCCCGGTCACCACGCCCGAGATGTCCGTCGCCACCACTACCAACGTAGCGGAATTTGGCGACATGGTCACCTTCACCATCACCGCAGACAAGGCACCGAACCACTACAACACTGAAAGAACCGCCTTCGCCGCACTGCCGGTCACCATTGCCGTCACTCAGGGCGGCAGCACACTGGCCGGCGCGGCCACCACAGTGGATATGGGCGCCGGCGCCAGCAGCACCACGGCAGAGATAACCGCAGGTGCGATGGCCATCGGCTCACCGATGGAACTGACGCTTGTCGCCAGCGCTGACACGCCCACTCGCTACTCGGTCAGCGCCACCAACGCCAGCGCCACTGTTCCACTGACTGAGGACGCGAACGCCTCAACAAAGCCGATTGTGGATTTGGCGGCGGCCTCCGATACCCACAACACCACTGTCTCCCTGGGCGCCCCGGGCACCGATAGCGACAACATCACCAAAAACCGTACGCCGACCATCACGGTTACCAATGTCGTCAATACCGGCATGGTGGTGGTGATGGCAACCCACGCCAGCGCCACTGCCGTCAGCATCACCGGCACTGCCGCAGGCGTCACCATAGACCTTGCCTTGCCGACACTGGCCGATGGCGTCTGGTCGGTCACCGCCATGCACACCGATGGCGTCAAGACCCCCGCCACCTCCGACCCACTGGAGATAACCATTGACCGCACCGACCCGGTGGTCACAATCGTTGACCCCGGCACCGCCCCGGCCATGTCAAAGACCTATGTCGCTACGGATGACGAGGCGGCCGGCAACACCGTGATGAAGACCCGTGGCCAGGCCGATGGCAACTGCCCCACCTTCCCGCCCACCGGCGGCACCGCTGACTACATGGAGGGGGCTGATCTGGTATTAACCAGCGAGGGCGAGAACGGCAGATATGTCTGCTTCTACTCAACCGACCTCGCAGACAACCGAAGTCGCAGGGCGATCCTGATCGGCGGCATTGACACCACCGGCCCAACCGTCAGCTTCACCCCCGCTTCACCCTTCGTAGATGTCGGCGGCACCGTCACCATCACCATCACCACCAACGAGGCCACCACCGACCTGGTAGCCACCGACATCACCACCGACATCGGCTCCCTGGCCGGCTTCACGGCCAACAGCGCCACCGAATATGAAGTCACCCTGACCCCCCCCGCCTCCCCCGGCACAGCAACCCTGACCATAGCCGCCGACGCCTTCACCGACCCGGCCGGCAACGGCAACGCCGCCGTCACCCAGGCCGTCACCATCCAGCCGGCAGGCGACCCGGACATCACCATCGCCGACGCCGCCGCCGTGGCCGAGGGCAGCGCTGCCACCTTCACCATCAGCAGCAGCAAGAATGTCGGCGCCGATCTGGTCATAATGCTGGGCGCCACAGACAGTGTCGGCATGTTCCTCGGCGCCAACCCGCCCACTATGGCAACGATAACGATGAACACCGACTCGGTGGACATCACCGTGCCGACCCGGGACGGCACCGGCGGCAACGGCACCATCACGGTAACGCTGACCGATGGCGCCGACTATAATCTGGGCGCCATGTCCTCCGCCTCGGCCACCGTGCGCGACATCCCCCTGGTCACCCTTGACTTCGTCGGCCAGGCCAGTGGCACCAAAACCTGCGAGGCATCGGCAAGAACCAACAAGGGCGGCGTCTGCGAGGGCGATTCCATCGTCTTCATCCTCAACGCCGACCCGGCGCCCGACGCCAATCTGGTGGTTCCCATCGGGCGGCTGGAAGCAGGGGACAGTGGCAGCCTCGTTTACGGCCTGACCGCCCCCTACAACGAATACATAGACAATAGCGAAGATGGCGGCGCCCTCAGCATCACCATCCCCGCCGGCCAGCGCTCCGTCCGCCGCACACTCACGACCGTCAACCGCTATGGCCTCAGCAATGTCGGCGGCATGTATTATGAATTGATAGGCAACCCCACCGATTATAAATTCAACGCCGAGGACCGGGGCCAGTTTGACCCCCCCAATGCGTCCGGCGCCAACCCGTCCAACTGCCCCACCGACGCCGATGCGATGTCGGACAACAATGAGGACAGCGAATGTCTGGTGGTTATCCACCCGGTCGCCGCGCCGGCCATCAGCATCGCCGCCGTTGATACCTCGGTGGCCGCCGGCGCCGTTGCCAGCTTCACCCTCACCGGCACGGGCGAGCCCAACTACTATTCCGGCGGCGCCCGCGCTGCGGTGCCGGTCTCCGTTACCATCACACAGGGCGGCAATGCGCTGGCCGGCGCGCCCGCCACCGTGTCCATGGGCGCCAGCGACACCACGGCCAATGTTTATATCACCTCCGGTGCGGCCGCCGGCACGCCGCTGGAAGTGACCATCACCAATGCCGACGGCTACTCGGTGGGCGCCACTGCCTCCGCTTCCATTATGGTGGCAGCGGCGGCTGCGGATGCCTCGGCAACGCCGGGTGCTCCGGATCTGGTGGCCGGCAACCGGGGCGATAACCGCAGCCCATTCAGGCTTGGCGTTGGCAGCGACACGGACAACATCACCAATGTCAATACGCCGGCATTCACGGTTGGCGGCGTCTCCGAGGGCGAGGTTGTGATTACGGCACGCCATGCCACGGCGGATGCCGTCAGCGCAACCGGCACTGTCGGCGCGGGTGAGAGCAGCGTTGAAATCGTTGTGGGCACATCCACCGCGCCGCTGGCCGATGGCACCTGGTCGTTCACCGCCGTGCAGACCGAGACCGGCATGAGCGTCTCCCCCGCCTCCACCGCCTTGCAGGTGATTATTGACGCCTCCCCGCCGGTCATCACCCTGGGCCTGAACCCGTCCGCCCCGGCCTTGCAACAGACCTACACGGCCACGGCCACCGGCGGCGATGCCGGCGGCACGGCGCTCACCATGCACTACCGCTTCCGCGGCGACGATGCCTGCGACTATGGCGTGGGCAGCTACACTGCTTACACGCCGGGCAGCAATCTCGTCCGCACCTCGGTGACCGATGCCACCGACTACATCTGTTTCTACGCCACTGATCAGGGAGGCAACAGCGTCTTTCAGGTAACCAATCAGGTGGTTCTTGAGGATCCCCCCCTGCCGATGGTCACCATCGCCGATGCCGGCCGGGTGGTCGAGACCTTTGCCGCCACCTTCACCATCAGCAGCAACGCCGTCGTCACCGCCGACCTGACGGTAACCCTGACGGTGGCAGACACCACCGGCAGCTTCCTCGGCGCCAGCCCGCCGATGATGGCGGTGATACCGATGGGCGATGACTCGGTGGCCATCGCCGTGCCGACTCAGGACAGCAGCGGCGGCGACGGCACCATCACGGTAACGCTGACCACAGATAACAGCGTCTATGATCTGGGCGCCATGTCCGCCGCCACGGTCACCGTGCGCGACCTGCCGGTGGTCACCATTGACTTCCACGGCCAGAGCAGCGGCGACAGAACCTGCGAGGCCGCAACCAGAGCCGATGGCGATGGCGGCAAGTCAGGCATCTGCGAGGGCGAACGCATCGTCGTCACCATCACCGCCAACCCGGCGCCCACCGGCAATCTGGATGTGCGGCTGGGCAGGCTTGAAGCAGGGGTATTTACCATCCCC
>JBPCXV010000061.1:0-3270 GCA_051008235.1 Pseudohongiellaceae bacterium | reverse complement strand
TTTTAATCAAAAAAAAGCATCAAAATGACCGTCAGACCAAAGTCGATAGTCGATTTGATTAGCTGCTTTCTTGTGCGTCATGCACAGCCAAACACAATACCTTGTGGTGGCACGGACCAATTGGTTTTAAATCACACCAGATGTGGTGTTGAAATTGGAACGTAGATCGAATAATCTACGCCTGCTTAACCAATTCGGTAACAATATCGAATCTAAAAAGCCTCGTCAATCTCATCGTTGCGGGGCTTTTTTATTGTCTTAAACTTCGATATCCCAACTAATCGCAACATCGATCATTCGCATTTGTTCGCCAGCTGTATCGCTTAACCCCCTGAAATCAAAGCTCAAGGCATTACCTTCAATGCAAGGGACATGTGTCCAAGTACGCAAAATTTGTGCACGTGGTTCAGATGGATCAACACGCTGCACCGATAATTCAGCCTGACCACCTACAGACGGATTGAGGATAGAACCGTCGAGGAAAAGATCGACAGAAACAAGTGACACAGCGGCATTGCTGTTGCCCACGTAGTTTGGTGTGCCTTCAAATGTAACCGTGACAAGTCCTGAGAAAAAAGGTTGAATCACCATTTCATCGGCAGCGCCAGTGTTATTCAAAATAGGCCGTACTCGCAGTGGTGGTTGTGGCATGACAAGTCCACCGTTAGTGAGCACATCAAGCGGCTCGCTTGAGAAACGATGCCTAGCCGCGGACTCTATGCCGACGGCTAATACTCCGGCTAGATTCATGATCGTGAAATCCTGAGAGCGTCCAGGCTCGATCAAAAGCCGACTGGTAATTCGACCATCAAATATGGCGTCGCCAGTGATGGCCATCGAAATCGATCCAGTGTTTGAGTTGTTATAGATTCTTACACTTTCCGCTTCACCTACCGCTAAGTTACCTATTCCGGTAAATGTGCCCACAGAGTTGGTCGTATGGCTATGTCGTATCACGCGCGGCCTGCCGTTACCTCCAAGCACGTTAAACGTCGCACCACTTGTCGTGCTGATCAGTGCGGAACCACTAACACCACCACCACCAGCCATTTGAGCAATAGTGATTTGCTGGGCGGTTGAGCCCGTGACGTTGTACATCCTGCTCTCTCTGACGTCATTCGTGTTGAGGTCGGCAAAGATGATATCGCCATCGATTAAAGTATTGTTTAACGGTGCATCAGGCACTCGGGCGGCACCAAAATAATCCGCGGTTTCGACTTCTGTTGCGGTGTCTGGCGTGGTGTATCCCCATAATTGAGGCGTGAGGCTGGCAGAAACTCCACCTAAAGGTACGAGTGCGTTTGGATCAAATGGCATGTGACACTGCCCCGAAAAGTTGCTCTTGGCGCTAGTCTAACTGTATGTAGTCGCTTCCTGCAATATTTGGTTGGCTGTCGTTGAGCGCGGTCATCCAGTCGATGTCGAGCGATTCACTCCACAAGCTGGCGGCGAGTTCGATAATACGGAAATCTAATTTCTCACGTGCTTTTTGTTCGCCGTGTTTGGCGACGGCATCATTCCAGGCTGCGAGCATTTGGGTTGAGAGAGCATGCAATGTGGCTTGTGATTGACCTGGCGTCATCTTCCAGTCTTTGTGC
This sequence comes from Pseudohongiellaceae bacterium, assembly GCA_051008235.1. Classification (GTDB taxonomy): domain Bacteria; phylum Pseudomonadota; class Gammaproteobacteria; order Pseudomonadales; family Pseudohongiellaceae; genus UBA9145. The sequence goes on along the minus strand of JBPCXV010000061.1, from coordinate 1,672 downwards.
CACTTCAATACCTCGGTGCGGGCATGAATCTTTTTATCGGTAAGGATGTTTAGGGTACGCGTCATCGCGTCGGTTTTAGTTAATGTCGCCACCCCGCGATGATAAGTTTTTCCATGTGAATTCGCAATCACCACATTTGAAATGCGTGTACGTGTACTGGCGCTGCTTGGTTACTTGCACTCTCATGGATCCACATTGAGGACAAAAACCATTCGGCGCTTGCGGTGAGAAATCGATCTCGCGTGAGTCATCTGGTTTTTTTGTAGTCATAATTACCCCACCGCCCAGAACGCAGCAATACCGATCATTACAATCACACCAAGGAAAAACATAGCGATAGGAATCAAATCAAGCAACCAACCTGAGATTAAACTACCCCACGCAATTAGCTCTAAAAAGTGAAATAAATGTTCTTTTGGTGTGAATTCGTTACGTTTATTCGCCATAATGTACCTCTTTAGGGCTTTTTATTGTTAAAAATGGCACGAAATCAATGTTTACGGTGCGGCTTTATCTGGATCCACTATCCTGGACCGCAGAATGCTTGTCCCGCTTGCGGTCATGTTTACGTCGAGTGGCTGAACTTCAACCCCAGTATGAAAGGCTGTTGTGAGCCGCTCAGTTGCGAAGACGATAAGCAAGCAGTAAATCAATAGCCATACGTCCCACTTAACGTTCATTGACGTACTCGATGATTTCTACATTGTCGATCGGTAAGTATTTAACGCTGCCAAAAGGTGCGCCATTTCGGCCACCTATCAACCTTCTAGCGCTAAATGTTCGTCCATCACAAAAGCTAGATAGCCAGAATGTACGACGTTTAAGATGTCTTAAAATTACTTGATCCATGATTTAACCTCCCCAGCACCATGAGCAAGTGAGTACCCATTGATAATAAACAATGGCTTCCTCAGTTGCCCATATCATGAAAATGCAAAGTAGTGAGTAGCTTAATTTCATTGCACTAACATCGCTGCGTAGTACACGATTAAGAATAATAGTAGAAATGGATATAGTGATTTGTACATTTAGTCCTCCGAGATCATTACAAATTTAACTTGCGGAATGCTGTCGTCAACGTTGTCGGCGCTGAATGAGTCATCCATGCCATTGAAGGTGCCGTATTCATAACGGCGAGCAAGTTCTTGAATAGGTTTGCGGGCATCCTCCGACATCTCACGCCACCCTTTGATCCAAATATCAACGGCGGTCATCATGGATGCGGAGGTACTAGTGACCCTAGCTTTGATGCCCATGCTTTTAAGAGCGAGGCGAATCTGTGTCGCGGCTCTCGCTTGAGTAGATTTTCTTTTCATGTCCCTACCTTAATAGTTCTAAGATAGGCTCAGTATAGACTCCAATATTGATTGGTACAACAAAAACCGACGAACGGTTATTTATTTGCGCCAGGTGCCACCACGAGGCGTGCTAGTTTTTCCGCTACCTTTGCCACCCCCTGGTTTGGGTCCACCTTTCCCGCCTCCGCCGATTGATTTCTTTCCACCGGTTCCAGCCCAGGATCCTGATTTGCCTTTGTTGGCTTCGATTCGTCTGAATCCATTGATACCCTCCAATTGATCGACTGTCATGTCTTCTGATGAGAATGCGAACTCGGACTCGCCGTCATCAAATTCAAATATGTTTTTTGCTAGTGCCTGGCTTTGAGCCGGTA
>JBPCXV010000060.1:0-3109 GCA_051008235.1 Pseudohongiellaceae bacterium | reverse complement strand
GTGGCACCTTCCTGGCCCCGGGCGCACCCACTATGGCAACCATAGCGACGGGTGACGCCTCAACGATGATCACCGTAGCTACCATGACCAACAGCGGCGCCACTACCATTGCCAATGGCGTCATCAGCGTGACGGTCGTTGAACAAGCCGGCGTTTATTCTTTGGGAACTGATTCTGTCGGCACGGTAACCGTGACTGACATTCCGTACATCACGCTTGATTATCGCGGCGAGAACAGCGGCAACAAGCTGTGTCCCGCTGCCAAGTCGGACGACAAGGCCGGCATCTGCGAGGGCGATGGGATTATCTTCACCATCAGCGCCGATGCCGCGCCGCCCAACGATTTGGTTGTGCGCTATGGGCAACTCGCGGCGGGTGTGACCCCCAACCTGGATTACGGCTTCGACAGGCTGACACCCCCCATCGTTCCGTACAACTATATAGACCCCAGCGCTGATTCCGCTAGCCCGAACATGAAAACCATCCCCGGCGGCCAGCGTTCTGTCTCATTTACCATCGCTACCGTTAATCGCCAAGGCGCCAGTAATGAAGGCTCCTTCTATGTTGAGATTATAGATGGCCAGAGCGGTAACCGCTACAGATTCGTCCATACGGGCAAGGGCAATGGCAGGGGCAACAACACACCCATAGACCCCCGCACCAGCAACTGCGATGCGTTTGCGGCGTCAGGCCGAGATGGCGATGACGACAGCGAATGTTTCGTGCGTATCCATTCGGTTGCCCCGGCGGTGGTGTTGCCGATTGTCAGCATAGAGGCTGATGTGGCCAGTGTGGAGGAGGGTGTGAATGCTACCTTTACCATCACCACTAACACGGCACCGGGCGCCGGCGAGACTCTGGAAGTCTTTGTGGATACCGCTGAAGTGGGCAGTTTCATAAGCAGCACCGCACCCGCTTCGGTAACCATCTCCGGCACCGACCTCACCGCCGTGCTGACAGTCGCTACCGATGATGACGGCAACGACGAGTCGGATGGCAGCATCACGGCCGAAATAGCGACTGATGCCGCTTACACCATCGCCTCGGGTAATAGCACCGCCACCGTTGCGGTGACGGATAATGATGATGCTCCCCCCCCCGCCGACCTGCCCACTGTCAGCATTGACTTTGTGGGGCTGACCAGCGGCACCGACACCTGCGAAGCGGCGGCAACAACAAGAGCCGCCAACGAGGGTGGCAAGGACGGCGTCTGCGAGGGCGATGCCATCGTCTATATCATCACCTCGGACACGGAGGCCAGTGCCGATCTGGATGTCCGGCTGGGACGGCTGGCGGCAGGCAGGAATAGCAATGCCCCTTACGGCCTGACGGACCCCCACAATTACATAGGTGGTACCCACGAGGCTGGCGGCCACACTGTAACCATCCCGATGGGCCAAACAGAAATCAGATACACAGTGCCGACCACAAACAACTATGGCAACAATAACATCGGCGCCATGTATGTTGAAATCATCTGCGTCAGTGGCGAAACCTGCGTGGCAGACGGCACCGGCGACTACACCTTCAGCAGAGCGGACCGAGGCCAGACCAACGCCCCCGCTGCAGCCGGCAACACCTCCACCTGTAGCCCCAACAGGCAGGCGATGTCGGACGGCAATGAAAACAGCGAATGTCTGGTGGATATCCACCCGGTAGCCCCGCCGATTATGTCCGTTGCCGCTGCGGCTGGGTCGGTAGTTGAGACTAACGATGCCACCTTCAACATCACCGCGAGCAAGGCGCCGAACCACTACAACGCCGCCAGAGATGCCCTCATTGCCCTGCCCATTGACTTTGCAGTCACCCAGACAGGCGGCCCCATTGCCACCGACCCGATACCCGACACGGCAGACCTGCCGGTAAATGGCGGCACGATAACAGTGACACTGATGACCAAGGCGGGCGACTACACAACCCCGGGCACCATGACCTTGACGCTGGCCGACGGTACCGGCTACACGGTTGCCGCCGCACCCGCTAATGCCGCCGCTATTTCGGTTACCGAACCGGCGGCAAACCCGTCAACAACACCGACTGCGGATTTGGCGGCGACTTCCGATACCCAGCCTAGCGCCAGCAAGTTCTCGGGTGCGGGCAGCAATAGCGACGACATCACCAGCGAAGACGAGCCGACCATCACGGTTACCGGCGTTGTGGATACTGGTGTAGTTCTGGTTACGGCGACCCACGCCACCGCGCCTGCCGTCACTATGAGCGGTACTGCCTCAACCACCACCATAGACATTACCTTGCCGGAACTGACGGCTGATGGGCTTTGGAACATCGTCGCCAGGCATACTGAGCCCGGCAAGGATTTCGTCGACTCAGCTGTGTTGCCGATAACCATTGACACCACCGCGCCGACTATTGTTGTCGCCGCGCCCAATACCAACCCGGCTATGTCCAAGGTTGTCAGCGCTACAACAACCGACGATGGCGATAGCGCGCCGGTGATGAAGTCTCGGAACCAGGGAGACGGCGGAAGCTGTCCCGCCAACCCGGGCAGCACCGCCAACTACACGGCGGGAGCAGATTTAACCTATACGGATGAGAACGAAAATGGCACTCGGGTCTGCTTCTACTCAACCGACGTGGCGGGCAACATCGCCAGAACCGACGACACAATGGCCCCCGTGCTTGCCGGCATTGACACCACCCCGCCGGGGGTCACCCTCGCCGTAGCAGATGCCAGCATTGCCACCGAAGCCACTACTACGCTCACTATCACCCTCACCGAGGCAGCCGCCACCGACCTTGTGGCGGCCAACATCACTGTCTCGGGCGGCGGCACGCTGGGCGCTCTGGCCAAGACCTCCGGTTCCGAGATTGAATACACCGGCACCTTCACCGCCGGTGCCAACGCTGCCACCGCTACCTTCACTGTTGCCGCAGGCGCCTTTACCGATGCGGCAGGCAACGGTAATACCGCCGCCACTGCGGTGGAAGTCGCTATTACGGCGGCGGGACAGACGCCCACCAGCGGCACCCCGCGGGTTAGTTTCAGCTCGACCACGCCCACCTCGCTGACCGAAGGTGACGATCTTGATATCGTACTTGATTTGAGCCCCGCTGCCGCCAGCAACAACAGCATTGAGGTAGAGGTATC
>JBPCXV010000059.1:0-4108 GCA_051008235.1 Pseudohongiellaceae bacterium | reverse complement strand
GCATAATATAGGCCAGTGACCAGGCAATTGACTTCGTATCCGTTCATCTCAATTGTGACGTCTTTCTCATGTAACATTTTATTTGTCCCTCGTTGTTGCAATCTATGAATTAACCCTATACCATATCCCAGAACAAATAAAGACCAATTGTCGGGAAATGTATGAATTCTATCGATAACGTAATAAACGAGCTTAGTGAGGACGAGGTGAAAATCTTGCATCGCTTCGCATCGGATACAGATAAGCAGCCCTCTCGTACCAAGTTGTTACGCGCCACCGGTTTGACATCACGGAAGATCGATACTGCCTTGAACACCTTAGAGGTGCTCGAGGTAGTAATTTCGCATAGGACATTCACGGCGAAGCCTGGTCGTAACCCAGTTTCGTATCAGCTCACAAAGCTTGGACAGAAGGTTGTCAAGTCGCTTACTAAAAAGCGAGTGATTGGTGCGTCATGAGTGTGCGTACTGCGTGCCAGCGGTGCGCTCATAGCGGGGGCTCGGTTAATTGTTCTTGCCTGGCCCTCGTTTTTATTATTATGTTTACAGTGTACTCCGATCTATCTGCATATGCCGCATTTGCAGAACCCGATAAAGAGTACATCATAAAACCCTTTAAAGGTACAATGCGAAGTGTTGATTCTGTGACGAAAACCACAGAATTATTAAGGGGTCATAGGCATGCTATGCACTGTTATCTGATTAAGATGACGACCCACAGTTTCGATCAGCTGGCGGTGCATGCTTGCTATTCGAAAGACATGAAAAGCTGGATCTACCAGTGGTTAAATTAAGGAGAGAAAAATGAAAATTTTATTTATATCAATACTGATGGTTGTGTTTGCGGGGTCCGCCCACGCATTCGGCAATAATCAGGGCCAACAACAAGGCCAGGGGCAAGGGCAAGCACAGGGCCAGATTCAAGGCCAGGGGCAAGGTCAGGCTCAAGGTCAAATCGGCATCAATAAAAGCACGAACAACAATAACAGCTCGGCGAAATCTGGCAGTTACTCAAGTTCGAAAGCGGGTGCCGCGGCTGGTGCTAAGTCAAATGTGAACATCGAAAACACTGAGGTTCATCCTGATGACATCACCGTGCGTCAACTTGGCAATGTTTACTTAAACCCGAGCAATAACACTTCACGTTGTATCAAAGCGTGGGGAATTGCGACCGGCAACAAAGACATCCAAGGCGTGCTAGGTGTACCAACACGTGATAGAGAATGTGATTTAAACGTCGCAGCTGAGCAAGCCTTCAAGCAAGGCAACATGCTTCTAGGCTGGCAGTTTAAGTGCAACATGAAATCTGTGAACCGCTTATTCAAAACCACTTACACCACCGAAAATGGTCAAGTGAATTCAGTGAGCCGACACAAAACCGCGCAAGATCGTCATGCACGTTGCATGTCAGCGGTGAAGCGCACGCTTCAATAAACCACTAGGGTCGCGCTGGTTGTGGCCCTAACCTTAACTCTCTAAAAAGGGGAAAGAACATGAAAAATTTATTATTCATCACAATGATTCTGGCACTGACCGGCTGCTTATTTGGCGGTGGTGGTGGTGGCGGAGGCAGTAATGCCGTTGTGTCTACCAACCTATGTACAGCCAACGACAACATCGAAATTGAAGGTTTGTATGAATTCACATTCAAAGATGGCATGGATGTTGATGTCGATGGCGATTTGCTAATGACAGAAGATTGCAGGCTTGTGATACGCACAGATGCATTCGATGACGGCAATGCTTTGTTTGCAGAAGCGCTTGTGTTCGCCGATGTCACACTGATGTTGACTGGCAACATGCTGACCTGGACAGCCGAAGGCACTGGCTACACCGATGATGATGACAATGGCATTTACAATAAGCCGTTTAAGTTCTCGGAAGGCGGCGCATTCGTTGTACCTGCTAATCAAGATGATATTCCAAGAGTCACGCTAGGCGATATTTCAGATGCGGAGTTAATTAAGAAAGTAATCGATGACCCTGTACTTCTGACTGATATTGACGGCATTGACTCATGGCTTACAAGCATTCAAGGAATGACGCTTAGGCTGAATTTTGATGGCACTACTGGTGATATGACCACAAACACTACACCGATGTGTGATTTGAATGGGTTTTTCACGCCACGTGTTGATCCTGCAAATGTGTTTGATACCACTATCAATTTGACAGACTGTAATGCTGCAACTGGTGTGGGCCTTGGGCTTGTATATTGGACTGATGTTCTTGGCATCGCAGCGACACAAGATGTTGCTTTAGGTATTGCGGGAATTATCACATTCGTGCCGGTATTAGAGCTTGCCCCAGCGCCTCAAGACGGCGCGTAACCGTGTCCCCAAACCAGCCGGCTTTTCTTAATACGTTTCGCTGGCTGGTCTCGGCAGGCCGTAGCCCCAACCCTGCGGCCTGCTTTTATTAATGGATCACGACGATTATATGGCGGTATCACTCATAGTCGTTTTATTACTAAGCGGCATGGTGATCGGCAAACTATTCTGGGGGTGCTAAATGCCACGAGACCACGACAAAAGCCACATCGATCCGGTAATTGAGCAACATCTCAAAAACCTATCGATGCTGTCCGAGATCAGAAATCACATCATCGAGCTACAGCGCACGAACGATCGAAATCTGGGGCAAATTAATAACTTGAAAAAAGTGAACACCGAATTACTAAAACAACTAAATGGAGCATGATATGGCGACAAAACCAAAAGAAGGCGACGACAACCTAGCAGCTGCAGAGGCCGATCTACCCGATGAGGTAGCGAAAGCGGCTCAGGCACAAGCGCGACGTGCGGCCAACGCACGGCACAAAAAGATCGCTGAGTTTGTAAATGAATACACCGCTCAAGGTGGTGACATCAACGCACCGGTGATTAGTTTCATCAATTGGTCCTATGAGCAAACCATCGTTTGATTTGCTCGGGGAGCTGACCAAAGAGAAATACCCACCGGCATTTGTCGAGTGGGTTTCGTATAATGATCACATTCGCCACGGCTTCAATAGCGTGGCGTTACTGCTACACGGTGCGGGGAAAAAATACAATGCTTTCTACATTGCAGACGTGCTTAGGCGTGATACAAATCTCTACAGCACTCGCGACAAATTCAAAATCAATTCTAATCACCTGCCCTACTTGTCACGCTTGGCAATGGCAGAGCACCAGGAGCTCGCGGGGTATTTCGACATTAAAGCACTCAAGCACATGTGTGGCATCGCGGATGCTGACGAAAACCAGCTGACATTGTTCTGATGGAAATACTCAAGATCCAGGTGCCACTTGACACCAATGAGCCTGAGCCATTTGCATTGGTTTACAACGAGGATAAATCGATCTTTGCACAGGTGCCCATGAGCGAAGATGTGCTGTCGCACTTTGATGATGGCGAATTTAAAATCTACGTTTCTGCGAAGTTGGTCAAGGACACGATCGTGATTGCAGGTAAACTCAACGAATGGCCAGATTGGTAAGGGGTTAAATTATGGCTAGATCACCAGTAGGAAAATGCCGGACATGCACGGCCCCAATTGCATGGGTGAAAACGTTTAAAGGTAAAAACATGCCAGTGGACTTGGCTACGTGGACGCAAGGAGAAACCCAATATGATAACCAGAAGCATACGAGTCATTTTGATACTTGCCCTGATCGGGCTCAGCATCGCAGGTCTGGTCGCACTCAAGAACAACCTTCAAGACTCGATCGCGACTTCGAGAGACAAATGGCAAAAGAAGATCGAAGTGATACCAACCGAGAGCTTGACCTCAGCGACCCGCGTGACGATCCGGAAGACGTGCCTTTTTGATGGCCGTGAGTGGCTATGCAGTACGTCAAGCATCGAGTAGATTTAAAACGCCACGTATTTGTGACCGAGTTAGGTGTATATTTCACCCTTGGTTATAACGAACGCGAGGAGTTCACTATGCAAATGGTAAATGTACGATGTTGCTGTGACGGTCAGAAGGTCGTCGGATTGTTACCGGCTCAAAGCCAGGCACTAGCAAAAAACATATTTGAATTTGATGACGGCGAGTCCGAGTTCGCATTCTCATCAGAAGACATGACAGTCGATCAATTGGAGGGTATCAATGGATTCAGACGAAT
>JBPCXV010000058.1:0-3845 GCA_051008235.1 Pseudohongiellaceae bacterium | reverse complement strand
CTGTCGTCGTCGGTTACGCTGACGCTGACGCTGTTGTCGGGCGCGGGCGCGGGATTGTAACGGGCATCGTTCAGCACGGTGACGATGATGCTGCCGTCTGCCTCGGGAATGTCGTCATCATCCAGGGCGCTGGTGAGCGTGAATTCGCTACTGGCACTGCTGGCAGGAATGGTTACGGTGACCAGCAATGGCGGTGTGCCTTGCAGGAAGTCGTTGCCCGGGCCGTTGTCAACGCTTACGGTAACCGTCAAGTCGGTCGGCTGCACGGCGCTGGCCGTGAGGGTGAATTGCGGCGGGCTGCTGCTGCTGTCGGCTTCGCTCACCGTCGTGGTGGCGGTGCTGATGCTGACAGTGTCGTCATTGTCAACAATCATGCCATCGGTGATGGCGGCGCCAATGGATGCATTGGTTGCGCTGAGGATATTCAGCAATAATGTCTCGTCATCCTCGTCCAGCGCATCATCAACGATAGCCACGGTTACTGTCTGGCTCAGGCCGCCGCCCGGGTTGAAGACCAGTGAGTCTATTTGCGCTTCGTAGTCAGCCGGGGCGGTGGCCGTGCCGTCGCTGGTCTGGTAAGCCACCCGCACGGTGAGCAAGGTCTCCCGACTGAGGCTGATGCCAAAGCGAATGACACCGGCGTGCTCATCAACACTGGCCGGGGCGACAGTGCCGACATTGACCACAGGCCGCTGTGTCGGGTCAGGCGGTCGGTTGCCATCGCGGACGAAGACTTCGGCGCTGACCGGCGCGCCTGTCTGGTAGCCGGTGCCGGTTAGCACGGTGGCGGTGATGATGCTGTCCGGATTGCTCACACCATTGTCGGCGCGGGTGGCAACGGTGAGCACGACGGAGGATTGGCCGTCCGCAATAACCGCCATGGTTGGTAGCGGCGGGACGGTGAAGGAGCCGTTTGCTTCAACGATGCTCACGCCCACCGTCAGGGCGGTGTCTTGCATAGAGGTGGCGGTGATGGTGAACAGTGCCGGTGTTGGCGGGTCGCTTTCGGTAATTGAATCAGCCACCGGCCTGATGCTGATGCTGGGGTCGTCATCGTCTTCAATCACAATCGTGGCGATGTTATTGGGTTCGGCGGCAACCCTGTAGTTGGGGCCGGTGAAGAGGGTGGCGGTGATGTTGCCATGGTTTTCGTCAATGCTGTCGGCTGTTGTAGTAACGGTGAGCAATGCCTCGCTCTGGTTCGGCAACAGGCGCAGGGACAGTCGAGCGGCGGCGCCCGGGGTGCGGTAGTCGCCTACCTGGCTCACCTCCACCGGCAAGAGAATCTGGTTGGGGCGTGTGACCGACGGGGTCAGGCGGAAGACGGCGGCTGTGCCTTCGGTTACGGGGGTGGTGACCGGGGCGATGCTGATGATCGGTGTATCGTCATCGCGGATGTCGCCGCGGGCCTGGCTGTTGGTCAGGGTCAGGCCGGACGGCATCGGGTTGCTGAGCACCAGATAGAGGCTTTCGGTTGTTGCCTCGGCAACTTCGTCGTTAAGCACGGCCACGGTGATGATTTGGCGGGTCTGGCCGACGGCGAAGCTGACTTGTTGTGCGCTTATGGCGGTGTAGTCACCGTCGGCGGTGGTGGCGGTGCCGTCGCTGGTGTTGGCTTCAATGGTGATGACTTCATCGGTCGGGCCGGACAGGGTGAGCACAAACTCCAGTGTGGCATCGGTGCCTTCGGTGGTGGTGGCGCCGGCGAGGCTGAGACTGGGCAGGTCATCATCGGTTACGCTCACGCCGGCGCTGTTGTCGGCGGTTACGGTGGACAGGGTGTAAAGGTTGCCGGTTTGCAGCGTGGCGGTGATATTGCCATCGGCTTCATCAACATCATCATCAAGGGTGGCAACGGTCAGGATTGCGGTAAGGTTGCCGGTGGAGAGGCTAAGCGATGCGCCATAGCCGCCACTGCCGCCGCTAACGGAAGTCAGCGTGGCGCTGCTGCCATCAATGAAGTCGCCCTGTTCGCTTACCAGCAGGCCGACATTCAACACCGCCGTTGCGGACAGGGTGCCGGTGGCGGTAACTTCAAACTCGGCCGGGGCGCCCTCGGCCACCGAACTGGCGACCTCGCTGATGGCCAGCGTAGCGCGGTCTTCGCTGGTGACGCGCACAGTGGCGCTGGTCTCCCCGGTTCTTGTGACATAGGGGTAGGAGGCACTCTGCCCAATCGTCCAGCCGATGTAACTGTCCGCCTCTATGACATCATCATTCGCGGTAGCCAGCGTTAGCGCAGCACTGTGCTGCAGCGCCGCTATGGTTACTGTGGTCGGCGCGGCCTCGGTCAGATAGCCGCCCGGATCTTCGGGAGCCAGCAGGTTGATAATCAGGTCGTTGCCGAAATCCGGTGCCCGGTTCACCGTGAAGCGGAAGACAGCGCCGCCGCCCTCTTCTATCTCACCGACCGGCCTCGCTATGCCGACGATGCGTTTGTTGGTATCTATAATCGTGCCTGTGCCCGGTCTTGACGGCAACGGTACTGTGTCCGGCATCGGGTTGCTCAGCACCACAAAGAATCTTTCGTTGTCTTCATTTTCATTGTCGCTGGTGATGGGCACGGAGATGGTGGCGGTAACAGGCGGGTTGACCTCCATAGTGGTAGTGGTGCCGCCTGCCGTCATGGTGACGACGGTGCTCGGAGTGGTGACGAAGGTCAGGGTGCCGCTTGTGGCTGTGTAGTCGCTGCCGGCCAGCGCCGAGTCATCGGAGGTGGCGTAGTCCACTGTGACTGTCATCGTCGTGCTTGCATCGGCAGGGGTCAGGGTAACCGTGAATGGCATGGTGCCGATTGCTTCACTGCCCGAGACATCGGCTATGCGCAGTCCGGCACCATCAACCGGGATGGTGACCGGCGGTATATCACGGGCAGTCACTTCAATTTCGGCGCTGGCTACATTGATGGTGTAGTCGGCGTGCATCGCGATGGTGGCGGTGATGGTGCTGCTCGGCTCATCGTCTGAATCATTGATGGTGGAGACGCGGAATAAAGCCGTAGAGTCGCCCGCCAGGATGACGGCAACCGACGGCAGGAGTGCGGCATCAATGACATCGCCGCTTTCGCTGACGCCTATGCGCACGGTCAGGTCGCTGCTCTGAACAAAGGGGGCGGTGACCACGAACACGGCCAGTTCGCCTTCCTCAATTCGGGAGCCGGCCACATCAACCACGCTGATGCTGAGCGCGGAAATATCATCATCCAGCACTTGCACAGTGGCGCTGTTGTCGGGTTCGGCGGCAGCCGTGTAGTTGGTGCTGGTTTGAATGGTGGCGGTGATGCTGCCGTCAACTTCGTCAGTGCCGGTGCCAACGGTCTTCCCTTCGGTGGCGACGCGCAAGGTTGCGGTGGACTCGCCTGTGCCTATGGTTACCGAAACATTGGTGGCGGCACCGGGGACCAGGTACATGCCCTCCTGGCTCAGGTCCACGCCAATCACCAGGGCGGCACTGTGGCCGCTGCTGCTGGCAGTCAGGATGAAGACGGCCTCATTGCCCTCGGTAACGGTGGTCGTGTCGGCGGCTATGCTGATGACTATCTTGTCGTCGTCGTTGTCGGTGATGATGCCGGTGAGACGACTAACCGCCGCAAGGTTTCTGGCGTCGCTGAACTCAAGGTAGAAACGCTCGTCGCCCTCGCCGGGGATGTCGTCGTCAATCAGGGCGACGGTAATGGTGACCGTCTCTATGGCGCTGCCTGCGGCAAACTGGAGGCTGCCTGCGGTGGCGACAAAATCCTGCTCGCTGATTGCCAGCGGGGGATCGCTCGGGTTAAGGGGCAAGGTGCGGCCTCTGGTGGCGTAGTTCACCGACACAGGCAGGGTGGGCACTCTGTCCAGAGCCAA
>JBPCXV010000057.1:0-12318 GCA_051008235.1 Pseudohongiellaceae bacterium | reverse complement strand
CAGGGCATCGTCTTCTCCTATTGAAAAGCCGATATCCTAACTTTGTAAACCATGTGCCCGGTCTCATGTGTAAACCATGTGCCCGGTCTTTACCCCTTCTGCGACTCCCCCTCAAGGGGGGAGTGATAGCACAGCTAATCTTCACTACATTCGTCATAAGGCTCGTTGCGGCGTTTGCGTAGCAGGCGTTCTCTCAGGTCGGTTACCCATTCGGGTTCCAGCCAGAAATGCAAGGGCTGTGCCAGTTCGGTGATGAGTAGTTCGGCTTGCTCGTAGTTATCGCTTTCAATGGCATATCTTGTCGCTTGCTCCATAATGAATGTATCGGCGGGCAATAATTCAAAAGCCCGGCGCTGATAGGCCACGCCTTCCTGCCAGTTTCTTTCCGGGAACAGGTAGATTTCCCCCATAGCCAGATTGACTTCGGCGTTGTCCGGCGCGATTGCCAGTGCCTGGCGGAAGCGGGTTTCAATGTTGGCGAGAATTTGCTGGCGTTGCGTGGCGGGATAGGTTTTGTCGCAATCTTCCAGTTCATATTCCCAGTATTCTCCGTAGTCCAGCAAGATGTCCAGCAGGATGTCCGGTTCTTCCGGCGCGGTTGCCAGGGCGTCTTCAAAATGCTGTGCTACAGTTTGGTCGCTTACTGGCAATTCCTGAAAACGTATTGCATCGCCCAGCCCGGAATGTGCGCGGGCTACGGATGGGTCGGCTGCCAGTGCTGCTCGGAACAGTATCTCGGCGTTTGCCATCTGCCCGGCATTGAGAGCGAGTTCGGCCAGCTGCACGGCGAGCGAGGGGCCTTGCTGTCGCACACTGGTGTATTCGGGGAGGGGTTGCAACGGGCCCGATTCAATTTGGCCTCGCGGGCGGGCGCTGTTTAACAGATAAGTATGAAACAGTGTGTCCAGCGTTTCGGTGGTTACATCAAACGACTGGTCGTAGGCGAAACGCTGGTTGCGTCCTTCCAACAATAATTCCAGATAGCGGGCCAACTGTGGTCGGCGGTCGTTGAACTGTTCCTCTTCCCAGCCGTGTTTGAGATAGTGCAACAGGGCGGCCGATTTCAAATTGGCAATCTGGATAAGTCGTGGCGAGGCCAGTGCTTCGTCTCTATAGATTAGGCGTTCCAGCGAAATTACTTCGCTGATTTGCACCATAAGTTCGTTGGCTTTGGTGGTGAAACGTTCAAAGCGGGGTTGTGTGCCATCCATGGTGATGCGAGAGACATAGCCCGCCAGCCCTTCTTCGTACCATCGCGGCAAGCGCAAATCAAGGAAGTTGCGCACCAGAAAGTGCACATAGTGGTGCAGGGCAATTTCCATTGCATGCTCCTCGCTTGCGGCCAGTGCCATGAAATTGGCGCGCGGTGTGGGGGCGAAGAATGCGGGATCCTGAGTAATGGTGAGTAGATTGAAATCTTCTTTATTATCAATCAGATAAACTAGGTTGGGGACGGGGGCTTGTGGTAGTTGGGTAGTGGAGACAGTGTCTTGAATAATATAGGCCGCTACCTGACGCCAGTTTTCCAGGTCTTGTGCGAAGCGTAAGGTTTGGCGGGAAGATTGCTGGCTCAAGATTGTGAAGTGCGTGGTTTCCACCAGTAGCCAGCGTTCATCCAGAAGCCGGGTAACCGGCATCTCGCTGGATGTTTCAGCAGGTGCTTGGGCGCTTGCCAACTGCGTCATAAGGCAGCATATCCCTGCAAGTACCAAACATTTTACGGCTTTGCTTATGAAGTTCATAAGGAACCTTTATCTAATATGCCCTGCTCTATTCGCTGGCTGGCATCACATGGCGGGATAGTTGGGGCCGCCGCCGCCTTCCGGGACAACCCAGTGGATATTTTGGGCTGGGTCCTTGATGTCGCAGGTTTTGCAATGTACGCAGTTTTGAGCGTTGATTTGGAAGTGCTTGTTGCCATCGGCCTCCTCTACCACTTCATACACTCCGGCGGGGCAATAGCGTTGTGCTGGTTCGTCATAGAGGGGCAGGTTGATGGCGATTGGCACAGTGGGGTCTTTTAGTTGCAGATGGCAAGGCTGGTCTTCGGCGTGATTGGTGTTTGATAAATATACCGAGGACAGTTTGTCAAAGCTGATAACGCCATCAGGTTTGGGATAGTCTATCTTCGGTGCTTCGGCGGCCGGTTTTAGCTGGCAATGGTCCTTGTTGCGGTCATGCAGGGTAAGCGGGAATCTGCCGGCAAAGATATTCTGTTCAAGAAATGCCAGGGCACTGCCCAGCCAGAAACCGAGTTTGTGAAATCCGGCGCTGAAGTTGCGTGAGCGGTGCAACTCGCGGTGCAATTCTGAACGGGCGAAGCGGGTGTTGAACTCGGTAATCTCCCGTGGTGGCGTATCTTCGCTGATTGCGGCAAGCGATGCAGCAGACGGCGTGGCAGATTGTTCGGCAGACGATGTGGCAGACGGCGCGGCAGGTGGTTCGGCGGACAGCGCGGCAAACAAGGATTCCGCCGCCAGCGTCCCGGATTGCATGGCCGTGTGGCTACCCTTGATTTTGGCGGCGTTCAGGGTGCCGGCGTCGCAGCCGATGAGTAGCCCTCCCGGGTAGGTCATTTTGGGTAGGGAATTAAGTCCGCCTTTGATGATAGCCCGTGCGCCGTAACTGATGCGTTTGCCGCCTTCCAGATATTGCCTGATTAGTGGGTGGTGTTTGTAGCGTTGGAACTCATCAAAGGGGCTCAGGTGAGGGTTGCTGTAAGACAAATCTATAATCAGGCCAAGCGAGACCTGATTGCCTTCCGTGTGGTATAGAAACCCGCCACTGGAAGCGGCGTAACTGGCATCAAGCATGGGGTAGCCAGCGGTGTGCACCACCAGCCCTTGTTGGTGTTTGTCGGGGTTAATTTCCCAAACTTCTTTCAGGCCGATGCCGTAGTGTTGCGGGTCGCTGTTCTTGTCCAGGTTAAAGCGGGCGATGACTTCTTTGCCCAGATGACCGCGGCAACCTTCGGCGAGAACTGTGTATTTGGCGTGGAACTCAAAGCCCGGTTCGTAGGAGGGCTTGTGTTCGCCGCCAGCACTCACGCCCATGTCGCCGGTGGCGACGCCTTTTACGCTGCCATCATCATGGTAAAGCATTTCTGCTGCTGCGAATCCGGGGAAGACTTCAACACCCAGTTCTATCGCTCGCTCGGCCAGCCAGTTGCACAGTTTGCCCAGCGAGATGATGTAGTTGCCATCGTTGTGCATGGTGCGTGGCACCAGCAGGCCGGGGAATTTGAATTGCTTGTTCGGCCCGCTCAGGTAATAGACATCGTCGCCCGTTACTGGTGCGTTCAGTGGTGCGCCCTGCTCTTGCCAGTTGGGAAACAGTTCGCTCAGTGCGGCGGGTTCAAACACTGCACCGGACATTATGTGGGCGCCCACCTCGGAGCCTTTTTCCAGCACGCATACGGAAAGTTCTTTGTTTGCATCGCGGGCCAGTTGCCGTAGCCGACATGCAGTAGCCAGACCAGCTGGTCCAGCTCCTACAATGACTATATCAACTTCCATGGATTCGCGTTGCATGGCTTTACCTTCAAACTGAAAGCTCGCGCAGGAAGATGCTTTGCACGGGGTCAAATTCGGGGGCGTTTTCTTTGGGGAGGGTTTCTACATAGGAGCCATCCGCCTGCATTTCCCACACATTGTGGTGTGGTGTCAGGTAGATTTCCAGTTCGGCTATGATGCGTTGGGCCAGTTTCTTGCGCAGGATGGGGAAGCAGACTTCAATGCGGTGGTCGAGGTTGCGTTCCATCCAGTCGGCGCTGGAGCAGAATACCTGTTGTGGGTTGTTGCGGAAGAACCATACGCGGGAGTGTTCAAGGAAGCGGCCTACTACTGAAACTACACGGATGTTTTCGCTTAGTTCGGGGATGCCGGGTTTCAGGCAGCATACGCCGCGGACGATGAGGTCAATGGGCACACCGGCTTGGGCGGCGGCGTATAGCTCTCTGATGATTTCGGGGTCGGTGAGTGCGTTCATTTTGGCGATGATGCGTGCGGGTTTGCCATTTTTTGCGGCGTGTTTTTCTGCGGTAATCATTTTGAGTAATGATTTGCGCAGGCTGAATGGGGCGTGAATTAATTGTTTGGGATGGATTTTTTTGCCCATGCCGGTAATTTGCTGGAACACTTTGTGAACATCGGCGCACAGGGTGGGGTCAGCGGTGAGTAGGCTGTAGTCGGTGTAGAGTAGCGTGGTTTTGCGGTGGTAATTGCCGGTGCCGAGGTGGGCGTAGCGTTTGAGTTTGTCGCCTACCCGGCGTACGAACAGCAGCATCTTGGCGTGGGTTTTGTGGCCCATGACGCCGTATACCACTACTGCGCCGGCCTCTTGCAAGACGCTGGCGAAATTGATGTTTTCTTCTTCGTCAAAGCGTGCTCGCAGTTCAATGACTACTGTGACTTCCTTGCCGGCGCGTGCGGCTTCGGCCAGTGCTTCTACCAGTTCTGATGATTCATTGGTGCGGTAGAGGGTTTGTTTGATGGAGAGTACCGCGGGGTCTTTGGCTGCTTGGCGCACCCAGTCAATAATTGGCGTGAATGATTGGTAGGGATGTAGCAACAACTGGTCATCTTTTTCTACTGCGGCAAAAATGTTTGTAGTATCCAGCGGTGGTGGTGTGACGGGGGAGAACTTGGGGAAGCGTAAGTCGGGGCGGTCAAGCATGTCGGTTACGGCCATCAGGCGTTGCAGGTTGACCGGGCCGTCCAGGCGGAAGAGTTCTTCTTCGGTGAGGTTGAAATGTTCCAGCAGGAAGTGGGTTAGTTCTTCGGAGCATTCCTTGCCTACTTCCAGTTTGGTGGCGGCGCCGAAGCGGCGGCTGTGTAATTCGCCGCGGAGTGCGCTGGCCACATCTTCAACTTCCAGTTGGGACATTTCCAGGTCGGCATTACGGGTGACTCGGAACTGGTGGCATTCCCTTACTTCCATGCCGGGGAAAAACTCGCCGACGAAAGCGTGAATGATGGATGAGAGGAAAACAAAGTTATCTCCTTCCGGCAGAATGGATTTGGGGATTTTGATAAGTCGGGGTAGCGAGCGCGGTGCTGGTACAATTGCCAGGCCGCTGGCGCGTCCGAAGGCATCTTTGCCATCCAGTTTGAGGATGAAATTGAGACTCTTGTTGACCAGGCGCGGGAAGGGGTGAGCCGGGTCAAGGCCGAGGGGGCTGATGACTGGCAGAATTTCATCGTGGAAGTAGCGTTCGGCCCACTTGATGATTTTCTTGTTCCATTCATGGCGGGGCAGGAATGAAATCTGTTGTTGACGCAGTGAGGGTAGCAGTTCTTCGTTGAGGATGCGGTATTGCTCTTCCAGTGCCACCTGCACCTCTTCATGTATGGACTGCAATACCTGGCGCGGCGACCTGCCGTCGGCATCCGGTGATTTCCAGCCGAAGCCCAGTTGCTTCTTCTTCAGGCCGGAAACGCGGATTTCAAAGAACTCGTCAAGGTTGGAGCTGAATATGAGCAGGAATATAAGCCGCTCAAGCAAGGGGTGTTGCGGGTTGCGCGCCTGGTTTAGTACGCGCCAGTTGAATTTCAGGTAGCTGAGTTCGCGGTTCTCGTAATAGGCTTTGTCAAAAGGGTCTTTTGGTACCAGTTCCATTACTGGTGTGGCGGGAGTGGCGGGGGTGGCACTTGTAGTGCTGGTAACGTTCGTAGTACTTGTAGCACTCGTAGCACTCGTAGCGTTCGTAGCGCTCGTAGTGCTCGTAGTGCTCGCAACACCTGCAACAGAATCATCAACCGCAACTTTCAGTTCTTTGTGAATTGTTTGTTTAGACATAACCTACTAACCTTTGTATTGCCGCCAGAAAGCGGGCGAGGTGGTCATTATGCCAAAAATGCTGTGCTTTTGCGAGTGTGTTGAGGTGAAGTAACAGCGACACACACCAGACGGGCGGAAAGCCCTGCCTGCCCGTGCCTCACTCCGTGGGGGTTGTGGAAATCACTCCGGGTAAGCCGCTGCGTTGCATTGTGCGCAGGGTCTTGCTGTTTTTCACCATGAAGTCAAGCATCCCTTCTCGCAGGGCGGTGTGGCTGAAGTGGATGCGGTTGATGTTGCAGGTTTCCATCAGGCCGGTTATTACGCACCAGCCGGGGAGTAGCAGGTCGCGGCGGCTTTCTTTGAGGCCGGGTAGTTCGGCGTTGTTGATGATGCTTTGGGCGATGACGGGTTTCAGGGCATAGAGGCCGTCCAGATGAATCTCGCCGGTGCCGTAGCCGTGTTCCTGGCAAATATATGAGAGCATTTTCATGGTGCCGGATGAGGCATATACTTCATTCCAGCCGATTTTCATTATGACGGGGGCAAGTTTGGCGAACACTGCCGCTGCCGCGGCTTTGCCCTCATCCATTTGCGGTAGTAGTTCGGTTGCATCTTGCTTTGCGCCGGCGAAGAAGCGGTCGCGCCAGGCTACGCTGCCGATGGCCAGGCTCTCGGTGATGAGGCGTTTGTGGTGTCGCCCTATTATAACTTCCGTGCTGCCGCCGCCCACATCAATTACCAGGCGGCGCGCATCGGATTTTGGCAGTGCGGTAATTACACCGGCGTAAATCAGAATGGCTTCTTGTACGCCGGATATGGGGGAGATGTTTATGCCGATTCGCGCTGCTTCGTGCAGGAATGTTTGGGCGTTCTTTGCCACCCGGAATGTGTTGGTGCCGAGTGCCCAATAATTTTCCAGTGGGTAGCGCTGCATTAACTCGTCGAAGCGGATGAGGCATTCAATGCCGCGCTCAAATGCGGCGGGTGAGATGCGGCCGGTAACGCCCACGCCTTCACCGAGTTGCACTTTCTCACTGAGTCGTTCAACTATTCTTATTTCGCCTTCCAGCCATTCACCTATTAGCAGGTGGAAGCTGTTGGAACCCAAATCAATACATGCATGCATTACATCATGGACTGTTGATAATTTTCCAGGCCAACCTTCTTAATCAGCCCCAGTTGGGCTTCCAGCCAATCAATGTGTTCTTCCTCGCTTTCCAGGATGGAGCTGAGCAGGTCGCGGCTTACGTAGTCGCTAACCTCTTCGCAGTGGGCGATGCCTGCGCGCAGGTCGGGGCAGGCTACCATTTCCAGTTTCAGGTCGGCTTCAAGCATCTCGCGCGTGTTTTGGCCGATGAGCAGTTTGCCCAAGTCTTGCAGGTTGGGCAGGCCTTCAAGGAAGAGGATGCGTTGGGTGAGTTGGTCGGCGTGTTTCATTTCGTCAATGGCTTCTTCGTATTCTTTCTCGGCCAGTTGTTTCAAGCCCCAATCCTGATACATACGGGAGTGGAGGAAATACTGGTTGATTGCCACAAGCTCATTGCTCAGGGCTTTGTTGAGATGTTTGAGTACGGTGTTGTCTGCTTTCATGGGAGGCCTCCTGTGAGGGGTAGCATCGCTGATAATGTAATGAGAGTCAAGTGCTTTGTCCTGACCCAATGTGTGTGAGACAAATCAGGGAGCCCCCCACCAAAGCAGACGGGGGGGAGTTATTGAGGGATTAGAAACGTTTCTCGTAGCGGAGGTAGGCGCGGTGGTTGAGGCCCGGGGTGGTGGCGGATGAGGGTTGTTGGGTGTTCATGCCCGGGAGGGTGAACATTGTGTTGGTGGGGTCGCCGAAGGGGTTGAGTTCGGGGGTGCTTTGGCGGAGGTAAGGTAAGTAGCGGGTGGCGGATGGCTTGCCGGTATCCGGGTTGGGTGTGGTTCCGCTGGTGGTTGAGGCTCCTGAAGAACCGAGGGCTAGGCTTGGGGTCATTATGGCTTCGTAGCCTATGCTCAGGGTTTCGCCGATGGCGTAGTTGGCGCCGAGGGTGAAGTTTTGGTTTCGTTTGAGGTCGGTGCGGGCGAACAGTTCCATTTCGGCGTTTTGGCCGAGGCCGAAGTTGGCGCCGAGTTTGATGTTTCTGTTGTCGTCTCCCTGGAAGAAGAGTTCCAGTAGTTCACTGGTGCCTGCGTCCGTGTCTGCGTTTTCACTATCGCTTATGCCTATCGCGCTTGCTCCGGCAAGTTCAATGCCGTACTTCATTTCAAGGTTGTAACGGCCAGCCTCGTCGGTGGTTGATTGTTTGAAGTTTGCGGCGCTGTCATCCCAGAAGCGTTTTTCCTGGCTGTCGGTTGCGCCCCATTGGGGTTTGAAGGTTAGTGAGAGGCCGCGGCCATCCTGGCCGGTGGTCCAGGCTATGCCGATGTCGACGCCCCACTCGTTCACATTTTCGGTGTGGCTGACGAGGGTGCGGGCATTGAGGTCCAGTTGCAGGCCGGAGTTGGGGATGCCGAGTTCCAAGCCGCCGCCGAGTTCCACGCCGCCGCCGGTGAGGCCATCGCCGAAGTCATTGCGGTAATTCAGTGTGGCGTTGCTGGCGAAGCTGTTGCCGGAACCTGTGTTTGTTCTTTGTTCCAGTTTCAGGCCAACTCTTACGCGCCCACTGTCTGCGCTGGCGTTGTCTTCTTCTATGCTGGACAGCATGCCGTTGCCGATGATGCCGAGGCTCAGCTTGCTGCCGGAGTCGGTTACGCGGTTGAAGATGGGGCCGTAGCCGCCGAAGCCGGCGCTCTTCATGCTCACGCTGCTGGTGTAGCGGTTGTTGATATCGTCTGCTTCAACCACCTCAATGTCGCCGCCGGCAAAGCCGAGTGTGCCCCACAGATGAACGCCGCTGTCCCAGCTGTGGGCAATGTATGGGTTGACGGCAATTACGTTGGTGGTGTGGATGCCGTCCAGGTCTTGATAGTTGAAATCCATTTCTGAGCTGATGTCGCTTATGGCGGCACCGATGATGAAGTTTGATCTCTGCAGGTCAAGGCCGAATGTGGCGCCGGTGATTTTGCCGTCAAAGTCAACGGCGTCACGGATGCTGTCCAGGCTGTGATAGAAGCCGCGGCCCCAGAAGGTTAAGTTGCTGTCGGTGGCGGCGCCAGTGCCGGCGGCGGTGGATTCGGCGAGGCCGGAGAATGCGGGCAGGTTGAAGCTGCCACTTGCGGCGGCGCCAGTGTTCCCGCCAGTGCCCTCGCCTTTGCCGCCAACGCCCAGGGTCATGGCGAAGTTCAGGTCGCGGCTGTTGAACTGGAATGGTTCATCGGGTTTCCATTCGCCGGAGGCGCGCATTTGTTCGCGGCGGTCGTGGCGGGACTGCAGTTGCTTCATCAGGAAGTCGGGGATGCTGGAGCCGGCTACGGTAAGACCTTGCGGGGTGGCGGTGCCGTTGACGGCACCTGTTATGCGATCGCTGATGATGCCGTTTAGTGTATCGGTGGTGATTATGCCGAGGTCGGAGAGCACGGCGGTGTTGATGGCTTCAACCTGTTCTTCGTTCAGGCCGTCGTCGTCTTCAACAACGACCTGAGCGCTGGCGGGTGCTACCACTGCGTAGTTGGCGCTGGCATTCACCGCTGTCAGGGTGACTGTTATGGAACCATCCCCTTCCGGGTCATCGTCATTCACGGTGTTGACGGTGATGGCGGCGCTGCTCTGCCCTGTTGCGAGTATCAGAGTTTGCGATGGGGGTACCGGGCCGTCAAAGTAATCGCCTTGGGTGGTGGCATTTAGTGCCACGCTCAAATCCTCGCGTGGGGCGAAGCTGGAGGTGATGGTGAAGACGATGGTGCTGCCTTCTATCACTGAGCTGACTGATGTGCCGCCGATGTCGGTGGCACGGATGGAAAGGTTCGGTGTGTCGTTGTCCTGAACAGTGAACACGGCCTGACTGCTTGTGCCAAGTCTGTAAACGTCGCTGGTGGGGGTGGACAGGGTGGCGGTGATGGTGCCGTTGGCTTCGCGCACTTCATCGTCTTGCGTTGCTATGGTGAATATGGCGGTGGCGGCGGTGTTGGTGAGGACTACATTGGCGGGTGCCGCGGCTCCGGTAACAAAGTTGCCGACGGTTGACACTGTTAGTGGCACGGTCAGGGTGATGCCAGCGTACGGGACTGGTGTGGCGGTAATGGTGAAGACGGCGTTGGTGCCTTCCACGCCGGAGGCTGGGGAAACGCTAATGCTGACGGATGGCTGGTCGTCGTCAACGATGGTGATAGTGGCTGCGGATGCGTTCGGGTTGGCGCTGTAGCCAGCGTTAGTCAACTCGCTGCTCAGGTTGAGGCGCAGGCTGATGGAGCCATCTGCCTCGTGATTCATGTCACCTACAGTGGCAATCGTAAGGGTCGCGCTGATTTGGCCGCCGACCAGCGTTACCGAATCGGGCAGCGCCGCGCTGATGAAGCTGCCAGTCTGATTGGCGGTCAGGCCGATGCTGGTGTCATCCATCGGGCTGTTGCTGGAACTGATGATGAAGACGGCGTCGTCGCCTTCGGTGATGGAAGTGGAATTGCCTGCGGCGGCGATGGAGATGACTGCCATCTCATCATCAATGATGGTGCCGGTGGCCGTGGTCGTGCCGGTGGCGAGGGTTACGCGCGGTGCGGTTGGCTGGCTTAGGGTGAGGGTGACCATTTCAACGCCCTCGGCGATGTCGTCGTCAAGCACAGTGACTACCACGGTTTGACCGGTAGCGGTGCCGGTGAAGTTCAGGCTGCCGGACGGCGCGGTGTAGTCGGCGCGTCCTGCTGCAGCAGCGCCATCGGCATCGGCGGTGCCGCTCAAAGTGTAATTGACAGTAACATCATCCTGCACACCACCCGCAGCACCGGCAAGACTCACCGCAAACTCCAGCGTGTTGCCGTTGGCCTCGGTGACGCTGGACTTGCCGGCAACCACTGCAATGCTCAGCGTGAGACTTTCATCATCAGCAATAGTCACTGTTGCGGTGCTGGTGCCAATCTGGTTGCTGACCGAGGGCCGGGGATTGGAAATCTGCATCTGGAACTGCTCGTTGAACTGCTCGTAGAGGTTGTCATTGGTGATGTTCACCATAACTGTCTTGCTGGTTTCATTGGCGGCGAATATCACAGTGCCGGAGGCGGCGGTGTAGTCGCTACCCGCCGTAGCCGGATTGTTGCTCACACCTTCGGTAGCATAATCCACCGTCACGGCGGTCTCGCCCGTTGCCGATGGCATTGAGTTCAGGGAGATGGTGAAGGTTACCGTGCTGTCCGTGCCCTCAACCACATTGGCCTGACTGGCGGCAACATTGACCCGCCGCACCGAGGAATCCACCACCGCCACTGTGGCGCTGCTGTTGCCCGAACTCAGCGTGTAGCCAGTGCCCGGCTGCACGATGGCGGTAACGGAACCGGTGCCCACACCCGACACCTCCTGAGTATTGATAGTATAAGTGGCAGTGCCGCCAGCACCGATGACCACTGTGCGAGCCGGTGTGCCTCTGATGAAGCCGCCTTGTTGTGAAGTCGCCATGGTGACATTCAGATTGCCAAAGGGCACAGGCGAAGCAGTAACAGTAAAGGTGGCAGACATACCCTCCGTTACTCTGTCAACATTGCGGCGGATGCTAATCTCCGGCTCATCCTCGCTGGTGATGGTGCCGACGGCCTCGCCATCGGTAATGTTGCCATCGTTGGTCGCGCCGGTGAGCCGCACCAGGAAGGTCTCGTTCGGTTCCACAAGATCGTCATCCGCCACCACCACTATGATGTTCATCGTAGTGGCGCTGCCTGCAGTAAAGGTCAGGGTGCCGCTGGCGGGGGTGTAGTCGGCGGCGGCACCTGTTGATGTGGCCCGGTTGCTGCCGCCGCCATCGGCGGTCTCCCAGCTTACAACGGTATCTTCTGCCGGCGCCGTATTCAGGGTAACGACAAAGACCAGCCGCCCTTCCGTTTCCGAACCTTCGGCATTGGCGATGGATATGCCCGGCACATCCCCGCTGGTGATGGTGCCGGTGACTTCGGAGTCGCCAATAATAGTTGCATCAGCAGTTGGAGCACTGAGCCGCAACAGGAAGGTCTCCTCCTGTTCCACAAGCACGTCATTCACAACGTCCACTGCAATGTTCATCGTGGTGGTGCCCTCGGCGATAAAGGTCAGGACGCCGCGGGCGGCGTTGTAGTCGGCACCAGCGCCTGTTGATGTGGCCGGGTTGCTACCGCTGCTGTCGTGGACGGTCTCCCAGGTCACTTCAGTGTCTTCCGCCGGCGACGCACTCAGGGTAACGGTGAAGACCACCCGCCCTGCACTTCCATCTCCAGCTTCATCTTCACCGCCCCTGGCATCGGCGATGCTGATGTTCACGCCATCGTTGTCTTCAACAAGAACACTGGCGCTGAGCGGCGCAACGGGGTTGTAGCCGGTGCCCCCCATCACTGTCGCCGTAATGCTGGCGTCGGCTTCGTCGGCGTTATCCGCCGAGGTTCTTACACTGAGGGTGGCAGTGGCGTTGGGGCCGCTGATGGTCACTGCGTCGGGCGCCGTGC
>JBPCXV010000056.1:0-2667 GCA_051008235.1 Pseudohongiellaceae bacterium | reverse complement strand
ATATCTGCCGTTTATTGTTTCCCGTGAAACCCTTACGGATATCGGCAATATTCCCATCAATATCAAACCCGCCCCGCATCGCCGCCGCCGACCGCGAGAAGTCATCAAGCACCGCACCAATCTTATCTGCCGAGCGAAGCATAGCCGCCCGAAGCCGCACCTTTTGCCCCTTTGCCGCCCGCACAACCTGCGGCAAGGCATCACCATCCCGCAAGCCAAACCCGCCCTGCAAGTTGCTAACTCGGTCAAAAACAACAGCCCGACCATCCCGCAAAGAAACATCAAACCGCCCCCCAACACTCCGCCGAAACTCCCCCGGCGCAATAGAATATCGCCCGTCTCCTGTCGGCAATATCAAATCCTTTTCAGCAATCCCATCCCAATTCGGCGGATTAGCCGCCCGCCATTCAGCCGACTTCCCAAACCGATTCTGGACTTCCCGCGCTTCCGCCTCGCCAAGATTAAGAGCATAATGACGGAATGCCAAAAACTCCAACAATGCCTGTTTGCGCTCGGCATCGTTATTTGCCTGTAAATAAAGCCGCCCATATTTAGCACCTTTCAGCAACACATAATCACTTTTATGACGGCGCAAATCCATCAACAACCGAAGAACCTCATCCTTACCAAGTCGTTGATATTCCTTTTCATATTTACTGGGCGGTTCCAAAACAACCCCGCCCGACAATCCGCTTGCCGCCTGCACAAAGTGCTGGACTTCGTGGGCTAATACTTGCCGCTCTCTTTCAATGCCGCTTCTTTTTGCGTTATCAACGCCATCACTTCCAGAAACTCCGCCTTTGCCCGCGCGATTTTTTCTTCCCTGTTGCCGCCCATCTCTATCAGGTAATGGTCCCGTGCCAACACGCCCGGCGACATATCGCCGCCATTCACCGATGACATCTTGTCCGCCAACATAATAAACCATTCTAACACCAAAATCACCAACTCCCGCCATCACCAACTCAACATCACCGTCTTTCAATGTGCTATCACCCAAAACATCAATACTAACAAGAGCATTCCTCGCACCCGGCAAAAGTTCCAAAGCATCTTTATTTTCCACCAAAGATGACAACTTCACCTGCTCATCCCCCCGCGAGAAATGTCGCAACCAATCATCTGACAACCGCACATCATCCATCTCAAACCGCCACTTGTCATCCTTACCGCGCACCCAACCGGTCTCACGCCAAATATCACCGACACTCGCCCCATCTTTCCGCATATTCCGCGCCCGATTAAGCCGCCGCCGTCCATACTCCCCCGCCAAACTCTCCCCCACAATAGCAAACCGCCGCCCGACAAAAGAATCCCCGCCCGCTTGCCGAAACCCATCCCTGTCGTCAAAAACATCACCAACCGAAAATCGCCCGCCAGTATCTTTTGGTTTTGCCTTCCGCCTTTTTTTCATTGTCTTGCCGTTTTTGGCACTTATAATCTGCTCCGGCGAAAAGGCAATGTGGATATCGCTGTAATGTGGAGTAGCGGTATGATTTGCTATCATCATATCTTGCACATTACGAAAGATAGCACCATCGCGCCCCTCTTTCTTTGCCTTTGCTAACAACTCCGCAAATGTTTCATCGCGCCACGGCTGAAAGCCATAGTCATGGATAAGCGGATTTTTCAATGCCAACCGAACCGGATGATTCATTGGTATCTCACCATCCCGTTGGATTTGTTCCAAATAATCAAGGTCGCTACGCGCGTCCCTTTTGCTCTCGTCAGAAGTCCATTCTGCATTGATAATGAAATTCAAAGCATCTACCAAGCCGGGTATTTCGCGCACATCGGTATCAAGAAAACCTTGGGACGCAGTTTGGGCATTGTAATACATCTTCTCTGCCTCTTTGTCAAGATACAAATCATCTGGCATTTCGTCCCTTCTTATCATATCATTCCATAGCGAGCCGACGCTATAAATAGCATTCTCTAACCCGCTTTGTCCGGAATATGATGCCGCTACCTCTTCATTATCGCTGAAGAAATAGCCCATATAAGCACTTGCGGAATCCGTATGGTCGCCTTTCTTTTTCGGGTCAAAATGGGTAAAAGTATTCGGCGAGCCGTGATAGACAATCTTACGCGCTTTTGTCCCTTTCAATCGCTCATCATCTTGCCATTTGCCTTTACGCAGCCACCATTCCGGTGTCCCTTTCGGCGGCGCAATAGCAAACCTCAAACCATTATCTTTCGGTGCTTGTCGTGTTGCCCCCGTCCCATGATAAGCATTCATCATCGCAAACCGCCCCACTCGCGATACCGCCCTGTCATTTACAAGCACCATTCGGCGGCTGGTATTGTCTTTGCCGATTGCCGGTATTTGCCAGCCGTCATATCCCGCCGTGCGCACGATGTCGGCAAACTTATCGCTCGGCACACCGGCATCCCGCCCCGCCCGCCAAATCTTCGCCAATGTTCCCGCCCCCACCGGCAACTGCGGGAAGCCCAAATCCGCCGCCGCCTTTGTCAAATCCTTTTGTTGCCAATCGGCGGGGGCGGCATCCCAATCAAACAAAACCAAATCATCATTACCGGCAAGCCGCGCATCAATCCCAATATCATCACCCGGCATACCATCGCGGGCAAAGTCCGCCGCCGCCACCCGCGACAACCGCGGGATAGCACCGGCAAAATCCATAAACCATTGCCGAACATTCCCAT
>JBPCXV010000055.1:0-23904 GCA_051008235.1 Pseudohongiellaceae bacterium | reverse complement strand
GGTTGTCTCTCTCCCCCTCCCCCCCCCCCCCCCCCCCCCCCCCCCCCCCCCCCCCCCCCCCCCCCCCCCCTCCCCCCCCCCCCCCCCCCCCCCCCCCCCCCCCCCCCCCCCAGCCCGGACTCAAAAGAGACTGCGGACGCACTTCAAGGTAGTTACCGCAGCACCATTTCTATACGCTGGGCACAGCTGGTGGCGTTGCAACTTGGGGATAAGGGACCTACGCCCGTGGCTGTGATGCGGTTGGCGGGGATGCCAGCTTGTATCAGGGCGGTGCGCAGGGATTCGGCGCGGGTGCGGGAACGGCGTAGTAGCGTGTCCAGAGTTTGTCTAGTTCCTTGTTGAGTTTCGAGTTCTTCGCTTAGGTGGGCTACCAGATAGATGCTTAGGGTGGGGTCGGCTTGCATAAGTTCCAGGGGTATAGAGATGTTGGAGTTAGGAGGGAGTTGGTCGGTGTTGTTGAAGGGGATGGGAGGGAGGATTATGCTGCCGTTGCTTTGCAGGGAGGCTAGCAGGGTGTTGGTGTTTGTTGTTGCTTCGGTGGTATTGGTGGTTTCTGTTTCTACTACTTCTATGTAAGCGTAGGTGCGGCGGTTGCTGCGGGTGATTACATAGACGCTGAGGCGGGGGTCGGTTTCAAGGCCGAGGGGGGCTTGCATTGAGAGGTAGTATTGATTGTTTTGGGGACCGTACAGGGCGCGGTTGCGGAAGATGTCGTTAGCCCAGTAGTTGCTGCTGCCGCAGGACCTGCCGGTGCAGGTGAACATTTCGGTGTAGCCTTTTTCCTGCATTTGGTTGCGGAAGAACTGGTAAACATCCTCGCCGGTGAAGTCTTGGGATACTTCATAAACTATGCGGGTTACATTGCCTCTGATTCGTTCGGAGTTTTCTGCTACTACTACGCCACGGGTGCGTTTCAGGCTGCTTAGCACTACGCGGTGGTTTATATCTTCGGCGAAATCGTATTCTACTATTGTGGAATACTGGAATGGTTCCAGCAAGGGATGATTGGAGCCGGGGGTGGTTTCTGCGGCCTCTGTATTGGCAGGCTGGGCTGAAAGTGGTAGTGGCACCATCAATAAAACCATTGGCAAAGCCGTTGGCCAGAGACGTCGCCATGAACTGCGCAGGGATGGGCTTGTTAATTTATACATAACTCTCATTTGAGCACCTTTTCCTCTTTCTGGGCGGCGTATTCCACATCCAGAGTTTGTTCGCTCATCATCAGGTGGGAAATCAGGCTGGGGATGGGTTCCTGTTCATAGATAACCCGGTATAGCCCGCTTGCCAAAGGCATATAAACATCCAGCTGTTCGGCTCTTTGTTTTACCATTTTGACAGTGTTCACTCCTTCTGCCACCTGCCCTACTTCCTCTATAGCTTCGTTAATGGATTTGCCGCGGCCCAGTGCCTGGCCTATGCGGTAGTTGCGGCTTAATGGCGTGGAGCAGGTTACCACGAGGTCGCCTACCCCGGCCAGACCGAGGAAGGTCATTGGGTCGGCGTTGAGTTCGCGGCCAAAGCGAGCCATTTCTGCCAGCGCTCTGGTTACCAGCATACTGTTGGTGTTGAAGCCCATGCCGATGGCAGCCGCTATGCCGGCAATGATGGCGTAAATGTTTTTCAGTGAGCCGCCGAGTTCCACGCCGAACATATCATCGTTGATATAAACGCGGAAGTGTTCTGACTTGAGTGCTTCAATGACACGTTCGCGCACCTGATCGCTGTTGCTGGCGATGACGGTGCCGGTAAGGTGCTGGTCGGCTATCTCTTTTGCCAGGTTCGGGCCGCTTAGCACACCAATTTGTGCCCCGGGTGCTTCTTCCGCGAGAATCTGGCTCATCAGCAGGAAGCTGTCTGCTTCTATGCCTTTGGTGGTGCTAACCAGCAGGGCTGTTTTTGGCGCGTGCTCAAGCATCTGTTTCACTACCGACCTGAATGAATCGCTGGGAACGGCGACAAAAACCAATGTGGCATCGGTAACGGCCTCGCGCATATCGCCGGTGGCAACAACGCTGTCGGCCAGCTTGTAGCCGGGCAGGTATTCCGGGTTCTCATGCTTGTTATTGACGGCGGCAATGGCCTTGTCGTTACGCATCCAGAAGCGCACAGCATGACCGTTCCTGGCGGTGATGTTGGCAAGCACCGTGCCAAAACTGCCGCCGCCCAGCACTGCGATATGCTCTACGGTGCCGGGATTTTTACTTGTGTTACTTTTCATAATATCAGTCCTATACCACAGGATTAACCGGCCATATCTGCCGCGCCGAATGGGTGGTTCAGAATCAAGGCAGAAAACAAGGTCATAATCGGTGCCGGATACACACCCAGGCCCAGCAGCAGGATGACAAGCAGGATTAGTACTACATAAGGTGCTGTTGAATCATTATCGCGGGTGGGAAGGGTTGTTGCATCTTCGGCTGGTAGCAGCATTTGATAGACGATACGCAGATAGTAATACAAGCCGATGCCGCTGCCTACTACCAAGGCGAGCAGCAACCACCACAGGCTGGCTTCCACGCCGGCGAAGAACAGGTAGAACTTGCCGATGAAGCCGATTGTCAGCGGGATGCCGGCCAGCGACAGTAGCATGGCGGTGAAAATGGCCGCCAGCCAGGGTCGGCGCCAGAACAGGCCGCGGTAGTCCGTTACTGTAACGAGTTCCCGCTCGCTGGATGAGAGAACCGAGATTACCCCGAATGCACCCAGCGTGGTAATCGTGTAGGCCAGTAAGTAGAAAGAGACTGCTTCAATGCCCAGGCCATCGGGAGCGGGCACGCGGCCTTGTGCAATTAAGGCAATTAGCAAATAGCCTATATGTGCGATTGAGGAATAGGCCAGAATGCGTTTCAGGTTTTTTTGCAGCAGTGCCAACAGATTACCGGCCAGTATGGAGGCTGCGGCAATGAGGGAATAGACCAGCAGCACCGAATCAAACTCAAGCGCATAGGTGTTTCTCACATAACGCATCAGCACAACAAACATGGCCACTTTGCCGACAGTTGCCAGATAGGCGGTGGCCGGAATGGGTGCGCCTTCATAAACATCGGGTGTCCATATATGGAAAGGCACCAGTGACAGTTTGAATGCGATGCCTGCGCTAATCAGCAACAGAGCCATCAGCGTGATACCGCTAGTGGCTGCGGAGGCGGCATCCACATAAAAACTTGTCTCAGCGCAGGAGATTACTGTGGTCTCCATATCGTCGAACTGCAAAGTGCCCTGCAGTGCGTAGCTCAGTGCCATGCCGAATAAAATAAAGCCGGAAGCAACCGCCGATAACACCAGATATTTTGCCGCTGACTCAAGTGCTGCGGCGGAAAGCTGTTCCGCTGTTTTTGCGTTGCCATGCAAGGGGTAGGCCAGCATGCCATACAGGCTTATACTTAAAGTTTCCAGCCCCAGCACCATGCTGACAAAGTGATTGCTGCCAACCATTACTACTGCGCCTATGGTGGCTATCAGTAGTAACAGGAAATATTCTTCGCGGCTGTCATTGAGTTCGCGCAGATAGGAATAGCTGAATATGGCCACGCAGCATGCTGTCAGCGCAATCAGTGCTGTAAATAACTGGGTGAAAGTGTCAATGAAAATTAGTGGCGTAATCTGATTGTCTGCATAATAGAGTACTTGCTGGGCCAGCCCGTCCTCGGGCTGAACACCGGGCAGCTGATAGATGGCAACCAATGCGGTGCAAATCAGGCCGAGTATGCTCAGCACCGCAGTCAGGCGATAGTTGCGCCACAGGCCAATCATTACCATAACCAGCACGGCGGTGCCGGTGACTATTAGTAGTGGCAATAACGGAACCAGTTGGGTGAAATTGTCAATGGTAATCATTGCCCTGCCCCCGTCATGCTTAACAGGTTTTGCAATGCCCCGGCTGACAAATTCAGAAACGATTGGGGATAGACGCCCATCCATATCAGCCCCAGCATCATGGCGATGTAATACATCATCTCCCGCATACCCAGGTCGCTTAGCTGGTTGTCTTTCAATTGGCCTTTGCCAAAATCACCGTGAAACACTTTCTGGATGACCCACAGGGAATACACCGCGGCGAATACCAGCCCGAACGCCGCCGCGACAGTGAGCGGGATGTTGACCTGGAATGCGCCAAGTAATGCCAGAAACTCGCCGATGAAATTACCAAGCCCCGGCATACCCAGCGCGGCGATGGAGAAGAACAAGGCGACGAATCCCATTCTTGGCACCACTGCCCAGAACCCCACCATGTCATTCATATCGCGGGTGTGGATGCGGTGTTGCAAGCTGCCGGCCAGCATAAACAATGCGGCTGCGCTGAGGCCGTGGGCGAGCATGGTCATCACCGCGCCTTGCAAGGCCTGTTCGTTCCAGGCATACACACCGAGCGTGACGAAACCCATGTGGCTGACGCTGGTGTAGGCAATCAAGCGTTTGATGTCGGACTGGGCGAAAGCTACTTTGGCGCAATACAGAATGCTGAGTGCCGCCAAAGTCATGGCTATTGGCGCAAATTGCAGTGATGCTTCGGGGAACAGCGGCACGGCAAAGCGGATGAGTCCGTAGGCGCCGGTTTTTAATAGTACGCCCGCCAGGATGACGCTGCCGGCGGTGGGTGCCTGACTGTGAGCATCCGGCAGCCAGGAATGGAACGGCAGGGTTGGCAGTTTGGTGCCGAAGGCGATGAAGAAGCCGAGCATGACCCACATCTCCAGGCTGGCTGAAAGTCGCACATTGAGCAGGTCGTTGTAATCAAAACTGAACCAGCCGAATTGCATATAGTGCGCCCAGGCCAGCACCAGAATTGCCACCAGCATTATCAAGCCGGTTACCTGAGTGAAGATGAAGAATTTCATTGCAGCATAGTTTTTGTCTTCATGGCCCCAGATGGCGATGATGAAATACATGGGAATTAACATCACTTCCCAGAAGAAGAAGAACAGGAACAGGTCAAGCGCGGTGAACACGCCATAAACGCCAGCCAGGGTCCAGAGCAAATTGAAATAGAAGAAGCCGGGGCGTTCGCTAATCTCATCCCATGCCGCACCAATGGCGATGAGGCCAAGGAAGGCGGTGAGTAACAGCATTAGCACCGACAGGCCGTCGGCGGCGAAATGCAGGGATATGCCGAAGCGGGGTAACCAAGCGGCGTTGAACTCCGCCCACCATGTTGCGCTTTGGCTGTCGGAGACAGATTGAGCGCCGGGAAAAGTCTGGGTGCCAAACAGGGCTTGAAGACCCGGCTCATAAAGCAAACTTAAGCTCAACAGCAACACGACACCAGTGCCAAGCAACGCTACCAGTCTGGGCAAGCGGGGGCTTAAACTTTCTGACAGCCAAGCCAGTAAGCCGCTAAAAAACAGGAGGGCTATGAGTACTATCAATATCACAACAACACTCCCAGATAAATTATCAACACCAGAGCAGCTGCCATTGTGGCCGCATACCAGCGCAAATAGCCGGTTTGCGTTTTGATGATTTGCGTATGGCACCAGGTTGTGGCTTTCGCCAGCAAGGTGTACATGCCATCAACCAGATCCTTGCGATTAACCCGGGCGAGATAAAGGAAGGGATTAACAAACAGGAATTGATACAAGGCATCCATACCCCAACCACTGAACCAGAAGCGATGCAACTGTTTGGCCAGCGCAGTTTTCATCAGCTGCTCCACCGATAGCACGTTTGACATATAAAACAGATAGCTGATGCCAATGCCAATGAGCGGCGCCACAATCATAATGCCGTGCATGAATAGACTGATATGGTGCTCCTCCCCTCCTCCGTTGCCGAACACATCGGCAAGGGGCACCATAATCCAGCCGCCGAACAGGGACAGCAACATTAATATCAACAAGGGGGTAGCCATGCTGAAACCAGCCACTTCCTTTTCCTTATGATGGCCGCGACTCGGCCCGAAGAACACCACGAACACTAGACGGAAACTATAAATGCCGGTGAAGAACGCGCCCACCACGCCGCCTAGCCATAACCATAGCCCCGGCCCTTCCATCTCCAGCGCGGCCAGCAAAATCTCATCCTTGCTAAAGTAGCCGGAGGTGAGCGGGAATGCGGTCAGCGCCAGCGAGCCGATGAGGAAGCAGGCGAAAGCGATGGGCAGTTGTTTGCGCTTGCCGCCCATTTTGAAAATGTCGTGCTCATGGTGCAGGCTGAGAATGATAGTGCCGGCAGCGAGGAAGAGCAGCGCCTTGAAAAAGGCGTGGGTCATCAGGTGAAAGATGGATGCGGAGTATGCGCCCACTCCCAAACCAAGAAACATATAACCGATTTGGCTCACGGTGGAATAAGCCAGGATGCGTTTGATGTCGTGCTGGGTCATGGCTGTGAAGCCGGCCATCAACAGGGTGATGAGGCCAACCCAGGCCACCAGCATTTGCACATCGGGAGCCAGTTCAAACAGTGAATAGGTGCGCGCTATTAAATAGACACCGGCGGTTACCATAGTGGCCGCGTGAATCAGGGCGCTGATGGGTGTGGGGCCCGCCATGGCATCGGGCAACCAGGTTTGCAGCGGCAGCTGGGCTGATTTACCCACCGCACCACCAAGCAGTAACAGTGCCGCGGCAACGGCGTAGCCGGAACCCGGTTGCCATTGCAGTTGGGCGGCTTGCAGCATATCCTGGATATTCAAAGTGCCAAGCTGGCTGAATAACAAAAACAGGCCGAGTGCCATGGAAGTATCGCCGACCCGGGTGGTGACGAACGCCTTGCGTGCCGCGTAGCCGTTGTCCGGGTTGTCGTACCAGAAACCGATGAGCAGATAACTGCACAGACCCACACCTTCCCAACCGAGATAGAGCAACACAAGGTTGTCAGCCAGCACCAGTATCAGCATGGAGGCGACGAACAAATTCATATAGGCAAAAAAACGGCTGTAGCCGGGGTCGTCGCGCATGAAGCCGGTGGAATAGAGATGAATGAGAAAGCCTACGCCGCTGATAACCAGAATCATCACCACGGCCAGCCCGTCCAGATAGAAGGAGAAGCCGGCGTTGAGACCGGCCACTTGCATCCAGTGGTAGGCGGCGTATAGCTCAGGGCTGGCATCGCCGGTGAGAAACTGCACGGCCATGAATGCGGCAACCGCGAATGACAATCCCACCGAACCCGCGCCGATGATTGCGACCACGGGTCTGGGCAGCTTGCCGGCGGTTAGCGTCAGCAGCAGGAAGCCAATTAGCGGTGATGCGGGCAGCAGCCAAATTAAGTTTTGCATTGGTGTGTTTACCTATCCTTTCATCTGGCTGAGCACATTAATATCTACTGTGCGGAAGCGCCGATACATCTGGATGATGAGGCCAAGCCCCACCGCCACCTCGGCGGCGGCCAGGGTTAGTATCATCAGAAACATAATCTGGCCGTCGGCGTGTCCCCAGCTGGCGGAGGCCACTACGAAAGCGAGGCCGCTGGCATTAAGCATAATTTCCAGCGACATCAGCACGAATACGATGTTGCGCCGGGTTAGCACACCGACCAGTCCGAGACTGAACAGTATGGCGGCGACGATGAGTCCGTGTTCTATGGGTATTGTTTGCATCATGTTTTGCGTTGCTCTTTACTCTTCATTTCACATTAGTTTCGTATTACTTCTTTGCCAGATGATAGGCGGCCACCAGACCGGCCAGCAGCAAAATGGATGCCAACTCTACGGCCAGCACATAGGGGCCGAACAGGAGTACGCTTACTTCCAGCACGCCTACGCGCACCGGCTCCACGCTCGTATCGTAGGTGCGTAGCACATTAATGAATTGTGCGAGCAAAGCGGCGGCCATTATGACTGGCACTGGCCACAGGCGCAGTTCAGTCCAATCTCGTTCCTGTTCCAGGCTGGTCTTGCCTAGGTTAAGCATCATGATGACGAACAGAAATAGCACCATGATGGCACCGGCATACACGATTGCTTCCAGCATGGCGGCGAACGGCGCGCCCAGGGTGAAGAACATAACGGCCACGGCCAGCAACGAGAGAATAAGATAGATAAGGGCGTGCACGATGTTGCGTTGCAACACCACTGCCAGTGTGGAGATTACGGCCACTGCCGCTGCTATGTAGAATAATAAAATCATATTGGTAAGCTCCCGGTTACAGGCGAGACGAATTCATTTCCGACAGTTGTTGGATAGGGTAATAAAATCATGGCAGCAGACTCTTCACTTCAACGGGAGGTGCCTCATTGCGTGCGGCACCCTTGTCCTTGCCTTTAACTTGCTTGCCGGCCACCCGATAGAAATTGTAGTTGTGATATTTACCAGTGCCATCTATAAGCAAGTCTTCCTTTTCCCACACCATATCCTGCCGCACATATTCGGCCATCTCAAAATCCGGCGTCAGTTGAATGGCGTTGGTCGGGCAGGCTTCCTCGCAGAAACCGCACATGATGCAACGGGAAAAGTTGATGCGAAAAAACTCAGGATACCAGCGACCATCTTCGGTTTCTGTTTTTTGCAGGGCAATGCAATCCACCGGGCAGGCCACCGCGCACAGGTTGCAGGCCACGCAGCGTTCTTCGCCATCCGGGTCGCGGCTTAAAATAATGCGGCCACGCCAGCGCGGGAACATATAGGGTTCCTGATCGGGATATTGCACCGTGTCGGTTCTCGCGAACAGATGAGTGAACACCCGCCACAAGGTAACGCACTGGCTGATTAAAGTATCCTTGATTAATGTGAACATAATAATTCCTCTTCGGGTAACGCTTCTGTAACTCTCATGTTTCCTGTTATGGACTATGTCATCGCTTTACTGTTACTCATACCATAATATCAGTGCGCCGGTTATCAGCAGGTTTACTAATGATAGCGGCAGCAGGAACAGCCAGCCATAAGTCATTAACTGATCGTAGCGCGGGCGGGGAATGGCCGCTCGCAGCAGAATAAAGAAGGCGATGAAGCCGCCTGCCTTGAGTGCAAACCAGACTATAGGCGGCAGGAAAGACGGGCCCAGCCAGCCGCCGAAGAACAATGCGGTGATGAGCGAAGAGATTAGCACCAGCCCCAGGTATTCGCCGACAAAGAACATACCGAACTTCATCCCGGAGTATTCGGTGTGATAACCGGCCACGATTTCCTGTTCCGCTTCGGGGATGTCAAACGGCAGCCGATGGCTTTCCGCTATGCCGGCAATTAAAAAGATGATGAAGCCAACAGCCTGCGGTATCACATACCAGCCATCGGCCTGCTGGGCGAGAACAATTTCGCGCAGACTGAAACTGCCGGCCAATGCCACCACACCAAGCAGTGAGATTCCCATGAACACTTCGTAACTTACCATTTGCGCTGCCGCACGCAGTGAGCCCAGCAGTGCATACTTGTTGTCGGATGATAAACCGGCGAGCATGACACTGTAAGCGCCAAGCGAAGCCATTGCCAGCACGAACAGGACGCCGATGTTGCTGTCTATCACACCCACACCGGGGGCGAACGGAATCACGCTGAAACTCATTAGCACTACGGTCATGATGATGGCCGGTGCCAGCACGAAGCTGAAGCGGTCGGCGAACGGGGGTATCCAGTCTTCCTTGGTGAAAATTTTAATCATGTCGGCTACCACTTGCAGCAGGCCGAACGGTCCCACCCGATTGGGGCCGAGCCGTTCCTGCCAGAAGCCGAGCAGGCGGCGTTCCACCCAAATCAGCATGGCGGCTACCCCGATTACCGTGAGCATAATCGCGGCGATGTTGATGCTTGAACCTACTTCCCATTCCCAATTCATTGTGTTTTGCCCTCCTCTGCCAAATCACTTACAAATAGATTGTTGAGGTTGCGGCCTGACCAGATGTTTGTCATTGTTTGACTGGACTCGGCATCGGATGTGGCATCAGCTATGGTGTCAGCTGTGGTATCAGATGTGGCATCGGCTATAGTGTTAGCTGTGGCATTGGATGTGGCATCGGCTACGGTGTCAACTGTAGTATCAGATGCCGAATCAACTTTGACCAGGCTGATGTGGGAGCCCAGTGAAAATATGTCTATCTCGTCAGCACCGGCATAAATCGCCGCCACATTTTCCGGTACGCGCTTGCGTAAGCAAACCATAGCAGATGTATTTGTTGCTGTTGTGTTATTCGCTTCACTTTGGTCATGAGTTCCAGCGTTACCTGCGCCTGTCATCTTAACTACATCACCGTGCGCCAGACCTAGATGGGCGGCTTGTGCCGGTGCCAGTGCCACATAAGGTGCGGTCATGCGTTCCTGTATGGCGGGTGTTCGGGCGCTGAGTTCGTCGCTGCCGAATATCTGCCAGACGGGAACTACGCGTAACCCGCTACCGTTCACGCTCGGGGTTGCGGTGGTCTTGGCGGCTACCGGGGCAAAATAGTCATTCTCTTTATCTTTCTGCGTGAACAACAAGGTGCCCGTGTGTCCTTGCTTGAGTTCGCCGTTTACCTCGTGCTGAAACTTGCTGATGGACTGGTTTGAGTTCCAGTTCGGCGCCCAGGATGAGGCAATGAGGCTGGCATCCCGTTGCGGTGGTATGCCCTCCATTGAAAACGAGAGTGCAGATTCTTTGTCTTCCGCCTGCTTGGGTTCATGCACATTCAGATTGGCAATCATCGCAGTACGGCCACTGTAACGATGCGGTTGACGCGGCACTTTCATACCGGCTATGAGATGGGTGGCATCCGGCAACAGTTCTGTCAGCGGAGCCAGTGCGGGGCAGCCTGTCGCGCAGGCTCGCACCGCATCTTCAAAGTGTTGATTCGGGCTTAACCAATGCCAGCTTGCTCGCGCGCCCGATTCGGCTTGTTGCACCTGCAGGCTTAACTGAACGCGGCCTTCGTAGTTCACATAAGTGGCGCTGTGTTCATTGAAACTGGTTACCGGCAACACATAATCGGCGCGGGCTGTGGTTGCGGTGGGAAGTTGATCAAGTGCTACCACGGTTTCCGCCTTGTGAAGCGCGGCTTCAACTGTGGAATGAGCCGCTCTTTGATACAGGTTATTTTCCAGCACCAGTAAATGTTTAGCCTGCCCGGAGTTTATTCGCTCCAGGGCTGCCGACAAGGCGTTGTCGGGTTCGGTGAGCAGGGTTGCTCCCATGGCATTCACTTCACCGCACAGCAGACAAAGCGCAACAGGTTCGCCATTCCGTTTGTGAGCAAGAGCCCGTGCCACATTGGCGGCGGCTCGCACGCTTTCAGTGTTTGCCAGGCCTGTGCCGGCGATGACCAGCGGGTTTTTGGCTGTGCTTAATTCCTTTGCTATTCGGGATAACTGCTGTTGCCAGTCGGCAGAGTCTTTGCCAACGATAGTAGTCTTCGCCTCACCCTTCGCGTTGATAACGCTCACACTGGCCTGCGCTTTCTTGTCTTTTGTGGCGGGAGCAGCCGGAGCTTTTTCGTTCAGGGTATGGGCAAGAGCAAAACCGAAGTTAGGGATTTCATCCGGCTCCAGTTGTATGAAACTGCTGGCCACATCATCCAGCCTGGTGCCGTAGCTGCTCACGATGGTGAGGGGGCTGCGTTCGTGTTGAGCCAGTTCGCGCACTGCTTCGTCTTGCCAGTGGGGAATTTTGTGGGTATCAGCCAAAGCAAGAGCTTTGTTACGCACTGATTGACGCAGGGCAAGCGCCAGGCGTGGTGCGGTGTTGGTAACATCCTCACCGAGAATCAGAATGGCATCCGCCTGTTCAATCTCCCGCACGCTGGGTTGGTGGAATGCTTTGTCCTTTGTTAGTTCCAGCATGAGTTTGAGGGTTTCAAATTCATTGTCGAAACTACCTGAATAGAAGTTGTCTGCGCCAACCAGAGAGCGCAGGGCAAAGTTGGATTCGTTGCTGGCTCGCGGCGAGCCAATGCCAATAGCGTCTTTTGACTTGAACTTGCTAAGCAGGCTGGCAACTTCTTCCATTGTTATGGCTGTTGCTTGCATTTTCTCGCCACTTACTTGCGCTTCCTCGCTTGCTTGCGCTTCCCCGCTTACTTGTGCTCTCTCGCTTTGTTGCGCGCCTCGCACCTGCTGCACGGGTTCGGTGAGTCGTTCGGGGTTGTTGACGAAACCAGCGCCGAAGCGGCCACGGTCGCAGAGGAAGTAGCCGTTCACTTCGCTGTTGTAGCGGTTGACGATGCGGCGCAGGCTGCCATAGCGTTCGCCCGGTGCGGTGTTGCAGCCTACCGCGCAGCCTGTGCAAACTGAAGGGGCTGTTTGCAAATCCCATTTGCGGGTGTAGTGTTCGCTGAAAACCTTGTCGGTGAATACGCCGGTGGGGCAGACTTCAACCAGATTGCCGCTGAACTCGTTTTCCAGTACGCCGTCCCGGTGGCGACCGAAATATACGTGGTGATGACTGGCCTGGGCGGAGAGGTCGGTGCCGCCTGCGTAATCATCATAGAAACGCACACAGCGGTAACAGGCGATGCAACGATTCATTTCATGGTTGATGAGCGGGCCGAGGTACTGGTTGCGATGGGTAACCTTGTATTTGTCGTAGCGGCGGTAGGTGTGCCCGGACATAAGCGTCATATCTTGCAGATGACATTCGCCACCTTCCTCGCACACCGGGCAGTCGTGGGGATGGCTTATCATCAGGCTTTCAATAACATTGGCGCGGAACGCCCTTGCCTGTTCATCCTTAATGGAAATAATGGCATCCTCTGTTACCGGTGTCATGCAGGCCATAACCAGTTCGCCGTCTTTGTCCTCCGCATTTTTATATTGCTTCACCGCGCACTGACGACAGGCACCAACCGAGCCCATACACGGGTGCCAGCAAAAATAAGGCAGGTCAAAACCCTGCGACAGGCATTCCTGCAGCAGATTGTTGTTTGAGTTCACCTCAAACACCTCGCCATCTATAACTATTTTCGTCATACTCTCACTTGTAAGGACAACACGCCTTCTTCACATGAATATCAAAATCATCCTTGAAGTGTTTGAGCCCGCTGCCTAGCGGTGCCATTGCGCCGGGTGCCAGCGCGCAAAAAGTGCGGCCTGGCCCCATGTAATCCACATGCTCGTGCAGAATGCGTAATTCTCTGGCGGTGCCCCGGCCTATTTCCAAGCTGTTGAAGATTTCTTCAACCCACGGCAGACCATCGCGGCACGGCGTACACCAGCCGCAGGATTCATGGGCAAAAAACTTCATCAGATTACCAATCATACCCACCGGACAGGTTTTGTCATCAAGCACAATCATAGTACCAGTGGCCAGACGGCTGCCCGCACCGGCAATCTCGTCATAATCCAGCGCCAAATCAAGATGGACGGGCAACATAAAATCGGTGGAACCGCCGCCGGGCAGAAAGCCTTTCAGTTCCAATCCTTCTTGCATGCCGCCGGCCTTGTCTTCCAGCAATTCCCGAATGGGTGTGCCGAGAGGCAATTCCCAGCAGCCTGGGTTTTTTACTTTGCCGCTTACCCCGAACAGTTTGGTGCCGTGGTCTTTGCCGCGGGTGAGACCTTTATACCAGTCCACCCCGTAACTGATAATGCCCGGCAGGTTGCATAGTGTTTCCACATTGTTCACGATGGTGGGCTTGCCCCACAAGCCGCTCACCTGGGGAAACGGCGGCTTGGCACGGGGGGTGGCGCGCTTGCCTTCCAGTGCATTGAGCAAGGCGGTTTCCTCGCCGCAGATGTAACGGCCGGCGCTGGTGTGTAGCACGATGTCAAGATTGTAGTCGGTGCCCTTGATGTTAGTGCCGAGATAGCCTTTGTTATAGGCTTCTTTTATGGCTTGTTGCAAAGCCTGTTCGGAAGCAAAGTATTCGCCGCGCAGAAAAATATAAGCCTTGTTGGCCTGTATGGTGTAGGCGGCAATAATCATACCTTCAAGAAGAGAGTGCGGGTCGCCTTCCATTAGCAGCCTGTCCTTGAATGTGCCCGGTTCCATTTCGTCTGCATTAACCACCAGATATTTTTCGCCGGGGGCGCCATCATCCACAGGCACGAAACTCCACTTGAGCCCGGTGGGGAAACCGGCACCGCCGCGCCCTTTCAGGCCTGAGTCTTTAACTCGTTGCAACACATCTTCCGGGCTGAGGCCTTTGGCGATGGCGTGAATGCTCTGGTAGCCATCGGCCGCTTCGTAGGCGGCAATGTCCAGTGGTCCTCGCTTGAGGTCAATGTTCTTTGTTAGCGGATTTGTTACCACTGTTCATGCCTCATGTTTTCTTTTGCCTGATTCGTTCCTGGCCATCCTGCCGCCGATAGTCAGCCACGATGACATCTATCTTCGCCGGTGTCAGATGACGATGAAGATCCTGCCCCACCAGCATCACTGGCGCCTTGTCGCAATCGCCAAGGCAAGGCACCGGAATGAAAGTGAAGGCGCCGTCCTCGGTGGTCTCGCCGAAATCCACACCCAGTGTTTCCGTTATGTGGTTACGCAACTTGTCGCAGCCGGTTATCCAGCAACTTACACTGTTGCAGAAAAGAATTACCCTGCGCCCCACCGGCTGGCGATAAACCAGATTAAAGAAGGTAGCCACACCTTCCAGGTCAGCGGCCGGAATATCCAGATAGGCGGCAATGGCCAGCAGGCTTTCGTCAGACACCCAGCCCTGATGCTTCTGCACAACCTTCAATGCTTCCAACCCCACCGCACGCTTGTCGGGATAAAGTGTCATCTCGTGTTTGATTTCGGCAATCTCCTCATTCGTTAACTGCCGCGCACGAGCCGCGCTGGATGCGATGACTTTGGCCTGGTGTGTGCTGTTACTTTTGCTGTTCATCCGTTCACCTGTCCACATCCGCCATAACAAAATCTATGCTGGCGATGATGGCAATAAGGTCGGCCACCATGAAGCCGCGGCTGATAGCCGGAATCATTTGCAAGTGGGCAAATGACGGCGTGCGAATTCGTGTGCGGTAGGAAGTAGTGTTGCCATCGCTTATCAGATAATAACTGTTGATGCCCTTGGTGGCTTCTATTGCCACAGTAACTTCGTTGGGCGGTATCACCGGTCCCCAACTCACGCTGAGAAAATGATTGATGAGTGTTTCAATGTCTTTCAGCGTTTTGTCTTTGCGTGGCGGGGTGGTGAGGGGATGGTCGGCCTTGTAGTGGCCGCCGGGCATATTGTCCACACATTGTTTGATGATGCGCAGGCTCTGGCGCATTTCTTCCACGCGCACCGCGCATCGGTCGTAGCAATCGCCGTTGATTGCGATGGGCACATCAAAGTCAAAATTTTCGTAGCCGCTGTAAGGGCGCTCCTTGCGGAAATCCCATTCCAGTCCGGTTGCGCGCAGGCCGGAGCCGGTAACGCCCCAGTCAAAAGATTGTTCGGTGTTATACACGCCGATGCCCTGGGTGCGGCGTTTGATGATGCCGTTGTTCATCACCATCTTGTCATACTCGTCCAGGCGCGCCGGCATGAAGTCAAGCAGTTCGCGTATGCGCTTGTCCCAGCCGGGAGGCAAATCCTGAGCCACGCCGCCGATGCGGAACCAGCCCGGGTGCATACGCGCACCGCATATTGATTCAATGATGTTGAATATCCGCTCGCGCTCCACAAACATATAAAAGATGGGAGACAGTTGCCCCACATCCTGCGCGAAGGTGCCGTAAAACAACAGGTGGCTGCATATTCGGAACATCTCCGCCAGCATCACGCGAATGGTTTGGGCGCGGGGTGGCACTTCAATGCCCGCCATCTTTTCCACCGCCATCACATAAGGCAGGTTGTTCATCACGCCGCCGAGATAATCAATGCGGTCGGTGTAGGGAATGTAGGTGTGCCAGGATTGTCGCTCGCCCATCTTCTCGGCGCCGCGGTGGTGGTAGCCGATGTCGGGCACCGCATCAACCAGAATCTCGCCGTCCAGTTGCAGGGCAATACGAAACGCGCCGTGCACGCTGGGATGATTGGGACCAAGATTCAGAAACATAAACTCGGAGTTTTCAGACTTGCGTTCCATCCCCCACTCTTCCGGTTTGAACTTGAGTGCTTCCTGCTCATAAGCTTCTTTCTCATCACTTAGTGAGAAGGGTTCCATTTCGGTGGCGCGAGCCGGATGTTCCTTGCGCAGGGCATGACCCTCCCAGGTGGGCGGCAGCACAATGCGATAGAGGTTGGGGTGGCCGTCAAAGTTGATGCCGAACATATCCCAGGTTTCCCGCTCATACCAGTTGGCGCTGGACCACAGTTCCACCACGGTGGGTATGTTGAGGTCGGCATCTTGCAGGGGCACCTTGATGCGCACATCACAGCGGCCGGCGAAAGACATCAGGTGATAGACCACCGTGAACTCGCTATCCGGCTGGCCTTCGCGATGGGTGCGCAGGCGTTCATCAATGGCGGTGATATCAAACAGCATTTCAAAGCGGGGGTCGGCTTCGTCCCTGAGATAGTGGAGTAACTCTTTCAGCTTGTCGCGGCTCACCCAGAATGTGGGGATGCCATCGCAAGTGGCCTGCTCGGCAAGGATGTGCGAACCGAAACGGGCGCGAACGCCGTCTGTGTCAAGATTGTTTTCAGTTTCCGATAACGCGACTTGCATGACTGCTGCACCCTCCCCTCACACCCCGTTGTTCGGGCGCAACTCGCGAGCGGCAATGCGCTCGGCGTGCCGAACCTCGCGCTGCACCGGAGTGGCCTCGCGCTGGATGATGCCCTGGTCGTTAATCATCCAACTTAACGGGCGGCGCTTGCGACCAATCTCTTCCTGCAACAGTATCAAACCTTGCAACAGAGCTTCCGGGCGCGGCGGGCAACCGGAAACATACACATCAACCGGCAAAAACTTGTCCACGCCCTGCACCACCGAGTAAATGTCATACATGCCCCCGGAGTTGGCGCAGGAACCCATGGAGATTACCCACTTCGGTTCCAGCAACTGGTCATA
The DNA here is from genome assembly GCA_051008235.1 of Pseudohongiellaceae bacterium. Classification (GTDB taxonomy): domain Bacteria; phylum Pseudomonadota; class Gammaproteobacteria; order Pseudomonadales; family Pseudohongiellaceae; genus UBA9145. The sequence goes on along the minus strand of JBPCXV010000055.1, from coordinate 7,117 downwards.
CAGCAGACGCACCACCGGAGCCATCTTGCGAAACACGGTGCCGGCGATGACAATCATGTCGGCCTGACGCGGCGTGCCACGAATTACTTCCGAACCGAAACGCGCCAGGTCATGACGGCTGGTAAAAGCCGTCGCCATTTCCACATAGCAACAGGACAGACCAAAGTTGAACGGCCAGATTGAGTTCTTGCGACCCCAGGCCACCATGTCTTCCAACTTCGCCATAACGAGATTGCGGCGAATGAATTCATCAAACGCACTACCACCGGGTTGTGGCGACGAAGCCTCTTCCGCCTTTTGCAGTTGCCAACTCATAACTTGAACGCCTTTTTATTGATAACCCCACCGGGCCCGGCCAATTCTTCCAACTCACGCCGCTGGGTTGCGGTGCGCCAGTCCAATGCGCCGATGCGCCAGAGATAAAACAAGGCCGCCAGCAAGATAAAGATAAACACACTTATTTCAATAAAGCCCGGCCAGCCATTCTCGCGCACTGCCACCGCCCAGGCGAACAGGAATACCACTTCAAGGTCAAAGATGATGAACAGGATGGCGGGCAAATAAAAATGCACGGAGATGCGGAACTGGGCGCTGCCCACGGAAACGATGCCGGATTCAAAGGGCAAATCTTTATAAGGGCGGGAGAAGCGCTGCCCAAGAAAGTAAGACAGCCCAAGCATGGTTACCACCACCGCCAGAGTGGCGGCGGCGTAAATGAGAAATGGCATCAGTTCGTCGGTGAATTCCAAGCCCATGCTCCGTGTTCAGTCCGGCGGTTACTTTACACGGATTGGCGGGGAATGGCAAGGGGATGTAGGCGGTTAATACATTTGAAGGGAAATTTCAGCAAAAAATTACAACTTGCCCTCAAACCGCTCACTGACATAAGTCATGAAACTGGGGATGCCGGGTTGCACCTGGCTTGATTCGGGTGGTCGCCACACATAGTCTATTCTGTTCAACTCCTTGTCTAATTCGCGCGCTTTATCGCGCCGCGCTTCTTCATCCAGGTTTTCGCTCAGACTGCTTGCTATCGCTTCCCTTACCTGATCGTCATGCAAGACGTCTTTATCCTTGAACGCCTTGCCAACGGCGAGCGCAGCTGCCAGCAAATTTTTATCTTCCTTCATTGCATCGTATCGTGATGAGTAAAAAATGGATCTTTCCTTCTGAACATCCGGCTCTGCCAATTTTGATTCTTCTTTGCTCAATTCTGTCAGCTTGTGCTCTGCTGCTACATCCCAGAGTGCATCCCCCCACAACTGCAGGAAGTACGGATAACCCTGTGCATCTTTGACGATACCCTTTAGTAGTCCTTCTTCAATCATGATGCCTTCATTATCCAGCGGCAGGCGAATCGCATCTGCCGCGGCTTGCTCATCAAGATGACTAACGCCAACTTTCTTGGCGCGCTCAACGAAGGTGGCTCCCACAGTTCGAAGGAAGGGTTCCAGCCCGGGCGTTCCGGCCAGAACCAGCAGGAAAGGAGCCTTCCCCGCCACGTCCTGACTAATGTTTAGCAAATCCTTGCATACATCAGGGTCTAAAGTATGTGCTTCGTCCAGCAACAGAGCCCTGGGTTCTTTTTGGCAGGCTTGAATCAAGTACTCCTTGAAATTCACCTGCTTTTTGCTGTCTGGATTAGTCCACTTTGCAGATAGCCACCCGCCTGCGCTGACTGACACTTCCTGAGGTAGCCAACTTGCGGGCAGCAGCAATTCGGGCAAGATCTCGGCGGACTTCAACTTTGATGACGGAGCGGTCCCGGTAACACTAATGCCCTTTTTCTCGCACTGCGCTTCCAGCCAACCCAGAAGCACAGTCTTGCCCATGCCGCGAGGGCCGTACATTACGATGGTTTTGCCGATGCCATCAGCTTGCAGCATACCCATCGCTTTTGCGAACACAGCCTGTTCCGCCTCCCTGCCCGCCAAGTGTGGCGGCATCAAGCCAAAGCCGGGTCTAAAGGGATTGGTCTTGTTCAAGGAAACCTCCAAGTGAACACTGCAACGATTGTATCAAACCGCCTGCGTGAATTGTTGATGATACGCCATTGGGGATTTATCAACGCATTATTAATGGATTGTCAATCTCTTTTCTGTACTAAGCCAGATACATATTCTAGCGTCGCTCATTCTCATGTGCTAACTTATGATACCACTTAGAACTGCGGCGGCTAGAAAAATAACAACAAACCAGAATAAGAGTTTCTTAAGCCTGATGTTAATTCTCTTATTTTCCTCATCCGTCTCCGAAGGAACGGACTTAATATCATCGTCTGGATTGCCTGATGGCCTGGGACACCCACAATGCGGGCATACCGAAGCCTTGGTTGACACATTGTTCCCGCACTCGTAGCAATTAACTATAGCCATTATCATCGTCTCCTAGTCTTTGGTAACTGTAACCACCACAGCCAGTTTCTGACCCTGATCAACCTCTCGCACAATGTCCAGCACAGCCTTACGCCGGTTGTATGTCGCTCAATGTATGTGCCGGTCATCGGGCTTCAATGTGGGGCGATAAACGCGACCAACATTGACACTAAGCAAATGAATATAAAGAGAGACAGGGCAAACAGTATCTCAATTAATTCGGACATAACAAGTAACCTATGGATAACGGATAGAGGTTAATAATACACTTTTATCTGAAAGACTTGCATATAGGGGAGGTGAGAGAGTAGTGCCGCCGAAACGAGACGCCACCCTCGATCCGGTGTGCTAGCTACAACCGCAGACAAGCTACGGCTGGCGAACTTTCCGCCGGGAACGTAAGCGATTACCCGGCCTATTCGGCGACACTACAGTTGACAATATAAGGCTAGATGCGGGATGTGTCAAATGAGAAAAGGAGTGATGCCACCGAGACGAGACGCTACGCTCGATGCAGTCCGCGGGCAGAATCTGTCATTACTGACATCATCTGCCTACCATCTACCGGGAGAGCTAAATACCCGGCCTACTCGGCGGCACCACAATCACCAATGTAGGACTAGATTTGGGAAGTGTCAAATGAAAATTGGACCTGAGTAAAGACCATTCATGCAATCTAATCACCCGACTCACGCCATACATCCAGCGCAATTTCCTTCCACGAGTCATCCGACTCTGTCATAGTGTTAATGGTGCCATACAGCATATCACCCCTATCCATCATCTGCGACACGGCGGTGTTCGCCATTCGGGGGATGTGGCCAAGCATCTTGTCTTGCCACCAGACCTCTACTGCCTGATTATCATATTTGTTTTCAGGCGCACGGCACAACCTCAGGTTGTCTCCCGGCTTCATTTTTGACCATAGCCTTTCACCCTCGTAATACTGAAACCCGGCCAATGGAGAGGTTTGGATGAGGAGCGCACGGCCAGTGGTGCCGCTCAGGGTGTTACCCCAAGCGGCGCCTTGATTGATGATTTTGCCTGAAGCCAGTGAGCTTAAACCTAAGCCCCCTGCGCCGACTAAGGCTTGGAGAAAACTACGTTTGTTCATGACGAAACCTCCCTAAATAGTGGTTCTTAACTTTATACACTGGCGGTGGGTCTATTGGTGAGTCCATCACACAATATTTTATTAGGCATTAAATATATTGGATGCGGGCTTTTTCATTTGACGCCTCTTGGGTTAAGAGGTATATTTTCAATCGTAGTGTCGCCGAATAGGCCGGGTAATCCGCTACTCCCGGTGGTAGTTCGCGCACCGCAGATGTACTGTGGTGAGCCAGCAGGCCGTATCGAGGGTGGCGTCTCGTTTCGGCGGCACTACTCTTCAACTCTACCCCCGATAACGATGTATTCACTGCCCAGAAAGTTGTGGTGAGGGAGAATTTTTGCTGTGGTACGGGCGGAAGTTACCTGTTGCGAATGAAATCAACGATGGCGCCCAGGAAACCACAAAAGAATAGGGTGATGCCCAAGATGAATAGAAAAAAAATACCACCAACAACTACGAGCAAGTGCAGTAGCGGAAGCTGCTCAATGGCAATCAACACAAAAAAGAAAGCGATGGCAAACAGTATGCTCGCCATCATGCTTGGCTCGTCTTCTGTTTTTTCAGTATTCATGGGCTGGTAGGGTTTGCCATTAGGAGGATGTGGCCAAGGATTTCGTCTTGCCACCAGATCTCTTTCTGCCTGGGAGTCTGTCGTGTTTTCGTCGCCGTTCATTTTGTCGCCTCGCTGTGGTGTGGTGAGTTTTCATCCGATAAAATAAAAAACTATCTAGCGGCAAGTCAACCGCTCGCGCCCTTTACTTGCCTGATGTAGTGCTGGCCGATAGTGCCCTGGCAAAATTGGCAACTATGCCCGTCGCCGGTTCAGTTCCTGTGTAGAGAATATGTTGCCATTAGCCCGCCGCCTTTCTGTTTCTATCTAGCCTTGCTTGGTCGTAATTATCAGCCTGCTGAGCGATACATTCCAAGCAATACGCCCGCTTAATTGTTTCGCCGTCAATAAATGCGATGTAGTCCTTGCCTAGCTCACTAGTCGGCAAGTGGCACCAGCAACACTCGGCCACTTCATCTCTTTTGATTATGTAACGCCCCTTGTCGTCCGGTTTCTCTTGCCTTGCTCTCTCGCTGATGTGCCTTACAAAACAGGGCAGACAAAAGCAGCCTTCCCAATCTGTGCCGATGTGTGGCGTATCCATTAAATCAAAAGACACTAGCCCGCCCGCCGGTGCCGGTGTGAATACAGAATGGCATATTACGCATTCGGTCGCTGTAACTTCTTTCGGATGTTCCCAGTATAAATACACTATCAGCCGCCCCCTGCTTTCATATTCTCTATACGATGTTCCCTGTCTGTTAAATGGCACGGCAGACAATCAAGGCAGTAACTGGCCAATGGTGGCCGGTTTGCTACGCCGTCCAGTATGACCGCCGGACTTTTCAATAATGACTTTTGGCATAAGCAACAGGCCAGCCCCGCCCGTTGCCTATCGCTAACATAATAGTGCGCCCTAGCCTTGCCGCCCCGTGCCGCCGGATGTGATAGATACATTTTTACCCATTTGCGCCGACTAAAAGCTTGGAGAAAACTACGCTTGTTCATGATGAAACCTCCCTAAATAGGGGTTCTCAGCTTTATACACCGACGGTGGGTCTATTGGTGAGTCTGTTAGATAATATTTGGGAATTATACGGATTGGTTAACAAAACCCCGATTTAGAACACCGGCACTGGCGCGGGTCTAGGTATGCGCCCTGGCCTTGTCGGTTGCTTGTCGGCCAGTGGCTTACCCTTGGCCCTGTATATCAGGGTAACGAACGCAGGCAGTGGTTCGCCGTAAGGGTTATACCTGGGCGCATCTATGGACATCAGCCGTTCTCCAAATCATCAAGGTTTCCCCACAACATTGTTATCTCTTCCAGGAACTCACGATACATCAATTCGCAGGTGGTGGCTCTGGTCTGTTCCATAAGGCGCACCCACTCTTGGCCGCCGCCGCGCGGCATTCCTTTTGCGGCTTCCATCGCTCTCCCCACTGCCAGATTAACCGCGCCCTCCATCCGCTTCTGGCATTCATCAATGTATTTACTCAATTCGCCAGACTGTTCCATCTCCCAATACTTGCTGGAGTTAGTCGCCCTAATCATGTCTTTAACTCGTAGAGTAACAATCATCATAACCTACAACCTACGAGGAGACTACCGATGACAAGACGAGTAACGACTTAGTCCCAATCAAAAAATCCCCCTATCCCTAGAAACAGCCCTGCTAACCCTAATACAAGGGCAATGCCCGCCCGCTCTTCCGCCTCATCAATCTCATGTTGCATATCTTGTATCTGTTCTTGCATCTGCTCTTCCCAATCAATTTCTTGCATTTCCTCACTCATGATTAAAGCCCTCTCGTATCGTTTACTTTCTGTTCTGCAACTGTGGTCATCAGCTTTATACACCGTCGGTGGGTCTGTTAGTGAGTCCGCCAAAAATAATTTTAATAAGTATTAAGTGTATTGAGCGCAAGCTTTCTTCAGATTTTCAGCCAGTTGCTGGCGCAGGGACTTGGGTGCCAGCACTTCCACATCTGGCCCGTATTTCATGATGTCCTGCAATAATTCGGTTGGGTTGCCGTAGGGGATATTGAGTTCATAGCGACCATCGGGCAGCACCTTGCCTTGTTGTTCCGGGTGCCAGTTCTCATCTGCTGCCCACTTGGCCGCCTCAGGAGTGAAACGTAACTTGGCGATTTCTTTTACCGAACCAGAAAAGATGCCAAAAGTTTTGGTGAAATGTTTATCCAATTCCTTATCAGTTAGTTCGCGGGTCTTGCTGGTTTCAACTTTGATAGGCCTGAGCCTGTCCAATGAAAAGGTGCGCAGACCCTTACGCAAATGGCACCAAGCATCCAGATACCAGTTATCTCGGTAATAAACCAGACGTTGTGGGGAGATTAGGCGTTCGGTTAATTTGTCCTGCTCACGCCCGTGATATACGACACTCACTCGGCGACGATGCACAAGAGCGGTTGTTAGCTTGCGAAAATATTCAATGCCGGGTTGCCTTGCTTTTACCTGGAGTATTCTCACTCTTTTGGATATTTCCCGACTGCCAAGGTTCTTGTTCTGCAACAGGCTTTCAATACGGTGCTTGAATGCGCTGATGGTATCGTCCAGCAAACCGGGCTGGATATCGCTGAGCAATTTATGTGTGGTTAGCAAGGCAAATAATTCATCTGCGTTAAACCAAAGCCCTGGTATTTCCCACGGGTGCTCGCTATGTTTTTGGTCGTAATAATAACCGTTGCTGGTGCGGTCGTAGATAATGGGTGCCGCCAGATGGTCACGCATATCTTCAATAGTGCGCTTTACGGTTGAGCGATTGGATTCCAGCTTCTCTTCCAGTTCATGCCGGGAAATTGGCGTTCGCCGGGAAGCAAAGATTTTGTGCAGGCTGAGTATTCTGGTGAAACGGTCCATGGGGTGGGATTATAGCCGTTTTTAGTCGTGATGACTTTTAGTTATTTTCAGCACAAAATAAAGAAAAATGGAGCTTTGAGCGCGGCAGATTGAAAGGTTTGACCCTCGCAGATCGAAAGGTTTTGCCCTAATCAGCCGGATATTTCTGATAGGTTATTCCAGCCAGAAGCCTATAACAGTAAAGAGTATGCTGTTATGCGG
>JBPCXV010000054.1:0-3062 GCA_051008235.1 Pseudohongiellaceae bacterium | reverse complement strand
AGGTTGTGTCTTGTATCGCTAGAATAATATTCTCGTTGCTGGATCGTTGATTTATTTTGCTCGCATGATGATCAATAATATCCTTATAATCGATGCGCTCATTCTGAAAAAATCGATAAGCTGCCTTTGCATCACTCCATTTACTGCATACTTTATTTATCGGGCTTTCTGGAGAACCAATGAATTGATCCGCAATTTTTACAAGGCGATTGCTCAATCTTTTATCACCAAGGTTAATATCTTCAAATTCAGCTTTCGCCCATTCATTAATATTCAATAACAACTCCAAAATAGATATACTGACAAAATATTTTTATAAAGTGATTGTGTAAAAATTCTCAACACATTAATTTTTTTCAGCTTCGGTGGCCATGATAGCGGCTAATACAGCGAGCCGTTCATTGTTTGGTAGTGCTTTGTATTTTTTACCCCAACTGTTGGCTTTATGCTTTATACGTTGCCTATCCGTAAAATTTTTCCCTGCAAAATGACACCAATGCACGCGATCAATACTGAAGTTGTACCAAATCTTTTCAGTGCGTACACCCCGATGGTTCATCACTTGCAATTCAAGTGTTTGCCATTCTTCGAGCAGTTGATCGTAGAGCGATGATGGGTATCCCGATAAAATCACTTGGCATGGTAAAGTTTTTAGTAACGTCAATAGTGCAATATGATTATCTTGAGTATAGTCGAATCGATACTTTCGCTGATGAGTTCGAGTCTCCATCATATAGGGCGGATCACTGTAGACTAGTTCGCGCCCCTGATAGTTATAGTTGGATAAAAACGCGTGAGCGCAACCGTTAATCCTAAAAAAAGCAGCAAAACAGTACTTTCCGATAGAATTATCGGCCTTGCTTCTATGCCAAACTCTGCTATTTTGCCTGTTACTATCCGGCTTCGAGAGCTACAGATTTAGGCTGTGCTGACGATTTTGGTATCATTTTATCAATTATATACTGCATCAGTGCTTGCCAACCGCATGTAGCAGGTTGCTGCGGCGCAACGCGTTTTATCTTGATAAATAAACCACTTAACAAAACCAACGCTTGTTGCCAAAAATTTGAACGGCTGTGTTGATGAGTAATTTTTAATATTTTCTTTCGACCAGACTCTGTAAGTTGAGCAATACTGCTTAGTAATTGTGGGCGAGAAGACAGCGCTTCAATATGGCGACCATCGGGATTGGCCAATCGAACAAATAAGGTCCACCAATTGTAAATCAGTGCTACGATCTTCGCGATCAATTGGCAAGATTTGATATCTCGTGTTGTGAATCCTCCCCAACCCCAATGATTTTTGATTTCGTCAAAAATATTTTCACAGTCAGATCGATCTCGGTAATGCTGGAAAACACTGACAGTATCTCCTGGGAGTGAAGTGATCAACACCGAATATTGAAAGGCTTGCATATCCTCCGGTCCTTCGATAAACCCTAATGTGGTTTGTTGCGGCTCGGGTGTTGTCGGCGCTATAACTAGAGTTTCATCCCGAGTTAATTGACGGCGGACCACAATAACACGTCGCTCTTTTTCCCAGCCACTCAATTGTAATTTCGATTCTTTCGCTTCCCATTGATCCCTCAATGGTTCCCACTCACCTTCGCAATGGTGCTTATATATCAGCTTTTTAACGTTCTGTGATTGTTTTAACTTAAATAGGTAATGGACATCCATCGCCTCTAACTCGCTCATCACATGATCCGTTCCCCAATCGCAATCACCACGAACAAACTGTGGTCGACAGGTCGTTGGCAATCGACTAAGCAAGGCGGTTAAACCCGGCAACGAATAGCTTGAAGCACTGTGATTCCCCGGCTGAATATCAACATCTAATACTAAACGTAAATTGGCCATCATATAAGTGTGATAGGTTTGCGATGGACGCCCCCGTTTGGTTGGATTGTAACCTTTTACCGCAGACTCCTGATGCCCGTACAACGGTTTTACGGTAACATCACAGTCCAAAATCCAAGGCTGATTTAATAACGGCTCAACACTTTGTTGCAAATGGGTTTGCAGCCATTCAATGCCCTGAGTTTCATTAATGCGTTTGAGGCCACGCCGTGCGGAATCCTCACTCACAATTTTTGACATGCCCAATAGTCGAGAATTCACACTGTCGTTTCTGAGTGCGGCTAAGTGTTTATAGCGTGAATGACCCGATAATATGGATAAAAATAATGAACCGAGGACATCCACTTTTTTAGGTGCATTACGCGCTTTATAGAACAGTGGGCAGTCGTCAATCCAGGTCTCGAAACGACCACCAATTTTCAAAAACTCAATAAAAAAAGGAAGTTGCCCCAAGGGAGTGACTTTGGCATCGGGATCCCATTCGACAGTGACCTGACCATCAAAAGTGTCCACACTACACGAAAGCGCCGATGTCGCTTCTACCGCCGTACCAGCTTCACCCGCAGAGTGAGTAACAGGAAAGCGCATATAAGACTCCAAGATCTTAAAAATCAAAGGGTTATTATTCTACCATAGATATTTGCTGCTTTTTTTAGGTTTAATGAAGGCAAACTCACGAAGGCCATGGAGAATATTCACCGCGCGGTGGACGACCCGCAACAGAAAAAAGTCCTGCGCGAGGGCGATGGTATGGGCACCTCCGCGACGCGGGCGTCGATTATTGCCGACCTGATCCGCCGCGAGTTTTTGACCGTGAAAGGCAAAGCCCTGGTCAGTACCGACTTGGGCCGCCGTGTCATTACCGCTTTGCCGGAAAGCTTGAAAAGCCCGACGTTAACCGCGCTGTTCGAGCGCACGCTAAAAAACATCGAAGCCAACGAGGGCTTGCTCGACGCGTTCGTGCAACAGCAAGCCGACTTTGTTCGCCAGCAGGTGGCCAAAGCCAACAACGGCAGTATCACGCTCGACTCTGCCACACCGCCGCGAAAGCCCGCCAAAAAAAGAAAATCCCTTAAACCCAAACCCACAACCCAAAAGAGGTAATCCCATGAAGGACGACAAACACGATGACGCGCCAGCGGACGAAAAAATACCGCCGGAGATTTTTGATAACGACGCCAACCTGCGCGCGGTGGTGCGAGA
>JBPCXV010000053.1:0-3235 GCA_051008235.1 Pseudohongiellaceae bacterium | reverse complement strand
TTCGTCCTGCTCAAAATCATCGTCGTCAATGGTTCTCACCGTGAAGGTGGCGGTGCTCCGCCCTACCGGAATCACTGCGCTGCCGCTGGTGTCTCCACTCACAAAGTCGTCATTGTCGGCCGGGTTGGTCTGGCTGCTGTAGTCAAGCTCGTAGGAGACTGTCTCGCCGCCAAGACCGGGCACGATGCGCGTTACAGTGAATACCAGGGCGGTGCCTTCCGGCTCGCTGTAGCGATTATCGTCCGGCGCAATCCTGTAGGTGAGACTCGGCAAGCCATCGTCATTGAGGATGGAGCCTCTGCCCAGAACATCGCCGGCAGTTACATCTTCCCCGCCGGCAATGCTGATGTTCACCAGGAAGGTTTCTTTAAGTTCATAATTGTTATCCCCGGTGGTGCTCACCGTGAACATGGCTGTGGTTTCACCAGACATGAAAGTGATGTTGCCGCTGGCATTGACATCGTAGTCGTCAGCCCCGGCCTGACTGGCATCGGCGGGAGGGCTGGTGTCAGGGGCAGTTGCGTATCTCACGGTAATGATTTGTTCCGAGGGCACACTCAAGGTTACGGTGAATACCGCACCATCGCCTTCGCTGGCGCTGGCGTCACTGACTGACACCATAGGACCAGCCTCGTTGTCCTCAATAGTGCCGGTGACATCCATCATCATGCTGGTAAAGCCGGTGGTGGCGAGGTTCATCGGGTTGCTGAAACGCAGGGTTACCGTCTCGTCAATTTCGTGCGCCATATCATCAATAACCGTTACCGTAACGGGCAGGCTAATTCTGCCGGGCACGAAGGTTAGCGTACCCATCATTATTGAGGTGTAGTCGGCGCCTGCCGTGGCCGTGCCGCTCGTGATAGTCTCGTAATCCACAGTGACTGTTTTACCGGAAATCGGGCTCAGGAAGGCAGCGAACACCAGGTGATTGCCCTCCATGTTGCCCTCTATAACATCGGGCGTAGTCACCGTCATCGTCGGCGGGTTGTCGTTGTTGTTGATGGCGCCGATGACGGCGCTGATGCTGGTTGCGCCCTCGGACACTTCAAAGACGAAGGTCTCGTTATATTCGTCATTGTCGTCATCTCTGGTTCTCACCGTGAAGGTGGCGCTCTTCTGCCCTACCGCAATCATTGCGCTGCCCCCGGTGCCGCCGCTGACGAAGTCGTCATCGTCAGCAGGATTGTCCCGCCCGTCGTAGGTGATCTCGTAGGTGAAAGTCTTGTCGGAACCGGTCACATCGTGGCTGCTCGTCAAGACAAACTCCAGCGCATCGCCTTCAAACTCGCTGGCATTGTTAAGAGTGTAGGTGGCATCCACGGCAGCAACAGCAATGCTTATCGCCGTGCCTGCTGCGCCGGCGTTGGCCGCTATGTCTGTGTAGCTGTCCGCCTTGATGGCTATGCTGGCGGTAACCGGGCTGGTGGTGCTGTTGTTGGCGGTGAAGGTCACCCTATAGACTCTGGAGGAACCCTCCACCGTGCCGAAGCCGGACAGGCTGCCGCCGGTGACAGTGAAGTCCTCCTGCGCCAGTCCGATGATGTCTTCATCGGCGGTAGCAGTGATAGTGGTGGCGCCGGTCGCAGCGATGCTGGTGGATGCGGCGGCCAGGGTGACGGTTGGCGCTGTGTCGTCAATGGTCAGCGTCAGCGTGCTGGTGCTGGGCATCTTGCCGACGCCTGTTTCGGTATGGGTGGCGGTGATGGTCCACTCGCCTTCGGCCAGGGCATTCGGGTCGCCCAGGGCGATGCTTTCACTATTGCCCGTGACAGAAGCGACGTTAATGGTGACAGTCGTAGTGGTATGGCCTGCTGTCAGAGTCAGCCCGGAACCGGCGACAAGATTGCCAACCGTAAGAGTTGGGCTAGTGTCATTGGTGATGGTGTCGTTATCGGCGCCCGAGTTGGAAGCATCGTCCAGCGTCAGCATCGGCATCCTTGAGTCGCTCTCGCCCACAATGGTAACTGTCACCGAGCTGGGGGCAGCATTGGCGTTGCCTGCCGCATCGGTGTAGGCGCTCGTCCCCACAGTGATGATGGCGGTGACGGGAAGGGTATCGGCAGTGAAGGTGGCGGTGCGCACCAGGCCGCTGGTCGTCAAGCCGGATATGCTGCCGCCGTTGGCCACTATGTCTGTGTCAACAAAGCCGCTCGGCGCCTCGTCAAAGGTGAAGGTGATAGTGGCGGTATCGCCCGTCGCAATGGTCATCGGGACTGCTGCTATCTCAGTGATGCTCGGCGCCGATGTGTCCTTGGTGGTTCTGGCCGTTGCCGACGCCGGTATGCTGTTCGCCTCCGAGGCGGTCACGATGATGGTGAGTTCTTCGCCCATCAGCCCGGAGAGGTCAAGCCCGGAGATTGTCCATCTGCCACTCTGGGCGGTGTCGCTGCCGACAACATCATCCGTCGTGGTGTCCGTGTCGGCTATGGTGACGCTGACCGCCGCGCCCGTTGTGGCGGTGCCGGAAAGCGAATAGCCGGACTGATTGGCGAGGTTCACGACATCAGGCGCGTCTATGGTCGGAGCGGCGCTGTCGGGCACAGGCGTGACATTGATGGTGTGCGTGGCGGTGCCGGTGTTGTTGTTGCCCGCCGCATCGGTAAAGGTGCCTGCGGCCACCGAGATGCCGCCGATGGAAGTCGTTGTGGTGGCGGTGAACTCAACCGTGTAGATCGTGCTGCTGGATTCGGTGAAGTTGTCCAGCGTGCCGCTGGAGTTGGCGACAGTGATGTCGTTCTCGGCAAAGGTGCTGCTGCCTTCGCTAAGCGTGATGGTCAGCATGACAGTGTCGCCCACAGTCGCGGTGGTAGCGCCTGCAATCATGCTGACAGTCGGCGCCATCGTGTCCTTCATCACCATTATCTCGCGCTGGTTCGCGGCCTTGCCCGTCTCCGAGGCCGAGACCAGTATGGTGAGTTCGCCATCTGCCAGAGGCATGATGTTTATGTTGGCTGACCAGTCGCCGTCGCCAGCGCCCTCGGCTGCGTCTGTGCCACCGGCTGTGCCGCCGTCTTCGTCCGTTATAGTGACGGTGATGGCCGCATTGTTGCCGGCTGTGCCGGCAACCTCAAAGGCAGTCAGCGCGGCGCTGCCATTCACATAGATGCCCGCCAGCGGCGTGTCTCTGTCCGGCCGGTCGCTCGGGTCCCGTTCCGATACGACTATTTCCCGTGAAGCCAGTGGGGTGGGGTTGCCTGCCACATCCATCAACTCCCCGGCGGCTACGATGATGCTT
>JBPCXV010000052.1:0-2995 GCA_051008235.1 Pseudohongiellaceae bacterium | reverse complement strand
TCGCGCTCAAACCGGCGGCGGTAAGCACCGACAACTTTGCCAGCCGCACCCGAAGGTTTTGCGGACCCTCAAAGCCCGGCGAGATTTGGATAATGTCATTGACGGCGGCAACCGCCAGCCCGCCGATATCCGTTGCGTAGGGACCGCAAACAATCTCCCGCCGCTCGTCTTTGGCGGTGAGTTGTTGGACATTCCCTTGTTTCAGGGAATTAGGTATCAAAAGTGCCATTTTACTCTCCTTTGTGTGTGATTAAAACTTGGACGGGTCAAGTTGCGAGTGGATTGCCCAAACGCCAACATCCGTCCGTCTGTCATTCTTGTCAGGGAATGACGGACGAATACAACCAAAATCGTATTCAATGGAAACAGCATGCGTCTCTCTCCGCGGCGATGTCGGATAATAAACGCAATCAACCGGCAGGTTGCTTTCCATAAACTTCTTGGTTGTCTGATGGCGGAAGTGCGAGAAGTCGCGCCCTGCTTTATCGCGCAACTGCCCTTGCAACACAACCAGCGCACCAACGCCGAGGGCAAGAGAAACTGCGTAATATTTTTGGTTGCCACCCGTGCCGCGCGAATATATCGGGCATTTATCAAACCCGACAACCGTGCCACCATGCATCATACCGACATGACCATTCCACAAAGGACCCGAGCGACCGGTAGCCCCCGAAGCCGCTCTTTGCGATTGCAGCCAATCCGTTTGCTTGCGCAACTGCCCGGTAACCCGCGTGTTGGTCAGCAAGACAATGTTGGCTTCTTCGGAATACATCCGCTTGCCGCCTTCGCCTTTGATACCCGATAGTTTGCCGGGCTTGAACGGAAAATCACGATTCCCCAAGTTGCCGCCGACATCAAGAGCAGTGCCAAAATCAACAAAGTTTTCCCACTGCATTTCTTGGTTGGCTGCGTATGCCACATCAATGGCTGTATCAAAAGCAGAATCCAGCGGCGCGGGTTTCCATTGCATATTGCCGGAATAAAAGTTTTCCGTCAATGCGCGGACTTTCTGCTCTTCGCCGAGGACAGAGCCGGGAGTGGTATGCAATGTGTTGAGTTTCTGCATGAATGCAGAACTCGCCATCTGTGCGAATGTCGCACCATTGGCATCAACCATATCCTCATGCGTTTCATAACGCCCGCCAATGCCGCGCATTCCATACAATGCCGCCAGCATATATTCCGCTTGCGAAGCCGAGGCAACCTTGCCCAGACGATGCCCCATATTGACGATACTGCCAACAACTTGCTGTGCATCTTGGTATCGCTCTTGGACGGGGAAGCCATCCGCTTGTTTGACATTGCCGCACGAAAGCGTCAGCGGAACCCGCTTTGCGCTTTGCGTCCGGTCAGTCCCCGGATTGGCATTTTCAACCATTTGGATTTGGTCGCGCAAGTCATGGAACATCGTGATTTTCGCCGCGGGCAAAGCCGCAATGGTTATCGGGGTGCTGCCGAACAAGCCGGACATCCCCATACCCATGCCGATATCGCCGGTCATTTCTTTCCAAGACGACAACTGCGCAAGGGGATTGGTCTCGCCCTTCGCCGCCATCGTTTGCGCCGCGCCGCGCCGCCACAGTTGCAACACCGCTTCCGAACCCGGTTGCAGTGCGCGCCAATTCATATTCGCATTAGCCATGTTTATGCTCGTCCTTTGTTAGAACTCCCGCTCCGCATTCCGCTGGTCGGGTCATTTTTTTCAGAGCATCTGCCGCTGCATTTGGAATATTACCACAACTTTTCGTTTTTGTGTTATTTTTTTCCATTTTTTTTTGTATGCGCAATAATTCGCGTTTTCTCCATTTCTCCGCTCGCATTATTGTCATACGCGAACTATCGCGAATGTGATAACAAATAACTACCTGCCATTCCGTCCCGGACATAAACTTCCACTGCCCCAAACTGGCTGGCATTGGATTCCATTGTCCAGCAACAGCATAACTCGCATCGCCGCCCCTGACAAGAAACCATTGCCCGTCAATCCGCTGAATGCAAAAAACAAACGCACCAACCCCGCTCTCGCTGACGCAAAAGCCATCACCATCAAGCAATCGCAGGGTGCGGTGCGGTATGTCTGTCATGCTACTTGGTATTCACCGGCGCAACGCCCCCCGCCTCGTGTCCGCGCGGCTCGTTGCCGATGAGGGTAACCATGCCTTCAACACCGGAACGGAAAGCATCATAATGCTCGCCATTCGGCTCTTCCGCGCCAATCATCGGGGGACGGTCGGCATCGTTGTTGTCAAAGTATTGCCGCCACTGTTGCCCGCCCCCTCTTTTGTTTAAGATTGTGCTGGCATCCTTTTCTGCTTTGTCCATTACTTTGTCTCCTTTGCCCGGGCTTTTGCCGACATCGCCCGGGTCAATGTCATCTTCGCCTTTCGCCTTGTTTTTTGTTTCTGCGCCGTCATCGTCGCCCTTGTCATCGGCATTCGCGTCATCGTCTTTTTTGGCATCTTCGCCGGTGCCGCTCTTGCCGTATTTGGTCAGCAACCGCTCTTCAACCTTGCGAAAGAACTCGGACAATTCTTCCAAAGGCACCAGATTGCGATATCCCAATTCGCTTTTCAACGCTTCAACTTCCACCAATGCTTTTTCATCAACAAAGGGCTTGCCGAGTTTGCCCCAGCCGGGTTGCCTTTCCATCATCTTCGCACCTTGGTTCATGAATGCTTGCTGATAGTCATCGCTCGCCTTTTCCCTGCTCGTTGCGCTTTCCAGTTGCAACTTCAACCGCCCGATGTCTTGGCTCGCCTTGTCCCTGTTTTGCAACAGCGTCCTGCCCTCGGTGCTGGCGGGGTCAAAGTCATCCGTGTTGCAGGTTTTCTGGATGCTGTCCAGTTCCGCCTCTTTCGCCGTCAGTTGGTCTTGTATGGTTTTCGTGTCGCTCATGTTCTCCTCCCGGCATCTGCCATTGAGATGTTTGCATAAAGCCCAATGACAGGCGACGCCGTCATAAGACCAAAAACTTTATTCATTATACCCCCGCCCC
>JBPCXV010000051.1:0-7967 GCA_051008235.1 Pseudohongiellaceae bacterium | reverse complement strand
GGCTGCCCAAGAAAAGAAGACGGGGGGGCCAAAGAGGGTTTTTCAGTGGGTTCACAAAAGGGGGTGACCCCCCCCCCCCCCCCCCCCCCGTATTATGGCCGTACCACTTCGGTCTCGCTTGTGAGAGGCAGAATAACCGCTCCTGTTCATTGGGAGGCCGATATGGCTACAAAACATCAACCTTATCAATCAGGAGAAACACGATGAAAAGCAAATTTTGGGTTACAACCGTAGCACTACTAGCAACTTTTTTGTTTCCGGTAGTAGTTCACGGTCAAATATCACAAGCAGATCAAGCAGATTATGAGGCAACACTAGAAGCAGCTGAGGCTCGGTTGGAAGAGTGTAGTTCAACTCACGCTGAGTTACACGCAAATGGAGAAGGTTACAGGCTAGGGAGTGGAGAAAACGCTTATCGACGAACTCTCAACGGCGAAGAATTAGGCATGTTGGACACGATGAGGGCAGTTTGTTATGTGCATGAGCTACATATAAGGAACCTTAAGGAGGAATACCGGAGAAGACAGAGAAACCAGAGATAACAGATTGGGAGACTACGATGACTACAGCAGTGAAAGCGATACTAGCGGGACTGCTACTGTCCATATTCTCAATGAGTGCGAACGCAGACTGGCGTTATGTCGAAAACATAGACTTCTTCATTACTGATATCGGTATCGATACCAGCTTTGTTTATGGTTCTGATTATAATGACGAAGTGTGGATGATATTCCAATGTAAATCTTACACCGAGATGAAAGTGGGAGTATCACACAATAAATCCAGTAGATACTATTTTGCGAAGGGAGTGGTGTTTGGAACGCCGCCTCCGGTGCGCGTGCTACTGCACATAAATGGAGGGGATGTTTATAATGAAATCTTAACTTTAGCGAACAGTAGTTATGATGAACGCTGGGAAGAAGAGCCTTTCTCTAATTCCATGAGAAGAATTATTGGGGAAATAATGACATCGGGTGATGAATGGCTCAATGTTCGCACCGTAGATACTGACGGAGAGGAGTTAAATGCGAGAATAAATCTTCATCTGGCTGAAGAAGAAATACAGAAACTGTCTTGCTTTAGAAACAGCGGACTTTAAACGGGTGCGGGCATCCGGTTTGGTAATTCGTGACTTGCCGTTGCTGGCCAGCAGTTGGCGCAAGCAGCAGACATTGGATGAGTTTCTGCGCGAGTATAATGCGGTGGCCATAAGTCAGGCATGGATTTCTCTCTGCCTGCTGTGCGCTCTCAACATCCACTACACCAACACACTCAACGGCACCGCAAGGAACTTGCGCCCAAAAGGCAAAATACTGTCCCCGTCATAGAAGAGTATGCCAGCCGCAAACTGCTCTCCGGCGGCATCCCGCAGTTTTTTCAGCCCGCGAAAATCATCAGTTCTCACAGTAGCAGCCGCCTTCGTTTCAACCCCCAGCAGACGGCGGCCTTGTTGCAGGACGATATCAACTTCCGCTTGAGTGTTATCGCGAAAGTGATGGAAGTGAAACTCCGCTTCGTGCCAGTCGGCCTGCTTGCGTAGTTCCTGATACACCCAGGTTTCCAGTAACTGGCCGAACAGCGCGCGGTCTGCCCGCAACGTTTTGCTATCTACATTCAGCAGAGTTGCGGCCAGGCCAGTGTCGGCCAGATGTAGCTTGGGAGTTCTTACCAGTCTGCTAAGTCTGTTGCTGTGCCATGGCTGCAATCTTTCAATCAAAAAAATCTGTTCCAGCAAAGCCAGATAGTCACGAATAGTTGGTCGGCTAAGGTTGAACGGCGCTGCCAGATTTGATGCGTTGAACAGACGTGCAGTCTGCCCGGCGGCGAACTCCAACAGTCTGGGCATGACATCCAGGTCGCTAATCTTGGAGATGTCCTGCAGGTCGCGCTGGACAATAGTAGTGATGTAATCGCGATACCACCTTCTACGTCGCCCGGGAGTTCTGCGGTTCAGCGCTGCCGGATAGCCGCCTGCATGAACTAAATCCACCAGCTTGGCACCAAGATGTTGCAACCGGCATTGCCCCAGTGTTTTGATGTCTGCATTGAACATGTGCGTCAGCAGGCCCGGCTGTCCGCCCGAGACTTCGCATTGTGCAAGGGGACGCAGGCGAAGTATTTCCATGCGCCCCGCAAGCGAGTCGGAAAGGTTAGGCAACAGCAAAACATTCGCCGAACCAGTTAGAATGAAACGCCCAGGCTGCCGGTTTTTGTCAACGCTGGCTTTAATAGATGTAAACAGTTTGGGTATCCGCTGGATTTCATCAAGGATGCAACGCTCGGGCAGACTCAGCACGAAACCAATCGGGTCGGTCTTGGCAATTTGCAGTTGGTTATCATCATCAAAACTGATGTAGTGGTAGTCGCGCTCCTTGGCAATTTGCAAAGCTAAAGTGGTCTTGCCGGATTGGCGCGGGCCATGAATCAGCACCACCGGGCTGTCGCTAAGGGCTTCGTGCAGCTGGGGGGTTATCAGGCGCTGGTGTGTTTTCTTGGGCGCTTGTTTGGGTGTTGGAGGAACCATATTGCGCCTCTTGTTTACGGGGTTGATGGTGGCTGATTGTAAATCAAAGCGTGGTTAATTGAAAGTTTAGCCCTGGTTAATTGAAAGGTTGACCTCTGGTTAATTGAAAGTCTGAACTATAAAAACTGCTTATTTTCAAGTAGTTAAATATATTACACCCACTTTGCCAACTTGCCCATCTATACTGCCAAAAGTGACAGATCCAACCCTCACCACAGAGGCTTCGTGAGCGCGTCAGGTTCGTGAATTGTGGCGGTGCCAGCCAAGTGCTCCGAAAGGGCTGGTGGACAAGGGGCGGCGGCTTCGCTAATATAGCCCGTCAGTATGCGACATTTTACTGAAACTGCGGTTCTGGCATTGGAAGATGGCAGCGTGTTCCATGGCTCGGCAATTGGAATCGCGGGTAAATCAACTGGGGAGGTTGTGTTTAACACGGCCATCACCGGCTATCAGGAAATCCTTACTGACCCTTCTTACGCGCAGCAAATCATTACTCTCACCTATCCGCACATCGGTAATACCGGCACCAACGAGGAAGATAACGAGTCTGACCGGGTGTGGGCATCCGGTCTGGTAATTCGTGATTTGCCGTTGTTGGCCAGCAGTTGGCGCAAGCAGCAGACATTGAATGAGTTTTTGTGCGAGCGTAATGTGGTGGCCATTGCCAATATTGATACCCGGCGGTTGACTCGCTTGCTGCGCGACAAGGGGTCGCTTAATGGCTGCCTGCTCTCTGGTGCCGCGTTGGCCGCCAGTGGTGAGGATGAGGCGGTGAAGTCGGCGCAGGGATTTCCCGGGTTGAAGGGTATGGATTTGGCTCGGGAGGTAACGACTTCAAAAAATTATAAATGGGATTCCGGTGTGTGGGATATCACGACAGGTTATCGCCAGGCTAAGGCCACTGTTACCAAATCAGCCCAAACTAAAACGGCTAAGCGCGCTGCCAAATCGGCTGCAACTAAAGCGGGTAAATATAAAGTAGTGGCTTATGACTTTGGTGTGAAGCGTAACATTCTGCGGATGCTGACCGAGCGTGGCTGTCAGATTACTGTGGTTCCGGCTCAAACTCCCGCCGCCGAAGTGTTGAGCATGAAGCCGGACGGAATTTTTTTGTCCAACGGACCGGGCGACCCTGAACCTTGCGACTATGCTGTTGATGCCATCCGCGAATTTCTGCAGCAGGGGATTCCACTGTTCGGTATCTGTCTGGGCTGTCAGTTGCTGGCGCTGGCTTGCGGCGCGCGCACTGTGAAGATGCAACTGGGTCATCACGGCGCCAATCATCCGGTGCAGGAAATTAGCACTGGCAAGGTAATGATTACCAGCCAGAACCACGGCTTCGCGGTGGATGAACAAACCCTGCCCGACAACTTGCGCGCCACGCACAAATCACTCTTTGACGGCAGCCTGCAAGGCATTGAACGCACGGACAAACCGGCCTTTGGTTTTCAGGGCCACCCGGAAGCCAGCCCCGGCCCGCACGATATAGATTCACTGTTTGACCGCTTTATTAAACTGATGACCTGACCTAACAAAACACACCAACACCAACCATGCCAAAACGCACCGACATTAACACCATCCTCATCCTCGGCGCCGGCCCCATCGTCATCGGCCAGGCCTGCGAGTTTGACTATTCCGGCGCGCAAGCCTGTCAGGCACTCAAGGAAGAGGGCTTCCGCGTCATTCTGGTCAACTCCAACCCCGCCACAATAATGACCGACCCAACCATGGCAGACGCCACCTACATTGAGCCGGTAACCTGGCGCATCGTGGAAAAAATCATCGCCCGGGAAAAACCCGATGCCATCCTGCCCACCATGGGCGGACAAACCGCACTCAACTGCGCGCTGGATTTAAACCGCCACGGCGTGCTAAAAAAATACAAAGTTGAATTGATTGGCGCCAATGTGGCAGCCATTGACAAAGCCGAAGACCGCGAACTGTTTGACAGGGCAATGTCCGGAATCGGCCTGGAAACCCCCGTCCACGGCTTCGCCCACAACATGAAAGAGGCACACGCGGCACTGGAACAAATCGGTTTCCCCTGCATCATCCGCCCGTCCTTCACCCTCGGCGGCAGCGGCGGCGGCATTGCCTATAATAAGGAGGAGTTTGACGAGATTTGCACCCGCGGCCTGGAACTATCACCCACCAACGAATTATTAATAGATGAATCACTCATCGGCTGGAAAGAATTTGAACTGGAAGTGGTGCGCGACAAAAACGACAACTGCATCATCGTCTGCTCAATTGAAAACTTTGATGCCATGGGCGTACACACCGGCGATTCAATCACAGTAGCCCCGGCACAAACACTCACCGACAAGGAATACCAGATTCTGCGCAACGCCGCCATCGCCGTGCTGCGCGAAATCGGGGTGGAAACCGGCGGCTCCAATGTGCAGTTCGCGATTGACCCGACCAGCGGCCGGCTGGTGGTGATTGAGATGAACCCCAGAGTATCCCGCTCATCAGCACTGGCTTCCAAGGCCACCGGCTTCCCCATCGCCCGGGTCGCGGCCAAGCTGGCCATCGGCTTCACCCTTGATGAACTGCGCAACGAGATAACCGGCGGCGTCACCCCGGCCTCTTTTGAACCGAGCATTGACTATGTGGTTACCAAAATCCCCCGCTTCACTTTTGAAAAGTTCCCCGAAGCCAACGACCGCATCACCACGCAGATGAAATCCGTCGGCGAAGTTATGGCCATCGGGCGCAGCTTTCAGGAGTCATTGCAAAAAGCCATCAGAGGTTTGGAAGTGGGAGTGTGCGGCTTTGAACCGGTGCTGGATACCGGACTCAGCGACGCCCGCGAAGTGTTAACTCGCGAACTAACCGAAGTCGGAGCCCAACGCATCTGGTATATAGCCGATGCTTTCCGCCAGGGCTGGACTGTTGATACTGTTTATGAACTAACTGGCATTGATCCATGGTTCCTCATTCAAATTCAAGACCTGATATACACGGAGCAGCAACTAACCGACCTCAGCTTCACCGATATGGACAAAACCACACTACTCCACCTCAAACGCCAGGGCTTCTCCGACCTGCGTCTGGCCCAACTACTAGCCGTAAACGAAGCCGACATCCAAACCCTGCGCCACCGCCTGAACATCCGCCCGGTATACAAACGGGTGGACACCTGCGCCGCAGAGTTCCAGTCAACCACAGCCTACATGTATTCCACCTACGAAGAAGAATGCGAAGCCGCCCCCTCAAGCCGCGACAAAATCATGGTACTCGGCGGCGGCCCCAACCGCATCGGCCAGGGCATTGAGTTTGATTACTGCTGCGTACACGCCGCACTCGCCATGCGCGAAGACGGCTTTGAAACAATCATGGTTAATTGCAACCCCGAAACCGTATCCACCGACTACAACATCTCCGACCGCCTGTTCTTTGAACCCCTCACTTACGAAGATGTAATAGAAATTGTGGACCTGGAACAACCCAAAGGCGTAATCGTACAGTTCGGCGGCCAAACCCCGCTCAACCTGGTAAAACGCCTTGAAGCCAGAGGCGTACCGGTGCTTGGCACCAGCCCGGACGCCATTGACCGCGCCGAAGACCGCGAACGCTTCCAGCAACTAATTCAAAAACTGGGCCTCAAACAACCCGCCAACTGCACCGTGCGCAGCGTGGAAGAAAGCCTGAGAGAAGCGGAAAACATTTCCTACCCGCTGGTGGTGCGCCCTTCCTATGTGCTTGGCGGGCGCGCCATGGAAATTGTTTATAACGAGGAAGAACTCAAACGCTATCTGCACGATGCCGTCAAAGTATCCAGAGAGTCGCCGGTGCTGCTGGATTATTTTCTTAACGCCGCCATTGAAGTGGATGTGGATGTGGTATGCGACGGCGAACAAGTAGTAGTAGGCGCAATCATGCAACACATTGAACAGGCCGGCGTGCATTCCGGCGACTCTGCCTGTTCCCTGCCACCCTACAACCTCCCCGCCGAAGCGCAAAACACCATCCGCGAACAGGTAACCACTCTAGCGCTTGAACTCGGCGTAGTAGGGCTGATGAACACCCAGCTGGCCTGGCAAGACGGCGAGATTTACATCATTGAAGTGAACCCCCGCGCCTCACGCACCGTGCCTTTCGTATCAAAGTGCATCGGTATCTCGCTGGCCAAAGTGGCGGCGCGCTGCATGCTGGGCACAACACTCAGCGAGCAGGGTTTCACCAAAGAAGTGATTCCAAAAACCTACGCCGTGAAGGAAGCGGTGTTCCCGTTCAGCAAATTCCCCGGCGTGGACCCCATTCTCGGCCCGGAAATGAAATCCACCGGCGAGGTGATGGGAGTAGGCAAAACTTTCGCCGAAGCCTACGCCAAGGCGCAGATGGGCGCCGGGGATAATATTGATAGTGGCGGTAACGCTTTCATTAGCGTGAGAGATGCCGATAAACCTCATGTGGCCGAAGTAGCCCGGCGGCTGCACCAACTGGGCTACACCCTAACCGCCACCCACGGCACCGCCAAGGTAATTGCCAAGGCCGGGTTGCCGGTAACCGGAGTCAACAAGGTGGCTGAAGGCCGCCCGCACATAGTGGATATGTTGAAGAACGACGAAATTCAACTGGTCGTGAACACCACCGAGGGCAAACAAGCCATCGCCGATTCATCCACCATAAGACGCACCGCGTTGCGCCATGATGTGTTTTGCACTACCACAGTTGCCGGTGCTCTGGCGGTGTGTGAAGCGTTGAACTTCGGTGATAATATCTCGGTCTATACTTTGCAACAGCTTCACAAAGAGTTGCAGAAAGAGCCAAACTCGTGAAAAATATACGAAATGCAAGAAGCATGAGAAACGTGAGAAGCGCGAGAAACTTGAGAAGAAGGATACTGCCATGAAAAGCACAGTGCCCATGACAGCCGGCGGTGAAGCCAGGCTGCGCAAAGAGCTTGATGAACTCAAAACCGTCCGCCGCCCGAAAATTTCGGCGGACATTGCCGCTGCGCGCGAGCACGGCGACCTGAAAGAAAACGCCGAATATCATGCCGCAAGAGAACAGCAAAGTTTTTGCGAAGGGCGTATCGCCGAAATAGAAACCAAACTGGCCAACAGCGAAGTCATTGACATAACCCGCATTGAGCCTACCGGCAAGGTAATCTTCGGCACAACCGTAAAACTGTATAACCTGGATACTAAAAAAGCTACTACTTATCAGATAGTGGGTGAAGACGAGGCCGATGTGGCGGCTGGGAAAATTTCCGTGGGCTCGCCTATAGCTCGCGCTATTATAGGTAAGGCGGAGGGTGATGAGGTTGTGGTTAAAGCTCCTGCTGGCGACCTTAATTTTGAAATAGAATCTGTGCGTCATATTTGAGTCCGGGCTGGGGCGGGGTAAGGCAGTTCCGCACACGCCATGAATACATCCCTGTAGGCTCAGCAGTGGCTATCCTGCCACTGCATGGTGCTGAACTGCCTTACCC
>JBPCXV010000050.1:0-10773 GCA_051008235.1 Pseudohongiellaceae bacterium | reverse complement strand
AACCCGTAACATCTTCATCCCAGGTGAAGGTCAGCTCGGTGGTCTCCGCTCTGGCAACAGTGGTCGGCGACAGCGTAACGGTCGGCTCGGTGGTGTCAATCGTTATCACCAACGGGTCAGAGTCAGTGGCTGAGTGGCCGGGTTCGGTATGGGCGACGGTGACAGTCCACTCGCCTGCGGAACGAGCGCCCAAACCCACAGTGAACTGTGCGGAAGTCGCATCCGACGCAACAGTCAGGGTGGTGGTTAGCGTGCTCGCAGTGTCGTGGGTCGCGGTGAGGGTCACCGAAGCGTTGCTGGCGACATTCCCGACAAGGAAGGTCGGGGCGGCGTCATTGGTAAGGTCGTCATCGTTTTCGCTGCCAGTATCCGAGCCTATATGCAAATCCACAGTCGGCTTGGACGAAGGCGGCAGAGTGATAGTAATGCCTATTGTGACAGCCACATCATTCGTATTTCCCGCTATATCCGTTACCGTATCAAAAAGGAATTCCTGTCCTGTGCCCGCAGGAGTGGTTGAAGCTGGTGTGTGGTTTGCTGTGTAAACAGTATCAGAGACTATTGTGAAATCAGTAAAGTCGCCGTCATGAGTGACATTGATGTCGCCTACTACAAAACCCGTAACAGCCTCAGACCAGGTGAAAGTGACTTTGGTGGTCTCGCCGCTGACAAAAGTAGTCGGTGAAACCTCAACAGTCGGCACTGTGGTGTCAATCGTTATCACCAACGGGTCAGAGTCAGCAGGCGGTTTGTTGGGCTCCGTATGGGTGGCGATGACAGTCCAGTCGCCATCAGTGGCCAGAGCGCCCACAACGAGATTCAGGCTAGTCTCATTCCCGGCAAGATTTACCGCACTAGTGGTGACATCGTTCGCAGTGCTATGGCTCGCAGTTAGAAAAACCATAGCGCCACCTACGAGATTGGTAATTGTGATGGCGGGAGATTCATTATTGGTGATGTTATCGCCTTTGGCGCCGCTATCATCAGAATTCGTCAGCGCTATCGTCGGCTTTTGCGAAGGCCCGACCACGGTGATTTCCAGCACATTGCTGGCGGTGTTGCCGCTGCCTGCTGCGTTCATAAGGGCGTTGGCGGCAACCGAGATGCTGGCGGTGGCGGGGCTGCCGCCGGCAGTGAAGGTGGCCGTATAAACCGTTGTGCCGGTAGGTCTCCTAAAGTTGGACAGTGTGCCGCCGCCACTGACAGCAATGTCGCCGAGGGCAAGGGCGGCAACGGTTGACTGGCTGACGCTGATGGTGATGGTGGTGCTGGCGCCGGTCGCAATGTGGGTGTCCTCTGCGGTGAGGGTGATGATTGGGACGGGGTGCATGCCGGTGAGGAGTTGACTAAAGCTCGTGTTCTCATTCCCCGCTACATCTTGGAATATCTCACCACCAAGGAAAAGAGCGTGATTTATGTCGGTCAGGGCTGACGTGAATGTAGCCTCATCTGGCACATCATAATCAAAAGTGTACACAGACCCTGAAACCCTCGTGAAGTTGCTGACTCTGGCAGGCGGAAGACCGATACCAGTAGCCACTGCAAAACCAACAACATCCTCGGAGAAAGTGTAGGTCATTCTGTTGGTCATTTCATAAACGACAGTGGTTGGCGTCAGCGCAACCGTCGGCGCGACTGTGTCAATGGTTATCTCCAAAGCCTCGGAGGTGGCGGGGTTCTTGGTGCCGTCGGTATGGGTGGCGGTGATAGTCCAGACGCCATCGGCCAGCGTAACAGGCGCGTTAGCCTGATCATCAAAGAAAATGAGATTGCCACCAGTAGCAGATGCGCCGACAGTGGTGCTAAGGCTGACAGGGCTTGCAGTGCCATCATGCGTCGCCATTATAGAAAACATAGCGTTGGAGGCCACATTTCTGAAGTTAATCCTCGGCGTATTGTCATTGGTGATGTTGTCGTCATTGCTGCCGCCATTTGAGTCATCAGTCAGTGCCAGCACCGGCTTTGATGAGTCGCCCGGGGCGGGTGTTTCCACTGCAACAGTGACGGCGTTGTCGGCGCTGACCGAGTAGCCGGTGGCGGCGCTGAGCGTCAGTATCAGGTCGGCGGTGCCCGTCCCTGCGGTTATCGTGGCGGTGGCGGTGCTCTCGCCGACGCCCATGGTCACTGCGGGCACGGTCAGCGCGCTGCCGCCCTGACTGACGGCAATGGTGATGGGCAGCGGGGCGAGGGCCTCCGAGACATAGTAGTTGGGCGCGCCGGTGCTGCTGGTGATGGTGAAGCTGACCCTGCCGGTTGGCAGCACTGTGGCGCTATCGGCGACGACGGACAGGGTGGGCGCGGGCACCGGGTGGATATCCACCAGACATTCGCTGGATTCATTGCCGTCTGCCATCGCGTGCCTTGAGCCGCAGTTGGTGGAGGCGGTGGCGGTGGGGGCGTTGAACTGGCCTCTGTCTGCCGCGACAAACTCGTAGGCGATGGCGCTGCCGTCGGTCAGGCACTCGTTGCTTCGGTTGTCAGCGCAGGTTATCTCGACATAGTAGGCGCCGAGAGCCTCGCTACCATAGCCATTGTTGGTCGGGATTTCATGGGTGGCGGTGGCTTGGCCCGCATTGATGGTGATGGTGCGCGGGTTCCTTTCGTTGGGCGAGGATACATAGTTGTTGGGGCTGGTCAGGCCGTAATCCAGAGGGCCGGCGGGGATGCTCACCACGCCTGCCGCCAGCCGTCCCAGCCTGATATTCAGATTGGCGGTGGGCGGCGGGGTGGCGGTGAGGGTGTAGACGATGGTGTCGCCCTCGCAGATGCCTTCCTTGTTGGTTTGTGCCGAGGCAGCGCAGGTTCTGGCGCTTGGGTTGGCCTTGCTGGCCCAGTCAACGGTGATGGTGGGGATGGTGGGTGGTGCTACGTTCTCTATGGTGCCGGTGGCTGTGGTGGTGCTGCCACCTGCTGCGAAACGGGCGGATAGCAGGTTTGATAGCTGGATTATGACGGTTTCCTCTTGCTCGTCGGCTCTGTCGTGGTTGATTGCTACCGTCAGGGTGGCTTCGTTGCTGCCTTGCGGGATTGTCAGCCTGCCGTTGGTGATGGCGGTGAAGTCTATGGGGGCTTGGGCGGTGCCGGTGTTGAGGGTTTGCCAGTCTGCGGTGACCTCAAATGGGGCTGCGACGGGTAGGGAGACATCAAAGAGCATGACGCCTTCGTCTTCATCTACCTGGGTGTCGGAGATGCTTAGGATTGGGCCTGGGGTGTCGTCTACGAAGTGGAAGACGACGGTGCTCATGCCGGCGGCGATGGTGTAGGCGGTGCCGTCACTGGTGGTGCAGCAGCCTGCTTTGAGGGCGACATTCACTGTAACCCTGTTGGGGCCGTTGAACATGCGGTCTGCGAGGCCGTTGCGGAGGGCTACATTGCCAGAGCTGTCATTCGCCGAAAAACCAACAGCGGCAGGGTGATCGAAGGTGCCTGATGAATAGCTGGAATGGACAAAGTGCAGATTCCCGGTCAGCGTGAAGGTGAACTCCAGGTCGCTATTCGAGTCCGTACCCGAATCGCGCGTATAGCCAATCGTTGTCGAGCTGCCTTCGTTGGGCGTAGGCGTAGCGGCAAAGAATGAGAGCACAACCTGCGCCTGGGCTTGCGGTGCTGCGGTTAGAAGTAGCGGCAGGGTGAGTGCCAGTGTTGTGAATGTTCTGGTGAATGTTCTGGCAAAATCTAACAATCTATTCATGGTTGGATACTCCGGGTTACCCTCGTTGTTGGTCGTCGGCTATATTATCACACAGAAGCAGGCATTGGATTGCAGCCCCCAATGGCGTATCAT
This sequence comes from Pseudohongiellaceae bacterium, assembly GCA_051008235.1. Lineage (GTDB taxonomy): Bacteria > Pseudomonadota > Gammaproteobacteria > Pseudomonadales > Pseudohongiellaceae > UBA9145. Next base: position 6,989 of record JBPCXV010000050.1, on the reverse strand, counting down.
CGGCAATTCACTCGGAGGCTCCCTTGAACAAAGTCAATCCTTTCAGACCCGGCGCAGGCTTGATGCCGCCATATCTGGCAGGCAGGGAGGCTGTGCAGGCTGTGTTCGCAGAAGCGATGGACCTGCTGCAATCCGGCGGCGTTGGCAGAACCATAGTGATGTACGGCCCGCGCGGCATGGGCAAGACTGTGCTGCTGGATTGGCTGGAGGCGCGGTGCGAGGAAAGGGGCATCAGCGTTACAGAAACCACACCATCAACGAGGTTGAAAACCGCTGAGTCCCTGCCCGGATTGCTGCTGCCCACGAGTTGGCTGCCTCAGGAAGTGTCGGCCAGCGCCGGTGGGTGGCTATCAGCTAAATGGACTACCCCGGATAGCGATAAGCAGGCAGGTTTTGAAGAGCACTTGATCCAAGCCTGCCAAAAAGAACCCCAGGCATTGCTGCTGGACGAAGCGCATACACTGGACTCTGATACATGCCAAGAGTTGCTGAACATCAGCCAGATAGCGGCAAGGAAGGCGCCTTTCCTGCTGGTTCTAGCCGGAACGCCTGGACTGGAACCTTTCCTTCGGACTGTGGGCGCTACTTTCATTGACCGCTCCAAGAAAGTCGGTGTTGGACAGATTGACGAACAGGCCGCAATGGATGCAATTCGCCTACCGCTGGATAATGAAGGCATCGCGATTGAAGAAGCGTTGCTAAAGGACATCGCCAAAGATGCGCAAAATTATCCTTACTTCCTGCAACTGTGGGGGGGTGAACTCTGGAAAGTGGCAGCAGAACACAAACTGACAGAATTGACCGGGGAAGAGGCGAAGCTGGCAGAGACGAATGTTCAGAAGGAAAAATCCAGTTTCTACTCATCACGATACAAAGCAATTAAGAAAAATGGAGACCTGCTGGCCGCTGCGGTCGCCGTTGGCAAGGCGTTCAAGGATAAAGACACCTTGCCTGACACTCAGGTAATGGTAGCGATAGAAAGCAGCTTGAGCGAAAGCCTGACTGAAACAGAGCGACGCGATAAAGCGCAGGAACTGGACGATGAGTTGAACAGGATAGACTTTGTCTGGGAACATCCTGATTCAATCCAATTGCAACCCGGCATCCCCAGCTTCATGACTTATGTCAGCGAGCGGTTTGAGGGCAAGGTGTGATTTTTTGCTGATGAAACTGCGCGGTTCGCGGGCATTGGATTGCAGCATGTGGTGTAATGGCGGGCCGTTTTGGGGTATGCTTTACGAACAATTGACATCTCAGTTAAAAGGAGAACGCCTATCATGATTTTTGAAAGTTCGCTTGACCCGATAAAACTGCCCAATGATGACCTTACCAGCGTGGTGCTGTCCCGTGCCGCCGAGTTGGGCGACAAGCCTGCGCTTATTGACGGCGCCTCGGGGCGCAGCCTCACCTATAATGAACTTCAGGCTCATATTCGCCGTTTCGCCGTTGGCCTGCAAAAACGCGGTTTCGGCAAGGGTGATGTGATGGCAATTTTCTGCCCGAACATCCCGGAATATGCGGTGGCGTTTCTCGGCGTGGCCGCAGTTGGTGGAATTAATTCCACGGCCAACTCCCTGTATGCCGCCGACGAACTGATTCATCAGTTCAAGGATGCCGGTGCCAGGTTCCTGCTCACCATTCCCCAATTCCTTGACCGTGCCCTGCCGGCGGCCAAGGCCAGTGGCATTGAAGAGGTGTTTGTGCTCGGCGAGGCGGAAGGCTGCACGCCTTATTCCGCCCTGCTCGCCGAGGATGGTGAAATGCCCAAGGTGGAAATTAACCCGGCCAAAGATTTGGTGGCGCTGCCCTATTCCAGCGGCACAACCGGTTTGTCCAAGGGTGTTATGTTGACTCATCACAATCTGGTGGCCAATATGGTGTTGTCTTGCGAGATGAATAATCTGTCGGAAGAGGACAACATTGTCGGCGTGCTACCGTTCTTTCACATCTATGGCATGACATTGATTATGTGCCTCGGCATTTATCGCGGCGCCACGCTGGTAACCATGACCCGGTTTGAACTGGAGCCGTTCCTTAAAATTATTCAGCAGTACAAAATTACCGGCATGAATCTGGTCCCACCGCTGGTGCTGGCGCTGGCCAAACATCCGGTGGTGGATAACTATGACTTGTCCAGTGTGCGAATTATCAGCAGCGGCGCGGCACCGCTGGGCAAGGAACTGGCGCAGGCCTGCGGCACCCGGGTTGGCTGCCAGATTTATCAGGGCTATGGCCTCACCGAAGTGGCCGGTGCCTCTCACATTCTGCCGGTGGAAGACCCGCGTAGCGAAGGCAAGGCCGGGTCTGTGGGCCCGGTGCTGCCCAACACCCGTTCAAAGGTGGTTGATATTGAAAGCGGCGCCGAACTTGGCCCTAACGAGAAAGGTGAGGTGTGCATTCAGGGACCGCATGTTATGACGGGTTACCTGAACAACAAGGAGGCCACCGATGATTGTCTGGATGCCGAAGGCTGGCTGCGCACAGGCGACATAGGTTATGCCGATGACGACGGTTACTTTTTTATCGTTGACCGGATGAAAGAGTTAATTAAATATAAAGGCTATCAAGTGGCACCGGCTGAACTGGAAGCGCTGCTGGTAAGTCACGAAGCGATTGCGGATGCCGCCGTTATTCCCAGCCCGGATGAAGAGGCGGGGGAAGTTCCCAAAGCGTTTGTAGTGCTTAAAGCGGATATTTCGGCGGATGAGATTATGAAGTTTGTTGCCGACAATGTGGCGCCGCACAAAAAAATTCGCAGGCTGCAAGTGGTGGATGAGATACCCAAGTCCGCCGCCGGAAAGATTCTGCGGCGGGTGTTGGTGGAGCAGGAACGTGCTGGCGGGGAGAGTTAGACCGGACATGCTTCGCTGTTGTTGCAATAAGTGTTGCGACAAGTGCCGTGCAGGGGCGGCTTGTTTAAGCCAAACAGATGGTTAGCCGATAACCACAAAGACATCAAGATAACCTGTTTGGAGGTACACCATGTTTGATGAAATTAATCTGTTCGCTGTTCTCGCCGCCGCCATATCTTCGTTTGCCGTGGGCGGTATCTGGTATGGTCCACTCTTTGGCAAGGCCTGGATGGAGGCTTTCAATATTACTGAGCAAGATTTGTCGGAAGGAAATATGCCGATGATTTACGGCCTTGCATTTCTGCTCTCTCTTGTTGCTGCGCTGAATCTGGCGTTCTTTTTTGGTTCCGAGGTTGATACCGTATCCGGTATCGCATACGGCTTTGCCACCGGCCTCGGCTGGGTTGCCGCTTTTACCGGCATCCAGTATTTGTTTGAGGGGCGTTCGCTGAAGGCGTTTCTTATAAATGCTGGTTATAGTGTGGTTGCGCTTACTGTTATGGGTGGCATTCTTGGTACCTGGTAACGGTGCGGCACAGCCTTGTGCCGCCCCCGCCCTCATGCAAAATGACTAATCCTGCTACTAGAAGCGTTTGAGGTAGCGGATGTAGGTGTGGTGGCTTATGCGCGAGTGGTTGGTCTCGGTGATGGAACGAGTTACACCCAGAGGTTGGTATTGTGCGCCGTTGCCGCCTCTGTAACCGTAAGGCTGCATGAAGAAATCGTAGGCTATGGTGCCGGGTTGCAGGTGGGGCATGTATCCGGCGGAGCCGGGCATGAACATCTCATTCGGGTCGTTGTGTTGGCTTGTGAGTGAGTTGTTGCTATAGCCGCTACCAAAACCACTGCCGTAATTACTACCATAGCCGCCACTAAAACCACTGCCGTAACTGTTGAAGCCGTTACCATAGCTGTTGTTATGGTTGCGTGGTAGTAATGCGGCTTCGTAGCCCAGGCTCAGGGTTTTGCCTATGTCAATGGTGGCACCGAGGGAGGTGGTGGTGTAACTGCTATTGGTGTTCAGGTTGCTCTTGGCGAACAGTTCCAGCAGGTTTTTGTTGTTTGACAGGGGGATGCCGTATTTGAGTTCCAGGGCGTAGCTGGCACCGCCGGGTGTGGTGAAAGCGTTGCCGCCGTACTGGTTGAACTGGTTGGAGTTCCCGTTCCATAGTTGGTGGGCGCGGCTGCTGGTGCTGCCCCATTGGGGTTTGAAGGATAGGGAGAGGCCGCGGTTGCGGTCGGGGAGCCAGATCAGGTTCAAGCCTACGCCCCATTCGTCCAGGTCGCTGGAGTGGTAAACCAGGGTGCGGGCGTCTGCGCTTAGTATCAGGCCGGAGGTTAGGTTGATGTTGAAGGTGCCGCCTAACTCGGCGCCGCCGCCGGCGAGGCCGTCGCCGATGTCGTGGCGCCAGGTTAGTTCAAGGGTGCTGCCAAATCGGTTGCCGGACTCGAGGGTTTGGATGTGTTCCAGTTCCAGACCCATGCGCAGGCGGCCGCTGCTTGTGGACATGGCGCCTTCGGTGTCTTCTTCGGTGCGTACGAATGTGCCGTCGCCGGTGAAGCCGAGGGTGAGAGAGTTGCCTGCCTCAGTTGTTCTGCCTACGATGGGACCGTAGGCGCCCAGGCCGAGGGTTTGCATGGTGATGTCGCTGATGTAGCGGTCGTCAGGGTTCTCTTCTTCGTTGATTTCAATGTCGCCCTTGTCAAAGCCGAGGGTGCCCCATACGCGTACGCCGCTTCCCCATTGCATGCCAACATAAGGATGCAGGCCGGTGAGGCGGGTTTCGTGAGTGCCTTTGACGCCGCTGCTGGTGTAGCCCATCTCGCCCCGGGCTTCAACCAGGCTGATGCCCCAGAGGACGCCGGTTTCAGGTGAATAGGTGTCAATGCCAATCATTACGCCTGTTACATCGCCTTCAAACTCTACGCGATTGTCCAGTTCGCCTTCGCTGCCACTGCTCTCCTGATAGAAAACTCTGCCCCAGAGTGTGAGGTCGTTGCCCGATGTGTTGCTGGCGTTTTCAATGGCGGTGCCGATGTCGGGGGAAGCCGGGGTTGGGGTTTGGTTTGAGCCGTTAAGGGAGACGGTGAAGCCCATGTCGCGGGGAATATGAAGCGGGGTGGCTCGTTGACCGCGGCGGTGGGCATCGCGGCGGCTTTTGGCTTCATTAACCAGGAATTCCAGTGGGCTGGAACCTTGCAGGGACAGGTTGTAGCTCTGTTCGCGCCCGCCCTGTTGCTGGCCGCCGCCGCCCTGGGGAATGCCGTTCTCGGTGCGGCCCTGAATGGTTGAGCCGTAGCCGTTGCCCAGGTTTGAACCCACATTGGTGCTAACGGGCTGGTTGGCCCGGCGCTGGGTTGGGTTGTTGCCGCCGCCGCTTTCGTCATTGTCGTTGACCCGGACAGCGGCGCTACGGGCAGAGCCTACGGTGTAGCCGGTGCCATTTGACAGGGTTATGCCAACGCTGCCATTGGCCTCGTCATTATTGTCATCGGTGGTGGGAACTTGTACCAGCACGCTGGAGCGGCCTCTGCGAATAGTTGTACGGGTGGGCCGGGTACCGGCGACGAAATTGCCGGACTCGTTAACCGAGAAGGTAACAACCAAATCCCGCGTCGCACTCGGGGTGGCGCTGATACTGAAAACAGCAGCGTTGCCTTCAATCACCGGGGAGGCAGTGGCGCGGATGCTGATAACCGGATCGGGCAAGACATCATTCTCAACAAGCGTGATGCTGCCGCTGTTGGGTGAACCCACCGTGTAGCCGCTGCCCGCCACCAGTGTCATGGTTACAACGTTATTGGAGTCCGGCGCCGAGTCGTCGCCCGCGCTGGTGCTGAAGGCCAGACTCCTCCGTCCGGCACCCAGGGTGCGGGTGATGGTCCTTGTGGTGTTGGTGTATCTGCCTTGTTGCCTGATGCTTACGCGCACCCGCAGGGAAGTTGTTGCTGCCGGTGTGGCGGTAACGCTGAAGGTGACGCGCTGGCCCTCGGTAACGGCGGCGCTGGGTGGCGCTATGGTCATGACGGGGAGGGCGGGGGCTGTGCTTTGATCATTGTCCTGAATGTTGGCAGTGGCGGCCAGGCGGCGGGACAGGGTGTAGCCGGCATTCGCCACCGGGGTGACGAATGTTACTGTGATGCTGCCGTTTTGCTCGGATTCAGAATCATCTTCGGTGGCCACTGTGTAGGTGACGGTGTTCTGGGTGGCGGCCAGTGTTACGGCGGAGGCCGGGGTGCCGGCGAGATAGTCACCGCCTGTTTCCTGAATCATTAACGGGATGACCAGATTTGTCTGGGGAGGAGGCGAGGCGGTTATCGTGAACACGGCGTTGCCGCCCTCGGTTATGGGCGAACTGGTAACGGCATCTATACGTAGTATCGGTTCCGTGCGGTTCCTGATGGTGCCGGTGGCGCTGCCCTCGGTGCTGGAAACTACCAGCCCGGTGGGGCTGGAGAGGGTCAGTGTCAGGGTTTCGTCATTCTCGTTGTTGTTGTCGGCGACGGTTGGCACGAACACATCATAGCTGGCCTGATTGGGTGCGAAGGTCAGCCTTGTCTGGGTCGGCGCCATGTAGTCTGTGCCGCTGCTTGCCGTGCCGGGGGTGACGCTGAACGCCACGCTGGTCTCGGTCGGCACAGGCGGGAAGACAGTAACGGTGAACTGCAGGTCATCGCCCTCATCAACGCTGTCGTCGGCGACGGACACAGTGGATTCGGTGCGCTGCTCAGTGTCATCATCTCTTATGGTTATGGTGGAGGTGATGGTAGGGGCATCGTTCGGGAACACGGCGTTCCTCAGGTTGGAGAGGGTCAGCGTGAATTGCTTGTCCGGGTTGTCAAACATATCCTCGCGGGTGGCGCTGGTCAGCCATATCAGCACATCCCAGCCGTTGGCATTGGGTGTCGTGGTTACATGGCCGCTGCGGCCGTTGAACTCTATGCCGGACCGCGCAGTGCCATCGTCCGTACGAAAGTCAAACTCCACTTCGCGCGAGGTGGCTGGCGATAGCCGGACCGGAATGCGGATGACTTCCGCGAACTCATCCACGGTCAGGTTCGGCATGGTTACCGTCGGCAGGCTGCCCGGGTCGTCATCGAGTATGGTGCCGACGGCGGTGACGAAGGCACCGCCAC
>JBPCXV010000049.1:0-14217 GCA_051008235.1 Pseudohongiellaceae bacterium | reverse complement strand
GTTTATTGAATTCAGGTAGCATTCGTGAATGGCCGATCTCAAACAACTACAGTCCGACTTTTCAGCTGGGGTACTTGATCCACTTGTAGCCGGTCGCGTAGATACCGAAATCTATTTCAAAGGCGTTCAGGTTGGCGATAACGTCACGCCACTCACCACCGGTGGCGTCACCAAACGACCTGGCACAAGCTCCATTGTCCAATACCCACCGCAATTGGTGCCAATTGGCGGCAATCTAATCGGTGACGGCGCATTTAATTTTGACATAGTAGAATGGCCAGAGATCACCGCTGGCGATGCAGCGGTACGTGCTGCAAATACCACTACAGCTCCGAACCAGCAACAGCAAGCGGATGGTGTCACCTTTGCCAATTTCATTGGCACAGGGCTCATTAACGGAATTCAGCGCCAGATCGCAGACCCAGGGCCAGGCACGTACACGTTTGCCGTGTACATGCTAAGCAGTGCTGCAGGCGAGGAGACCTTCGAATTATTTGTAGGCAGGGCGCAGTGTTTCCCAGGTCTGTTGACCTTCCCGATTGCTGATTGCTATGACTTTGGGTTTGATAGTGTGACCTTCCCAGCCGGTGATACGGGCTATCACATGCTGACCGCTACCGTGACCAAGCCAGATGATGGTTTGCCGCTTGATATTTGGATCGGCAGGCGCGTCACCGGTGTGGGTGCGACCATGCGAATGTGGGGCGCTTCGTTATATCCTGGACTCAAAGTACCACGCGCTGTCAACTTTAGCGTAGATACTTCAGCAAACGGTGGTACCGATGCCAATGTGTTTGATTTCGATGACGCTACAAACAGCGAGACCACAACAGCACTGGGCCTGACAACCGATTATGTTATCGCCGAGGTTGATCTCGGCGAGCAAATAGAGATCAATTTTATTGACGTCATTGGGCTTCGTTTAGTCAATGGCACAAACCCTGCTACCCCGCTGGTATTGAATGACTTTAGAATTGAAACCTCACACGATGGCACAAACTGGAATGCTTTAGGTAATCGACTCGAGCGTGTCGACACCATTGCCCGCAACTATCGGCGTGGATCCTTTGCCTTTGGCTTCCCAGTCATTACGGGCAATGCGCGTGACGTGCGGTATATACGTGTGATCCGAATCGGTGACATTGTGGGCACACCAGACCTTGTCGATTGGGATGCTCAGATTCTAGGAATTGAGGCGTATGCGCCTGAGTCGTACAACTCCACGCGCCGCCATGAAGTGCCGATCACTGACGTGAATGCAGTCACGATTTATTTCCCGAATACAAACATCACGCCCACTAACAACACCACTGCAGGTCCGAATGGAGACGTCGATTTCGACACCATAGCCGAGACGGCTGTCAATGGTGAGCATAGTTACGAAGAGGAGGAAACGCTGGTCGCAGCCCAGACATACACCCTCGAGGTAACCACACGAGTCGGCGTGGCAGGATCTAGTTTTGTGCGGCTATCGGTGCAAGAAGTCGGTCAAGCATTGAAGTTTGTATTCTTTAACCTGGACACCGCGGAAGTTAGCAGCTCGAGCAGCGATGCGACGGGCGAAGTATTTTTCCAGCGTGGCAGCTACAGATTGTTACGCATGAAATTCACAGCGTCCGTGAGTGGTGATGCTGACATGAAGTACAACATGTCGAATGCGGATGGCGTCGTGAGCTATCTTGGCATAGTGACCTCAACCCATATCGTGGGCAACTTCCACATGGAGTCGCTCTACTTGCCTGAGTTTGCAAATGTTCGCCTGATTCCTTTCTCGTTCAACACCGAACAAAATTATATTGTTGTGGCTACTGAGCACAACTACCTGATCGTGCGTGCTGACGACGAGCAGCTTCTTATCGATCCTGGTCCGATTACATTCAAGTATGGCGCGATCACCACCTTTGCACGCAATCCGTACAAGAACGATGACATCCCATTAATTAACTGGGTTCAATCCGCAGATGTGTTGATTGTTTTCCGTGAAACCATACGGCCACAAGAGCTGATTCGATTGAGTGATACGGAATGGCAAAGCCGAATATTTGCCTTTGATGGAGCTAACGGCATCCCAGACAATGACTTCGGTGCCGGTAATGAGCCGGTATGGTCTGATGCCCGTGGCTGGCCACAGTGCGGCACGTTCTATCAATTGCGACTGGTCATGGCAGGCGCTACCGAAACTCCGAATTTTATTGCCTTATCTCAAACCGGCGCCTTCAATATTTTTGATAGTGCCGCAGCAAATGACGCATCCTCGATCACGGCATTCCTAGACTCCGACCAGATCAATGAAATTAAGCAAGTACGTGGTGGGCGACGACTTGAAATGTTTACCAGTGGGGCGGAGTTTGTCAGTCAAGATGGTGTGATGACACCGAGCACATTCTCAGTACAAGTGCAAAGTGCGATCGGCATTATTGATGCGATTCGGCCAGTCAACATCGATGGCGCGACCATCTTCTTAGGTCGAGATTTATCACGCTCTGTGACCGAAGCCGTGACAGCCTGGCAATTCCTATTCGATTTTAGTGAGGAGTCATTCAGACCGAATGACCTTGCGATCCTAAGCTCGCACTTACTCACAGGCCCAGTCGACATGGATGCGCAGCCGGCTAAGAATTCATACATCTACGTGCAAAATGAGGACGGGACCATCGCCGTATTGCTGACATCTCGACAGCAAGAAGTCGCGGCCTGGTCGAGATGGACCAGCAAGTTTCCATGGAAATCTACGGCGGTCGTACAAAACGGTTCGCACTGGGTGGCAACAGAGGTCACTGATGACAATGGTCGTCGATTCCCCTACTTGTGTTTATTTGATGACGAGGCCGATACCGATGCGGAAGTAACTATCAATCAAACGCCTCAGACAGACACGGTTGTGACAATTAGCGATCCACTGCAAAGCACCGATGTGCGCGTGATCCTCAATGATGTGCCCGTGCCAGGTATTCTGAATAGTGCGAATGATGGCAACGTTGCTGACATTACCTTCCCGAGCACTGAGAACGTGGCCAAGATCCAGGTCGGCATACAGTTCGAGAAGATCGTCACCACCATGCCGATTAGCTTTGCGTTACCTAAAGGCGTGAGCTTTGGTGAATTCGTGCGTCTGGTTAAATGCTTGCTGCGATTTGACAAGACACAATCGATTGTTATTAACGGGCGAGCCATCACATTTGATGCGGAAAATTCATCTGGGTACGACGCTGTCCTAAACGAACTGACTGGCTTCTTTGAGGAGTATCTCGAAGGATGGGATCGTGATGCGCAAATTACTATTTCACAGACTGAGCCCGTTGGGTTTACACTATTGTCATCGATCATCGAATATGAGGTTTAATCTATGGGAGTCAGCGCAGCCCTACTAGCTGTATCACTGGTTGCCACAGGCGCTCAAGTCATCTCGCAACGGCGTGCTGCCAAGCAGGCCAGGCTCGATGCGAAAGCCCAGGCAGACCAAGAAAAGCTCAGGCTCCAAGGCGAGCTGATCGATCGCAGACGTAAATTTATTGATCAACAATCCGCAAACATAGCGGCATCGGGTGCGTCGGGGGTCGACCCGTTCCAAGGCAGCAATGCTGAGATAACCGCCGAAGGATTCCGGCGTTTCAATTTAGAATCCCTAAGCGCTGAGGTAAGCGGCACAGAGCGACAACGCCAGATCAATCGTGGTGGGCGACTACGTGCACGTGAACTCAATGCTCAATCATTGGGAACTGTTGCAGGTACCGCGAGCTCATTACAGTCATCCGGCGTATTTGAATAATGCCAGCGCGTAAACGATTCACCGGCGATGCGTCATTCACGCCAGTGCAAATTGCGGATGGCACACGTGCCAATACCGCATTCGCAAAACTATTCGGTCAAATCAATGACGATGCATTGCGTCGTATCGATGAGGACATTGCAGCCCAATCACTTGAGGAAGGTCGCCAAGCGGGTGCTGGTCAAACCGATTTAGAACTACCCACATCCAATACCACACGTGCTAAGAATTTCCGTGCAGGAGCATTGCAATCGATGGGTGCGGCTCTCAAGGCTGACGTTGTAGCAGAAGCCGACCGCATCCTATTCGAGAATCCAGACGACATGGCAGGTGCGAAGGTCGCACTCGACAAAGCACAAGAAACTTTCCTCGAAGAGACCGCGCCGGAGTTACGGCCAGCGATCATCGAACAATGGACGATTGCCGCGGATAAGGTTCAAGGCACGGTCCAGCAAAATGCATTCAAGAAGGCCCGCAAAGAGCAGCTCGACGACTTCAATGCTGGCTTACAGTCCACCACCGAACAAGCCTCAGAGGCGTTCAGTCAGGGCGATGAAACCGAGGCGGCACTACGCACCCAGGAATATGTTGAGATCCTGCAGGGCATGGTCAACTCCGAGCACATCACCCAGGGTGAGGCGCAAGAGCGATTCAACAAGTGGAAGCAAGAACGCGAAGTCGATCAGGTGTTTGGTGAGTTCATGGAAAATGGTGGACGTGAGGACGAGGCTTCGGCCGAAGCGATCATGCAGAACTTTATTCGCAATCCACCTAAGAATCTCACACGCGAGCAATTCAACTCAGCTGCCGCGCAAATGAATAAACAGGTCAGCCGACTCAAGGTCGACAACCAGCTCAAGAAATCAGACTTTACCGGCCAGGTGAATGACGCCGTGTTCGTGCTAAAGCGTGGCCAAATGCCTGAGAACTTCGACGACCTGCGATCCTCGGTGATTGAATTCCCTGACCTGGTACAGAAGCTAGACTTCGCTCGACGCAACTCGGATGTGATCAGCGCATTCCGTGACGTGGGTCCAGTGCAACAAAGTTTTTTAATTACCAGCATGAAGGCCGACGGGCAGAAAACCCGTGAGGACATCGAATTATTGGAAGCCCTAGAGACTGAGCATAGCCAGACCATGACTGCGCTCAAAGAAGATCCTGTGACACTATTGGCCGACACCGGTGAGTTCATCCCACCGCTGAATGTGAATGACGCCGACGCACTCAAGGAGCGCAAGGTCATTGCCGAGAAAGTGCATGCGAAATTTGGGCGACGTTCATCAGGATTCACCAAAGCCGAGATCGGTGAGGTGATCAACGTCGTCGATCAAAACAGCCCTGCCGAGAACGTCCAGCTAATGCAAAACTTCCAGGCCAATTTGGGCGACCAGGTCACCAGTGAATTGATGGCGAAGGTCGCGCCTGAGAATCCAGAATTCGCGGTCGCTGCCGGTGTATCGAATGAAGTGCCGAAGGTGTCTATTGATATTCTGCAGGGGCAACAACTATTGCGCGAGAACCCAGGCGGTGCACCGCCTGCGGCAGATGTTAATCTGGCCATGAATAATATTTATGGCGCCGCATTACCCTCAGAAGTACGAGCCCAGATTGCCAAGTCAGGTGTTGCTTTGAATGCGCTGCGACAACAACGCGAGGGTGAGTTCGGTAAAGATCAGTTTAATTCACGTGATTTTGAGAAGGCGCTGACGGACATCACGGGCGAGGTGATCGAGCACAACAATGAGAAAATTATCGTGCCTGTGCGCGGCATGACTGAAAACCAATTCGAAGATGTGCTGGAAAGCTTTGACGAAACTGCGCTCAACAAACAAGGATTCACGCCGACCACACTTGATGGCACGGAAGTGACAATGGAAATGGTCCGCGAAGATGCGCGCTTAATCTCAGTCGGTGACGGCATTTATTTAATACATCTAGGCGACGGTCTTGTCGGCACACCTGATGGCAATGCTTTCGAGTGGGATGTGCGAACCCTAGCGAGAGACAGTGGGCCTTAGATTTGATACAGCGAAGGTCATCCAGGAACGTGATTTTGGCCTGAGCACGGGCCCAGCCACGGGCTTTGGTGAAAACTATGGTGCGAACTGGGATCTCATGGTCAATGAAGGCCAGTCGATATCACGCAACCGCGCCATCAATGAACGACTAATCAACTCATTCGAAGCCATGGAGGAGGCCAACGTCGCGCCACTTGGATTCGATCTCAATTTTCTACTCGAGCAAGGCAACACACGATCCGATCTAGGTACTGTGGGCAGCGATGTGCGCCAGCATTTCAATCGTGAGGCACGTGAAAAGTACAGCGAAGCCGTCAAACTGAATCAGCAATTTGGTGGTGGCGATACGCGCATCATGAGCTTTGATGAAATCATGGACGACATTGCACGGGACTTTGAAAAAGAGCGCGAGCGAATTTTAAACATCACCGGACGTGCGACCGGCATGGGCAAGCTAGGACAATTCGCAGGTGTTGCCGCGGGCGCGATCTCGGATCCAACCGTGGTGGCAACGTTGCCCTTTGGTGCGTCATGGTCTAGCGGCATATTACGCGCAGCTTCTATTGATGCAGCCATTGCAGGTGCCGTCGAGGTACCGATCCAGGCCGGAGTATTTCAATTCAAAGAAGAGATCGGCAGCCCGTACAGTTTAGGCGATGCCGGTTTGGCGATTGCCGGTGCCGGTGTCGGTGCCGGTGTATTCTCAGCCACACTGCGAGGTGTGCCACGTGGATCCAAAGCGCTGATCGATCACGTCAAAGGTGGTGGCCTCAAGCGACCACTGAACGCGAACGAAAAGGAAGCCTTGAATATTCTTGAGGCTCGTGAGGAGGAACTCGCCGAGAGCCCGTTGCCACGAGATCCTGCAGACGACGGGGTTTATGCCGAGACGCTACAAAGGAACGTCAACGAGGTGGCCGACGACATGCCACGTGTTTTGGACGACGGCCAGACCGCATCCAAATTCACCATCGATGAGACCGAAGTCGACATGCCAGGCAAGTTCGTCGCGGACCTGGACGAAGCCGTGGTTCGAGCCAGTGATCCAACGGATAAGATTGACACGCCACAACGCATCCAATTGCGCCAGGACGTCGAAACCAGGTTGTATGGTAAAGGTGCCAAGAATCGTAATAGACGCGCTGACATCGTAATTGGTGGGCCTGGGGCCGGTAAAACCAGCGCACTTGCACGCCCACTGGCCAAAGAAAAAGGCTCATTGATCATCGATCCCGACGACGCCAAAGAGGCATTACCCGAATTCGACAACGGAAAAGGATCCGTTCAGGTGCACAAAGAAGGCTCGGCCATCTCCGACAAAGTGCTGCAAACCGCGGTAAGTAACGGGGACAACGTGATATTATCCCGAACTGGGAAAAGCATTGACAAGTTACGCAAACTTATTGAATTGCTTGAGAAACAGGGTTATAGTGTAAACCTACATCATGTAGATTTGGATCCAGCTGTTGCGTTGGGTCGAGTTATCGAACGCCACGGCCGCGAGGGTCGAGTAGTACCACCAGAACTGGTGGAGTCGGCGGCGATAAAATCCAAAGAAAATTTTGAAATTTTACGAAAGGAGGGAAAGTTAAATGGCTTCTCGGAATTCTCAAACGACGTCCCAGCAGGTTCGCCAGCCAGGGTCATTAGCGCTACCGAAAAGCGCCTCAAAAATCTGGGAACAGATGGAGGACGAGTCGGAAGAAGCGACCAACAAGGCCTTGAGCGAAATACCCCAGAAGAAGGCAACCTAACCGGTACCCACGGTACCGACGAGGCCCGCATGGCCGAAGCCCGCAAGATTGCGGATGACTTCGACGCCGAGCAAGCCGGCCTACCCACTCGCATCGATGACGAATACGCTCGCCTACTCGACGAGGTGGATGAGAAAACCAAAATTCCACTCGACCGTATAGACGACACCGGTCAAACCAGTACAAAATTCACTACCCTGGGCAAGCTCAATGATGAGGTCCAGGAAACTCAAGACGTTCTTAAACAAATTGGCGGCTGTGCGCCAGGTGCATAATGGGTGTAATTAACTGTATTGAAGCGCTCATCGAGGGCAAAGCGATCAAGCAAGAGACCGGCGACGCGTTGCTGGATCTATTCCGAAACCTTCGCAAAACATCTGACAAGGGCAACTCGCCTGAGATTTCCGATGCCATTGCCAAGGACAAGATGGTGGAAATTATTGAGGGTGTGGTGCAACGGCAGAAACTACTCGCCACACTTAGGGTCAACCGGACTCGGCAAATTTCAACTGAGATGGCCCAGCATCCAAAAGGCATGGCCACCGGTGCCCTGACACATTTGGTGCGCGATCTCGATGCCGATACGGTGGCACCCTGGACCAATGTCGAGATGACTTCGCGCACGTTCTTAGGCATTGCGCATGGCTTATTTGCAGATGGCATCAAAGCGCTAGGTCCGAGAAAAGCAGGCCTTGATCGACGCAAAACAAATCAGAAATTAATATTGCGAGAGCTCTTCGGTGAGGATACCGGTGACGCCACGGCTAAGGCTGGCGCCAAAGCATTCACCGAGGCGGCTGACTTCCTGCGCAAACAGTTCAACAATTATGGCGGCAACATGGCTGAGCGTGCCGACTGGGGTTTGCCACAATCTCATGACTCGGTGAAGGTCGGCGCTGTATCCAAAGACGAATGGATCGATTTTATATTGCCACGCCTGGACCGTGAGAAGATGCTCGACTTCGATACTGGCCAGCCACTCAGTGATGCACGCCTGGTCGGATTGCTCGAGACCACATACGATCGGATCCGCACCAATGGCATGGTCGACATGAAACCTGGCAAGCGTCGTGGCGGCACTGCTATTGCAGACCGACACCAGGATCATCGATTCATTAGCTTTGCCAACCCGAAGGCCTGGTTCGAATACTCAGAGCGATTCGGTACCGGTGGCGACGTGTACGGTGTGATGACGAACCACCTCGAGGTCATGGCCAAAGATGCGGCAATGCTCAAAGAGCTCGGGCCGGATCCAGATGCGATGGTGCGCTTCATGGTCGACACGATTCGAAAGGATGCTGCAGTGAATGGCAAAAATATTCCGCACATCAAGATTCGCAATCTCGAAAATAATTACAAAGTCTTAACGGATCGCATCAATGACAATGCGCAAGAACCGGTATCGATGTTCATGGCAGGCACACGAAATGTGCTGACTGCAGCACAGCTGGGCTCTGCATTTTTATCTGCAGTGACCGACATCGGATTCGCCAAAGTAACGGCCAAGTTCAATGGCATCCCTACCATGAAAGTCATGGGCAGTTATTTCAAACAGATGAATCCATTTAGTGATGCGGACCGCATGCTGGCGATTCAGTCTTCACTCGTGGCAGAGAGTGCAACCTCGGTGGCGCTGGCACAAAAGCGATTCTTTGGTGACGTGCTGGGCCCACGGATTACAGAACTATTCAGCGACGTGGTACTACGTGCGACGCTATTGACACCGCATACACAATCCATGCGCCACGCGTTTGGGATGGAGTTTTTCGGTATGCTGGCGCGCAACAAAAATGTAAGCTTCGACGCATTAGAGCCACCGGTACAGGCTAGCTTCGCACGATATGGCATCACGCCTGATGACTGGGAAGTTATCCGCAAAGCCAACACGGCCAAGTTCAAAGGCGCCGAGTTTATCGACGTGCGCGAGCTGGCCAAGATTGGTGACGGCGAGCTGGCTTTCAAGATGAATCAAATGGTACTGACTGAGATGGATTTTGCGGTGCCGATGCCTGGTGTGCGAGAACGTTCAATCGTTACCGGTGGCACCAATCCTGGCACCATCATCGGCGAGCTCGATCGTAGTGTTGCGATGTACAAATCTTTCCCGATTACCGTGGCCAACACGCACTTGATGCGTGGCGTGAACATGGCCAACAACGGTGACAAAATCCAGGCCGGCAAGTATCTGGGCAGTTTGTTTATTGCCACTACCGTCATGGGTGCGGTTGCGGTGCAAATGAAAAACATTTCCAAGGGCAAGGATCCCATCAGCATGAACCCCGAGAATGAAGACGGGCGCAAATTCTGGCAGGCCGCTATGCTCCAAGGTGGTGGGCTTGGCATCTTTGGTGACTTCGCATTCGCTGATCAAAACCGATTTGGATCCGGCCCAGCCATGACCTTCGCAGGTCCAGTGGCCGCGTTAGTGGACGACGTCACCAAGTTCAGCATCGGAAATCTGCAGGAAGTGGCCGCCGGTGAAGAAACAAAAGCCGGACGTGAGCTCACCCAATTAACAAAAAAATATTTCCCAGGATCCAACGCCTGGTATGCGCGCCTGGCATTTGAGCGTTTGGTCATAGATCAAATGCAACAACAGCTTGACCGCAAGGCTTCATCCAGTTTCAAATCTCGCGAACGTTTCGCAAAACAACAATTCGGACAGCAATATTGGTGGCGCCCTGGTAGCCTGACACCGGATCGATTCCCAGATGTCGAGGCAGTGCTTGAGGAATAAACCCTATTGATTATAATGGCGATTCAAAATAGGAGATCATGCTATGCAATCAATGTTATTAAGTGCCGCAATTGGCTTTGCCATTACCCTGATCACTTCACTTATTGCCCTCTGGACAATGGAAGGCGTGACCAGCTTTTCTGACATCTCAAGCATCTCGTATGCCGTTGCCGCAGGTGGCGCGATCGTCGGAGCACTTAAAGACGTTCAAGCACAGAAAGCCACTCCACCAACGTAGGAGAACTCTATGCCATTACTTCATAGGCAGCTTTGGTTCGCGCTGTTTGCACTGACCCTGGTCCTGCAGGCCTGCGCTACCCTCACCAACCCGATTGAAACCGCCAAAACGGCAGAGCAAAAAGCTTTTGCGTCGTATGGCATTTTCGTCGTGATGGAGGAGCAAGCCGCCGTCTTAATGCAAAACCCATCGATCCCGAATGATGCAAAGATCGCGATTCAAAAAGCGGACGCTCTCGCAAAGCCTGCCGCCGACTCGTTATTGAATGCCGCGCTCGAGGTCATCAGTGTCCGCAAGCAGTTCCAAGCGGCCCAGACGACCGAAGAGAAATTGCAACTTGCTATCGATAATCTCGATGGCTGGATCATAACCGCACGACCATTGATTAATGATTTGGTCAGCGCTGTGGAGGGCAATTAATTATGGGAGCTCTAATAGCACAATTACTTTCAACCATTGCCGCGGCTGCAATCCGTGAGAACATCGGCGATGACTCAATTGCTGAGATACTTAGTATCGCCAGCGCTTTAATTAACCGTGGGGTGAGTGCGAGCACTGAGCTCGAAGCCCTACAGGCTCAGGTCCAAATGTTTGTCGATCAAGATCGAGAACCAACTGAGGACGAATGGGCGCAATTGAGATCACGATCCGATGCAGCACACGCAACCATCCAGTCAACACCCGTGGACAATGCTGGCTAAAACTTTAACCATTATGACGGGCCTCGCCGTACTGGGGGGCTCGTCATTCGGTGGTTACATTTACATTGATAACAAATATGCGTGGAAAATCCACGTAGCTGACAGTGTCCAAGAGATCCAGGCCGAAACGATCGACTACCGGATCAAAGAAAAAATCCTCGAAGTGAATGGCATCAAGCGCAAACAGAATCGTGGCGCTGCCGATATGTATGATTCAGATAGGTTGCTGGAACTTGAAGCCGAAATCGAATTACTCAAAGAACGCAAGCAGCAGCTCGCACCTGCTAACGGCGCTTGATTCTCTCCTTATCGTGCGAACGTTAGGCCACATCCCCAGTGGCCTTTTTTTTGACTTCCGTTAAGTAGTGCGTGACACGTTGCCAGGTCAGCTTGCACCTCTCGGTTAATAATTTATCGTTGGGTTCATTGACGTGATATTCGACACGCGTGGGCAGCTCTTCGCCCGCTTCCACGGGGCCATCGATCTTGGCGTAGACCACGAACCAGCCATCGTAATTCATGACCCACTGACAGAATTGTGCCTGGATGACATGCTGTGAGTCAGGTCGTCTGAACACTTGTCGCCACTTTTCATCAGAAAATATGCACTTGATTTCAAGCCCGTACTTTTTGCCATCGGCTGGGTTTTGGTAGCAGTAATCGGGTGAACATGCGACAAAGAATAATTGATCGTGGACGGCGAAATTTACCTCGAGTGACTTCATCGGCGATCCCTCCTCGGCCCACTCGATCTGCAGCTGCGCAACAATCTTCGACTCCCATTCCTTGCCAGCTTCCGCGGCGGCGTTCAACCGACCACGCTTTAGTTTACGTCCCTCTATCTCGCCCGCGATCTCGCGTGCGTAGGTTTCAAGCGTTTCTTTTTTCCCGAGGATTCGCCAGGCGTTTGAGGCAGTGATCATGCCTCGCCTGGCTTCGAACCATTTATCCGATTGCTGTTTCATCGGCTAAGTTTAACCGATCTACTTGGATCATGCGTTCATCAAGGTGCTTGTCCTGGCGCCATTCATCGATACACGCGCCATAGCCTTTCCTGAGATAGTTCGCGACGATATTCATGACCGCGCCTGCCTGAGCGCCACTGAGGCCGTCCAGCCACTTTGGATCCGCTTTCATCGCATCGTCCAATAACAGGCTGAGATAGGTATTCATTGCGTACTCAGGCGTGGGTACGCGGCGGTGGTTGAGACCGTATTTTGCATGCGCACGGCACGATTCAATCACGCCGACCTGGATCGCTTGCTCGTAACCTGGCCCCATGCCACCCATCTCAATGGACCACACGGTGCCACCAGCGTCATACTCGTTGATCATTTCGCCGATCGTGGCATGTGGTCTAAACATCATTGAGCTTGATGCTGGCAGTGTCGTCACGATACGTGGTGAACTTGTCCAGCACGGGTTGTGCTACACCAATGTGCTCGACCAAGGCCTTCCAGTTACATTTGGAGAATTTCTTGATCATGTACTCGCTCGGGTCAAGGCCTTTGCCGACTGCCTCATAGTTCACAGTCTTGGATCCGACACGAAAGTTCACCTTGCCCTTGGTGGTTTGAATCGATTGTTTGGATTCAAGTGCTCGACGCTTGAGCTCATCCTCAATCGGTTTGACCGCGTCCAACAGATCCGCATACGCAAGCATGAGGCTCTCGTCGCTGGCATCGTTGACGCTGCCTTCATTCTCCACGATGGCACCGCTGGCGATACCTTCTTGGACCACTTCATCAAAACTAGGATTGTTCATCGTTTGCTCCTTTTTGTTCAATTAATAAATTCAATCGCTCGACGCTACCCTCGTATAGAGGGGCTGGGAATTCTGCCAAACTTGGCGCGTTATAGGCCGTTAAAAATGTTTCACGTGAATCATCACCCAGCTGGTCAAGTAACTCAGAGAGTACCGTTTGCTGGTCCAAATTAATGTGACTGATCTCTGGTACTGCGTCATGCTGAATGGCAATACCTTCATAGGTATTCATTGCGTGCTGGGCTGCCTCGAGTCGGTTATCCGAGACCGGTGTAGTTTTGAATAACCTGCGAATCGCTGACTTTTTCCAGCCCTCGGTCCACATCTTGGCAGGGTTCCACATGATGCCGTCAGGCATCTCGCTCATTGACCGAATTCGCTCAATGTTGTCACGCTCTATAAGCTCACATAAGTGATTCCCGTCTTGTAGTTGCGCGACGGCGAAGACCCCGACAGCATTCTTGTAGTTTCGTGATTTCAGCGGGCCTGATGTGTATTCCGGCAGGGTCCACGAGCCTTTGTAGCTAAAGTGATCCTTGCTGTACACCACGTCCGCACGAATAAAATTGACCTTGCCCGACTTCTCAGCGAGCCAGACAAGGCCACGATAACTAGGTGATGGATAGGCTATTTTGCCCACGGCCGCATTATAATTATCCCAGCTTTCGCCAGTCTTCTTGGACCGCTCGTTACGGGGGATCAGGTATGCATGCTGGCATACCGGATTAAGTGTGAGGCCCATCGAGCCTAGTTGTAACATGGAGTGGATGAGCGTCGTCGGTTCACATTTCTGTAGATCCTTCGACTTGGCCACCACATCGAGAAGGAATAGTTTTTCCTTCTGCCACGCCATGTAATCAGGGGCCAGCTTTTTGTATCCAGCCGGCGCCCGTTTAACTTTGTCGCCTAGTGTTGCAAGTTCACCCATTATTCCAACTCCGCAATGACTTCCTCGGTGATCTCATCGATCAGCTCTGATGGCAATGACAATGAAATATCAACCTTTGGCATGCCAGCGTTGTCGGGTGTTGGGTAGGGTTTAACGGAGCTCAATTCAAAGGTGGCTGGTATGTTTGGCTCCCAGTAGTTGCCACCCGCTAAGGCTGCATAATATAGGCCAGTGACCAGGCAATTGACTTCGTATCCGTTCATCTCAATTGTGACGTCTTTCTCATGTAACATTTTATTTGTCCCTCGTTGTTGCAATCTATGAATTAACCCTATACCATATC
>JBPCXV010000048.1:0-36214 GCA_051008235.1 Pseudohongiellaceae bacterium | reverse complement strand
GGGCAGGCAGTGCCGCACACGCCATGAATACATCCCTGTAGGCTCAGCAGTGGCTGTCCTGCCACTGCATGGTGCTGCACTGCCTGCCCCCACCCCTGCCCTCATCAAAATGGCGGAGTCCTTATTTGTTAAAGAAAGTTACTAGTCCTGATTCAAGGGAATATTCTGCGCCGAGGATATGTAGTCCGTCGTTCTTGATTAGGGGCTTGAGTATGAGGGATTTGTATTTGAGGGTTTCGACTGATGCTTTGATGTTGGCTTGCACGGCGGCGGCGAGATGTTTGCTTATATTGGGATTGTTCTTTGCGTCGTCCACCTTAACGCCTTTTAGTTCAGCTCGGACTTTGTCATTAATCAACGGCTCCAGTGCTGGGCGAATGCAATCTAAAACAGGGCTCATAAAAGACGAACTTGCATCATCCGGTTCAAGCAGTTGTTGGAGTGTGGTGTGCACTGCACCGCATGAAGAGTGTCCTAGTACTACTACCAGTTGGGTGCCAAATTGTTGGATGGCGAACTCAATGCTGGCCATCTGCGAAGGTGTGACGATGTTGCCTGCCACTCGTACCACAAACAAATCGCCGGGACCCTGATCAAAGATAAGTTCTACCGGGACTCGTGAATCGGAGCAGCCCAAGATGATTGCGAATGGTTGCTGGGTATTGGTTAGTGTGCTGCGAGATTTGGCGTTTCCCGGTGTAGGCACTCCGTTTTGGAAACGTTGGTTGCCCTGGCGTAATCGTTGCAAGGCCTCGTCGGCGGTTGGAATAGGTTTGTTGGAAGGCATTGGGGGATATATTTACCTGTGGGTAGTAACTAATGCATTCGTGGATAGAAAGTTTGAGAACTAATTTCTTGCGTGGGAGCGTTCAAATTCAAAATAGTGACCAGCAGTAGCATTTCCCTGACTGTCATAGTTTTGTTCGCTGAAACGCACATCGGTTTTGGCAATCACCAGACCAGTGCTGCATACACTACCGTATCCGCGCTCCGGGTTCAAGATGAATGCTGCGGATAATGCGCGTTCCAAATCAATCGGCATGCCAGTGTCAGGCAACTTCTTATCCGCTGCTTGCTCCCGGCTTTGCATCAAATCAATAAGCCGGTCTGTGGAGGGTGCGGCTTGCTCGTTAAGCAATGTAGCCAGAGCATCGCGCCCTTGTGTTATTTTCGGCCAGGTAGAATTTAGTGCGCCATTAGATAAACCGTAAATACCCGGTTCCAGCAAACAATGTCGCTCCTTATGATTGTTGGCATAGTTATTGGCGCAACATAAAGTCTCACCATCACCAACCAGCAAATTGTAACCGGCAAAATCTTCATAACAGGATGCCAGCCCCTCACAATAAGCAACGGGGCTGACATCACCAGCCAAAAACTCCAGCGGCAGTTCACCGCGGGAGCGGGGTCTGGATTCGGTTTGCTCCGGGTCTCTGAAATTAGTAACCGCCGCAAAGCGACCACCACGCGTTACCCCAAGCCAGGTTCCTCCGGCCTGCATATCTTTGCCGGCCAGCAAGTCAGGGTAATCTTCACCAGCCCAAAAATCCGCTTGTCGGGTTGGCCGCTGAAAAAACTCATCACGATTGGCAGCTACCACCAACGCAACATCCGTTGTGGTTTGATGAGCAAAAAGAATAAGGCACATGGAATTATCCGGTCTCGGTTCTTTTAATGAATGCTTCAAACATTGGCACGGTGAATGCCACATCTCCCCGGGCCGGGCTATAGATTACTCCCTTGGCGATAATTTTATCTCGCCGTGTTGAAAGGCTACTCATCTGTGCACCAAGACGATCTGCAACATCAGCGGAACGATAGGGGCCTTGCCCACAGTTGGCCATGGCAATTACATATTCCCTTTCCTTTGGTGTCAGCCGGTCATAGCGAACTCGAAAAAATCCTTCATCAAGGCTTTGCAACACGGCGACTGAAGCTTTGCTGACATCATTTTCGTTGATAGGTGATGATGAGGCGGTGTTCCAGGTTTGAAAGCCCCACTCCTGCAAGAAGTATGGATAACCGTTTGTGGCAGCAAGGAGCTGGTTGAGAGCGGGGTCGGATATTGATTCACCTTCTTTCTCTATTGGCTGGCGAATTGCCTGGCTGGCCGCTTCCGGTTCAAGTGGGCCGATGTTTGGGAAAGCAAACAAACGCTCCGCATAAGATTTTGCATCGCCTGCCATTGTAGTCAGGTGTGGCAACCCGGCGCCGAAAAAAAGTACAGGTAAATTTTCCTGATTGGTTCGGTGCAATGCAACGATGAGAGCGGCGAGTTCATCTTTTTGAAGATACTGTAGTTCGTCTATCAACAGAACCCAGGGTTGTTTTGCTGATTTTGCAGCTTCGCCTATTTTTGTAAAAAGATCGCAAAGGTCAAATTCAAGATTGCCGCTGTCTGCCGTACCGGGCTCCGCATCCACGGCGATGGTGATGTCCCCCATGGATATTTTTACCTTGAATGCACTTGCGAAACTTTTTAAGGCTCGCATTGCCGCATGTGCTTGTGCTTTGGCGTTTTCCAAAACTGAAAGTTTGTGCAGAACCTGATGCACTTGTGGATAAAGGAGCGCGGCAAGAGATCCATTTTCTGGAGCTTCTATGAATGAAACCACGCATGAGTTTGACTCTGCCAGATCTTTAATCTTATTCAGGAGCACAGTCTTCCCTGTGCCACGCAATCCCTGAAGAATCTGGGATTTGGCATGCCGGCCTGCGACACCGCGCTGAAGAGCCGTGCGGGCACTGGTTATGATGTCATCTCGCCCGGCAAGCTCCGGCGGCTGGGTGCCGGCACCGGGCGCGAAAGGGTTATCTATCGGATTCATAGGTAAAATCCTGAGGTTATCTACCAGATATTGTGTTCAGGGGCGAATTATAGCAATTTATATGTATTTATATCAATTTCTCTATATAAAGGGTTATACGTGTATAAAAATGTTATAAAACTCCCGACACCCCGTTTGCATCTGAAATAGCCATGGGCTATATTCGCCCGACTTCATGCTCACCTACCCCGACATAAATCCCATTGCCTTTGCCATCGGCCCGCTTACGGTGCATTGGTATGGGTTGATGTATGTTATTGCTTTTGGGGGTGCCTGGGGGCTTGCTACTTTTCGTTCTCGTTCGCAGCAGCCGAGGCGGTGGAGTAGTGAGCAGGTTTCTGATTTGGTGTTTTATGGTGCTCTCGGTGCTGTGCTGGGGGGGCGCATGGGGTCGGTGTTGTTTTATAATTTTGGGCGCTTTCTTGATGACCCGTTGTGGTTGTTGCGGGTGTGGGAGGGCGGTATGTCGTTTCATGGGGGATTGCTGGGGGTGTTGCTGGCGTTTTTTTTGTATGCCCGGCGTATCCGCCGCGATTTTTTTGAGGTAATGGATTTTATTGCGCCATTCGTGCCCTTTGGATTGGGTGCGGGGCGGTTGGGTAATTTTATCGGCGGCGAGTTATGGGGTCGCCCCACCGATGTGCCCTGGGGTATGGTGTTCCCTCATGTGGACCGGCTTGCCCGACATCCTTCGCAACTTTATCAACTTGCACTGGAAGGGGTGGTGTTGTTCATCATCGTCTGGTGGTTTTCTTCCAGACCGCGGCCACGTTATGCGGTTACCGGTTTGTTCAGCATAGGCTATGGCATATTCCGCTTCTTCGTTGAATTCTTCCGCGAACCCGACCGCGACATCGGCTTCATTGCTTTCAACTGGCTGACAATGGGACAATTACTTTCCATACCGATGATAGTCATCGGCGGTTATTTGATATGGCTTGCCTATCGCAAGCAAGCTGCGGCGGAGGCTTGATATGGCCTGCTTGCCAGGTAATCATCGTGGCAGCTTGACCGAATATATTACTCATCAATCAGCGACTACATACCATGCAGCAATACCTTGAACTTTGCCAACGCATTATTGACGAAGGTGTTTGGGTTGATAACAAACGCACTGGCAAGCGGTGTCTCACTGTAATCAATACCGACCTCAGTTACGATGTGGCAGCCAACAAGTTTCCCATAATCACCACGCGCAAGAGCTACTGGAAGGCGGCCATCGCCGAATTGCTGGGTTATCTGCGCGGCTATGACAACGCCGCCGACTTCCGCGCCCTGGGTGCCCGGACCTGGGATGCCAACGCCAACGAGAATGAAGTCTGGCTGAACAACCCGGTACGCAAAGGCGAGGACGACATGGGTCGCGTGTATGGCGTGCAAGGGCGGCGCTGGCAAAAACCCGATGGCGACACAGTTGACCAACTGCGCAAAATTGTGGACAACCTGCAAAAAGGCCTTGACGACCGCGGCGAGATATTAACTTTCTACAACCCCGGCGAGTTTCATCTGGGCTGCCTGCGCCCGTGTATGCACACACATAACTTTTCATTACTGGGCAATACGCTTCACCTAACCAGTTACCAACGCTCCTGCGATGTGCCGCTAGGCTTAAGCTTTAACCAGATTCAGGTCTTCACCCTGCTCGCCCTCATGGCACAAATAACCGGCAAACAGCCCGGCCTCGCCCATCTCAAAATCGTAAATGCCCATATCTATGAAGACCAGCTGGAACTAATGCGCGATGTGCAACTAAAGCGCAAACCCTATCCATCCCCCAGCCTGCACATCAACCCAAAAATAAAATCCCTGCAAGACATTGAAACTCGCATAACCATGGATGACTTCAGTGTTGAAGGTTACCAACACCACGAACCAATCAATTATCCGTTTTCTGTGTAGCGTAAAGGTTACGCCATGTCATCAAACATCTCACTCATCTGCGCCATGGCACGCAACGGCATTATCGGCAAGAACAACACCTTGCCCTGGCACCTGCCGGAAGATATGAAACACTTCAAACACACCACCATGGGCCACTGCCTGATAATGGGCCGCAAAACCTGGGAGTCCATTGGCCGCCCACTACCCGGCCGCAACAACATCGTAATAAGCACCAACCCGATTTATCAGGCAGAAGGCGCACAAGTAGCAAACTCACTTCCTGATGCACTTGCACTATGCCAAAACAAGAAAGTCTTCATAATCGGCGGGGCAAAGATTTATGAAGCGGCCTTCCCGCTAGCCCAACATTTTTACCTCACACGAGTTCACGCCGAAGTGGAGGGCGATACTATGCTACAAGGTTTCGTTGAATCCGAATGGCGAGAAATAAAACGCAAAGACTTCTCCCACACAGACAACAATCCCTATGACTATAGCATTTGTCTGCTTGAACGAGTGGAAGGGAATTGAAACAATAATCGCCCCCGCCCGGACTCAAACAAGACATTGTTGCGTAATAAGTTTCCGCAACAAATCAATATAAGGCTGAAGCCTGTCCATAGAAAGATATTCATCCGGCTGGTGCGCCTGGTCAATGTTGCCGGGGCCGAGAATGATGGTGTCTAAGCCCAGCGTTTGCAGGAAAGGTCCCTCGGTGGCGAAGGCCACGCTGACAGCTTCGTGGCCGGTGAGTTTTTCGGCGGCGGATAGTAGCAGGCTGTCATCTGCGGCGGCGAACGCTTCTACGCCGGGGAACAGGGGAACCAGCTCAAATTCTATTTCCAGCGGTTCGGTAACTCGCAGGATGCGTTGTCGGATTTCTTCTCTCACTTCGTCTATATACATGCCGGGTACAAGGCGAATATCAAACTCAAGCTGGCAATGCCCGCAGATGCGATTGGGATTGTCGCCGCCGTGAATTACGCCCAGGTTCAAAGTTGGATGAGGAATGCTGAATAGTTCACTTTGATAACGTTGGCCGAGTTCCTCGCGGAAGGTTATGAGTTCGGTCATCACTGCGTGCATGGCGTCCAGCGCGTTGCGCCCCAGTGCGGGATTGGACGAGTGGCCGCTATGCCCCATGAGACGCACCGATTCCAGCATCACGCCCTTGTGAGCGCGCACCGGTTTCAGGCCGGTGGGTTCGCCAATTAGTGCGGAGCGGGCGCGGGGCTTGCCCAGTTCGGCCAGTTGCCTTGCGCCCGCCATGGAAACTTCTTCATCGGCGGTGGCGAGTATAAGCAGCGGCTCATGAAATGTTTCGTTGAGCAAAGGTTTGACGGCCTCTATTACCAGTGGGAAAAATCCTTTCATATCGGTAACGCCCAAGCCGAACAGCTTGCCATCCCGCTCAGTCAGTTCAAGCGGAGGCACCGACCACAAGGCTTCATCATAAGGCACAGTGTCCGTATGACCGGACAACACCAGGCCACCGGAGCCGCTGCCCTTGCAAGCAATCAGATTAAACTTTTTGCCACTGGGAACCAGTTCGCAATCAAAGCCAAGCGCGGTGAACTCCGTTGCCAGATAATCAATCACCGGTTTGTTGCTCATATCAATACGCGCATCAGCAGAGCTCACGCTGGGTAGCCTGATGATGTTATCAAGATGAGTAAGCAGGTTAGTTTTTTCCGATGACATGGGGTAGCCTTCTGCTTTATGCCTGTTCTCGTGTGAAGAAAAAATTCAACAATAGTTCGAGTGTTAATTGATTCTATTACTAAAGAAGTTCATCCGGCAATATCCGGCTACTGCGGCAAAAACTCTTCCAGCACCCGGTTCAAATGCTGATAACCTTGCACCGTTGCCGTAATGCGTTGCCGTTGCCGTTCCAGCAGCGACAGTGATTGCAGGTATTCTACCCGCTTTTCCACAGTGCTGAAAGCAACACCCGTGCGTGATTCAAACAGTGGAATATCAAACCCCTCCCGCAAGCGCAGCGCGTTCAGCATGAACTCCATAACGCGGTCATTATCATCAACTGCGTTGCACGCCACCCGTCGGGATGCGTGGTTCTCCATATAGTGCAAAGGCTGTTTGTGTTTGCGTGTGCGTAGCAGGCTATTATCATCGGCGCGGGTAACTTTGCCGTGAGCGCCCGCGCCAATGCCTATGTAATCGCCGAAGCGCCAGTAGTTGAGGTTGTGTTTTGACTGCACATCAGCCGAGCGGCTGAAAGCCGACACTTCATAGCGGCCATAACCCGCCGCCGCCAGCGCGGCCTGGCCTTGTTGTTGCTGCGCCACCAGAACAGGTTCATCCGGCAACACCGGGGGCTTGCTGTAGAACACTGTGTTCGGCTCAATAGTCAGTTCATACCAGGACAGATGAGCCGGTTCATATTCCAGCGCGCGGGTAACATCGGCAACGGCTTCGGCTTCGCTCTGGTTTGGCAGGCCGTGCATCAGGTCAAGATTGATATTATCAAAGCCGGCGGCGATGGCGGTTTCAATGGCCTGATGTGCTTGGCTGCTGTCGTGAATGCGGCCGAGTACTGCGAGATGGTGGTCGGCAAAACTTTGAATGCCCAGTGAGAGACGATTCACACCGGCTTCACGATAGCCGCGGAAGTTTTGTGCATCCGCGGTGCCGGGGTTGGCTTCCAGGGTGATTTCAATTTGCGGGTGGAAGCGAAAGTGGTTGGCAACATGAGTCAGAATATCGGCAATGCCGGAGGCGCTGAACAGGCTTGGTGTGCCGCCGCCAAAGAAGATGGTGTGCAGTTCGCGCTGGGGAAACAAATCCAGGTCCGCATCAAGATCGTCGCGCAGGGCGGTCACGTATTCCTGTTCGGCAAATGTGTCGCCTGCTTCGTGGGAATTGAAATCACAATAGGGGCACTTACGCACGCACCAGGGGATGTGTATGTAAAGGCTCAGTGGTGGTGTTTGCAGCATCGTAGGCATCAGGTAAGTAAGTCCGTCAGTCGGCGCGGGGCGTTGCTGTTTGCGAGAGTGATTTTCTGTTTAGTAATAGTCATTGCTTGCGCGTTATATGATAGATAGCAATCTCACCCAGCAGGTTCGGCCAAAGTTTCATATACCAGCTGCCCTGATGTTCAGAGTCCACTACGGTGCGGGTAAGCACCTTGATATTTTGCCTGGCACACAAAACATCAAAATCTTTCACTGTGCAAAAGTGAATGTTCGGCGTGTTATACCACTCATAAGGGATGAACTCGGAAACCGGCATACGCCCCCGGCCAAGCAGATGCAAGCGGCTTTTCCAGTTGCCAAAATTTGGGAAAGTAACTATAACATTGCGACCAATGCGTAGCATCTCGGCAATCAGTTCATTGGGTTTGTCCAGAGCTTGTAGTGTTTGGGCTAGTAGCACGGTGTCAAAACTGTCAGACTGGAAGTTTTCCAAACCCTGATTAAGATTTTGTTCAATCACGCTCACGCCCTTGCCGAGGCAGGCTTCTATATTCTGTGCGTCAATCTCAAGCCCGATGCCGTGCACCTGCCGCGTCTGCTGCAAGTAATGTAGCAGGGTGCCATCGCCGCAACCAAGGTCAAGCACGCGGCTACCTGCTTTAATCCACTGCTGAATGATGTCCAGATCAGGGCGCATTGTTTTGAATCTCCTCATACACATAATCCATGTAATGGGAAAAGGCATTCAAGTAGCGGGGTATCGGCATCAGAAAAGCATCATGCCCCGTGTCTGCTTCAATCTCCACATAGCTAACCTGTCTGCCCGCCCTCAACAAGTCTTGCACAATCTCCCGCGAGCGTTCCGGCGGGAAACGCCAGTCGGTGCTGAACGACATCAGCAGAAACTTGCAATCCCCCCGCACAAAGGCGCGGGACAGGTCGCCCTCGTAATCCACCGAAGGGTCAAAGTAATCAAGTGCCTTGGTCATTAGCAGATAAGTGTTAGCATCAAAATTTTCAGAGAAACGCTCGCCCTGGTGATGAAGATAACTCTCAACCTGAAAATCCACATTGAAACCGAAACTCAATTTGCCAGCGCGTAAATCACGGCCAAAGTTTTTGTTGCCGTGTTCAAAGTCACTAACTGTTTTGCCAAACTTGCTACGCATGGCATTGTCGGAAAGATAAGTGATGTGACCCACCATACGCGCTAGCATCAAACCCTGCTTAGGGTAAGTGTTATGAGCCAGGTAATGTCCATCGTGAAAATTCGGGTCGTTGGTGATGGACTGTCGCGCCACTTCATTGAATGCGATGTTCTGCGCCGAAAGTTTTGGCGCCGCCGCAATGACGATGGCATGGCGCAAGTGGTCGGGATGACTGATTGCCCAGCGCAACACCTGCATACCGCCAAGGCTGCCACCAACCACCGCCGCCCAGTGGGGAATTTCCAGCAATGTCATCAGGCGCAGCTGGCTTTGCACCCAATCGCGCACTGTTACCAGCGGAAAATCCGGGCCGTAGTATTTGCCCGTTTCGGGGTTTATTGAAGCCGGTCCGGTGCTGCCGGCGCAACCGCCAAGATTGTTCAGGCTCACCACGAAGAAGCGGTTGGTATCAATGGCTTTGCCCGGGCCGATGCAAACATCCCACCAGCCCGGCTTCTTGTCCGCCGCGTTGTGATAGCCCGCCGCATGATGGTCGCCGCTCAGGGCATGGCAGATGAGGATGGCGTTGGATTTGTCCGCATTAAGTTCGCCATAAGTCTCCACCATCAAATCGTAAGCGGGCAGCACCTTGCCGCTGCGCAAAGTCAGCGGTTCGTCAAAGTGGTAAAGCCGGGGTTCAACCAGGCCTACCGAATCTGTTGGGAATGCATTGTTCATCGGGTGATGCGTCTGCCGGAAAGTTTATTAATCTGCACGGGTCTGGCTCGTCAGGAAAAGTTCGTCAGGGAAGGTTCGTCAGAAAAAGTTTGTCGGAAAAGATTTGCCGGGAAAACTTGCTCATACATAGCCCAAGTATGACATTAAATCTTCTTGAGCATTCAGCAATAGGATTTCCATATAGTTCAGAATAATAAACACAATAATCGGTGAAAAATCCAGGCCGCCCAGTGAGGGAATAATTCTTCTGAATGGCGACAGCACCGGGTCGGTTAGTTGCCAGACCAGCCGCGCTATGGGGTGGGGATTCATATGGCCGGAAAGCACCATAACGAAAGACAGAATGATAGTGACAATGATGGCATAGAAGTAAAGTTGGATGAGGAAAACAATGGTATAAAAGAATGAAGAGATAAAAGCATAAGCAGCGGGTAGCAACTCTCCGGTAAGCAGGAAAAATATCACATAGAGAGCTACAGCTCTCACCAGCATGGCGAGCACCAGCAGGGCGAAGTCAATGTTTCTGTAGCCCGGTATGAACCTGCGAAAGAGGCGCGCCATGGGGTCGGTAACACGCGCCACCGCCTGGGATACGGGGTTATAAAAATCTGCTCTGCCTATTTGCAGGGTGAAGCGCAACAGTATGGCAAGTATGTAGAGAAAGCTTAGTGCCCTGATTGCATCAATGGCGATGTTTGTTAATAACTCCATGATGGATTCCTGTGTTTGTTGGTGATGTTTTGCTCTTTTGTTGAAAGAGCTTGCAATGTTACTTGCTCTGCTCTTTCGCCAGACTAACCGAGCGGTCGTAAGCTGCTTGCAATGCTTTCCTGACCAGTGTGTTCAGCCCGCCGTCAATGAATTGATTAATGGCCTGCTCGGTGGTGCCGCCAGGGGATGTTACCTGATGTCTTAAACTTTCCAGGCTGGATGTGCTAGCGTTTGGTTGGTCCTGCTCGCCGCGCTCAGCGGAAAGAGTCGCACTTGCCAGAGCCGCCGCGCCGCTTGCTGTTTGGCAAGTGAGGATGCGGGCAGTCTCGGCATCAAGGCCGAGTTCCATGGCCGCCTCCTGCATGGCCTCCATAAACAGAAAGAAATAAGCGGGCCCGCTGCCGGACAGGGCCGTTACACCATCCAGCTCGGCTTCCGTGTTCAGCCATACGGTTATTCCCACAGCATCAAGTATAGCCTGAGAAAGTTGTTTTTGCTGTGCGCTAACCTGGTCATTGGCAAACAAACCACTGGCGCCGAGACCTATCAGCGCCGGCGTGTTGGGCATGCAGCGCACGATTGGTAGCGGTGGCGCCGATGGAAGCGACGGTGCCGACGCCGATGATACTGCCGGATTGTGGCTCAGCCAGTGCTCCAGATGTTCAACAGGGATGCCGGCGGCAACGGATAGCAATAGTGGCGGTTCTGGCCGCACCAACTTCGGTGCCAACTCGCGGCACACATCAGCCATCACCTGCGGCTTTACCGCCAGCACCACCACCTCCGCCCAGTTTGCTATCCGCTCACTGTCAGCGATGGTAATTCCACAGTCGGCAGCCAGCGCATCCAGCCGGGGCTTGTTAACATTACAAGCGGCGATGGAAGCCGGGTCGTGCCCTTTGGCACAAAGACCACGAATGAGGCTGCCCGCCATATTGCCGGCACCAATAAAACCAATCTTTGTTGTGTTCAAAGGAATTTCCCTGAACCCCATTCACGGGAGGACGAATACATTTTGATAACCACATCAAGCGCACGCGAAATCGGATACTATCACGAATGGCCGGTTCCATGCAGTCTAGCCACCAACATCGGCAGGCGAAGACGCAAGTCTGGGGCCAAAGATGGCAGTGCCAACCCTTATCAGCGTGGCACCTTCCGCGATAGCCGCTTCATAATCATTACTCATGCCCATGGACAGAGTGTCCATATCAGGAAACCGCGCCTGCAAGCGCGTGAAATGCCCGGCCAAAGTTTGAAACACACTACGTTGCTCGGCCATCTGCTCACTCACTGCGGGAATTGCCATCAGCCCGCGCAACTTCAAGCCGGGCAGGGCGGCAATGGTATCGCACAACGCCGGCAAGGCATCAGGCGCCACCCCGGATTTTCCCGCCTCATCCGACATCCGCACCTGCACACACACATTCAGCGGCGCCAATCGGGAAGGCCGCTGCTCACTCAACCGCCGGGCGGTTTTCTCCCGGTCAACACTGTGAACCCAATCAAACTGCTCGGCCACGCCGCGAGTCTTGTTTGATTGCAACGGCCCAACAAAGTGCCAGCAAATATCAAGCTCACCAAGCGCACCAATCTTGCCCTCGCCCTCCTGCAAATAACTCTCCCCGAAATCACGCACCCCGGCCGCATAAGCCGCACGAATACTCTCCGCCCCATGCCGCTTGCTCACCGCAAGCAAACCAACACTGCCCTCCGCACGCCCGTAACGCCGCTCAAAGCCGCGAATGCTCGCAGTCAGTGCGGCGATGTTGTTGGCAATACTGTTGGCGGTGGATGTCATAACTATATACCTGCGGTCAGTGCAGCAATATTGTTGATGATACATAACTATGCGCTTGTGGTCAGCACAGCAATGTCATTAGTGATAGCTACCATGCTCAATAACTCGTGCCAAATCATCTCCACCACCGCATCAGCCACGGCTTTCGCGGCGCCGCCAATTATTTTTGGCGCTGACTGGATATCTTCAAAAGAGTGGCTACTATTAAAGTAGGCGAGACACATCTATTGAACCATCAGCCAAGTCAATTGAACCGCAGGTTGCCACTATATACTACAAGGAGAAACCATGAAGATAACAGAATTGCTCAACTCAAGCGTGGAGCAGGGCGCGTCTGACCTGCATATTTCTGCGGGTATGCCGCCGCTTATTCGGGTGGATGGCGACATTCGTCGGCTTGATATGGCCGAGACGGATGGCAAGGAAGCCCGTGCGCTGATTTGCGAAACCATGAATGAGGAGCAGCGCAAGGATTACGAAACCCTGCTGGAAACTGATTACGCATTTGAGGTGCCGGGGCTGGCTCGCTTCCGCGTGAATGCCTATATGCAAAATCGGGGGGCGGCTGCCGTGTTCCGCACCATTCCCAACCGTGTGCTGAGCATGGCCGAGTTGGGCATGGGGGATGTGTTCAGCAAGATTGCCGCCATACCGCGCGGGCTGGTGGTGGTAACCGGGCCGACTGGCTCGGGCAAGAGCACCACCCTCGCTGCGATGATTGACCACATTAACAGCATCAGCCACAAACATATTTTAACGATTGAAGATCCGATAGAGTTTATCCACCAGAGCAGGAAGTGCCTGATAAATCAGCGTGAGGTGCATCGGGACACGCACGGCTTTGACCACGCACTACGCTCGGCGCTACGGGAAGACCCGGATATTATTCTGGTAGGTGAGCTGCGCGACCTTACCACTATCCGTTTGGCACTCACTGCCGCAGAAACCGGCCATCTGGTTTTTGGCACATTGCACACCACTTCGGCGGCGAAAACTATTGACCGTATTATAGATGTATTCCCGGCGGCGGAGAAAAACACGGTGCGCTCCATGCTGTCGGAATCTTTGCAAGCGGTGATTTCGCAAACCCTGTTGAAGAAAACAGGCGGCGGGCGAGTGGCCGCTCACGAAATTATGTTATGCACACCTGCCATAAAAAACCTGATTCGTGAAGACAAGGTGGCGCAGATGTATTCAGCCATGCAAACCAGCGCGGCAACGGGGATGCAAACGCTGGCGCAATGTTTGCAAACGCTGGTAACAAAAGGGCTAATAACAAGCGAGGCCGCCGATGCTTGTGCACAGGTTTCAGGTACCCGATTTAGAGGATGAGCTATCAGCTTTTGCGCCCCAGTTCCTGAAACCAGGTTTCAAGAATGATTTGTGCGGCCACATCGTCAATGGCCTTGCGTTTGCCGCTGTGCTGTTCGCTCTGGGCTATCTGCTCAATGGCCGCCTGGGAAGACAGGCGTTCATCCACGCCATAAACGGGCAACTTGAAACGATTTTGCAAACGATTGCCAAATCGGGTTGCCCGGGTGAGCAGTTCACTGTCGCTGCCATCCATGTTGTAGGGCAGGCCAACCACGAGGCAGTTTGGTTGCCACTCTGTTATCAGTGCCGCGATGCGCTCCCAGTCCGGCACGCCGTCATTGGCTTTGATTACACAAAGCGCCTGCGCGGTGCCGGTGAGGGTCTGGCCGAAGGCTACGCCAATGCGCTGGGTGCCAAAGTCAAAGCCAAGCGCCGAGACTGGCTGTTGCGATTCAGGTGGGGAGGTTGCGAGTGTTGCGAGGCTCATGTTTATCTTGCCTGTGAAGGGGCGGCTCAATAACTTGTCAGCGCGTTGCCTTCGTGGAAGCGCCAGGTGCGAATGATTTCAAGGATGTCCGCTCTGGCTCGCATCTCTTGGGGAAAAGGTTCAAACGGCGCGGCGAGGTTGACGATTCGCAGTGCGGCCTGGTCAAGCAGGGGGTGGCCGGATGTTTGTAATATCCTGATGCCTTGCACCTGGCCGTCCGGCAACAGGCTCACCATTAAACGCAGTGAGCCATAGATTTGTTGCTGGCGTATTTCCTCCGGGTAATTCAGATTGCCTACCGCTTCAATGTGCCGCCGCCAGCTGTCAAGATATTCCGCATCTCCGCTCTGGCGCGCTGATGCGGAAGAGATAGTGTAACGGCGCGGACGCTTGGCATAAGCCTCACGCCGCAAGTCAAGCTGGGCTTGCAGGCTGGCTATGGCGAGGCTGAGTTCTGCGGGGGGAGTGTTTTCGTTCAGCACCTGCGGCTCTTGTGATGGCTGCGGCGCTGCGGTTCCACTTTCCGCCGCCGAGCGGTGGGCGAGTGGTCCGGTTTCATCTGCTGTTAATAGTGGGATACTTCCGGCATCGGCTGGCTCTTGTGTTTGTTCGGTAGCGGCATCCGATAATTCCCAAAGCGGTTGCTCGGTGGTCAGCTCTGTTACATCCTCAACTGGCTGCTCGGTAAAAAGTCGGGTTTCATTAATCTCTTCGTCATGAAAATCCGACACGAACGGTGAAGCAGGTGCCGCCGCCTCATCCAGAACACCGCTGCCTTCCTGATTTTCTTGAGCAAGAAAATCCGCCTCGTCCGGTTCAATGTCGCTGCGATATTGAGCCAGAGTAATTTCAAGCGCAGGGGCGGTATAACTTTCACCGGAGTAAGTGAACCCCACACCAAGTATCACAATGGCGTGAAAACAGATGGAAAGGAACACAGTAAACCGGAACCGTTCTGTAGAAAGTGTAGTGTCGTCGTCGGAATAAGTCATGAATAACCTGTTGCAGATATTATCAAGTTTAGTAACAAAGCAGTCAGGCCGCCCGCTCAAGTTTGGCCGCAATACAATCAAGCAACTCGCCAGCAATATCTATATTATAGGCTTGCTCAATCTCCCGCATACAAGTTGGACTGGTTACATTAATCTCCGTCAAGTAATCACCAATCACATCCACCCCCACAAAGAGCAAATCCCTATCACGCAACGCAGGGCTAACCTGTTCACAAATCCAGCGATCTTTCTCGGTAAGCTCCTGCGCCACACCCTTGGCACCCACAGCCAGATTACCCCGCGTCTCGCCATCCGGCGGAATGCGCGCCAACGCATAATCAACAGGCTTGCCATCAATAAGCAAAATACGTTTATCACCCGCAGTAATTTCCGGCACAAAGCGTTGCGCCATAATCGGAACCTTGCCGCCGCAAGTAAGTGTTTCAATTACCACACCCAAATTCGGGTCCCCCGCCTGCACACGGAAAACGCCGGTGCCGCCCATCCCATCAAGCGGCTTATACACAGTATCTTTATGCTGCAAATGAAACGCCTTCAAAGTTTCAGCCGATGCCGACACCAACATCGGCGGACAACATTGGGGAAACTGCGCCGCAAATAATTTCTCGTTACAATCGCGCAGGCTACGCGGGTCATTCACCACCAGACAACCATCCCGTTGCGCCTGCTCCAGCAGGTAGGTGGCGTAAATGTAATTCATATCAAACGGCGGGTCCTTGCGCATCAAAATCACATCCAGTTTTGCCAGCGGCTGGTCAGATTCCTTGCCGAAACTGTACCAGTCCGCAGGGTCATCCTTCACCGACAGAACGCGCATGCGCGCGCGCGCCTCATTCTGCGCGAGATACAAATCCGTCTGCTCCATATATTGAATAGCCCAGCCACGCTTCTGCGCGGCCAGCAACATGGAGAGGCTGGTGTCTTTTTTTACGCTGATGGATTCAATGGCATCCATCACAATGCCAAGGTTGATGCTCATAGGCAATCATCCTGCCCGGTTTTTTCGGCAGCGTCAATCACTACGCTATGTGTTTTGATAGTGCGGCGCCAACCAGGCGGCCAATGAAGTCAAGGAACAGGGTGTCAAGGTTTATGTTGAAGTAGTTGGCTTCGGTGTTGCCGAGGGCGATGAGGGCGAGGGGGTTATCGTGGTTGGTGTCGGTGGAGACGGGGCAGAGGGCGGTTGAGCGGATGTCGGAGTTGTTCGGGAACAGGGTGGCGAGTTTGTCTTCTGCGAGTGGGCCGCAGTGGGTGTGTTTGAGGCGGAACACTTCGGAGTAATCGGCTTTCAGGTCGGCGGCGCTGATGATGCCGCCCACATTTTCCGCGATGAGTATTTCGCAAGCATCAATGTTGGCCTGGCCGAAAAGTTGTTGTTTGGTGGTGTTGACTATGGCGGGCACATCTTCGGCGTGCACCAGGGCGAGCACCAGGTTGGCGGTGATGTCAAAAAGCTGGTCGTTGGTGCGGGCGTTGGTGAGCAGGTTGTGGAGTTTGTCTCGCGCCTCCATGCTGCGGCCGCGCAACACGGTAACCTGTCGTTCCAGCAGGGA
The DNA here is from genome assembly GCA_051008235.1 of Pseudohongiellaceae bacterium. Lineage (GTDB taxonomy): Bacteria > Pseudomonadota > Gammaproteobacteria > Pseudomonadales > Pseudohongiellaceae > UBA9145. The sequence goes on along the minus strand of JBPCXV010000048.1, from coordinate 19,804 downwards.
GATGGCATCGCCGTGGTCATCATGGGGCAGCGATAACTCGGCCAGCAAGTCATCCTGCCCGACAAAAAAATCCGGATGTTGCTTCAGATATTCGGTAACTTGTTTGGCAGTTAACGCCGCGCTGCGGGCCTTCTGCTTTTTCTTGCTCATGGGTTGCTGCTCGCCGTTTTCATAGTTTAGTGCTTTCATAGTTCTGCTCTCCCATAGTTCCACATTGCCTTCCTAAACTGTTTCGGCAGAACCGGGCATCAATAAAGGTATTTTCATGCTCTGGGCAAGCACTGTTCCCCGGCCAATAAATCGCTAACAGTTTCCCGTGCCCGTATCAGATGCATCTCATCGCCATCCACCATTACTTCGGCGGCTCTGGGTCGGGTGTTGTAATTGGAACTCATCGCAAAACCATAAGCACCGGCGGTTCGCACAGCCAGCAAATCGCCGGGCTGAATATGCAGCGCCCGCTCCTTGCCAAGAAAATCCGCCGACTCGCACACCGGGCCAACCACATCATATATGGCCGCAACATCTCCCGATTGCCGCCGCAGCACGGGAATAATATCCTGCCAAACACCATACAACGCCGGGCGCAACAAGTCATTCATCGCCCCGTCAACAATCGCAAAGTTCTTCGGCCCGTTATGTTTGAGATACTCCACACGAGTAACAAAGATTCCCGCATTACCGGCAATGGAACGGCCAGGCTCAACTATCAAACGCAATTCACGCTTCCCCAGTTGCTTCGCTACCGCGCCAATCAACTCACTCGGCAGCGGCGGTTGTTCATCTTTGTAAGTAACACCCAGGCCGCCACCCATATCCAGATGTTGCAGATGAATGTTTTCATCAGCCAACGTGTCAACCAGAGTAAGCAAACTGTCAATCGCAGCCAGATAAGGTTCAACGGCAGTAAGCTGCGAGCCAATGTGGCAGGCGATGCCAACAAGCCGAACACCATCCAGCCCGGCGGCGTGGCGATAATGAGCCAAGGCCTCCGACATGGCAATGCCAAACTTGTTTTCCTTCAGCCCGGTGGAAATGTAAGGATGAGTTCCCGCATCCACATCCGGATTAACCCGAATGCTCACCGGCGCCTGCTTACCCATCTCTTGTGCAACCCTGTTGATGCGTTCCAGCTCATCACCCGATTCCACATTGAAACAATAAATGTTGGCAGCCAGCGCCTGACGAATTTCCGCCTCAGTCTTACCCAGCCCAGAGAATATAACCTTACCAGTATCACCCCCCACCGCCGCCACCCGCTCCAACTCACCCCCGGACACAATATCAAACCCCGACCCAAGACGAGCCAACACATCCAGCACCGCCAGATTGGAATTAGCCTTCACCGCATAACAAACCATACACGACAACCCCGCCGGCGCCGCCTCATAAACCCGATAATGCCGCTCCAGCGTGGCGCGGGAATAAACAAAGCAAGGCGTACCAAACCGCGCGGCGATATCAGCAACCGACACATCCTCGGCGTAAAGGGAATCGTCTTTGTAATTAAAATAATCCAAAACAAAAACTCATGCAATCAGGCAACCGGCAAGATAACCAGCCCAATACCAGCCTGCTCCTGCCCCTGCTCAGGCCGGGTAAGCCCGCCTCTCTGCCCGCAGTGGCTCAACATCAAACTCGCTGCCAGCAATACAATAAGAAAAATGACTATGCGCATGGTCTGTGCCTTTGTGTGAGGTGGGAAGTATAACCTATCTCAAATGTATTGGGTCAGGATACCCACTTGCATTTTCTCCAATTTGCATTATAATTACCGACCCTCTGAAGTTTCCCGTTTGCCACCCGCTGCGTGCGGCAGGCTTTGGTTCTCCCGTTAACTCACAACAGGGCGGGCTTTGAGAGTGTAATAGAGCGGCCAGAACGAGCCGCGAAGAGTGATTTTATTAGAGGGTGGTTATAGTCATGCTATCAAGCAATAATATCTGTCAGTTGACATGGGGTGCGCCGGGGCGGGGTTCGCGCCGGGTGGTTGCTGTTGCTGCGTTTGTGTTGCTGGCACTGTTTACCATTCAGGCTCAAGCGCAGTCCGATCCGCCTGTAATCGCCATTGATGGTTACGAAGGTCAGGTTAGCGGCACCACCGAGTGCGCTGCCACAACCGCCATTGATAAAACAGGCGTTTGTGAAGGTGATGCTATTATCTTTACCATCTCCTCCACCCCCGCCCCCAGCGAAGAGATAACTGTTCGCATAGGCCGTCTCTCAGCAGGCCGAATCACTAGCGGCTACGGCTTGACCAACCCCCACGACTATCTGCCCGATGCCTACGCCCAAGGTCCCGATTACCTGACCATCCCCGCCAACCAGTCCACCATCACTTACACAGTTCCGGTTAATAACGAATACGGCAACTATGGCATCGGCGGTTACTATATTGAAGTTGTCTGCCTGGTTGACCCCCCTCCGGGCGATAACAGCAGACATTGTTTGGCAGACGTCACCGGTCTCACCTACCAGTTCGTAGCAGAAACAAGAGGCGGGAGCGAAGCCCGACTCACCACCCCGAACAACAACTGCAACGGCGGAGTTGACGGTGATGGCGATGAACCCAGCGAATGTCTGGCACTCATTCAATCTGTTCCCAGCCCCACAATATCCATCGCCGCCATAAGCACCGACCCGCTAACCGAAGGTGACGACGCCGTCTTCAGCATTACTTCCACCACAGTACCAAACCACTACGAAGCAGGCCAACGCGCCGCCCAACCCATTACGCTAACCATAGCCGAACAAGGCGAAATCACCACCGAAGCCCTCGGCGACAGAACAGTAAACCTCCCCGTCGCCGACACCACCGCCACCTTTACCATCACCACTACCGCCGATACCACCGGCTGGGATGGCCCCAACCCCGCACTCATAGTCAGCGTAGCCGAAAGCCCCGAAGACCCGGACCGCTACACCCGTAACGCCAATGCATCAAGCGTCACCCTTGCAGTTACCGATGATGAAACAATAACTCTAACAATGGGCGCCAACCCCGCCGCCACCGAAGGCGAAGACATGGTGTTCACCGTAATCGCAACCGGTGCTGCGCTGGAAGCTGACCTTACCCATACCTACGAAGTCAGCGGCACCGCCACCGAAGGCGCAGACTTCACGCCCCCGTCCGGAACCATAACCCTCCCGGCTAACACCTCCACCGCCACCATCACGGCAACAACCCTCGTTGACAGCGAAGTGGACGCAGGCGAAACCATCATCCTCACCCTGAGCAGCACCGCTCTGCCGCAAGGCACCAGCATCGGTTCGCCGGCCGCCGCCACCGGCACCATCAGTGCCGACACGCCACCGGAAATTTCCATCACCGGCGGCAACCCGGTAGCCGAACTCATACCCGCCGAGTTCACCGTTAGCAGCAACAGACTCCTCCGCACAGAACTCATAGTAACAGTGGAAGCAGCCAACGCCACCGGCACCTTCCTCGGTGCCAGCCCGCCCACCACAGTTACCATGGCGATGGACACCAGCAGCGCAACCATAGAAGTTCCCACCATACAGGCCGGTGGCACCGTCACTCTCACCGACGGCAGCATCACCGTAACAGTGCAGGATGGCGCCAGGTACAATTTGATTTCGGGCGAAACCGTCGCCACCGTAACAATAAGAGATATCCCCTTCATCACCCTTGATTTCATGGGCAAAGCCAGCGGCACCAAACAATGCCCCGAGGCAAAAGGTGACAACAAGAACGGCATCTGCGAGGGCGACATCATGGCCATCGCCGTTACCGCCACCCCCGCCCCCAACACCAGCAACCCGCTGTCGGTGAGATTGTATCGCCAGCCGGCGGGAGCAAGGGGTGTTGACTTTTTCAGTCTGCATGAACCTTTTAACTATCAGGATGCGGCCGACACGGTAAGTAATGCTTTCGTAACCATCCCCACCGGGGGAACCCACATACACGAAGTTGCGGCGAGTAATGAATACGGTGGAGAGAACAGTGGTGCCTATTTTGTGCAAGTCATTTGCTATGCCAGCGGACCAGACCCCAATGCCGTCGGCGAGGAAGGCGGTTGCTTCTTCAACAGGGAAGGACACAATGCCACCATAACGCCCTACCGATTTATTGGCAGGACCAAAGGTAGCGATCAAGGTGCCATGCTCACGGGACCCTGCTCCCGGTCAGTGGGGGGAGACGGCGATGAACCCAGTGAGTGTTTGATGGATATTCACTCCGTTGCCCCGCCCACCCTGTCTGTTTCCCCCGTAGAAAGTTCGGTGGGTGCGGGCACCAACGCACTCTTCACCATCACCGCCGACAAGACAGCAAACTATTATGTGGCAGAAGCCCGCGCCGGCCTGCCCATTGAAATTACGGTGAGCCAGACTGGCGATTCCCTCGCCACTGGTTCCGCGCCCACTACAATAACCCTGGGCGCAGTTGCCACCACGGCGATTCTCACACTAACGACCCAGGCCGGCGACAGTGGCGATGGCACCATCACATTCGCGCTTGGCAGTGGCACTGGTTACACAGTGGGTTCAGTCTCCGCCGCTACTATTACTGTTGCGGGAACGGTGGCGAGTGTTTCCTCAAAGCCGGGTGTGGATTTGGCGACGGCTTCTGATAGCAGACCCGGTGATGTCGCCCTGGGCCCCGGCGATGATATGGATAACATTACCAACGATGACACGCCAACCATCACGGTTACCAATGTGGTGAACACTGCTGCGCTTACACTTGTTGCCACCCACACCGACATGAGCACAGTTACTGTTACCGCCACTGCTACGGGCGCGAGTCAGGATGTTGATTTCACTACGTTGAAGGATGGTGTTTGGTCTATTGTTGTTACTCATGCCGAGATTAGCAAGACGACTGCTGATTCCGATGCGTTGTCAATAACCATTGACGCAACTGCACCGGTCGTTACGCTTGTCAAGAATCCTGAAAGGAGCCCGGCTATGTTGAAAGTATACAGTGCCACACAGGATGATGCCGACGCTATCATGAAAGTCACATATCAGGGTGAGACTACTTGCCCCGCGGCACCGTCCAGCGCTGATGACTACACTTCGGGAGACGATATTACGCGTGACATGGAAGACCAGAATGGCGATTACATCTGTTTCTACTCAACTGACAGGGCAGGGAACAGCGATGTTAAGATAAGCAATCAGATTGGCGACATTGATGTAACCGCACCGACCATCACTCTGGCCACGGCGGGTATCAATCTCATTACCGGTGCTGCTACCACTGTCACTATCACTTTCAGTGAATCAACTGTTACCGATCTTGTGGTGGGTAACATCACCAACAGTGGCGGCGGCACGCTGGGCAGCCTCACAAAAACCCCAGGTTCCGAGGTTGAATACACAGCCACCTTCACCGCCGGTGCCATCCCGGTCAACGTCACCCTCTCCGTCGCTGCCAGCACCTTCACCGACCCGGCAGGCAACAGCAACACCGCAAGCAATATGCTGGAAATCATCGTTGTGGGGATGGTAATAATAAATCCTCCCGAAAAACCAATTTTGGATTTGGCGATGGCTTCTGATAGCAGACCCGATCATGGCGCCCTGGGTCCCGGCGATGATACGGACAACATTACCAACGATAACACGCCAACTATCACGGTTACCGGTGTGGTGAACGCTGCTGCGCTTGTAGTTGTTGCGACTCACACAGATGCGACTATGGTTACTGTTACCGCCACTGTTGCGGGCACGAGTCAGGATGTTGATTTCACCACGCTCAAAGATGGTGTCTGGTCTGTTGTCGCCACTCATACCGAGTCCGGCAGCAGCACGGGCACTGATTCCGACGCACTGTCGGTAACCATTGACACAGTTGCGCCGGTCATCATGCTTGTCAAGAACCCTGACAAGAGCCCGGCCATGTTAAAAGTATACAGCGCCACACACGATGACACCGACGCCACCATGAAGGTCAGATATCAGAAAGAGACTACTTGCCCCGCAGCACCGCCCAGCATTGACAGCTACACTTCGGGGGACGATGTTACGCGCGACATGGAAAACCAGAACGGCGACTACATCTGCTTCTACTCAACTGACAGGGCAGGGAACAGCGATGTTGAGGTAGCCAATCAGGTTGGCGGCATTGATGTAACTGCACCGACCATCACCCTGGCCGCAGCGGATACCACTCTCACCGCCGGTGCCACCACCACTATTACTATCACCACCAGCGAATCAACTGCCACTGATCTTGTGGTGGGCAACATCACTGTCAGCGGCGGCACTCTGGGCAGCCTCACGAAAACCTCAGGTTCCGAAATTGAATACACAGCCACCTTCACCGCCGGTGCCAACCCGGGCACCGCCAGCCTCTCTGTTGCTGCCAGCACGTTCACCGATGTGGCAGGTAACAACAACACCGCAAGCAACGTGCTGGAAATCACCATTGAGGCGGCAGTAGTAAGTCCTTCAGCAAAACCGACTGTGGATTTGGCGGCGGCTTCCGATAGCAGTCCCGGTGATGGCGCTCTGGGTCCCGGCAATGATATGGATAACATTACCAACGATGACACGCCAACCATCACGGTTACCGATGTCGTGGACACTGCTGAGCTTACACTTGTTGCCACCCACACCGATGCGACTGCGGTTACTGTTACCGCCACTGTTGCGGGCACGAGCCAGGATATTGATTTCACCACGCTCAAAGATGGTGTCTGGTCTGTTGTCGCCACTCATACAGAGACCAACAAGACGGCCACTGATTCCGATGCGCTGTCGGTAACCATTGATACAACTGCACCAGTCGTCACGCTTGTCAAGAATCCTGACAAGAGCCCGGCCATGTCAAAGGTGTATAGCGCCACACACGATGACACCGACGCCACCATGAAAGTCAGGTATCAGGACGAGACTACTTGCCCCGCAGCACCGTCCGTCACTACCAACTACACTTCGGGAGCCGATGTTACACGCGACATGGAAGACCAGAATGATGGCTACATCTGTTTCTACTCAACTGACAGAGCAGGGAACAGCAATGTTGAGATAGCAAATCAGGTCGGTGGCATTGATCTAACCACACCGACCATCACCCTGGCCGCAGCGGATACCAGCATCACCACTGGTGCCACCACCACTATTACCATCACCACCAGCGAATCAACTGCCACTGACCTTGTGGTGGGCAACATCACCGTCAGCGGCGGCGGCACTCTGGGCAGCCTCACAAAAACCTCAGGTTCCGAGGTTGAATACACAGCCACCTTTACCGCCGGTGCCAACCCGGCCATCGCCAGCCTCTCTGTTGCTGCCAGCACGTTCACCGATGTGGCAGGCAACAACAACACTGCAAGCAACGTGCTGGAAATCACCGTTGAGGCGGTGGTAGTAAGCCCTTCCGCAAAACCGATTGTAGATTTGGCGGCGGCTTCTGATAGCAGACCCGGTCATGGCGCTCTGGGTCCCGGCGATGATATGGATAACATTACCAACGATGACACGCCAACCATCACGGTTACCGATGTGGTGGACACTGCTGCGCTTACACTTGTTGCCACCCACACCGACATGACCGCAGTTACTGTTACCGCCACTGCTACGGGCACAAGTCAGGATGTTGATTTCACCACGCTCAAAGATGGTGTCTGGTCCGTTATCGCCACTCATACCGAGCCCGGTAAGACGGCCACTGATTCCGATGCACTGTCGGTAACCATTGACACAACCGCACCGATCGTCATGCTTGTCAAAAACCCTGATAAGAGCCCGGCTATGTCAAAAGTATACAGCGCCACACAGGATGACACCGACGCTATCATGAAAGTCACATATCAGGACGAGACTACTTGCCCCGCAGCACCATCCGCCACTACCGGCTACACTTCGGGGGCTGATGTTACACGCGACATGGAAGACCAGAATGATGGCTACATTTGTTTCTACTCAACTGACAGGGCAGGGAACAGCGATGTTGAGATAGCCAATCAGGTTGGTGGCATTGATGTAACTGCACCGACCATTACCCTGGCCGCAGCGGATACCAGCATCACCACTGGTGCCACCACCACTATTACCATCACCACCAGCGAATCAACCGCCACTAATCTTGTGGTGGGCAACATCACTGTCAGCGGCGGCACGCTGGGTAGCCTTACGAAAACCTCAGGTTCCGAAATTGAATACACAGCCACCTTCACCGCCAGTGCCAACCCGGGCACCGCCAGCCTCTTCGTCGCCGCCAGCACCTTCACCGATGTGGCTGGCAACAACAATACCGCAAGCAACGTGCTGAAAATCACCGTTGAGGCGGCAGTAGTAAGTCCTTCCGCAAAACCGACTGTGGACTTGGCGGCAGCTTCCGATAGCAGTCCCGGTGATGCCGCCCTGGGTCCCGGCGATGATACGGACAACATTACCAACGATGACACACCAATCATTACGGTTACCGATGTGGTGAGCGGTGCTTCGGTTGTAGTTGTTGCAACCCACACAGATGCGACCACTGTTACCAGCACTGTCGCTTCCGCTACGAGCACCAGTGCAGATGTCACTTTCACTACGCTGAAAGATGGTGTCTGGTCCATCGTTGCCACTCATGCCGAGTCCAGCAAGACGGCCACTGATTCCGATGCGCTGTCGGTAACCATTGATACAACCGCACCGGTCGTCATGCTTGTCAAGAATCCTGACAAGAGTCCGGCCATGTCAAAGGTGTATAGCGCCACACAGGATGATGCCGACGCTATCATGAAAGTCACATATCAGGGTGAGACTACTTGCCTCGCAGCACCGTCCGCCACCACCAACTACACTTCGGGGGCTGATGTTACGCGCGACATGGAAGACCAGAATGATGGCTACATCTGTTTTTACTCAACTGACAGGGCAGGGAACAGCGATGTTGAGGTAGCCAATCAGGTCGGCGGCATTGATGTAACTGCACCAACCATTACTCTGGCCGCAGCGGATACCAGCATCACCACTGGTGCCACCACCACTATTACCATCACCACCAGCGAATCAACCGCCACCGACCTTGTGGTGGGCAACATCACCGTCAGCGGCGGCACTCTGGGCAGCCTTACAAAAACCTCAGGCTCCGAGGTTGAATACACGGCCACCTTCACCGCCAGCGCCAACCCGGCCATGGCTAGCCTCTCTGTCGCTGCAAGCCTTGTCATGGACGCAGCAGGCAACAACAACACCGCAAGCAATGTGCTGGAAATCACCGTTGAGGCGGTGGTAGTAAGCCCTTCCGCAAAACCAACTGTGGCACTGGCCGATGCCTCAAATGGCGGCGTCAATACCGATACCACCACCAACGATGACACGCCAACCATCACGGTTACTGATGTGATAGACACTGCTGCGCTTACACTTGTTGCCACCCACACCGATGCGACTGCGGTTACTATTACCGCCACTGTTGCGGGCACGAGTCAGGATGTTGATTTCACCATGCTCAAAGATGGTGTCTGGTCTATTGTTGCCACTCATACCGAGCCCAGCAAGACGACCACTGATTCCGATGCGTTGTCGGTAACCATTGACACCACAGCGCCGACCATCACCCTGGCCGCGGTAGATTCCAGCATCACCACTGGCACCACTACCACCATTACTATTACTACCAGCGAAGCAACCGCCACCGATCTTGTGGTGGCTAACATCACCATCAGCGGCGGCGGCACTCTGGGCAGCCTCACAAAAACCCCGGGTTCCGAAGTTGAATACACGGCCACTTTCACCGCCGGTGCCAACCCGGCCACGGCCAGTCTCTCTGTTGCCGCCAGCATATTCACCGATGTGGCGGGCAACAATAACACCGCAAGCAATGTGCTGGAAATCACCATTGAGGCGGTAGTAGTAAGCCCTTCCGCAAAACCGACTGTGGATTTGGCGGCGGCTTCCGATAGCAGTCCCGGTGATGCCGCCTTGGGCCCCGGCGATGATACGGACAACATTACTAACGATGACACACCAACCATTATGGTTACCGATGTGGTGGACACTGCTACGCTTATACTTGTTGCAACCCACACAGACATGACCGCGATTACTGTTACTGCCACCGTTGCGGGCACGAACCAGGATGTTGATTTCACCACGCTCAAAGATGGTGTCTGGTCCGTTGTAGCGACTCATACCGAGCCCAGCAAGACGGCCACTGATTCCGATGTGCTGTCGGTAACCATTGACACAACTGCACCGATCGTCACGCTTGTCAAAAACCCTGACAAGAGCCCGGCCATGTCAAAGGTGTATAGCGCCACACATGATGACACCGATGCCACCATGAAAGTCAGATATCAGGATGAGACTATTTGCCCCGCAGCACCGTCCGCAACTACCAGTTACACTTCGGGAACTGATGTTACGCGCGACATGGAAGACCAAAACGGCGGCTACATTTGTTTCTATTCAACTGACAGGGCAGGGAACAGCGATGTTGAGATAGCCAATCAGGTTGGCGGCATTGATATAACCGCACCGACCATCACCCTGGCCGCAGCGGATACCAGCATCACCACTGGCGCCACCACCACTATTACTATCACCGCCAGCGAATCAACCGCCACCGACCTTACGGTGGGCAACATCACCGTCAGCGGCGGCACGCTGGGCACTGATTTCACGAAAACCTCAGGTTCCGATGTTGAATACACGGTTACCTTTACCGCTGGCAGCAGTGCCACCACAGCTAGCCTCTCTGTTGCTGCCAGCACCTTCACCGATGTGGCAGGCAACAACAACACCGCAAGCAACGTGCTGGAAATCACCGTTGAGGCAGCAGTAGTAAGTCCTTCAGCAAAACCAATTGTGGATTTGGCGGCGACTTCTGATAGCAGACCCGGTCATGGCGCCCTGGGCCCCGGCGATGATATGGACAACATTACCAACGACGACGCGCCAACCATTACGGTTACCGATGTGGTGAACGGTGCTTCGGTTATAGTTGTTGCAACCCACGCAGATGCGACCACTGTTACCAGCACTGTCGCTTCCGCTACGAGCACCAGTGCAGATGTCACTTTCACCACGCTGAAAGATGGTGTCTGGTCCGTTGTCGCCACTCATACCGAGGCCAGCAAGACGGCCACTGATTCCGATGCGCTGTCGGTAACCATTGACACAACTGCACCGGCTGTCACGCTTGTCAAGAATCCTGACAAGAGCCCGGCCATGTCAAAAGTATACAGTGCCACACAGGATGACACCGACGCCACCATGAAGGTCAGGTACCAGGACGAGACTACTTGCCCCGCAGCACCGTCCGCCACTACCAACTATACTTCGGGGGCTGATGTTACGCGTGACATGGAAGACCAGAATGATGGTTACATCTGTTTCTATTCAACTGACAGGGCAGGGAACAGCGATGTTGAGATAGCCAATCAGGTCGGCGGCATTGATGTAACTGCACCAACCGTTACTCTGGCCGTAGCGGATACCAGCATCACCACCGGTGCCACTACCATTATTACTATCACCACCAGCGAATCAACCGCCACCGACCTTGTGGTGGGCAACATCACTGTCAGTGGTGGCACGCTGGGTAGCCTCGCAAAAACATCGGGTTCCGAGGTTGAATACACGGCCACTTTCACCGCCGGTGCCAACCCGGCCACCGCCAGTCTCTCTGTTGCTGCCAGCACCTTCACCGATGTAGCGGGTAACAACAACACCGCAAGCAACATGCTGGAAATCACCGTTGAGGCGGCAGTAATAAGTCCTTCAGCAAAACCAATTGTGGATTTGGCGGCGGCTTCTGATAGCAGACCCGGTCATGGTGCCCTGGGTCCCGGCGATGATACGGACAACATTACCAACGATGACACGCCAACCATCACGATTATCGATGTGGTGAGCGGCGCTTCGGTTATAGTTATTGCAACCCACACAGATGCGACCACTGTTACCAGCACTGTCGCTTCCGCTACGAGCACCAGTGCAGATGTCACTTTCACCACACTGAAAGATGGTGTCTGGTCCGTTGTCGCCACTCATACCGAGCCCAGCAAGATGGCCACTGATTCCGATGCGCTGTCGGTAACCATTGACACAACTGCACCGGCTGTCACGCTTGTCAAGAACCCTGACAAGAGCCCGGCTATGTCAAAGGTGTATAGCGCCACACACGATGACACCGACGCCACCATGAAGGTCAGGTACCAGGACGAGACTACTTGCCCCGTAGCACCGTCCGCCACTACCAACTACACTTCGGGGGCTGATGTTACGCGTGACATGGAAGATCAGAATGATGGCTACATCTGTTTCTACTCAACTGACAGGGCAGGGAACAGCGATGTTGAGATAGCCAATCAGGTTGGCGGCATTGATGTAACCGCACCGACCATCACCTTGGCCGCAGCGGATACCACTCTCACCACCAGTGCCACTACCACTATTACCATCACCACCAGCGAGTCAACCGCCACCAACCTTGTGGTGGGCAACATCACCGTCAGCGGCGGCACACTGGGCACTGACTTCACGAAAACCTCAGGTTCCGATGTTGAATACACGGTTACCTTCACCGCTGGCAGCAGTGCCACCACGGCCAGCCTCTCTGTCGCTACAAGCCTTGTCATGGACGCAGCAGGCAACAACAACACCGCAAGTAATGTGCTGGAAATCAATGTTGAGGCGGTAGTAATAAACCCTTCCGCAAAACCGACTGTGGATTTGGCGACGGCTTCTGATAGCAGACCCGGTCATGGCGCCTTGGGTCCCGGCGATGATATGGATGACATTACCAACGACGACACGCCAACCATTACGGTTACCGATGTGGTGAACGGTGCTTTGGTTGCAGTTGTTGCAACCCACACAGATGCGACCACTGTTACCAGCACTGTCGCTTCCGCTACGAGCACCAGTGCAGATGTCACTTTCACCACGCTGAAAGATGGTGTCTGGTCCATCGTTGCCACTCATATCGAGGCCAGCAAGACGGCCACTGATTCCGATGCGCTGTCGGTAACCATTGACACAAATGCACCGATCGTCACGCTTGTCAAGAATCCTGACCAGAGCCCGGCTATGTCAAAAGTATACAGTGCCACACATAATGACACCGATGCCACCATGAAAGTTAGATATCAGGACGAGACTACTTGCCCCGCCGCACCATCCGCCACTACCAACTACACTTCGGGGGTTGATGTTACGCGCGACATGGAGGACCAGAATGATGGCTACATCTGCTTCTATTCAACTGACAGGGCAGGGAACAGCGATGTTGAGATAGCCAATCAGGTTGGCGGCATTGATGTAACCGCACCGACCATCGTCGTGAACGCGGGGGAAAGCACCCTCACCACCGGTGCCACCACCACTATTACCATCACCACCAGCGAATCAACCGCCACTGATCTTGTGGTGGGCAACATCACCGTCAGCGGCGGCACTCTGGGTAGCCTCACAAAAACCTCAGGTTCCGAGGTTGAATACACCACCACCTTCACCGCCGGTGCCAACCCGGCCACCGCCAGCCTCTCTGTTGCTGCCAGCACGTTCACCGATGTGGCAGGTAACAACAACACTGCAAGCAATGTGCTGGAAATCACCATTGAGGCGGTAGTAGTAAGTCCTTCCGAGAAACCGACTGTGGATTTGGCGGCGGCTTCTGATAGCAGACCCGGTCATGGCGCCCTGGGTCCCGGCGATGATACGGACAACATTACCAGCGATGACACGCCGACCATTACAATTACTGATGTCGTGGACACGGCTGAGCTTATACTTGTTGCCACCCACACCGACATGACCGCAATTACTGTTACCGCCACTGCTGCGGGCACGAGTCAGGATATTGATTTCACCACGCTCAAAGATGGTGTCTGGTCTGTTGTCGCCACTCATACCGAGGCCAGCAAGACGGCCACTGATTCCGATGCGCTGTCGGTAACCATTGACACAACTGCACCGGCTGTCACGCTTGTTAAAAACCCTGACAAGAGCCCGGCCATGTCAAAAATATACAGCGCCACACAGGATGACACCGACGCCACCATGAAAGTTAGATATCAGGATGAGACTACTTGCCCCGCCGCACCGTCCACCACTGTCAACTACACTTCGGGGGCTGATGTTACGCGTGACATGGAAAACCAGAATGATGGCTACATTTGTTTCTACTCAACTGACAGGGCAGGGAATGGTAATGTTGAGATAGCCAATCAGATCGGCGGCATTGATGTAACCGCACCGACCATCATCGTGAGCGCGGGGGTGAGCACCCTCACCACTGGTGCCACTACCACTATTACTATCACCACCAGCGAAGCAACCGCCACCGACCTTACCATAGCCAGCATCACCATCAGCGGCGGCACTCTGGGTAGCCTCACAAAAACATCAGGTTCCGAAGTTGAATACACGGCCACCTTCACCGCCGGTGCCAACCCGGCCACCGCCAGCCTCTCTGTTGCTACCAGCACTTTCACCGATGTGGCAGGCAACAACAACACCGCAAGCAACGTGCTGGCAATCACTGTTGAGGCGGTAGTAATAAGCCCTTCCGCAAAACCGATTGTGGCACTGGCCGATGCCTCAAATGGCGGTGTCAATACCGACACCATCACCAACGATGATACGCCAACCATCACGGTTACCGATGTGGTGGACGCTGCCATGCTTACACTTGTTGCCACCCACACCGATGCGACCGCAGTTACTGTTACCGCCACTGTTGCGGGCACGAGTCAGGATGTTGATTTCACCACACTCAAAGATGGTGTCTGGTCCGTTGTCGCCACTCATACCGAGTCCGGCAAGACGGCCACCGATTCCGATGCGCTGTCAGTAACCATTGACACTACAGTGCCGACCATCACCCTGACCGCAACGGATGCCAGCATCACCACCGGCGCCACTACCACTATTACTATCACCACCAGCGAAGCAACCGCCACCGACCTTACCATAGCCAGCATCACCATCAGCGGCGGCGGCACTCTGGGCAGTCTCACAAAAACATCAGGTTCCGAGGTTGAATACACGGCTACCTTCACCGCCGGTGCCAACCCGGCCACGGCTAGCCTCTCCGTCGCCACCAATACCTTCACCGACATAGCAGGCAACAACAACACCGCAAGCAACACACTGGAAATCACCATTACAAGATCCACCCCACCCCCAACAATCAGCATCACCGCACCCGCATCCATTAACGAGGGCGATGCAGTAACCTTCATCGTCTCCCTCACATCAGCCGAAGCCATTGCCATAAATATACCCGTAACAATAACCGCCATCCCCATGAACAGCACCACCGGCACCCTGCCCACCTCAGTGCAAATCCCCGCCGGCAACACCAGCGCAAGCTTCACCGTGGCCACCGCCGAAAATGAAATTGACGGGTCAGGCAGCACACTCAGAGCAACCATCAGCAACCCGCCAGGCACCCCCTACCAAGTGCTAACCGCAACAGCCAACGTAACCATCACCGATGATGATGACCCACCCGAAGTCTCCTTCGCCAACACCAACTTTGAAGGCGGCGAAGGTGAGCCAGTAAACTTCACCATCACCCTGACACTGCCTTCGGACAAAACAATCACCATCAACTACACCACCAGCGATGGCACCGCAACCGCAGGCCTTGACTACACCACCACTTCCGATTCAGTAACATTCCAACCCGGCGAGAGCACCAAAAATGTTCCAGTGCCAACCCTGAGCGATGAACTTGACGAAGACCCGGACGAAACTTTCACCCTGCACCTCCTGTCCGCAAACAATGCCACACTAACCGGCAGCCCGTTCGCCACCGGCACCATCGCCGAGATACGAGTTGATATGCAACAAACAAACCAGCACATCCTCCCCGATGTTGCCGTAGCCATCACCGATATAAACCTCGGCACCGTGCAAGGCCGGGTTGAAGATGCACTAAACAGACCCCGCCCAACCACAAGCGGCCTGCAAATAAGGGGCAACAACATCGGCCAATTCCTGGCAAGCCTAGCCAGAGACCCCGCCGATAACAACAGCCAGGGCGGCTGGCACAACCTGAACTTGCTACCCGGCGACTTCTCTTTCAACCTGCCTCTCGCCGACAACGCAAACACCACCCCCGCCAACCTTAATAACAACAGACACACAAGTATATGGGCCCGCGGCCACACCCGCAAACTCTCGCTGGACAACAGCGAAATTAAATACGACACCAGCATAAAAGGCGCCATGATTGGCTTTGACATTAGCTCCCCCAGCGGCGTAGTTGTCGGCCTCGGCGTAAGCCATAGCATTGCCGAAACCGAATACGACACCCGCGTCCGCGGCGGCACCGGCATCCACGAAGCCAACATCACCAGCATCCACCCATACATCGGCCTGCAACTGGGAGAAAGCGGCTCCCATATATGGGCAACCCTCGGCATCGGCGAAGGCGACATCAAAGCAGTTACCAACGACAACAAAAACGCCTACACCAGCGACATTGAAACACAGTCAGTAAGCCTCGGCGGCTATTCGCCCATCTTCATCTTCGGCGGCGAAAACGCCACCACCCGCATAGGCATCATCGGCGACGGCCTGCTCGCCCGCACATCCGAAAGCGACAACACCAGCACCGGCCCGCTCACCCGCACACCCGAAAGCGACAACACCGCCCTGAATGTCCGCGATGGCAGAGTGCGCCTCGGCTTTGAACTAAAAAGGCAACGCAACAAAAACACAGCAGGCCTGTACAGCAGCTCCCTTGAAATCACCTACCGCCGCGACTTCGGCGACGACAGCCGGGAAGACACCGGCATAGAAATAGGCGGCGGCCTGGACTTCCTGACCGGCAACCTGCAAATAGACATGGACGCCCGCACCCTGCTAATGAACGACGACTTCAAAGACTGGGGCCTCTCCCTCGGCATAGCCTGGACCTCCGGCCTGAACAACCGCGGCCTCTCCCTGAGCTTCCGCCCACAATGGGGCACCACCGCCGACCAGTCCGGCGCCTTCTGGCAATCCGAAATGGACTACTCCCACTACGAGAACACCCCAACCACCGCCGCCCTGAGCTACACCCTTGAACTAAAATACGGCATCCCCCTAACCCTGCAACAAAACAAAACCCTGCTCCAACTCTTCGCCCGCAACACCGCCCACAACACCACCCAAACCTACAACCTCGGCGCCGACCTAACCCTCGGCCAACACCTCAGCCTCGGCTACCAAACCACCCTGCAACAACCCACCCCCTCCCCCCACAACTTCTACATCCGCTACCACAAGCGCTTCTAAGAAAAGTAGCCAACCCATCCCCCCACCACCGCATCAGGCTTCGCCAGATTCGCTCCCCACTTGCGCCCATTTTTGCGAAAAACTTGCAAATCGGGAATTCCTTACTACCTTAATAGTAGGAGACGTGCAATTTCGCACCTCCGCCCGCGCCTGAGCCATCACAAGGCACGAAAGGCACGGGAACTATTAATGTGGAGAACTCTCAATGGCCGATACCGCAAATATTACCGACAATGTTGATACTACGAAGTCGCATAACCCCCACGACGCATTTTGCAAGGAGTCGTTTGCAATCTCCGATTATGTTGCCACGTTTTTATATGAACGCTTGCCGCGTGAGATTACCAGCCAGTTCAAGGAAGGCACCCTGCCTGAACTGGTAGATAGTAATTTCGTCGGGCTGGGCGGGCGGCAATCCCGGGGCGATATGCTTTATCGGGTGTTGCTTAAGTCGGGGCACTATATTTACATTTTGATGGAGCATAAGTCGCAGCCTGATGCAAAGGTTTTGGAGCAACTGCTGCGTTACCAGCAAGGCGTCTGGGAACGATATGCCGAGAAAGATGCGAAGGGGAAGCGGGTGTTGCCTTATGTAATCCCGCTGGTGATATACCACGGCAAAGAACCATGGAATGTGGCAGAGTCTTACGGGGAGATGGTGGGTGCCGATGAAATCGCTAACAAGCCTTACGGCCTGAACTTTCGCTACCACCTGGTAAACCTCACAAACATCCCACACAATAAGCTTTCCAACCACAAAGAGTTTCAGGGCGTACTGGCCGTGCTACGGGGGTATGGGCGGCGAGAGGAAGGCGAGGAAAATCTGATAGACATTATCAGGGCGTTACCAGATAATAACCAGCACCTGAAGAACTTGGCTTTTTGGTATCTAAACCAAGGGTGGGGGATTAGTTATGATGCCCTACGCACCGCAGTACTCAAAGCAAACCCGGAAATAGGAGAAAGAGATATGACTTCATATTCAGAACGTATGATACACAAGGGCGAAGTCCAAGGTGAGGCTCGAGGCATAATCAAAGGCATGGCCAAAGGCAAAGCTGAGGGCAAAGCCGAAACACTCAAGCGGCAGCTGACCCAGAAATTTGGCTCCTTGCCGCAGGCTGTTGAAAAACAGATTGAGCAAGCCTCGCAGGAGCAGATTGAGAACTGGCTTGATAAGATTCTCACTGCCCAATCGCTTGAGGATATGTTTCCCGGCCATTCCATGCACTAGGCGCGGCAAACCCGGAGACAGTAGAGAATTTAACGATGCAGCGCACAGAAATAGTTAAATGCATCAAAGCGCAGGTGCCGAAACTGTTGGCAATCTATGCGTTCGGTAGCCGCGTGCAGGGCGAGGCGGGGGCGGCGAGCGATCTTGACTTGGCAGTTCTGGTTGCCGGCTATGCCGATGCAGTGCAGTTGTGGGAAGTGTCCGGCAAGCTGGCTGAACTGGCCGGTTGCGAGGTGGACTTGCTGGATATGCGCGCCGCATCAACTGTTATGCAGTGTCAGGTGCTAACCAAAGGCGAGCGCCTGTGGGCGGCAGACCATCAGGCGGCCATCTATGAGGCCGCCATCCTCACCGACAAGCTGGAGCTGGACAGCCGCCGCGCCGGTGTGCTGGCAGATATAGGAGAGCGGGGGAGCGTCTATGACAGATGATGTGCTAATCAACAAGGCAGCCATCATTGAGCGTTGCGTGGCGCGGGCCAGGGAAGAGTATGCCGCCAACCAGCAAGGTTTCGCCGACGACCACAGCCGTCAGGATGCCGCCATACTCAACATTCAGCGAGCCTGCGAAGCGGCACTGGATGTGGGCACACATCTTGTGCGGCGCGAAACCCTGGGCGCACCACAAAGCGCCAAGGACATATTCAGCCTGCTGGCAGAAGGCGGCTGGATAGAAGCAAGCCTGGCGGAATCGCTGCGGAATATGGTGGGCTTTCGCAACATAGCCGTCCATGCCTATCAGGACCTGCAACTGTCAATCGTCGTTGACATCATTGAAAATCGCCTGAATAATTTTTTGAGCTATAGCGAAGCGTTGCTCAAGCGCGATGCGCAAAAAAGTTAGCATTTTGACCATTTTGGGGCTTGAATAATATGGAAATTATGCCCTATAATCCCTGCCCCCTATGTAGAGGATTTGACGATATTGCCAAAAAAACGGCGGAAATAAAGGCTTTCGGGGTGGTTGACAAACTATCCCGCTTGGCTGAAAATCGCCCTTTTTACATGCAAGCCACAACACCACAACTAGAGACTATCAAAGAAGGTAACCTGGAGTATCCAATGATGAATAGACTGTCAAGTTTTTCTGGAATATTCACCCAAACATTCACAACACTGGTGCTGGCTGCGTCTCGCAGGGTATTCGCGACGCTCACGCTCGCCTTGCCGTTACTGCTTGCCCTCGCGGCACCGCAGGCCCAGGCGCAGTTCTCGCCGGTGCCTGAGCTTGATTTGCTGAGGAGTTCCGATGTCGGCAATCCGACGGATAATATCACCAGCATCGGCACGCCGGTCTTTAGCGTCGGTGGTCTTGTAGCCGGTGGCACTGTCACTGTTACCGCCACATGGAATGACGCTCCAGGCGGCTCTGCTT
>JBPCXV010000047.1:0-2796 GCA_051008235.1 Pseudohongiellaceae bacterium | reverse complement strand
GCTACGCAAGCAAACCAGCTGTGGATTTGTTACTCGGCACCGCCGCCCAGGAATCGCTCCTGGGCACATACGTGCGCCAGGTAGGCGGCGGCCCTGCGCTGGGCATCTACCAGATGGAACCGGCAACCCACGATGATATTTGGCAAAACTTCATCGAATACCAGCCCGGCGTGCAGGCCTCACTCGATGAGGCGCTGGATGGTGCGATGGCATACCGCGGCGGCCCGAGCGCCGAGCGCCTGGTTTACGATCTGCGCTATGCGACAATCATGGCGCGTTTACATTACTATCGACGGCCCGAGCCGCTCCCCGATGATCTGGTGGGCCTGGCTCAATATTGGAAAACCCACTACAACACGGAACTCGGCGCCGGCACGGTGAGCGAATACGTGCACAACGCAAGGACACTACTCGCATGACACCACGAAAAAGATTTGTTACCGCAGGCACCAACCTGCTCCGAGCACTCGAGCACCAGGCGGAAGCCATGCAGGGCAGTTACAACGTGCTCGAGGATCTGGTGGATCGCGAGGCCGACCACCTGGGCATCGAAATGCCGAACGATGTTGTGGAGGTGGGTGCGGCGATCAGCGAGCTCCGCAGCCGCCTGGCCATCCTGCACCACACCGCGGCCGAGCTCCTGGCCGAGCATGGCGGTGATGAGGACGAGGGTGGCGTGATTCAGCCGCTTAGTGGCGGCGGCAAGTGATCGAGCTCATAGCGTCCGAGCTTTGGATGCTGTTCTACCTGGCGGCCACGATCGGAATGCTGGGCTGCGCCTGGTACTCGCGCCACCAGGTGATGCAAAAAACTGCCACGTGTCTGCTACTCATCTACATCGCCAGCCAGGTTTTTTGGCCGGATCCAGGTGAGGGCACGCCGGCCGTGTTCTACGTGCTCGATGCCGGCGGCCTGCTTTACTGCATGTTGCTCGGTGCGCAACACGCAAACCGCGGCGCACTGTTCACCGGCGGCGCGTTTATCCCCATGATCGCGGGCCATTTTGCGGGTGGTATTTATCTCGATTGGGCCATAACAATTAACTTGCTCTACCTGTCCCAACTGATTATTTTGTCTACTTATTCGATCGGGTACGGAAAGACTGCCAGACGAGCACCACCGCGAAGGCGGGACGATATGTTTTACAAGGCAGTTCAATGGTTCAACCCGGTGACGATCCAGTGAAGTGGGAGGAAATCCAAAGGCTCCGAATTCCCTTGTGGGAGGTGGCCGTTGGTGCTGTTACGTTGATCGGTGTGGCCTGGGCTGCATTCACCTGGGCCGACGATATCGAGGATAAACAGGTTAAAACCCAGGACCAACTCGACCAGCTGGTGACGATCGTGGCCACGCAAACCAACCAAAACACCGACACCAACAAAAAGCAGGATGATGCTATCGCCGAGGTTAAGCGCAATTTCGAACTGCTCGAGCAGGAAGTAAAACTCCGGCGCGAACTCGAGGACGATGAGCAATGAGCATTGTGGCCGGCATCAAGGCATTCCTGGGTGGTGGCACCGGCAAGGAAATCGTGGGGTTTATCCGCGATCGCTGGCCGGCGAAAATGTCCGAATCCGAAGCCGCGGAGCTCGAGCTCGCCGTTGAGCAGATCCAGCACAAGCGCGACATGGACGTGCTCGAGTACGCTGCAGACCAGGATAAACGATTCAACGAGCGCACGATTGCGATGGAAGGCACGGCCAAGGATCTGCAGGCGATCCCATTCCTCGGCCCGGTGGTTATATTTGCCCGCGGTATGTTTCGGCCGGTTTTTGCCTACTTCACGCTTTACCTGGATTCCCAATGGTTTCTGACCGATACCACGGCATGGACCGAACAACAAAACACCGCTATGATCGTGATCAACATAATCGTGCTCGTTTTCTTTTTTGGCGAGCGCACCGTTAAAAACTTAATGCCGCTCATCGCCCAGGCGTTTGGCCGGCAAGGGGTTATCTAAAATGGCCTACAAATCGAACCACAAGCAGGACGGCTGCAACTACTCCGGCCCGAAAGGTAGGCAGAAAATGCCGATGGCTGGCGTGCTTCCTGGTAGTGGATCCGTGGGCTCGCAGGAAAACCCCAGGCGCGAACGGCGGCAGGATTACAACCCTATGCCACAACCTCGCGAAACTGGCGTGCGGATCTCGTAATGGGCCGCGCCGTTGCCAACGCAACGAACGCCGCGCAAGGATGGCGCAAGCCGGCTGCACAGGCTGCAAACCCACAACCCCAACCGGAGCCCATCACCATGATGCAATCTAGCGAAAAAGCTATGGCCAGCGGCCGATGCTGCTATCCCACCGGCAACAAGTACCGAGCCAAGCACGACGATGGCACGCGCATGAGCCGATCCAAAGCCGGCGGCGGTAGCATGAAGCACCGCAGCGCACAAACCAAAGGCGGCGGATACTAATGGCACAACGACCACAAAGTGCTGCATTCTTAAGAAATCTCGAGGTTAGCGATGCGGAAACGCCGACGCAGGAACCCGACCAGGACGGCCAGGCAACTGCCGCCGATACCACCACAGCCAACGCAGGCGACAGCACCGAAAGCGGTGCGACCGAATCCGATAGCGCTGGCCGTGAGGCATCAAGCGACGATTCTGCGCCATCAAGTGAGAGCGGAGCAGCCTAAGCGATAGAGCTTACAACGCCCCGCATGATTGTAATCGTGCACGGCCTACGGGCCGGCACCTATGGACCGAAAGAGGCCATGAGTGTCAGACAGCGAGACAGCACAGCCCGACAGTGAGCAGCCGCTCGAAGGCGAATTATTGCCCTTGATGGATGG
>JBPCXV010000046.1:0-3853 GCA_051008235.1 Pseudohongiellaceae bacterium | reverse complement strand
TCGCTGGAAGCGATCTTTGGGGAACGGCCTCGGCACTAATGTCAAAGCAGGCGGGAGCCTGCTTTGTCTCTTAACACAAACACAAACCGCTCCCCCCTTGAGGGGGAGCCAGAGGCACAAGGGCGTAGCCCGCAGTGGCTCAGGTGGGGGGCCACAAATCCCCGAAACCCCAGCACCCACCAAAACAAACAATGTCAAAGCAGGCAAACACCACCTGCTTTGTCTTTTTACGCCACGCATTTGTAGCTCCGCCTACCAGCACGAATAGCTCCCCCCTTGAGGGGGAGCCAGAGGCACAAGGGCGTAGCCCGTAGTGGCTCAGGTGGGGGGCCATTGCTTACCGAAGCCACCGAAACTAAGGCCCCCCACCAAAGCAGGCTAACGCCTCCTTTGGCTCCCCCTCAAGGGGGGAGCAATCATCAGCGGAAACTTTTTTGTCAAAAAATGTGACATAAGTCACAAATTTTATTAATTAGTTAAGACAAACCCACACAACAAGCGGTATCGTGTAAGAGAACTCAAACAGGGACCAAGGAGAACAAGATGTCCAATCCACAACAAAACACGAACAATCCACACGATACCTTCTGCAAGAAGATATTTGAACATCCCGATCTGGTTCTGGCCTTTATCTACGATCACATCCCCGAACTGCGAGACCAAATCATCGGCCCGCCTGAAGTCATAAGCGGAACATTGATTGACAACGAAACCAGGCGCGTACTCTACTGTGATTGCGTCTGGAAACTCAAACTAAAACCAAAACCCGGCAAGCCAACCCACACCCACATCATCCTGGAACACAAATCCAGCCCCGATTCAAAAGTGGGGATACAACTATCCAAATACACATCCACCTTCGCAGAACGCCTCGCCAACGATACCTCAAACACCATGCAACACCCCCCGGAGATCATCCCGATGGTGCTTTATCACGGCAAGGAAAAATGGGATCTGCCTGAAGTCTACAAGACCAGTTCCAACCGGGGCGAGAAAGTCCGGGGCGCAATTACCCACATCACCTACATCAACCTGAGCACCCTGCCCAGAGACAAACTCTCCGGCAACCCCTCCCTCCACGCCGCCTTCTACACCATGCTCTTCAGCACCGGTGCCCTGGGAAAGGGGGACAAGGCCCCGTCAATGGAGAAAGTCATCAAAATGATCTTCAAAAACTCGTCCATTAGGAATATAGTGATGGACTATCTGGCAGACACAAACAAAGACCGTGGCGATGAAATAATGGCCGCACTCGAGAAAATGAACCTAACCGAAGGAGATAAAATCATGAGTAATAATATAGCAAACCGGTGGATAACAGAGGGCATCGCCAAAGGCAAAGCCGAAGGCATAACCCAGGGCGAAGTCGTAATACTGACACAACTGTTACAACGCAAGTTCGGCCAGCTGCCGAAGAACATCCAGCAACGGCTCACCCAAGCCACCCCGGACGATCTTGAAGCGTGGGCCGACAAGATACTGGATGCCCCATCGCTGGACGCGATCTTTGGGGATCAGCCTCGGCACTAATGTCAAAGCAGGCTGGTGCCTGCTTTGTCTTTTCACGCCACACACCACGGCTCCGTCTATCGCCACGGATAGCTCCCCCCTTGAGGGGGAGCCGGTGGCACAAGGGCGTTAGCCCGTAGTGGCTCCGGTGGGGGGATAGTGCTGATTTGTCTCATAATCTGCTACAATCTCTATACTAATCGCTCCAAATCAAGGTTCAGGTAACAGTTACAGTTATGGACAGGCAGCAACCCATTCTTTCTAGCACCGATATTGGCGAAACTTGCGCTGGCGGGTTTCGGGCGTTGCGGGGTGCGCTGCTGGGGTTGTGTGGTGTGGTTGGGTTGTTGGTTGCTTTGCTTGCTGGTGTTCCTGTTGTGCAGGCGCAGTCCCTGCCGACTGTGTCGATAGCAGGACCTACCGGTATACCAGCGTATGAAGGAGCAGATTTGACGTTCACGGTGTCGTTATCAGCTACCTTAACAGAGAATGTCTTGGTTACCTACAGCACCGCCGACGGCGCCACCCCAGCTCAAGCTATTGATGGCACTGGTGCTAGGGATGGTGTGGACTACACAGGACAAATAAATGAGACGGTAACTATTTTGGCAGATGAACCCTCTGCGACTATCACTGTGAAGACCATCGATGACACGTATGATGACAGGCGAACATTTGAGTCCATGAGGGTTGTGCTATCGGCGGTGTCGTCAAATAATGCGACTTTAGGAACTGCTTCTGCCATCGGGCGCATCAGGGACAACGAAAACTCGCCCAGGGTTAGCGTGGTCAATGACTTCAGCGAGGATGGGCTCAGCAACACCGCGACTTTTTCGACCCCCGAAGGTAACAGCGCTACGAAAACTCTGGCCATCCCGCTGTATTTGGAGTTTGCCACCGAAAATACGGTTCAGCTTGACTACAGCACTTCCAATCTTTCTCCAGTGTCAGCGGCGGCTGGCGAGGACTATGTCAGCGCTTCGGTTACCGATGCTATGCCGTTTGCTTTAATTGATGGACTGTCAGGCACCACCGGCGAAATCCTAATAACCATCAACGGAGATACCACATCTGAAGACGATGAAGAGTTCCTAGTCACGTTTGCCAGCCCGTCAAGGGCTAGCTTCCCAGAGATTGAAGGCGTCAGGTCGCTTACCGCCACCGGCAGGATTATCAATGACGACAATGCTCTGGCATCGTCCACGCCGACGGTGGCGCTGAAGGATGGGGCAGTTTATGACACTGGCAGTAGCTCTACTGACGACATCACCAGCAACACAACTCCGACCTTTACGGTAACTGATGTGGTAGCTGCCAGCGAGGTGGTGGTGAAAGCCACTAAGCAGGGCACTACCACCACGGTCAGCAAGACCGTCACAAGTTCGGGCACCAGCGTTGATGTAGAGTTCACGGGTAGCACTTGTGACACCGGTGATGATGCCACCACTAATGATGACCCATGTACTTTGGCTGACGGGGATTGGGATATCGTCGCCACCCACACCCAAGTCGCCAGAGCCGCTGCCACTTCCGCCACATTAAATTTGGTGATTGATATCACCGCGCCGGTGATTGCCATTACAGGCCCGGCCGGCCCGGCAGAATCCAAGACTGTCAGCGCGGCAGATGATGAGCCGGACGCTGCCAGGACATCGTGGCAACATTTCATTATCCTCGCTGCTCGAGACACAGACACTTGCGCCGGCACACCTCCTGACAATGCCCCTGCCTACACAGAGGGGGACATTCTTGAGTTCACCAATATGTACGACAACGGCAAGTATGTGTGCTTTTATGCAACGGATGTGGCCGGCAACATCAGCGCGACTGTCAGCGATGAGATCAGCATCACTGCTCAGCAGGCATCGTCCACGCCGACGGTAGCGCTGAAGGCGGGGGCAGTTTTTGATACGGGCAGCAGCACTACTGACAATATCACCGGCAACAACACGCCGACTTTCACGGTGACTGGTGTGGCAGCTAGCGGCATGGTAGTGGTGCGGGCCACCAGAAAGGGCACGACGACCACTGTCAGCCGGACTGCGACAAGTTCGGGCGCGAGTGTAGATGTGGCGTTCACGGGCAACACTTGTGACACCGGCGATGATGCCACCACCAACGATGACCCGTGCGCTTTGGAACCTGACGGGATTTGGCGTGTTGTCGCCACCCACAGCCAAGCCTCCAGGGTAGCTGCCACCTCTGCCACTCTGGTTTTGGAGATTGACACCACCGCACCGGTGATTACGGTTGCCAATCCGGCTGCGGGCGCGGCCCGGACCAAAGTCTTTAGCGCCTCAGCCGCCGACAGCACGGCAACCACATGGCAGTTTGTCAAACAGAC
>JBPCXV010000045.1:0-87420 GCA_051008235.1 Pseudohongiellaceae bacterium | reverse complement strand
GCAGCACGGCAACATTGAGCATCGCCACCATCAACGACACCACCGACGAAGCAGACGGCTTTGTCAGCCTGCGCCTAAACCTGAGCCGCGCCCTCACCGACGCCGGTTACAGCGCCAGCCCAAGCGCCTCCGAAGTCACCGTCACCATCGCCGACGACGACCAGCCATCCGTCAGCATCAGTGTTTCCCCCGCCTCCGGCGTGGAAGGCACATCGGCAGTCTTCACCATCACCGCCGTGCCGACACCGTCCGACAACACCACCCTGACAGTGCCGCTGACAGTGGTGGTTAGCGGCGACTTCATCACAGGCACTGCGGCACCCGCCAATGTGACTATCAGCCACACGGCTGCTTCAGTCAGCTTCACCATAGAGACGGCAGACGATGAAGTGCGCGAAGCCAACGGCACTATCACCGCCACCCTGACCGAGCCGACCAGCATCGCCTACACACTTGGCACAAGGCAGGCCATATTCACTGTTCAGGACAACGACACGCCGAACTTGTCCATTAGCGCTGCCGTAAGTTCGGTTACGGAAGGCGACACGATTGTATTCACCATTACATCCAGCTTCGCCCCGCGCGAGGATTTGAATGTGGCACTAAATGTCGCAACCGAAGGCGACTACTTTGACGGCCCGGTATCCTCATCGCCAACCGTAATGCTACCAACAGGCCAGGCCAGCGCCGCCATCACCGTCACCACCGTGGATGACGATAACCCGGAAGGGGATGGTTCCATAACAGCCAGCCTGACATCGGTCAATGCCAGCACCAACTACGCAGTGGCAACACCCGCCAGCGCCCGAGTCATTGTTGAAGACGACGACGGCCTGAACGAAGAACAAGTTGAAACCATCAACACCGCCGTGCTCTCCGACCTCGGCATAATCACCACCGATACACTAAACGGCATCATCAGCGACCGCATAACAGGTGCCCTCAACGGCACCACCACCCCGCAAGGTCTCACCGTAGCCGGTTCCAGCATCCCCGACTTCCTGATGAAGCAACTGAAGTCCCGCCACGACCGCCGCGAACAAATGCGCGCCTCCGGCGAGTGGAAACCCGATGAACCATTCCAGTTCAACAGCCGCGACCTGAACTTCGCCATGACCTTTGGCGTTGGCGGCGAAGGCGAGGGCACTGGCGCCGCCACCGACAGCACCCTAACCTTCTGGGGCCGCGGCTTCTATCACAGCCTGGATGGCCTCAGCAACGCCGTTGACTTTGACGGCAAAATCACCGGCGCCACATTCGGCCTTGACCTGCACAGGTCAAACTTCATCATCGGTGCCGCGATAAGCGACATCAGCTCAGAAATGGATTTCAACTATCAAGACCTGGACGGCATCCACACCACCAACATAATTTCCGTCAGCCCATACGTTGCCTACAACTGGGACAGCGGCGTTCAGCTATGGGGCACACTCGGCTTTGCCGGCGGCGACATTGAGGTGGTTGAAGCAGACGATATCAACAACCGCTACACCAGCAGTATAAGCATGAAGAACGTCGGCTTCGGCGGCTACGGCCCCATCTTCAATCGCATATCCGATTCCGGCAACAACCTTAGCCTCGGCTTCATCGGCAGCGGCATGCTATCCAACATGGAAGAAGACAACGCCAGCGCAGACAGCGGGCGCATAAGAGTTGGCCTGAAACTGGAACAAAGAACAAACACAAATTCCGGCAACATCTTCGCCAGCAACGCCACACTGAATTACCGCAATGACTTCGGCGATGGCCTCACCGGCGGCGGCGTGGAACTCGGCGGCGGCGTAGAACTCGGCATCCCCAACTCCGGCCTGCGACTGGACCTCAATGCCCGCACCCTCGTCAGCCACACCGAAAATGTGAACGAGTGGGGCGTCGACATCGGCATAGCCTGGACCACCGGCCAAGATGGCCGCGGCTTCTCACTAACTTTCAAACCCCAATGGGGCGCAACAGAAAGCCAGGAAAAACGCTTCTGGGATGACGGTGCTGCAAATTTCAACCAGTCAGCCACCGACATGGCTGGCCGTTACAACCTTGAAATGAAGTATGGCATTGAACTGCTGGAACTGTTCTTCCAGGGAGACGATAACAGGAACATCAAACTTGGCGCCAACTTCGGTCTCGGCACAGATGCCAAAATGGAACTGTTCGCCCACGCCAACCTCAAGCAAAACCAAAGCTTCACCCTCGGCGCCAACTACGCCATCGGCGAAACCCTGAGCATCGGCTACGAAGCCATAATGACCCCAAGCATTAATATAAACGCTGCGGGCGCCACAAACGCCGCTGGCGCTCTCACCAACGTTGGCACCGACCCGTCGTCACTCACCACCCCAAACGCCACCACCCGCTACCTGCCCTACCTGCGCCAAAGCACCCCCGCACTAAACCCCTTCGGCGACACTGGCAACTCAATGTTCACCCTGCCAGGCATGAACGCCCAACAACCCCAATCCGCCACCACTCCCGGCCTAAACCACCGCGCCTACCTGCGCTACGAGAAACGTTTCTAAGACCACAACCAAGAGTGGAGATAATGTGAGTGCGAATAATAGTAATGAATCTGCGGCTGCTACGGTAGCGCCTGCGGCTACGGTGGTATTGATGCGTGAAGCTGAGGTGGATGAGCTTGAGGTTTTGTTGTTGCGACGTAATGCGAGGCTGGTGTTTCATGGCGGGCACTGGGTTTTCCCCGGTGGGCGGCTGGATGCTGAGGATTATGCTGCTGCGGAAGGTGGGCTGGAATATCCGGCTGCCATACAAGCCGCAGTACGAGAAACTTATGAGGAGGCGGGAATTACTATTAATCAAACTGACCTTATTCATCTGGCGCATTGGACTACGCCGCCGGGTCCGCCGCGCCGTTTTTGCACCTGGTTTTTTCTTTGTCCATTACGGCAACCAGTAGAAGTGCAAATAGATAATGATGAAATACTGGAATACCGCTGGCTTACCCCAACGGATGCGCTGGCAGAATCGGCAGACGGTAATTTAACATTGCCACGGCCAACTCTGATAACACTCACCGACCTGGCGGCATACAAACAGCTTGATGTGCTACTGGCCGAGTTCAGCACCCGACAAGTGCGGGTATTTCCTGAAAACTCCCGCTATTTCAGGCCACGGGAGATGGGCTGCC
The DNA here is from genome assembly GCA_051008235.1 of Pseudohongiellaceae bacterium. Taxonomy (GTDB): domain Bacteria; phylum Pseudomonadota; class Gammaproteobacteria; order Pseudomonadales; family Pseudohongiellaceae; genus UBA9145. The sequence goes on along the minus strand of JBPCXV010000045.1, from coordinate 84,281 downwards.
CAATATGATTGGCCTGATTCGCCCGGTTTGCCCCGTTTGACAAACTCCCGCCCGGTGATTGATAATCAGCACATCTTGCCTGCGCTTGCCTCAGCCGCACTGGAAACCCCATGTCATCTGCCACCCTCAACAGCCTTCGCCAAACCCTCGGCAAGCTGCGCCGCCGCCGTGACAGGCTGTTTCTGCTCAGGCAGGGCAGTGTGTTTGTCGCCGCCATTACACTTATGTTGCTAAGCGGCAGCCTATTGGCCCTGTGGCTGGAGGCGGGCAAGCTCGGCAGCATAATAATTTTTATCACGCTGATTGCCGGCGTGCTGGCTGCGTTGTCCCTTCTGGTGTGGAGCTTATACCGGCATCGTGTTGACGACCAGCGCCTCGCGCATTATGTGGAAGACCATATTCCCGATTTGGAACAGCGTTTGCTCACCTCACTGGAGTTCAGTGCCGAACATGACGCGGCAGATGAGCAACAGACGGAGCAGGGCGTATCGCGACAATTCATCAGGCAACTCTGGCAAGATGCCGAGATTCATCTGCGGCGACAACATGCTTATGTAAGCCGTGTTACTCCCGCTCGTAGGTCGCTGGTTTCAGCGGTGCTGGCATTGGCTACGGTGTTGCTGACGGGTACTGCGTTTCTTGTCTCCGTGCCACTGCAACAAGCGGGCTACCGCATCACCCAGCCTTTCGCCATCGCCGGACCGGTGCGGCAAGCTGAACAACTGCCGGATATTGAAATTACCGTGCAGCCGGGCGACCTGGAATTGCAGCGAGGCGAAAGCGTTACCATCATGGCGCGCATCGGCAACACCATCCCGCCCGCAGTTACCCTGCGCATACAAGACGACAACCTGAACTGGCGCGACCTTGCCATGCGCCGGGATGGCAGCGGCAGCGACAGTGCCACTTACAGTTATTTCCTTCCGGCCTTACAAACAGACACTATTTACTATGTCAGTTTCAGTGATAGCCGGGCTGGCAGTGCGGGCGCTGTTGGCGCCGGCGGGGGCTACGAACATCGCTCTCCCCAATACCGCATCAGCCTGTATGACCTGCCACAAGTTGAACAGATAGACCTCAGCTTTGATTACCCGGATTACACCGGCCTCACTGACATCAGCGAAGAAGACAGCGGCGATATGATAGTGCCCGAAGGCACCGAAGTGGAACTGTTGGTTACTTTCAACAAGGCGGTGCGCGAAGCCACGCTGGAAATGGAAAACATTGGGCAGGACGCAGACAATGACACCCAGCCCGCCACGCCGGAGCCTTACGGTAATTTGTCGCTGGCGCTGGATGGTAATGTGGGCCGCGCCAGCTTCACTGTTAATCAGGATGGCGTTTATCAAATCACCGCAACCGATTTTGATGGCCTCAACAGCAACAACCCCGCACAATATTTTATCCGCGTTATCAAAGACCTACCGCCAGAATTGGTGCTGCGACGGCCGGGGCGCGACCAGGAAGTCATGCCACTGGAAGAAGTGGTGCTGGAAGTTGATGCCAGCGACGATTACGGCCTGAGCCAGTTTGTACTCAACTACAGTGTGGTTGGTGCCGAAGATGTGGCGGTGAATTTCCTGCCGCAACCAAATGCCCGTCAGGTATCAGGCAATAAACTCATTTATCTGGAAGACCTGGGCGTGGAACCCGGCGACTTTATCAGTTACTTCCTCACCGTAGCCGACAACAACGGCCTCAAAGGCGCCACCGAGGTAATATCCGACATTTACTTCCTGCAAATAATTTCCACCGACCAGAGCTTTCAACGCAACTCATCCCAGGGCGGACAGGGCGGCGGTGGCCAGGGTGGCGCCGACAGTAGCGCACTGGTGCGCATCCAGAAAGACATCATCGCCGCCACCTGGAAGTTGAAGAACCGTCAGGCACAGGTGTCAGCCGAAGAGTTTGCCGCTGATGTGGAAATCATCGCCGAGGCGCAACGGGAAGCCACGGGCAGGGCGCGTATGTCCATTGACCGGCTGTCCGAGCGCTTGAATTTTTCCGATGACAGCTACGACGAAGCAGTGGAAAACCTGTCCCTCGCCATAGAACAGATGAATCTGGCCGCCCGGGAACTTGACCTGGAACAAATCACCAGCGCCCTGCGCCCTGAACAACAAGCCCTGCAATACATCCTCAGAGCGGAAGCCAGCATCAATCTCACCGGCATTACCATGGAACAGAATGGCGGCGGTGGCGGTGGCGCGCAACAGGAGCGGGAAGACCTGCGCGAGTTATTTGAAATGGAACTGGGACAACTGGAGAACCGTTACGAAGCACCGAACACCCCCGGCAGCCCCGCCGCGCAAAACAGCGAGGAAGCCAGCAAGCTGGAAGAACTGGCGCGGCGTCAGGAAGGATTAACCAGAGCGCAACGCAATCTGGCCCGCCGCGAAGAGCAAATGACCGAAGAACAAAAGCGCCGCGAACTGGAACGCCTGATGCGGCAACAGGAACAGCTAAGCCGGGAAGTGGCGCAACTGGCACAGCAAATGTCACGCAATCAGCAGAACAGAAACCCTTCGGCGCAATCGCAACAAGCACAAAGCCAGTCATCCGGGCAATCACAGGCCCAGTCGCAAACCGCACTGGAGCGGGCGGCGCAGCAAATGCAGGAGGCAGCCGAAAGCGAGTCCGCCTCCCTCGCCGCCGCACGCAGCCAGAAGGCGCTGGACAATTTGCGTCAGCAACAGCGCGAATTAAGCCAGCAAGCCACCCGCTCAATAGACCAGATTGCCCGCAACCTCGGCCAGCGCGGACAACAGTTGCTTGAGCAACAACGTCAGTTACAGGAAGCCCTGGCCGAAACCAGCCGCGAGCAGGGGCTGGGGCAAACCCGACAGGAAGCCCGTAGCGATGACTCCCTGCAAGCACTCATTGAAGACCAGCAACGGCAGCAACGGGACCTGAAAGAAATTCGCGATATGCTACGCGCCATCATCGCCCGCGGCGACAACGAAGACCAGCGCCTGCTGGCCCAGGCACAAGAAGCAAGCCGGGATGTGCGCCCCATACAAGAGGAAATGCAAACCAGCAACCGGGTGCTGCGTAACGGCATGATAAGTCTGGCAGTGGATATTGAGGAGGAGATTGAACAGGAACTGGTTGCTCTGGCCCGGGCACTGTCAGCACTTGACCCGGCTCGACAAGATAGTGGCAACGAACAACAACAAAACGCCCTGGCCGCCGCACAACTGCGTGAACAAATTGAAACCCTGCAACAACAAGTCCAGGCCTTCAACGAAGATGCCGAAGCACCCTCCCTGGCCCAAATGCGCGAACAACTAAGCCGCAGCCGCCAGCTTGCCCAACAACTCACCCAACAACTGGAACAACAAAACACCGCCGGTAATCAGCAAGCAGGCGGCCGCCGCCAGTTAAGCGGTGCCGCAGGCAACCAGCGTCAACTGACCGGCGGCACCGCAGGCAATAATGAACTGAACCAGCAACAAGGGCAGGGCAGCACCGCCCCCCGCACCGACGGCAACAACTCACCCTACGGCGGCGCCCGCTCAATTCGTCAACAAATTACCCAGCGGGATATTGAAGATTTTCTCAACCAACCGGAACTACTCACCGCCCTGCTACAACCCATCATTGAACTGGAAGCCGCACTCCGCGCCCAGGCCGAGTTAAGCGAGATTACCGAAAAGATATACACCACAGTAGATGAAGACATCCCCGAAGAATATCGCGCATTAGTGGAAGAATACTATCGCGTGTTGTCCGAGAATCAGTCCGAGCGTCAGTCCGAAAGTCAGCCCAGGGGGCAGTGACTATTATGGAATACACCGAACCCAGCCTTCTCACAGCATTCCGGGAAGGCTCGCTCAGTTTCGCCTATGGCGTAAGCCCGTGGCTGTTCGCCGCCGCCGTGCTGCTGGGCATTGTGCTGGTATGGCTCGGCTATCTGCGCACCACAAAAGCACTCAGCCCAGGCTGGAAAATCTGGTTCATCACGCTACGCTCAACCGTGCTGGCGCTGGTGTTGTTCTGCCTGTTGCGCCCGGTGGTTACCACCTCGCAAATCACACCGCAGGAAAGTTATCTGGGCATCCTGTTTGATTCCTCCGAAAGCATGACCATCGCCGATTTGCCAGGCCGCGAGAGCCGGGTGCAAGCAATGCAGGAACACTTCTTTAACAACGGCGTTATGGACACGCTGGCCGAAAACTTTCAGCTACGCAGTTTTCGCTTTGATGCCGGCGCCCGCCGCATCGCCGACGAACATGGATTAACGGAACCCGGCTCCGCCTCCTCAATCGGCCAGGCTCTGGATTATGTGCGCAGCCAACTGGGCGGCCTGCCACTGGCCGCCGTGGTGCTGGTTAGCGACGGCGCCGATAACAGCGAAGTTGACCCGCTCATCGCAGCGCGGGAGTTCGGCAATCGTCAGGTGCCAGTGTTCACCGTCGGCGTGGGCGCGGAAGAGATTGATCAAGACATCGGCGTCGTTGATGTCAGCGCGGCAAAAACGGTGCTGGAAGGTTCCGTGTTCACCGTGCAGGTTGCGCTCAATCAACAAGGTTACGGCGGCCGGCAAGTGAATCTGTCAATCATGGATGGCGACAGTGTTGTAGTCTCCGAGCCGGTCATTCTGGAACAGGATGGCATCACCCGTCACTACGAACTGGAACTCACCCCCCAGCGGCAGGGTCTAATCGTCTATCAATTAAATGTGGAGTTGCAGGAAGACGAAATTATCGCCGACAACAACAGCTATCAATTCCTGGTGGACAACACCGAAAAACCCCCACTGGACATTCTCTATGTGGAAGGCCACCCCCGCAACGAATACAAGTTCATCCGCCGCGCCGTAGCCGATGACTCCACCATCCGACTCGCCGCCTACCTGCAAACCGGCCCGGAAAAATATTACCGCCAGGGCATTAACTCACCCACCGAACTGGCCGAAGGCTTCCCCCGCGACAAGGAATCCCTGTATGCCTACGAAGCAATCATTCTGGGCGATGTTGAAGCCACCTTCTTCAACACCGAACAGTTACAAATGATTGAAGACTTCGTCGCCGAACGCGGCGGCGGCTTCCTCATAAGCGGCATGGTGGACGAAGAGTTCATCAACACCCCCGTCGCCGACATCCTGCCCCTTGGCCTGGTGACGGAAAACTTCTTGCCGGATACCCTGCGCGGCGGCATCCGCCGGGGCGACCATCCCACCGGCGAATTATATTACCCGCGCCTCACCGGCAGCGGCGAGTTCTCCCCCCTGCTACGCTTGGCCGGCGACGATGCGACCAATCTGAGCCGCTGGCGCGAACTGCCCGAGTTGCAGGGCGTGTACGCCAGCGGCCGAGTCAAGCCCGGTGCCAGCGTGCTGCTGGAACATCCTTTCCTGCAATATCAAAACCAGACCCTGCCGGTGCTCGCCACCCAACGCTACGGCAGCGGACGCAGCATGGCACTCACCACCGCCAGCACCTGGCGCTGGCAAATGATGCTGCCCGCCGCCGACCAGTCTCACGAAACGCTCTGGCGTCAAATGCTGCGCTGGCTGGCAGTGTCCGCCCCCGAACGGGTCAGCATTGAGTTTGACAGGGAGTTTTACAACGTGGGTGATACGGTAAACGTCTCAGCAAGAGTGCTAAACGACAAATACGAACCCGACAGCGATGCCACACTGTGGCTACAAACCACCAATCCCCTCGACCAAATAACAGATGCCCCAATGGAATGGGACATCGCAGAAGACGGCGTCTATCGCAGCAATTTTGAGGCCGCACAAGAAGGCGTCTACAGCCTGCTGGTAGATGTAGCCAGCGCCGCCGGAGACGCCGCCGCCGATGCCAGCGAAAAAAGAGCGGCATTCGTGGTAACACCCTCCGGCCGCGAATACATCAACGCCGAACAAGACCGCGGCCTGCTAACCCGAATCGCCGAAGCCAGCGGCGGCCGCTATTTCAATCTCGCCACCCTGGGCGCACTGCCCGCCACACTGGAGTTCACCCCCAACCCATACTCCCGGCAAGTGCAATACGATTTGTGGGACCAACCCTGGCTACTAATCCTGCTCATCACACTATTATGCCTGGACTGGGTTACCCGCCGCATGAAGGGGCTGTCATGATATCCAAACTCACACACGCACTGCTGACTGCTTGTCTGCTGTTGTCGGTAATGGCATGGGCAGGTGCACAATCCCTCAGCCCGGTTTTCTTTCAAGCCAGTGCCGCCACTGCCAAGCATGTAGTTATCATCACTGGCCCAACCGTAGGACAAGACAACGAAAGGAAGTTTCACAACTGGACCCTCGCACTACATAATATTTTAGTGCGCGACTACGGCTACAACGCCGAAACAATAACGCTCCTGTATGATAATGGTCAACATCCCGTCAGCCCCACGCAGCCAGACCGTGCTTCACAATCAGGCCGTGCTTCGCAATCAGACAATGCCTCTCAATCAGACGATGCCCCTCAATCAGACGATGCCGCTCAATCAGGCCGTGCATCCCGGCCAGACAGCACTTCGCCGCCGGGTAGCGCCTCGCAGTCAGACCGCACCCCGCAACCCGAGCGCGAACCTCCCCCCATCAACGGTCCGGCCACCCGCGATGGCATCTGGAGCAGCTTTGCCGAATTAAGCGAACGCGTTAATGTAGGCGACCAGATAACCATATTTCTGATAGGACACGGTTCAGGCGCGGAAGATGAAGCAAAATTCAATATCGTCGGTCCCGACATCACCGGCATCCAATTCGCAGAGTTGCTGGATGATTTCCAACATCAGGATTTGGTAATCATCAACACCACGAGCGCCAGCTACGGTTTCTCCACCGCACTTTCCGACGAAGGCAGGGTGGTGATTTCAGCTACCCGCTCTTCCACCGAACGCTATGACCCGGTGTTCTCCCGCTATTTCATTGAGGCTCTGGCCGGCCGCAACGGCGACCGCGACAAAAACAATCGGGTATCCATGCTGGAAGCATTCAACTACGCCAAAGCCAATGTAGCCCAATGGTATGAATCACGGGAACGGCTGGCCTCGGAACACGCCGGACTGGATGACAACGGCGACACCCTGTTCACCCTGAACCCCGACAGCGGCGAAGCAGACGGACGGCTGGCAGAAATTGCCTACATAGACACCCTGCGAAACGAAGAACAAACCCTCACCCCGGAAGCGCTAACACTCAAAGCCAAAATGCAGGAACTGGAAAGAGATGTATTCATCCTGCGCAGCCGCAAGAGCGAGTTTCTGGAAGCCGACTACTGGCAACAGATGGAAACATTACTGGTTAATCTGGCACGCACCACAAATCAATTCACCGCTGCGGAAAATCCCGAATGAACACGCTAATCCCAACACATTCAAAACAGTTAACCCTGCGGCCACTCGTACGGGCACTCGTACTAACACTCGCACGGACACTTACACGGGCACGGCCACTTGCACGGCCACTCGCACTATTACTATGCGCCTTGTCCACACTGGCAACAGCCCAGCCCGATACGGAACCCGGCCTAGAAGAAACGCCACTATACCGGGGCGAAGCCCTGCTGCAAAGCGGCTCCTACGCCACCGCAGCAGAAGTCTTCCTGATGACAGACGGGCTGGACCGCAACGAAGGCATAGTCGGCGCCAGCAAAGCCTATGCCATGCTGGGCAACTATCAACAAGCCGCACAAGTCTGCGAAGAAGCCATTGACGATGATGACTACGCCCGCTTCCCGCTCATCAGCACCCAACTGGCTGAAATCAAACGCTTAACCGGCGAGTCCGACACCGCACTCAACATCCTCGGCAGCGTAATAAACGATAACTTTGAACCCCCGGTGCGCAGCCTCGTACAATACGGCAGCCTGCTCCAATTCAAAGGCCGCAAGACAGAAGCCGTCAGCCATCTTGATGCCGCCGTGCAACGCTACAACGACGGCCTGGTGTACACCTCGGAAGATATAACCATGGTAGCCCTGGCAAGCTGGCTGCTGGACAACTTCCATGATGCCAACAGCCTGTTCAACGAAGCCACCCGAGCCGACCCGAACAATCTTGAAGCACACACCCTGTGGGCTGACCTGTTTCTGGAAAAATACAACGCCGCCGATGCCGAACGCGGCTATCGGGATGCACTGGAAATCAACAACCGCTATGTGCCCGCCCTGATTGGCATCGGCAAGGCGGTGGGTGATGAACGTTCCGTGCGCAGCGCGCTGCTTGTCAATCCCAACTCCGCCCCGGCGCTGGAAACCTGGGGTCAACTCCTGCTGCGAGGAGACAAGCAGGAAGAAGCCACAGTTTATTTCAACCGCGCACTGAGCGTGAACCCTGAAGCACTTGATACATTAAGCGTCCTCGCCGCCGAAGCCGCACTGGCGGAACGCATGGACGACTACGAAGATTACCGGCAACAGGTGGAAGCCTTCAGCCCGAACAATCCACACTTTCTCGGCACCGTGGCCACCACGCTCGGCGCCAACTACCGCTTCACCGAGGCGGTGGAATATGCCCGCGCCGCACTGGATGCCGACCCGTCATACTGGAACGGCTATTCCCTGCTCGGCAGCAATCTGGTGCGTCTGGGTGAGGAGGAAGAAGGCAAGGCCTATCTGGAAATCGGTTTTGAGAACGACCCTTTCAATCTGGTTACCTCAAACCTGCTCACCGTATTTGACACACTGGAAACCTATCACACGGTAGAGAGCGAACATTTCAAGGTACATCTAAGCGAACGTGATGCAACAATCCTCTGGCCTTATCTGGAACCGCTGCTGGAACAAGGCTGGGATGCACTCACCGCCAAATACGACTTTGAACCGGAAGCACCGGTGCTAATAGAGATATTTGAAAACACCGAAGACTTCGCCGTGCGCTCAATAGGATTGCCCGACATCGGCCCACTGGTGGGCATCTGCTTCGGCAAGGTAGTCACACTCATCTCCCCGGATACTCTCAGTGCCAACTGGCAGGAAATTGTGTGGCACGAGTTCGCCCACGTCATCACCCTGCAAATGACCCGCAACCGCATCCCGCGCTGGCTATCCGAAGGCATATCAGTGTGGGAAGAAAAGCAGAGCCGCCCCTACTGGGGTCGCGAACAAGGCCTGGACTTGGTGCGCGGCATCCGCGAAGAAAAGCTGTTGCCGGTGGCCAATCTCAGCGCCGGCTTCAGGGATGCGCGCAACAGTGCCGATTTGGGCTTCGCCTATTTCCAGTCTTATCTGGTGGTGGACTTCATCACCAGCGAGTTCGGCTTCAACAAACTGGTGGAACTGATTAAGCAATATGAACAAACCATTGAAGATGATGCCCGCTTCCAGGCCGCGTTTGATATGGACCTTGACCTGTTTAATACCCGCTTCCGCCGGTGGGTTACACGACGGGTGAATGAAATTGATGTCTATGTTCACAGCGATGACACGCCGGACGAAGGGGAGGGGCATGGCCACGGCATCCGCGAAAACCCCAGCGCCATTCTGGCCGAACTGTATAACAACGCGGCACTCATACGGCACATGCTGGCGCGTGTTGAAGATAACCCGCGAGATTTTCAAGCCCACCTGCAACTCGGCATCGCCTACTTCAAGGAAGAAAATTTCACCGAAGCCAAACGCCATCTCAACATTGCCTACGAGTTGTTGCCCGGCTACACCGGCTATCCCAGCCCGGCGCTGGTGCTATCACAAATCTATGCGGCCGAGGATGACCGGGACGCAGAACTTGAGCAGCTGCGGCTGCTACTGGAACACCAGCAACACGATGCCGGTTCCGCCATGACGCTGGCCAGGGCGGCGCTGGATGAGGAAGAGTATGAACAGGCCACTTACTACATCAACCGCGTGCTGGAAGTGGACCCCTATCGCAGCGATGTTCATCAACTAAAAGCCGAACTCGCCCGCACACTGGATAACCCCGCCGAAGCCGTCACCGAATACGAGGTGCTGCTGAAACTGGAAATTAACGACCCGGTTGAAGCCTACACCAATCTCGCCGAAGCCTATCTGCAAAACAAGCAGCCCGCCGCCGCAAAACAGCATGTGCTGTATGCCCTGGAGATTGCCCCCGGCTTCCGCCGCGCCCAGCAACTATTACTGGATTCACTATGAAACACATCCTCCACAAGCACAATACAAGCTGGCTTCTTTGTTGCTGCTGCCTGCTCGCCTGCGCGTATTCACCGCCATTAACGGCACAAGTGTTAAGGCTCAACGACAACGAAGACCTGTCCATTTACGATGACCAGATTGCCGAGTTCGTCTGGGTGCGGGGCAGATACACCAACCACCGCGGCAGTTACAGCTACCGCCGCCGCGGCGGCTGGTGGGACACCGACTATCCGGACTCCGATGAAAACTTCCTGCGCGGCGTGCAACGTTACACCAGCGTGAACACCAACCCACGCAGCCATACCTTCATTGACCTCACCGACCCGCAGCTGTTTGAACATATCTTCCTTTATATGAACTGGAAGCGAGTGCCCATTGGCTCACGGCTCAGCGGTCCCAACTTTGAACCGGAAGAAATAGAAGCACTGCGCGAGTTCATGCTCCGCGGCGGCTTCGTTATGGTGGATGATTTCTGGGGCCAGCCCCATCTGGATGATATGTTCATGGAAATCGGCAAAATTTTCCCCGACCGGGAAATCATCAAACTGGACACCAGCCACGAAATATTCCACACCTTCTTTGACATCAACGAACTGGCACAGGTGCCAGGCCGCATGGTTACCTGGGACTACGGCGGCTTCATGCGCCTGGACGACCCCGGCTACCCACCCGAAGTCTACGCAGTGCTGGACGACGACGGACGCATAATGCTGGTAGCAAACTACAACACCGACCTCGGTGATGGCTGGGAACACACCTTCCTCGCCCAATACCCCACCCACTACACCAACGAGGCCTACAAAATAGGCATCAACTTTCTAATCTACGCATTCAGCCACTAATCCCGGCAAGACCACTCGCTGCGTCATAGTGTATAATCCAAACCTTGATATTGAATAGGAATCACCATGATAGATAAAGAAGCAACAGACATAGAAACAGCAGACACAATAGCGCCCGACACCGAAGCGTTTGAAGTAGCAGCAGCGGATGCGGACAACATCCAAAACGAAGACGACCTGTCGCTGGTAAAACGAATGCAAGAGGGCAGGGAGCAGATTGTTGGCGAGATACGAAAAATCATCATCGGCCAGGAAGCCATAATAGATGAACTGCTGATTGCCCTGTTCGCTGGCGGCCACTGTCTGGTTACCGGCGTGCCCGGGCTGGCAAAAACCCTGCTCATCAAAACCGTCGCCGATATTCTGCAAGTGCAGTTCAGCCGCATCCAGTTCACCCCCGACCTGATGCCGGCCGATGTGGTGGGCGCCGAAATAGCCGACGAATCCGATGGCAAACGCAAACTCACCTTCGTCAAAGGTCCAATCTTCACCAACATATTGCTGGCGGACGAAATTAACCGCACCCCGCCCAAAACCCAGTCCGCCCTGCTGGAAGCCATGGAAGAACGCCAGGTAACCGCCGCCGGAACCACCTACCCGATGGCCGAACCATTCTTCGTGCTGGCCACGCAAAACCCCATTGAACTGGAAGGCACCTATCCCTTGCCCGAAGCGCAACTTGACCGCTTCATGTTCAAGATTGAACTGGATTACCTGTCCGAAGACGATGAGATGACAGTGGTCAGAAACACCACACAAACCACAGACACCGCCCTGTCGCACCCCCTTGGCGGCGAAGATGTGCTTGAGTTCCAGCGCATTGCCCGCCAGGTGCCGGCAGCCGAAGCCGTGGTGCGCTACGCCGTGCGGCTGGTGCATGCCAGCCGTCCCCAGTCGGAACACTCGCCCCAGTTTGTAAAAGATTGGGTAAGTTGGGGCGCCGGCATCCGCGCCTCGCAAAATCTGATTCTCGCCGGCAAGGTGCGCGCCCTGTTGCTGGGTCGCTACAATGTCTCGTTCGGTGATGTGCGGGCACTGGCACACTCGGTGTTGCGTCATCGCATCCTGCTTAACTTCCACGCCGAGGCCGAGCGGGTAACCACCGGAAAAATCATTCAGCGTTTGCTGGATGAAATACCGGCACCCTCTTCCGACCTGTAAAGATGACAGAATCAATTAACTTTCTTGACCCAACGGTGCTCGCCGGGCTGGGCAACCTTGAACTGCGAGCCCGGGTGGTGGTGGAGGGTTTTCTCGCCGGGCTGCACAAAAGCCCACACCGCGGTTTCAGCGTGGAGTTCAATGACTACCGACATTACCAGCGCGGCGATGATATGCGCCATGTGGACTGGAAGTTATATGCCCGCAGCGACCAGCTATACATCAAACAATATGAAGACGAGACCAATGTGCGCTGCGTGATAGTGCTTGATACTAGCACCTCCATGCGCTATGCCTCCGGCGGTGTGAGCAAACTGGAATATGGCGTAACCCTGGCTTCCGCCCTGGCCTGGTTCATTATGCGCCAGCGGGATGCGGTGGGGCTGGTTACCTTTGATGAACAAATTCGTGACCACATTCCACCCCGTTGCCGCCAGCCTCATCTGATGCGTATTCTGCGCACGCTGGCCGGGTTTACAGAACAGGCTATAACAAAAACCAAGACACAAGCCGATACCAAAACCATCACCGGCACCGATGCAACAAAGCCGCTGGCCGACCTGGCCGCAACCATGAGCAAGAAAAGTATGGTCATCCTGATTACCGATATGCTGGATGACGAGCAGCGCGTTATCGGTATGTTGCAAAACCTGCGCTCAATGGGCAACGATGTGCTAATGTTTCAAATTATGGACGATGCGGAACTGAACTTCCCGTTCAGCGAAGCATCCGAGTTTATTGATATGGAAAGCCGCGAGACCTATATCACTTCACCGGCGGCCATTCGCAAAGCCTATCTGGCAAACCTTAACGAGTTTCTGGATTATTGCAAGAAACAGTGTCAAAGTAGCGGCGTGGAATATTGCCTGATGAACACCAGTAAGCCGCTGGACCAGGCCTTGTCCGCTTATATGACCAAACGCGCCCGGAGTTTCTGATGATTTCTTCCAGCCTCTCTATACGCATTGACTTGCCGCCGTTCATAAACGAACGGGCAGGGAGTGTCTAATGGTTTTCCTCAGCCCCATCATCCTGCTTGGCCTGCTGGCGGCGGCCATCCCCATCGCTATTCACCTGATTCGTCGGGAGAAGCCGCCCAAGCTGATGTTCGGCAGCATCCGCTTTCTGAAAAAAACCTCAAGAAAGCTCATCCTGTTCCAGCACCTGCAACAATGGTTTCTACTGTTGCTACGCGCGTTGCTTGTTGCACTGCTGGTAATAGCCTTCGCCCGCCCGCTGGTTGACCGCACCGTGGCGGAACTGCTGGATGGAGACCCACAGTCGGCTGTCATCCTGCTGGATGCCTCCATGAGCATGCAGTATGAAGACAACTTTGCCGCCGCAAAGCAGCAAGCTTTAAGTATGATGAGCGATATGGAAGCTGGCGATGAAGTCGCCCTGATAGTGTTCTCCGGCAGCATGGAGACAGTGCGCGAACTCAATTCAGACCTGGATATTGTGCGCAATGAAATTGCCGCCACAGATAACGCCGGTTATGGCGGCACCGCCTACTTGCCCGCCCTGCAACAAGCCAATCAACTGCTGGAAACCTCTCGCTACGACAACCGCAGGATTTATCTCATCTCCGATTTCCAGGCCAGCGGCTTTGCCCGGGATACGGTTGATTTCAAACTGGCTCCCGGCGTAATCCTCACTGGCATTGATGTGGGCTCGGATGAAAGTGTCAATCTGGCGCTCACCGATGTGCGCTCACCGGAACAACTGCTGGAGGATGACGAGGAACAGTCGGTGCTGGTCAGAGTGCGCTCAACCGGCACCGTGTTCATGGAACGCGGCGAGATTTCACTGCTGGTTAACGACGAGGAAGTTGACCGGCAGGCGGTGGAACTGCTTAATCGCTCTGAACAAATCATCACCTTCAATACCAGTTTCCCAAGCGAAGGCACTTACACCGGCGAAGTGCGCCTGGGCGGCGACAACTTCCTCGCCGACAACAGTTACCTGTTCACCGTGGATGTGCTGCCCAAGATAGAAGTGCTGGTGGTAAACGGCGAAGCCTCTGACAACTGGTTTGACGATGAAGGACACTGGTTCGGCCTGGCCGTAGCCGGCGGCGCCACTTCGCCGTTCCTGTTGCAAAGCATCACGCCGCAAGAACTGAGCGCGGCAGCATTGGCGCAGCATGATGTGGTGGTGCTGCTGAATGTGGGCAACCTGAATACCAGCCAGACCGAAGCCATAGTGCGCTATGTAACCGACGGCGGCAAAGTGCTGTTCGCGCCGGGCGACCGGGTGCAGCCGGAAGTGTTCAACCGCCAGTTCGCCGCCATCGCGCCCGCTAGCTTGCAAAGCCTGGGCATGCTTGGCCGTAACGATTATCTGGTCATAGGCGATTATGACCGCCGCCACCCCATCCTGCGCCCGCTGGATTCAATCTGGGCCGCACGCTTCCAGGGTCGCTGGCTGCTCACCCCAAACCCCGATGCCGAAGTGCTCATGCAATTTGACAGCGCCGAACCCGCACTGCTGGAACGTGATGCGGGAACCGGCAAGGCCATCCTGTTCGCATCCAGCCTGGACCTGGAATGGAACAACCTCGCCCTGCAAGAACTCTATCTGCCCTTCGTACATCAAACACTGCGCTACATGGCACAAGCCGGAAACGAATCAGGCAACGAACAAACAGGCAACACCATACTCCTGCCCGAAGAATCCAACCTCGCCCGCATGCCGTTCTCATCCCTGTATGATGCCGTCATCAACCCCGACACCAACCCGGTGCAAACCCGGGAAGCACGCACCGCCATGCTGGCAGAAGAACTGGAACGCCCCCAACGCCTCTGGTGGTGGATACTCTCCCTCACCGCCCTGTTGCTACTGGCCGAAGCCCTGATTGCCAACCGAACTTACCGCTAGGCTTACTTCAGGCTTACATCATCATGCAATATGCCCATACGGCGCGCGCGGATTTCCCAGTTCTTGCGCGCCAGAGCCTGCATATCTTCGGCACTGTCCGATTCATCAACAATTTCCAGGCCAAGCAGGGTTTCAATAATATCTTCCATGGTTACAATACCTTCCACACCACCAAACTCATCCACCACCAGCGCAATTTGTTCTTTCTTGCGAATAAACATATCCAGCAGGTCGGGGATAGGCATGGACTGATGCACCACAATAATCTCCCGCCGTATTGAACTCAGCGGCTTGTCATCATTGTCATCCACCAGATTCAGCAGCAATTCATCTTTCAACACATAACCGGTCACATTATCATTGCTGTTGTGATACACCGGAATACGCGAGAACGGCAACTCACTGTGCTTGCGGTGAAACTCGCCAAAGGTTTGCGAATCACTGGCGGTAACCACCACAATACGCGGCGTCATAATGTCCTTAACCAGCACCCCCTTGAAGCGCAACAGGTTATAAATAATCTGCTGCTCACTCTCATCCAGTGCCCCGGCCTCTTTCCCCAACTTGGCCATCACCATAAAATCACTACGGCTCAACACCGGCTTGTCCTTGTCCTTCTTCAGGTTGCGGGTAATAAACTGGCTGAGCCAGATAAGAGGCGCCAGCACAAACAACATAACTTTCAGAATACGCACCACATAAGGCGCAAGGGCTTCCCAGTTGTTGGCACCGATGGTCTTGGGAATAACCTCGGAGAAAATCAGAATCGCCAGCGTCATCAACCCGGCAATCAGCGCCTCCCAACTAATCACACTCTGACCAAACAACACAATACTGGTGTTACCAAATATCTTGCTGGCCTGGGCACCCACACCAATCGCACCCACCGTATGAGCAATAGTATTCAGGGTAAGAATGGCCGACAGCGGCCGGTCTATATCATCCTTGAAGCGCGCCAAATCGCGGGCGATGGCCGCATCGCGCTGCTCCTGCATACCAATATAGGCCGGAGTAACGCTTAACAGCACGGCCTCAAGTATGGAACAGAGAAAGGAGAACAGCAGACTGAAGCAGAAGAATGTGAGCAGTAGTCCCATTAGGGTATCAGGTCGGCATCGCGGGTGCTGTCTTCCGGCTCAGGCGATTGCGCAGGCCGCCAAACAATTCCCGCAAACGATCCGGCAGCGCCAGCATGGCCGGGGTTACTATCAGGGTAAGCACAGTACCAAAAGATAGCCCAAATACAATAGCAGAAGCCAGAGTAACCCATTGCGAGGTAATCGGCCCGCCGGTTTCAATCTCGGCGTTAATCATATCTATGGACACATGCATAGCCAGCGGCAACAAACCGAAGCCAGTGGTAAAGGTAGTCAGAAACACCGGGCGCAAACGCTGAATACCCGTGTGCACGATAACATCATACAAACTCCACTCCTTGTGAGCGCGGCGCAGATGATTAAACGTGTCAATCAGTACAATGTTGTTGTTCACGATAATACCGGCCAGCGCCACAATACCAATGCCGGTGAGAATAACACTGAACACCTGACCGGTAATCAACAAACCCAGCAACACACCGGTGGTGGAAAGCAACACCGAAGACAAAATAAGCAAGGCCTGATAAAAACTGTTGAACTGGGTAACCAGCAGAATAGCCATCAACGCCATCGCCAGCGAGAACGCCTGGGTAAGAAAGGCCGCCGACTGTTCCTGCTCTTCATTGGCACCACGGAACTGATAGAAAACTCCCGGCGGCGGCGGATTGGCTTCCATGTATTGCACAATTTCCTGCAACTTGTTATCCGCCACAACACCCGGCTCCGGATTGGCGCGCACATAAACCACCCGTTCACCATCCACCCGCTGAATGGAACTCACCGCCGGCTTGGCCTCACGGGTGATAAAGGTACTCACCGGCACCGGTCCGTTGGGGGTGCTGATGCGCAGCGTATCAATCTGTTCCAGGCCGCGGTATTCAGCCGGGTAGCGCACCCGAATATCCACTTCTTCTTCGCTGTCAACAGGCCGGTAATCGCCCATGAACACGCCGTTGGTTAGCAACTGAATGGTAGCGCCAATCTCCGCCATGCTGGCACCGAGCATGGCCGCCCGGGCGCGATCCACCACCACCTCCCACTCAATGCCGGGCACCGGGGCGGTGTCGTCAATATCAATAAGGTCAGTCATCTCGTTTTCCATATATTCCCGAATGCGGGTGGCCTCCGAGAACAGCAGTTGCAAATTATCGCCGGACAATTCCAGCTGAATTTCCTTGCCCACCGGCGGTCCCTGTTCCTGAGAGACCACCTCGGCGCGAACGCCGGGAATGGAAGAAATGGCTTCCCGATACAGGTTCTCCACTTCAAAGCCATCAATGTCCCGTTCACGGCGGTCGGTCATCTCAATATAGATGGAACCAATAAGATCCGGTGCAGTCTGCTGGGAAAAGCCCTGCTGCCGACCGGCACCGGACTGGGTAACAATGCCTTTCAGATGACCCACATTGGTGATGCGCTGTTCCACATCCAGCATGATGTCACGCAATTCGGCGGGAGAAAAATTACCGCGAGTGAACACTCGCACAATGGTTCGGTCAGGCTCCACATCGGTGAAGAACATGACCCCTTTACCCAGCAAGCCGTAAGCACTAACAATGCTCACCAGTGTAGTGATGCTCACCAGGAATACGGTAATCGGCCTGCGCACGGCGGTTCCCAATATGCGGGCATACAAGCCGGTAATACCGCCGGTATCATTGGGGTCGCCTTCTTCCAGCGTGCGCAGATAAGCCGACTCGGCGGCACCTATCTTGCCCCGCCCCAGCAATGAACCAATGGTGGGTGCAAACAGCAGGGCATAAAACAGGGAACCAATCAACACGGCGAACACAGTAATCGGCAGGTAACTCATGAACTGACCCGCCACACCGGGCCAAAACATAATCGGCAGAAACACCGCCAGGGTGGTGGTGGTGGAAGCCACAATAGGCCAGAACATACGCTGCACGGCCGCCCGGTAAGCATCGCGGCTGTCCAGCCCTTCCGCCATTTTGCGGTCGGCAAATTCCACCATCACGATAGCGCCGTCAATGAGCATACCCAAACCCAGCAACAAGCCAAACATCACCATAAAGTTATAAGTAAAGCCCAGCATGCTGATAATGATGAAAGCAAAGAAAAAGGAAAACGGTACGGCAAGTGCCACCAGCAAACCGGAACGAAAGCCCACCGTGGCGATTACCACGATTAGCACCAGCACCATAGCGGTGGCCATGTTGCCTTGCAGACCGAGGTTTTGTTCAATCACCAGAGGTGCGGTGTTATTAATGTAGGAAATACTCACCGCCGGTGGCAGGGTAGGGCGCAACCGCTGCACTACGGCATCAATTTGTTCCATGGCCTGCACCAGATTGGAACCCTTGCGCTTCATCACATTCAGAGAGATGGACTGGGAACCGTTGGCATAGGAATAACGGGTGGCATCCTTGAAGGTGCGGCGCACTTCGGCCAGGTCGTCCACTGTGAGCACACCGCTTTCGTTGGCGGCCAGCGGCAGGTCATACAGGTCCTGGGCGGTTTCAATCAAACCGGGCACCTTGATGGCAAAGCTGCCCTTGCCGGTGTCCAGTTGCCCGGCGGGAATCAGCCGGTTGTTGCTGCTAACAGTTTGTATGATGCTGGTGCTGGAGATGCCATAAGTTTCCAGCCGCGACGGGTTGATAATAGCTTCCAGCATCTCCTCCCGCTCGCCGACCATCTCTGCTTCCAGCACCGGCGGCAGAATCTCAATTTCCCGTTGCAAAAGTTCCGTCACGCGCAGCAGGGTGCGCTCCGGCACACCTTCCCCGCCAATGGCGATTTGCACCACCGGTTGCGAGGCTGCGGATACTTCCTGAATGATGGGCTCTTCGGTTTCCTGGGGAAACTCCGCCTTGGCGCGATTGATAGCTTCACGGATTTCGGCCAGGGCATCCTGGGGATCAAACTCAATATCAAACTCGGTAATAATAGTGGCTGCGTTTTCACTGGAAAACGAGCTGACTTCGGTGATGCCATCAATAATTTTCAGTTCCTGTTCCGTGGGTTTGGCCAGCAGGCGCTCGGCATCCTCCGGCGAGATGCCCTGGTGAATTACAGTGGTAACAATGATGGGCACCTGCACATCAGGGTTCAGCTCCACCGGAATTGACAGGTAAGACGCAAAGCCGGTGAGCATAACAGCCCCGAACACACTGAGCGTGGTGCGCGAACGGCTAACCGCCGTTTCAATATATCTAATCATCGGTCATCCCAACTAAAGTCCGCCTGCACTATCTGGCCGGAGAAAACACTTTCCTGCCCCACAGTAACCAGTGTAACCGCGCCTTGCAGCCCTTTCACCCATACGCCGGGATTTATTTGTCCGGTGTTGTCGCCGATGATTTCCACCGGCTGGAAGCGAACCCGGTTATTGGCATCAATAACTTTTACGCCGATTTCGCCGTTGTCATCAAGGGTGAGGGCTGAGGAGGGAACCAGATGGGCGGCGGCCTCAACACTTGCCACGAACAACTCGGCGGTGATGCCATCACGAATGGTGCCCTGACCGGCGTCCACTTCCACTTCAATGCGATAGCTGCGGGATATGGCATCGGCCGCACGGGAGAGAAAGACAACCCGCCCACTAATACGCTCGCCGTCAACCAGCATGGCATTAACCCGGTTGCCGACGCTAATGCGGCCCACATCCTGTTCCGGCACCAGGCCGACCAGCAGCATGGGGCTGTCGTCAAGCACGGAGGCGCAGACTGTGCCTACATTCAGCAGGTCGCCCTGTTCCACATCGCGGCTTTCCACCACGCCATCAAACGGGGCTACGATGCGGGTTTTTTCCAGCGCCAGTTCGGCACGGGAAAGTTCGGCGCCGGCGGTTTCAAGCGCCGCTTTCAGTTGCGCCACTATCACATCCGATTGCAGGTCGCGGGCTTGCAAATCCAGCGCCGCCTCATATTCAAGCTCCGCTTTTTCACGGCGGCTGCTCGCCTGCGCCAGTTCGGCGGCACGGCTGTCAACGGCCAGTTCGCAGAGCAGGTCGCCTTCCGCCACCCGCGCACCACGGGGCACCGGGTTGCCAATCACGCGGCCGGGCTGTTCGGTTCTCACTTCCACATGGCGATAGGCACGGGTGCGACCGCGGACTCGCACCTGCTCGGTGTAGGCTGAGGCGAGCACGCGTTCGGCACGCACGACTATGCTGTTGGGCATGGCATCAGAGCGCGCGCTGGCAACCCGCTCGGCCGAGGCGGCGATGATAGTGGTGTCGGCCTCCGCCGGTGTCTCGCTGGTGCTGCTCGCGCCGCGTGGTATTACCATCCACACGGCCACGACTACGAGGATGCCTATTGCAATAAGGTGCTGTCTTTTCACGCTGGTCTCCTGCGGCTGGTATGCCGCTATGCCCACCCAAAGTTCAAGTGTTACATATTGTAACTGTTTGGTATTTAAAATCAATCACAAATTTCAATGATTGCCTGTGATTCTTGACGCAATGAAAGAACTACGCATCAGAGCCACTATTGTTACAGCCTCCGATTGTCAGTGGGCCACAGGTCGCTTTTGCAGTTTCCGTTGCAGGGTGCGGCGGTACATTTTCAATTGCCTGGCAGTGGCGGAGATGTTGCCGTTATTTTCCTGCAACACTTTCTGGATGTGTTCCCATTCCAGCCGCCGCACCGACATAGGTTCCAGGCTGGCGGCATCAATGGCGGTCTCACTGGGTTCACTATCAATCAGCAAGGCCGCCAGTATTTCTTCCGTGTCCGCCGGTTTGGCCAGATAGTTATCGGCACCCAGCTTGATGGCCTCCACCGCCGTGGCAATGCTGGCATAGCCGGTGAGAATCAGAATGCGTATGCTCGGGTTGCGCGCTTTCAACAGCGGGATAAGACGCAGCGAAGTTTGCCCGCCCAGATTCAAATCCAGAATGGCACAATCAAAGGGTTGGTTATCAATAAGCATCTCGGCATCCCCGGCACTGGCCGCGTGCGCCACCGCATACCGGCGTTGCTGCAAGGCGCGGGTGAGCACCTGTGCAAACACCTCATCATCTTCCACCAGCAGAATATGGCTGTCAGTCATGGGCGTTTATCTCTCAAGGGGGATTTTAATAGTGGTTTGTGCGCCGCCGGTTTTCAGGTTAAACATGGCAATGCTGCCACCCAGCCGCTGAATGGCCGCATTGGCAAGAAAGATACCAAGCCCCATACTCTGCCGGCGAAAATTGATAAACGGCTCACCCTGCCGCTCCATAACCTCGGCGGGAATACCGGGCCCGTCATCGGCAACAGAAATTTCGGATAGCCCGCCACTGCCGGCAACACAGCGAAACCGAACCTTCACCAAACTGCGCGCCGCCTTGATACTGTTCTCAATGATATTAATAACCGCATGCCTGAAACTGGGATTGGACGGAACCAGCGCCTCACCATCCGCGTCAACACTGAAATCCACCTGCGCCGCCGGATGGATGTTGGTGATGTAATCCCTGATGTCATTGGCAAAGGCTTGCAGCGAACTGGTTTCCGTCTCCTCCTCATGGTCCTTGTGATAGTAGCGAATCAGCTGACTCAGGGAGTTGCGGCAGCGCCCCACCTGTTTCCGCAACAAACCAATATCATCCTTGATGGCGGCGGCGGATAATTCATCCTCATCAAGTTTATCCAGTTCCGCCAGCAACACCGACATGGTGGACAGGGGAGTGCCCAGGGCATGGGCTGTGCCGGCGGCCAATGTGCCTATGGCCACCAGCTGCTCATTGCGCATCTCGTTTTCCCGCGCCGCGGCCAGATTTAATTCACGCTCGCGAATAGCATTCGCCATGCGGGTGACAAACACCGTAATCAACAATGCGCTCACCAGAAAGATAGCCCACATGCCTACCAGATGAAGCTGGAAAGTGCTCTGTTGATTCGCATTTTCCGCGCTTCCCATATCCATGTCATGCCCGGTGCTAAGGTCCAGCCAAAGAAACGAACTATAGACGAGGATGCTACTCACAGCGAAGGAATAAACAAAAGGGCGGGGCAGCATGGTGGCAGATACCGCCAGCAACACCAGCAAATAGGAAATCAGTGGATTACTCACGCCCCCGGTATTCAGCAACAGAATAACGATAAACACCACATCCAGCAAAAGGTGGCTGAACAATTCCCCGTAACTCATCACCCAGGGTCGTTGCAAGCGCCAGTAACCCAGCACGATGGAGAGCACAATCGCGCCAGTCAACCAGCCAACAAACAGCATCGAAATTGACAACATTGACAAGGCAGAAAAAACAAGAAAACCGAAAACACCGGCCACCGTAGCAAAGCTACGCAACAGCAGCAATCGCAACAAGCCCTGCCGCGCCGAACTGCTGTCGGCCTTCAGCGGAATCCAGGAACCAAGCATGTCCGCAATGCGGTTACCCCATATCATGATGCTATTCTACCGCAATTAGGTGGCCTGATATTGCCCCCCCACCGCATCAGGCTTCGCCTTCTGCGACTCCCCCTTGAGCCGGTGGGGGGCATCTCTGATTCGCCTCACATATATCTGGGTCAGGACAAGCAGATACAATCAAGGGGCGGACTGTGCCATAATTTAGTTGACCCAAACAGGAGATTCAATATGAGCAAGAAAAATATCTATGAGCAGGCACTGGATAAAAACCGCGCCAACTACACCCCGCTTACCCCGCTGAACTACATTGAGCGAGCCGCCGCCGTCTATCCCGACCGTCTGGCAGTCATTCATCAAGACACTCAATACACCTGGGCCGAAATTTTCCAGCGTTCCTGCCGATTGGCCTCGGCGCTAACCAAGATGGGCATCGGCAAGGGCGACACGGTTTCCTTTATGGGCGCAAACACGCCGGAAACTTTTGAAGCACATTTTGGTGTGCCCATGGCCGGTGCCGTATTGAACGCACTGAATGTACGGCTTGATGCCAAAGCCATCGCCTTCATTTTGCAACACGCCGAAGCCAAAGTGTTGTTCACCGACAAGGAATATAGCGCCACCATCAAAACCGCGCTGGAACTTCTGCCACACAAGATACCTGTGATTGACATAGACGACCCATACTTCAGCGAAGGAGAACGCCTGGGACAGCAAACTTATGAGGAGTTCATCAGCAGCGGCGACCTGCATCCGGCTTTCACAGGAAAGCCCGAGCCGCAACCGCGAACAGGCGAAACAGGCGGGGCGAGCGAAGGACATCACCTGTTCCCGATAGACGATGAATGGCAAGCCATCTCACTCAACTACACCTCCGGCACCACCGGCGACCCCAAAGGCGTAGTATTCCACCACCGCGGCGCCTGCCTCAGTGCCGTCTCCAACGCAATATGCTGGAACCTTCCCGCGCATCCAACCTTTCTGTGGACACTACCCATGTTCCACTGCAACGGCTGGTGTTTCCCCTGGACACTCGCCGCCTACGCCGGCACCAGCGTGTGCCTGCGTCATGTCAGAGACAAAGCCATCTTTGATGCCATTCGCAAACACAAGGTAAGCCATTTCTGCGGCGCACCGGTGGTGCTCAACACCCTCATCAACGCCGCCCCCGAATTAAAAAAAGGCATTGAACCCGGCATTGAAGTAATGACCGCAGGCGCCGCCCCACCACCCTCGGTAATCGCCGGCATGGAAGACATGGGCTTCAAGGTAACCCACGCCTACGGCCTTACCGAAACCTACGGCCCCTGCGTAACCGGCGCACCCCAAGATGAATGGGCCGAACTGGATATCGCCGCCCGCGCCGAACTGCAAGCCCGACAAGGCGTAAGAGGCCCACTGCAAGATGAACTCATGGTAGCCGACCCGGAAACCCTGCAACCCGTCCCCAAAGACGGCGAAGCCATGGGCGAAGTATTCATGCGCGGCAACCTCGTCATGAAAGGCTACCTGAAAAACCCCAAAACCACAGAAGCCTCCTTCGCCGGCGGCTGGTTCCACACCGGCGACCTGGCAGTCTGTCATCCAAACGGCTACATCCAGGTCAAAGACCGCTCCAAAGACATCATCATCTCCGGCGGCGAAAACATTTCATCTCTGGAAGTAGAGTCAGCCCTGTTCCGCCACCCCAAAATCCTTGAAGCCGCCGTAGTCGCCTCCTCCGATGAAAAATGGGGCGAAGTCCCCTGCGCCTTCGTAACCCTGCAACCCAACGAACAAATGACCGCCAAAGAAGTAGTAACCTACTGCCGCCAGGAAATGGCCGCCTTCAAAATCCCCAAAAAAGTATGCTTCGGCCCCATAGAAAAAACCTCAACCGGCAAAGTACAAAAATACCTGCTCCGCGAACGAGCCGAAACCATAGAAAAAGTGGCATAAGGCACTTGACATCCCGGAAAATACTATGGATACTTATAAAAGTATATCCTATAGATTACATACGAGGAAGTTCAAATGTCTAAATATGACCCGCTTCAGCAGCACCTTGCTGGCTGTAAACAAAGCCGTATTACACTCTCATTCGTTGAGATTGAGAAGATTATCAATGCAAAACTGCCCCCCAGTGCCCGCAGTCATCAGGCTTGGTGGGCAAACAATCCCAACGGGCACAGCCATTGCCGTGCCTGGGTTAAGGTCGGTTGGTACACCAGTAACCTGAGAATCTCTACCGGGCAAATTGATTTCATCCGACAACAAATATCTGCTACGAATAGGGCTACGGACCAGGTTAGAAAACGACCAGCTTCAAAGTCGGGAAGGTGGGAATCAAAGAGTGATATGTATCGCCATTATACAAAGATGACAGACCCTCCAACAGACTATATTCAGCGGAAGAACGTCCAGGAAGAATTTGGGCTGAAAAAAATTGACCCCGCAAATTACCCTTCGTATTACCGCTCAGAGAAAAAGAAAAAGGGTCGTGCCGCAACATCACCCGCCCTTTATGGATCATTGGCTGGCACTGTTACGATTCACGATCCTGCCGCATTAACGGCTCCAAGTGGTGAGCGTTGGGCAGCCGAAGGAGAGCAGTCATGACGGATATGAAAGAAAGGGGTCTGCTGCTGGACACTTGTGCGGTGATATGGTTTTTCAATGGTGAGCCTGTGTCTGATGCCGCTCTCAAGGCTTTTGCTGAAACCACACCGTACATTTCGCCTATCTCGGCATGGGAAATCGGCATGCTTGCAGCAAAGAACCGAGTCGCTTTTTCCATACCGGCGAGGACTTGGGTCGATCAAGTTTTTACCCGACCCAATGTGCGAATTGCTGATATGACACCGGAAGTCTTGGTGGATTCAAGCTTTCTACCCGGCTCCGCGCCCAGCGACCCCGCAGACCGGATTATCATTTCAAGCGCACGGCATTTTGGTCTTGATATCGTCACCCGCGACCACTTGATACTGGAGTATGCAAAGCACGGCCATGTTGGCGCGCTGAAATGTTAACGGCTAGCAGGTTCTCAACTTCGGAGAAGGCAAACCATGAATGACAACCCTGACAATCCCTCCACATCCCCGGCTGAGCAGGTTGAAAAGCTCAAGCGTCGCGGTATGGTGATTGAGGATGAGGCCGAAGCAAAACACCATTTGCGGTTCATTTCCTACTATCGGCTCAGGGCTTATTGGGACGAGATAGACATAAAGGAAAATGGGGTTGATTCTTACAGATATAAAAAAGACACCTCATTCAATACCGGGGTATCCCTTTATTTTTTTGACAGAAAACTCCGGTTGCTCGTCCTTGATGCAATAGATCGTGTGGAAGTCGCCTGTCGTGCTTGTTGGGAGCAGCACATGGCAGGTACCCATAATATTCACAGCTATCTGGAGCGTAAATTTTATGATCGCACCAAATCGCAACATAATGAAAATGTTGATAGGTTGTTGCGTGAGTTAAATCGGTCCCATGACATTACAGATGGCTACCAGGAGAAATACAACAGATGCCGTCGTTGGACAGTTGACCCCGCCGATTACTCCCTCTCGCTTAAAGTGAGGCATGACAACGGGCTACCTCCTGTTTGGGTGGCAGCCGAAGCATTGTCATTCGGAATGTTGCTACACTGGATTGAAGACTTGCGGTCGGGTAATGACAAAGGAAAGATTGCTAAACCCTTTAATCTGAACAGAGGTTTCGCATCAACCTGCAATAATCTGGTTCATGTTCGAAATATCTGTGCCCATCATGGTCGCCTTTGGGACAGGAAGTTTGAAGGCGAGAAAAAAATTGTTGTTGGCAAATTACCCAAGAAATTACAGGAATCCATGCGAGGAGCCAATTCAAACAGACTTCACAATACGTTAGTTGTACTTGACCACATGCTTTCAATCATCGCGCCAAAAACAGGCTGGCGTAGCCGAGTGGTTGACTTGATTAACCGTTATGATAAGGTTGTTAGCCCACCCTGCAACATGGGATTCCCTAAAAAATGGCGATTGCGCTCTGCCTGGAAAGTTGATGTCAAACTGCCATGACAGCCAGCAAATTTTCTGAGTTTGTTTTGCTACCATAAACCAGTAATTTCGTAACACAGCACAGACGGAGAACGAGGCTATGAAGAATCTACGAATAACCCTCTTACTAACAGGGCTTTTTCTAGTTGTAGCGTGTGGGCCTAAAGATATGAGTGGACAGGATTTAAGCGGACAAGATCTAAGTGGGCAAGATTTAAGCGGGCGAAATTTGAGTGGAGCTAACTTGAGTCATGCCAACTTAACCGAAGCCGATCTTAGAGAGATAAACCTGAGTAAATCCAATTTGACCATGACTGGCTTGAGCGGAGCCAACCTTAACGGAGCTAACCTAATCGGTGCTGATCTGAATGAAGCTTTCTTGGTTGGGAACAATCTTGGCGGAGCCAATCTGCTCTATGCCAACTTGGGAGGGGCGAATTTACGCGAAGCCAACTTAATAGAGGCCAACCTGACCGGAGCCTCCCTAGCCGGGATCAACCTGCGCGGGGCGGACCTGACAAGAACAGACCTTACCGGAGTGGTCCTCACCGCAGCCGACCTCACCGATGCTAATCTCACCGATGCCAATCTCACTGGAGCTGACCTCACCGATACTGATCTCACCAGAGCTAACCTTACTGGAGCAAATCTCACCGAGGTTAACCTCACCAGTGCTAATCTCACCAGTGCTAACCTCATTAATACCAACCTGCGTGAAGCTATCCTTCGTGCCCATGCTAATCTCAGGGGAGCCAATCTCGCCGGAGCCAACCTCACCGATGCCAACCTCGCTGCCAAGCATGAACACTCGACAAATCTAGGATACTACTTCACGGGAGGAGCTAACCTCATCGAGGTTAATCTCACCGATGCTAACCTCACCAGAGCCAGCCTTAGTGGGGTCAACCTAACCGAAGCTGACCTAACCGAAGCCGTTCTCACCGAAGCCGACTTTTACAAAGCCAACCTCACCAGAGTCAACCTCACGAATGCTAACTTGCACGAGGCTACTCTCCTCAATGTTAACCTTAAGGGAGCCAACCTTACCGGAGCAGACCTCACCGATGCTAACTTTACCATCCCCGCCATCACCACCCTGCCGCCTGGTGTCGTGCTAGTTCCAGTTCCATTAGCAGGTCAACAGGCAGACCTCAGCAGAACAGCTGATATCATTGAAACAGCTGATCTCACTGAAGTTGATCTCACCGATGCTAACCTCACCAGAGCCAACCTTAGTGGAGTCAACCTAACCGAAGCTGACCTAACCAAAGCCGTTCTCACCGAAGCCGACTTTTACAAAGCCAACCTCACCGGAGCCAACTTCACCGGAGCCAATCTCACTAATGCCGACCTCACCGGAGCTAACCTTACTGATGCTGACTTCACCAGAGCCAACCTTACCGGAGCTATAGGCTTGTGAACGGATAGAGGTAGATTAATCGTAGCAACGGGAGCGCAATATCATATGCTATCTCCTCATTTGAACATTAATAATGCTGGATAACCTCACCCACCTCGGCATCCTCATGGATATTGAGCTTTGGGTGTAGCAGGTGATTGATGATAGCTACGATGAGATTGACTCCGTCAGTAGCATGGGATACTCTGAAAACTGGTGGTTGAGATTTATTTGGCAAGCTGATACAAACCAACATGATAATCAGCAAATCCTCCAAACTTGCTTTTTCGCCACCATAAACCAGTAATCCCATAACACAATGCGGGCAGGGAACTACACCATGAGAAATCTACGAGTGGCTCTCTTGCTGGTTGGGCTTTTCTTGGTCGTAGGATGCGGGCCGAAAGACATGAGTGGGCAGGATTTAAGCGGACAAGATTTAGGTGGGCAAGATTTAAGCAGAGTTAATTTGAGTTATGCCAACCTAACCGATGCCAACCTGCGCAGAGCTAATTTGAGCGAAGCTAACCTAAGCGGAGCCAACTTAACCGATGCTGACCTGCACAGAGCCAATCTAAGTGAAACCGACTTGAGCGAAGCTAACCTTACCGATGCCAATCTCACTGGTGCTGACTTTACCACTTTCTTCATCGGAGCAGATCTCACCGATGCCAATCTAACTAGAGCCAACTTAACCGGTGCCTATTTGGCCTATGTCAACCTAAGCTATGCCGACCTAAACGATACCAACCTGAGTGGAGCTAACCTCACTAATGCTTACCTCGCTGATACCGACCTCACCAATACCGACCTCGCCGGTGCCGATCTCACTAGTGCCAATCTTGTCCGTGCCGATCTCACCGATGCTAGCCTCACCGGTGCCAATCTTACCGATGCCTACCTCAGCCATGCCAACTTAAACGAAGCAGACCTCACTGATACTAACCTGAGCGGAACAATCTTCAACGATGCCGACCTGAGTGGAGCCTGCCTGCACGCAGCAAACCTCATTCATGCCGACCTTGCCGGAGCGAACCTCGCTAGAGCAGACCTCACTGGTGCCAATCTTTTCAATGCCAGTCTCATGGGTGCCAATCTTACCGATGCCGACCTCACCGAGGTCAATCTAGCTTTTGCCAACCTAGCTTTTGCCAACCTGCGCGGAGCCCTCCTTCCTGCGGCTACCCTAGGCGTTACTGACCTGCGCAGAGCAGACTTTACCAATGCCAACTTGCGCGGAGCCCATCTGCACCTAGCTAATCTAACCGAAGCCAACTTCACCGGAGCAGATCTCACTGGTGCCGACTTCAACAGCTTCGAAGGAGCAGACCTCGCCGGAGTAAATCTCACCGATGCTGACCTCACCGATACCGACCTTGCTGATGCTGATCTCACTGATGCGAACCTAACCAGAGCCAACCTTACTGGAGCGAACCTCACCGGAGCCAATCTGACAGACACCGACCTAACCGATGCCATTCTGACTGGAACCAGAGGTTATGACCGGAAAGATTGACCACAACAAAGGAAGCGCAACTCAATAATACTCAACAACCTCGGCATCCTCATGGATATCAAGCTCCGCTTAGATAGTCTCTGGCATTGGGAGAAATTTTATAATTTGCCATCGCGGCGGGCTTCTTCTTTGAAACCGTCCAGCATTTCCTGAGGAGTTTCTTCTACCCACCCATGCTCCTGTACGGATTTTTCGCTCGCAGCCAATTTGGCGCGAATATATTCATTCTTACGGCTTTCTTCCCGTGCTTTACGAATTAAAGCGTTCACTACATCGCTTTTACTGGTATATCCATTACTATCAACCTGGGCTTTGAGCCACTCGTCATTCTGCAGGGTGAAAGAGATATGTTGTCTTGCCATCAGTCTGCTCTCCAAAAAGTGCCGTGGCGCGGTATTACACCATATATCAAAGGGCGGCTAGCCCATGTGCGCTGACCCAGATAGATAAGAGACGTTTAGACCGCAACTCAGTAATGCTCAACAACCTCACCCACCTCGGCATCCTCATGGATATCAAGTTCCGCCTGGCGGTGTAGTTGAATATCGCCGTGCACTACCGAGTTGGCATCAATGGTGAGTGTTGGGGTGCCGTGCCAGTTGATGTGGAGTACTCGTTCAAACCAGGAGCGGCGGCCTTTGATGATTATGTCGCCGCTTACGGTGGTGTTGTCGGTGAGGGTGATGTTGCCGCTGGATGTTTGCAGGTCGCCGCCTATTGTGGTGGAGACCAGATTAATATCGCCATTGACAGTTAGCAGTTTGCCGCCAACTTCTACGGTATCCAGTTCAATGTCGCCGTTGACGGTGTGGACATAATCGTCCACGATTGTGCCTGCCTTGACACGGATGGCGCCGTTGACTGAATCCAGACCGCCCTGTATCTGCGCATCGGTACCGACGCGGATGCCGCCGTTTACGGTTTCTACATGGCGTGTTTGAACCTTATCGCCCAGGTTGATGCTGCCGTTGACAGTATCAACGCTATCGGCAATGGCACCATCGCCCAAGGCGATGCCACCATTAACAGTGGATACATCACCTACTTGCCTGCCGGCCTCAACTTCAATGCCGCCGTTGACCTTGCTGATGTCCGCGAACTCTTCGCCATCGGCTGCGGCGCTGTACAGATAGCTGCCCAGCACAGTAACCAACACTGTCGAGAACCCAAGACGCAATATGTGATTGAAAGTTTTCATGTGGTACTCCTCATTTTGTTACCATACTGACTTAATACGCCACAGCGCGTCAATGGTTACATCCACTATCCAGATTTGCCATAATACCCTTCCATCCGCAAGCAGGAGCAAGCCGCGTGAGTTCAAGCAAAGAAGCAATAAGCCAAGCCCTTGCGCGCTATCAGTTGCCGGAGTTCAAACCGGCCTGGGGTGCAATTCGCCGTGGCATTGAAAAGGAAAGCTTGCGAGTTTCTTCCGCCGGCCATATATCCCGCCACAAACACCCCGTCGCTCTCGGTTCCACGCTCAGCAACCCTTGCATCACCACCGATTTCGCCGAGGCGTTGCTGGAGTTTATCACCCCGCCCAATGCCAGCATTGAAGATTGTCTGGCCATGCTGGACAACATCCACCGCTTCACCCTGCAAAACATGGAACACGATGAGGTATTGTGGAACTCCAGTATGCCCTGCCAGATTGATGCGGATACCCCCATCCGCATTGCCGAATACGGCAGTTCCAACATCGGCAGGCTGAAGAACCTGTATCGCAAGGGACTGCACCATCGCTACGGCAGTGTGATGCAGGTGGTGGCCGGCCTGCACTACAACTTTTCCATGCCCGATGCTTTCTGGTCCGACTACCAACACATCCGCGCCACCCAACATAAAGACAGCGCCACCGACACACCGCAACAGTTCCAAACCAACCAATACCTGCATCTGATTCGCAACTTCCACCGCCGCTCCTGGCTGCTGCTGTATTTGTTCGGTGCCTCACCGGCCACCTGCAAAAGTTTCACGGGAGGGCGACAACATTCCCTTGATGAGTTTGATGACACCACCCTCTACAAACCCGATGCAACCTGTTTGCGCATGAGCAACTTGGGCTATCAAAGCACGGCACAAAAAACCCTGTTCGTCTGTTACAACGAACTGGAAACCTACATTGAATGTTTGTATCAGGCGATGAACATGCCTTATGCCGAATACGAAGCCATCGGCCAGCAGCGGGATGGCGAGTTCTTTCAAATTAACACCGCCCTGTTACAACTGGAAAACGAGTTTTACGGCACCATTCGCCCCAAGCGCACTGTAAAGAGCGGCGAACGCCCGCTGGACGGATTGCAACAGCAGGGCATTGAATACATTGAACTGCGCGCGCTGGATTTAAACCCCTACCTTGCGCTGGGCATAGATGCGGAACAGGTTCGCTTTCTTGACACTTTCCTGCTGCACTGCCTGCTGGGCGAAAGCCCGGAGTGCAACCCGCAGGAGTTTTTTGAAGTGGCGGATAATCTGGCGAAAGTGGTTGAGAACGGCCGCAACCTGAATCTGGAATTACATAAGGAAGGCAAACCCGTCAAACTCGGCGAATGGGCTGGCAACATTCTCGGGGAACTCGCCCCCAGCGCAACCCTGCTTGACCACATCCACGGCGGACAGGCTTACAGCAAGGCACTGGCGCAACAACAGGCAAAACTGGCCGACCCCGCACTCACCCCGTCCGCGCGCATCCTGCAAGAGATGCGTGATGACAAACTTTCATTCTTCCAGTTCGCTATGCGCCACTCACAACGTAGCAGCGACCAGTTCCTCAACAACAAACTCGCACCGGATGCCCAGGCCATGCTACAACAGGCCGCCACCGATTCCCTTGCCAAACAGGCCGCAGTAGAAGCCGCCGATACACTGGATTTCGCCGAGTTTCTGGCGCAGTGGAATGTGGCAGGGGCGGTGAATCCGGTGCATAATACGGAATAAGTTCATCCGCTCAACACAACTCAACTCAACTCATACAAGTAAGAGAGGCACCAAATGAAAAGCACCAACCAATCAATACTATTACTCCTGACCCTGCTAACCACCTTAACCTGGACCAGCAACACAACAGCCCAGGAATTCCTGCAAGTAGTGGAATCCGACACCCACCGCTTTGAAGAAGTTGCCGAAGGCGTATGGCTCGGCACCGGCACCGGTTCGGTGTACACCATGAGTAATGTCATGGTACTCGTCGGCGAGTTTGATACATTAGTAGTGGACTCCCATGTAACACCCGCCGCCGCCCGCGCCCTGCTGGAATCGCTAACCCTCATCACCGACAAACCAGTGCGCTACCTGATAAACTCCCACTATCACTTTGACCACGCCCACGGCAACCAGGCATTCCCGGAAGGCGTGGAAATCATCGGCCACGAATTCACCCGCGCCAAACTCAACGGCGACCTCGGCAATGTGCTGGAAGAAAACACCTTCCGCAGCTTCTCCGACTCGGTGCCAAACACGGTTGCCACACTGGCCGAACAAGCCCGCACCGAAACCGACCCCGAACGCAAGGCCACCCTCCAACAACGACATCAAGTGCAACAGGACTACCTGAATGCCATCCCGGAAGTTGACCCCACCCCGCCCAACATAACCCTCAACCGGAACATGACCCTGTTTCAAATAGTTGCCAACGGCAGCCGCGAAATCCAGCTACACCATTTCGGGCGCGCCCACACCGGCGGCGATGTGGTGGTGTTCCTGCCCCACGAACGCATCGTATTCACCGGCGACATGATGCTACCGAGGCTCGCCTACATGGGAGACGGCCATGTGAACGAATGGCCCGAAGCACTGGAACAACTCAAGGCACTGGAGTTTGACACCTTGCTGCCCGGACACGGAACAGTGATGCGCGACCTCTCCATCATCACCCACTTCCAGGCCTACCTGCGAGACCTGTGGAACAAAACAAGCGCCATGCACGAACAGGGCGTAAGCGCCGACGATGCCGCCGAGCGAATTGATATGACCAATCACCGCGTCAACTTCCCCCAAATTGAAGAGCCGGGCGTTGACCCCAGGGCAGTGCGGCGCATCTATCAACTCCTCCCGTAACCTTTTCAAATCACCTTTCGTCATTAACAGTAATGCTGGAACAATACCGACAAGCAGTGGATAAACACAGGCAAAGGGTATATTCCTTTGCGCATTACAGCCTGCGTGCGGTGGAGGATGCGGAGGATGTAACCCAGGAGGTGTTCATCAAGTTGTGGCGCAACTGGCAACAGATTGACCACAACAAACTGCCGGCCTGGCTAATGCGAGTAACACACAACGCGGTGATAGACCATGTGCGAAAACGGAAACGCCACACGGATGTGCTGGATCAATTCCAGGATGTTGAAGCACAGGGAGACGGGCAGGGCACAGAACAGGACAGCGGCGAGAGCGGACGGAGCGTAACATCAGAAGGAATAATGGGAGGAACGATGCAAGACGGAACCCGGCTAAACCAGCTGGACAAGGAACGCTTCAGGGAATGTTTGCAACAGGCCATCAAGGCACTGCACGACCCGTTCCGCTCAATCATCATCATGCGCGACATTCAGG
Source organism: Pseudohongiellaceae bacterium (assembly GCA_051008235.1). Taxonomy (GTDB): domain Bacteria; phylum Pseudomonadota; class Gammaproteobacteria; order Pseudomonadales; family Pseudohongiellaceae; genus UBA9145. The sequence goes on along the minus strand of JBPCXV010000045.1, from coordinate 50,434 downwards.
GACAGAGCTACGCCGACATCGGGCAATGCCTTGAGCTTAGCCCCAGCCAGACCAAGGTCTATCTGCACCGGGCCAGACGCAAGTTACGCGACAACCCGGAACTGAAAGCACTCTGTATGAGCATATTTCCGGAAATAGGCACAGGCAGCACAAACAGCACAAGCACGAACGACACAGACGCGAGTAAAGGTAACAGTGGAGGCAGAAACTATGGCAATCAGCAACGAATCGCAATGTCATTTCATCCAGTTGCAGATAGATGATTTCCTTGACGGGGAACTGAAATCCGCACAACGAGAGGCATTCACCGGCCATGTGCAAGGGTGCGCGGTCTGCACCGGAGCACTGCGCTTCGCCCGGACAATGCACGATGCACTGCTGGATATGCCGGAACTTGATTGCGAGGAACGCGCACTCAAGCCGGTGTATCAACTGTGCGAAGCGGCGCCGGAGCCGGAGAGAGCGCCGACAACTTCAGCCTGGCAAGACCTGATGGCATGGCTGGCAGCGGCACCACTGAGCTTGCGAGTGGCCACACCGCTAATGCTGGCCGCAGTGCTGGCAGTGGTTGTGCTGTTCCCCATATCCGGCATCACACCCGAATCAACGGAAGTAGTCTACACCGAGCAAGACGCCATTCAGGCACGGGAAGACCTGTACAGAGCCCTTGAGTATCTGGATCAGGTTGCCAAACGCACTGAAAACATAGTCAGCTCACGCTATATCGTAAGCCCCTTGCAAGATTCACTCTATGCTTCATTCCGCACAAGCGATGAAGACAACAGCGAACCCCTGCAAGACGACCCAATTTAGTGCGAGGTCAACGAGAGAGCAACGAGACATTAACGAACGAGCAACAAATGCCCGAACAACGAAAGATTAACCAATGAGGTGAAGCTATGAAACAAGTAAAGCAGTACATCACCGGCCTAATGGCCTTGTGTTTAATCCTTGCCATCCTGCCACTCGCCACGGCAGCAAGCGGCGATGCGGATGTGGAAAACCATCCCGGCTATGTGGACTTTTCCCGACTGGCGGCTCTCGCCAATGTTGAGCCCACAGTTGAGGTAAGCCTCAAAGCCCCGTTGCTAAACATGGCAACCAGCCTGATACGCGCCGAGGACGAAGATGCAGCAGATTTCATCTCCAAACTGCTACGCGTCACCGTGCAAGTCTTTGAGGATGAAGACCTTGATGTGGAAGCAATGTCTGAAACCATCGCCGAAATCACCAGTGAGATGGATACCCAGGGCTGGGAACGCGTAGTAAGAGTGCGCGATGATGACGACCACGTTGATGTCTATTTCCGCCTCTCCGATGCCGCCGACATGATTCACGGCATCGCCGTAATGGTAGTTGACGAAAACGAAACCGCACTGGTAAACGTAGTCGGCGACATCAGCGCCAACGACATAACCGAACTGGCCCGCCGCTTTGATATTGATGAACTCAAAAACTACGACAACAGCGAAGACTATGATGAGGACGAGGATGAGAACGAGGACGACGATGAAAACAGAAGGCGGGGCCCACGACAGGCACAGTAAGCAATGATAGCAAGGGGCAACGCGAGCGAGATATATAATGATAATCGCAGGAATAGAGGTTGCAGGTCCACTGTATTGTTCAGCACAGGCACTTCCATTGACAGGAAAATAGGTGTATTGTTACCGACAAACCAAATAAGGAGCCAAAGCTATGCCTACATCGCTCAACCTGCCACTCCCTGATGAACTTAATGATTTTGTTGAAAAGCAATCAGGTGATGGAACCTCATTCACCTCATCTGAGGAATTTGTGCGCTCAATCATTCGTGAAAAGATGGAGAGGCTGGAAGCAGCACAATTTCGCCAGTCCATACTTGAAGGCTATCAAGATATTCTTGAAGGTCGTACAATTGAATATCGGGGGAGTATCAAGGAAGTTATTGAGGAAGCAAAAAAGCGCAACAAGGTAAGTTAATGGCAATCATACATGTTACGGAAAGAGCAGCATTAAAAATTAATGAAATTGAAAAATACTCAAGAAACAAGTGGGGCGCACCCCGTGCCGATAAGTATATTGATGATGTAAATGAAACATTAGCATTGCTAAGAAATCACCCGAATCTTCTGCAGACTAAATCTGAAATATCACAGTACCTGAAATTTTATTTGTCAGGCGAACACATTTTAGTGTTTGAACAAATCAATGATCATATTTATCTGGTAACTGCTATGCATTCAAGAATGGATATAAGTCGTCGTATTCAGGAATTAGAACCTACACTTAAAAGTGAAGTTGAATTTATACACACCAAGATGCTTCAAAATCTATGATAGACCCACTGTTGCACAACTGTGGTAACCGGTTTATACTGCCCCCTGAATGACCGTAGCAACAAACACGATCATCAGCCGCCGTGGCCACTGTCTCCGACACCAACCCCGGCGGATTTGGGAGCAACAGGCTGACAAAAAGTATCCGCCATGACTAATCCCTGCAAATTGCCAGTCAAGCCCCGCTTGCTGGCGACAACACTTGAAGCGGCCCTCAGTTTAAGGTCGCTCGGCAAGCATTACGATGCCAGACCACCCCACACCACTGCACAAGAGTTTTTGCAATACGTTCTTGATGCGCTGGGCGTACAAGTTCATGTCAACAACGCCGACCGTCTGGCTGACATCCCCGCCAGCGGTCCGTTACTCATCGTGGCAAATCATCCCCTGGGTGGATTGGAAGGCGTGGCAATCGCCAGGCTAATCGGTCAAATACGCCCGGACCTCAAAGTACTTACCAACCAGCTGCTACGGCTAATCCCGGAACTGGCCGACCTTTTCATCGGCGTAGATGTTCTGTCCGGCAATGCCGCCGCCAGCAACGCAAGCGGCATCAGACAAGTACACAAACATCTGAAAAACGCCGGTGCCGTACTGATATTCCCGGCAGGCACAGTATCCGTTTACAACATACGCCACCGCCGCATTCAGGATGCTTCCTGGAACCGACTGGTAGGCGGCCTCGTCAGACGCTACGGCTGCACCACCTTGCCAATACATGTGGGCGGTCGCAACAGCTCCTATTTCTATGCCGCCGGCATGATACACCCCAGATTAAGAACAGCACTGCTGCCAAGACAACTGGCAAACAAACAAGGCTTCACCCTTGAACTCAGCCCAGGCCGCCCGGTTCCCGCCACCGAACTGCGACTACTCACCAGCGCCCAGGCCGTTACCGAATACCTGCGCGTTAGCACCGATGCACTGTGCCCCGAACTGACATTACCCGAAGCCCCCCCGCGCAACCAGCCGGAACAACCCATACAAACCCGCCCGACAACACAAGCCGCCAAAACCATCGCCGACTTGCAAGACTGCCGCCTGATTGAACACGAAGAAACCGATGTGTACTGCGTGCCCTACAAACGCCTCGGCATAGTCATGGACGATATCGCCATCGCCCGCGAAATATCATTCCGCGCCGTAGGCGACGGCACCGGCCGCAGCAAGGATGTGGATGAGTTTGACCCCCACTACCTGCACCTGTTCCTCTGGGACAAGACACAGCAATGCGTCGCCGGCGCTTACCGGGTAGGGCTGGTAGATGAAATCATCGCCGAACACGGCATAAAAGGTTTATACAGCCGCTCCCTTTACAAATACAACAAAACATTCATTCACCAACTGGGCTCCGCCATAGAAATGGGTCGCTCATTCATCCATCCCGAATACCAGCGCAAACCCACCTCACTAAACCTGCTATGGCGCGGCATCGGCAAACTACTCATCCAGAACCCCCGCTACCACACCCTGTTCGGTTCAGTAGGCATCTCCAGAGACTACAGCGACATGGCTCGAGCCCTAATCGCAGACACCATGCTCACCAACTACCGCGCCGACGGCTTTGACGAACTGGTCAAACCCGTAACCCCCCTGAAAGTAGAAAACCGCGTATGGACACAAGACATGCTAACCGAACTCGCCAACATAAAAATGCTCGGCAAACTAATCGGCCGCTGCGACCCGGGCAAAGCCGTACCCGTCCTGCTACGCCACTACCTCTCGCTAAACGGCCGCCTGGTCTGCTTCAATGTGGACCCCGACTTCAACGACTCCCTTGTCGGCCTCATCATAGTAGATGTTCGCAAAACCGACCCCAAAACCCTGAACCGCTTCATGGGAGCCGAAGGCGCCGAACATTTCCTCAACTACCAACTACGCCAATCCGCCTGATGGCCTGCTATCAGCAATTCAAGTTCACATCCAATCTGGCACCATGTTATGGCCGATAATGAAGAATTATGCGTCAATGCCCAACTCGGCATGCCGATGCTTGAACATGGCGAGCGTAGCATTTCGTGGTTTGAGTTCTGGCCGATATGGATTTTTTATATACCGGTGGCCGTGCAGTGGCTGCTGCTGGCGTTGCGCTATCGCAGCTGGAGCCTGCCGTTGATTGCCAATCCGGCGATACCCCTGTCCGGCATGGTAGGGGTGCCGAAGTCTGCGGTGTTTGATGGAGCCGGTGCCACGGCGCGAGCCTGGGTTTTGCCCTGGTGTTTATATCAGGTGCAAGCGCTGCCGATGCAAGAACAAATCAACCAGGCCCTGGCCTTGTTGCAGGAACATAAACTGGAGTTTCCGGTAGTAGCCAAACCGAATATCGGCTGCCGCGGTGTGGGTGTAAAACTGCTGCACAACACTGACGAATTACGCAACTGCCTGTCCCATTATCCACCGGGAGCCAACATCCAGTTTCAACAACTGGCGCAGTGGGAAGCCGAAGCGGGCATCTTCTACGTGCGCGAACCGGATGCCAAAGCTGGCACAATCACTTCGCTTACCCTGAAATACACACCTTATGTTACCGGCGATGGCCGCCGCACACTGGCCGAACTGGTGGCGGCGGACGAGCGCGCCGGTAAACTGCAACACCTGTATAAGAACACGGCGCATAATGTGCAACATTGGCACCGCGTGCTGGCACCCGGCGAGCGTCATCGCCTGCTGTTCTCGGCCACCCATTCCCGGGGCGCGGTGTTTCGTGATGCCCGTGAATTAATATCCACAAAACTGTCACAAACTATGGATACAATACTGGCCGACATACCGGGGCTCTATTACGGCAGGATGGATGTGAAGTTCAAGGATATTGACAGCCTGCGAGCCGGCCGTGATTTCGCCATCATTGAAATAAACGGTGCCAGTGCCGAGTCAATCAATATCTGGGACCGCAATGCGGGGCTTGGCGAGGCGCTAAAAACCCTGTTGCAGCAATACCGAACCCTGTTTAAACTTGGGGCTATCAACAGGGATCGTGGCCACAAACCACCGGGATTCCGCGCACTGATACGCGCCTGGCAATACGAGAGGAGGCTGGCAAAACAGTACCCACTCAATGACTAACCCCGATAAACTGCCCGTCAGGCCCCGTTGGCTGGCGACGATTCTGGAAGCGGCGCTGAACCTGCGCCCGCTCGGCAGTCTTTACGATGCCAGACCAACTCGCGCCCTCCACGTCACTCACGCTCCCCACGCCACTCAAGCCACTCAAGCCACATCCCCGGAGTTCCTGCAATACGCGCTGGATGCCCTGGGTATTGATGTGCATATCAACAGCGAAGAAAACCTGACCGAAATCCCCGCCACCGGTCCACTACTCATCGTAGCGAATCATCCCCTCGGCGGGCTGGAAAGCCTGGTCATCGCCAGACTGATAGGTCAGCTACGCCCGGATATCAAAGTACTCGGCAACCAATGGCCGCAGCCAATTCCAGAACTGGCGGATATGTTCATCACGCTTGGTGATACCGCCACTGATAACATGAATGGCATCAGGCAACTGCATCGGCATCTGCGAAATGGCGGCGCAGCACTGGTCTTTCCCGCAGGTGCGGCATCTGTGTTTGACCTGAAACAGCGTCGCATTCAGGACGCGCCGTGGAACCGGCTGGTCGGCGGGCTCGTCAGGCGTTACGGCTGCACCACGCTGCCGATGTATGTAAGTGGCCGCAACAGTGTCGGCTTTTATGTTGCCGGCCTGCTGCATCCCAGATTAAGAACATTGTTATTGCTTCGCCAGTTAGCCAGACAGTGGGTCAAACAACAGAGTTTCAAACTTAGCCTGACCATCGGACGACCCGTGCCGGCAACCGAACTGCGACTATTCAGCAGCGCCCAAGCCGTTACCGAATACCTGCGCGTCAGCACCGATGCCTTGCGCCCGCAAACCGCATCAACCTCCAGCGTCCGCAAACAGGTTGAGCAACTCCTTCAGGTCAGACCCCGTGCCCAAGCCGCCCGCGCCATCGCTGATTTACAAGACTGCCTGCTCATTGAACACGAAGAACTGGATGTCTATTGCACACCCTATGAACGACTCGGCCCGGTAATGGACGAGATTGCCATCGCCCGGGAAGTATCATTCCGCGCCGTAGGCGAAGGCACTGGCCGCGGCAAGGATTCAGACCAGTTTGATCCACACTATCTCCACCTGTTCCTCTGGGATAAACACCAGCAACGCATCGCTGGCGCCTACCGGGTTGGGCTGGTGGATGAAATCGTGGCAGAGCACGGCGTAAAAGGCCTATACAGCCGCTCCCTTTACAAATATGACAAGGCTTTCATCCGACAACTGGGTTCCGCCATTGAAATGGGTCGCTCCTTCATCCACCCCGATTACCAGCGCAAACCCACCTCGCTAAATCTGCTATGGCGCGGCGTCGGCAAAATTCTGGTACAAACCCCGCACTACCACACCCTGTTCGGCTCAGTAAGCATCTCCAGAGATTACAGCGACCTGGCCCGCGCCCTGATAGCAGACACCATGCTCACCAACTACCGCGCCGATAATTTTGACGCACTGGTCAAACCCATCACCCCCCACAAAGTAGCAAACCGGGTATGGAGCCACGATATACTCACCGAACTGGCAAACATAAAAATGCTCGGCAAACTCGTCGGCCGCTGCGACCCGGGCAAAGCCGTGCCAGTTCTGCTACGCCACTACCTCTCCCTCAACGGACGACTGGTATGCTTCAACATCCACCCCGATTTCAACGATTCACTTGAAGGCCTAATCATCGTTGATGTACGCAAGACCGACCCCAAAACCCTGAACCGCTTCATGGGAGAAGACGGCGCCCGCCACTTCCTCACCAGCCAGGTGCGGCGCAGTGCTTGATGTAGCACAGATTCATCGTCATCCTGTAACTACTCATCGCAGTATCTAAAATGAAACACAGACTCATCGCTATCCTGCAATTATCTATCGCAGCACTACTGATTATCGCCGCCCTGGCAACCGGCGCGCACCTGATTTCCGTCATGCTGCGCCCGGAGACCATATCAGTAGTTCACTTCATGGTAGGGCAGGGCATACTCATCGTCTGCCTGCTTGCCCTGGCCAGAGTATTGTTGCGCCGCGGCCTGACCCGCTGTCGGAACGCCACTAACCCCCCGGTTTGTTGAAACGCCTGAGTTGGCGTATAATCACGCGCTTTGTGCAAACAACTATCAGCCCATCTGCTGGCGTTAAGCCTGTGTGTAGCCATGATTGTCATCCGGAAAACCAAACAATTTCGCAGTCGGTATGAGAACTGCGTCGCCACCATCGGCAAGTTTGATGGGGTGCATCTCGGCCACCAGCTTATTCTGGACCAGTTGAAGGTAGCAGCCGAGCAGCTGGAACTGCCTTCCGTAGTAATTCTGCTTGAACCACACCCGGAAGAGTTTTTCGCACAAGACAGCGAGGATTGCCCCGCCCGGCTAACCGACCTGCCGGAGAAACTGAAACTGATAGAAGCCTGCGGCGTTGATATGGCCTTTGAGCTAAAGTTTGACAAAAAACTAAGCCAGCTCAGCGCCGATGACTACATCAGAAAGATTCTGGTGCAAGGCCTGGGTGTGCGAAGCCTGATTATCGGCCACGATTTCCGCTTTGGCCATAAACGCCAGGGCAATCTTGCATTGCTGCGCCGTTGCGGCAAGGAACTGGATTTTACAATCAGCGAAACCATGCCCTACGAACGCAATGGACAACGCATCAGCAGCACATTCGTGCGTGAGCAACTGGAACTGGGCGAACTTGCACTGGTGGAACAACTGCTTGGCCGACCCTATTCAATTTCAGGAGAAGTGGTTGAAGGGCAACAGCTGGGAGCAAACCTGGACTTCCCCACCTGCAACATCCGCTTGCAACGCCGACGCATCCCGCTGCAAGGCGTGTTTGCCTGCCAGGTGAAACTGGAAGAGCGCTGCCTGCCCGCCGCCGTGAACATCGGCTTCCGCCCAACAGTTAGCGACAGCGGCGACGCCTGGCTGGAAGCACACATACTGGATTTTGATGAGAACATTTACGGCGCCCGCATTGAGGTGATTTTTCGCCACAAGATAAGAGATGAAGTTCGCTTTGACAGTGTGGACGAACTCAAACAACAACTTGCCATTGATGTGGAAAGCGTGCGCGATATTCTGGCGCAGGCTGATAAACCCGCTAAATAGTTTGTTACTGTTATGGATAACACGGCAGACAACATAACAGACACAATAGACCAGCAGATAAACGACCCGACACAAGACGCAATATGAGCGACTATAAAGACACTCTAAATCTGCCCCACACAGATTTTCCCATGAAGGCCAATCTAGCCCAGCGGGAGCCTGCCATGCTGGAAAAATGGCAGAGCATGGCGCTATACCAGCAAATCTGCAAGAAGAACGTCGGCAAACCAAAATTCATCCTCCACGACGGCCCGCCCTATGCCAACGGCGATCTGCACCTCGGCCACGCCATCAACAAAACCCTGAAAGACATCGTAGTCAAATCGCGGCAGATGAGCGGCTTTGATGCACCATACGTTCCCGGCTGGGATTGCCACGGCCTGCCCATTGAACATAAGGTGGAAAAAACCAAAGGCAAGGCTGGCCAGAAAATCAGCGGCACTGCCTTCCGCAAGGCCTGCCGCGAATACGCCGGCGAACAAATTGAAAACCAGAAAGCCGGTTTCATCCGCCTCGGCGTGCTGGGCGATTGGGACAACCCCTATCTCACCATGCGGTTCCAGACTGAAGCCGACACCATTCGCGCACTGGGACGAATAATCGCCAACGGTCATTTGATAAAAGGCTACAAGCCGGTTTACTGGAGCGTAGTCGGCGCCTCCGCGCTGGCCGAAGCCGAAGTTGAATATCAGGACAAGGAATCCCACGCCATAGATGTGCGCTTCGCGGTGGCCGGTGATGAGGCAAAGAGAAAGGCATTTGTGCAGAAGTTTCTTTCCAATGCTACCGCGAGTAAAACAAGTCCTGACGAGTGGCTGAAAAATCTGGCTCTGATGAATGCCGAAGCGACAGACCCGGCAAACGACCAGACGGGTAAGCTTGAATTGCCTCCCGTATCAATCGTGATATGGACCACCACGCCCTGGACAATACCCGCCAATCAGGCGGTGTGCCTGAACGCCGAGTTGGAATATTCGCTACTGTTAACTGACGATGATAACGGTCGCCCGGAGTTGATAGTGCTTGCCGACGATTTGCTTGATGACGCAATGACTCGTTACAAGAAGAAGCACACAAATATCAGCAAGATGACAGGTAACAACAAGTTGGAACGGAATACATATATGGAAGTTGGCAAGGTAATAGGCCGCGAACTGGAAAACCTGCTACTTGAACATCCCTTCGCGAAACGCCAGGTGCCAATCATACTCGGCGACCATGTAACCACCGAAACGGGAACCGGCGCAGTACACACAGCACCGGATCACGGTGTGGATGACTTCCAAACCGGCAAACACTACGGCCTCGGCACCCTGAACCTGTTAAACGGAGACGGCGTGTTTGATGAGGCAGCTTGCAAGGCAGCCGATGTCAGCGAGTTCGCCGGTGCCCATGTGTACAAGGTGGATGAACAAGTCATTGAAGTGCTAAAGCGAGAAGGCGCTCTGGTGAAACAACACCGCATCACGCACAGCTACCCCCATTGCTGGCGCACAAAAACACCGCTTATCTACCGCGCCACACCACAATGGTTTATCAGCATGAATGAGGAAGGCCTCAAGAAGCAGTGCCTGCAAGCAACCAAAAATGTGCAATGGATACCGGACTGGGGGCAGGCGCGCATGGAACTTATGTTGCAAGGCAGCCCGGACTGGTGTCTGTCCCGACAACGTGTCTGGGGTTCGCCGCTGACAGTATTCACACACCGGAAAACCGGAGAACTGCACCCGCGCACTGTTGAACTGATTGAAGAAGTAGCCAAGCGCATTGAGCAGAACGGTAACACTGTGGTTGGAGGTGGCGCTGCGGCTGGTGGAAGCGCTGCGGCGGGAGGTAGCGCTGTAGCCGGAGGAATAGACGAATGGTTTGAACTGAAAGCAGAAGAACTGCTCGGCGATGAAGCCGCCGATTACGAGAAAGCCCCCGACACCATGGATGTATGGTTTGATTCCGGCGTAACCCACCACACTGTTTTGGAACAGCGCCCCGAACTAAACTATCCCGCTGACCTGTATCTGGAAGGCAGCGACCAGCACCGCGGCTGGTTCCAGTCATCCTTAAAAACCGCCGTCGCAATCAACGGCGAGGCACCCTATCGACAAGTGCTCACCCACGGCTTCTTCGTGGACGCGGATGGACACAAAATGTCCAAATCAGCGGGCAACACCGTCGCCCCGGATAAAATATACAAACAGTTCGGCGCCGATATTCTACGCCTGTGGGTGGCAGCCACCGATTACCGCGGCGAGATGGCCGTCTCCCAGGATATTTTCAAACAGGTGGCGGATGCCTACCGCCGAATCCGCAACACCGCCCGCTTCCTGCTCGCCAACCTCAACGGCTTCACCCCGCCGCAAGACCTCGTGGCCGCCAAAGACCTGCTCGCCCTGGACTACTGGATAGTGCGCCGCTGCCAACGCTTGCAACGGGAGGCCGTGCAGCATTATCACGAATACCAGTTTCACAGCATCTATCAAAAGCTGCATAACTTTTGCGTAACAGAACTTGGCGGTTTCTATCTGGACATCATCAAAGACCGGCAATACACCACCAAAGCCGACAGCCTGCCGCGACGCTCCACCCAAACGGCCATGTATCATGTGGTTGAAATGCTAAGCCGCCTGATGGCACCCATACTCAGTTTCACCGCCGATGAAATCTGGGCTCACATCCCCGGAACACGCCCGGGCTCAGTGCTGCTAGCCGATTTTGACACCGACCTGGAAGCCTACCCCGAAGCAGCACCGCTAAAAGATGAAGTATGGGAGCAACTAATCGCCGTAAGAACAGCAGTGAACCGTGAACTGGAACAAAAACGCAATGACAAACTAATCGGCTCCGCCCTCCAGGCCGAAGTGCAACTGTTCTGCGATGAACCACTAGCCAAACAATTACATACGCTGGAAGACGAACTGCGCTTCCTGCTCATAGTTAGCAAAGCCGAAGTGCTGCCACTAGCAAAAGCCACCAAGGACAGCGCAAGCACAGACATCAATGGCCTCAAACTAACCGTTACCGCCTCACCCCACCACCGCTGCGAGCGCTGCTGGCACCACCGTGAAGATGTCGGCGCAAACAAAAAGTTCACCGACCTGTGCCTCCGTTGCATCACCAACATCTCAGGTCCAGGCGAAGAACGTAACTATGCCTGACACAATTTCAAAAATTGAACACGGGGCAGAAGTACAACTAAACTTCTCCCTGGCACTACCCGATGGCGAAGTTATAGACTCAAACTTTGATAGCGCACCAGTATCTTTCCGGCTCGGCGATGGTAGTATGCTACCGGGCTTTGAAGAGCAACTCTCAGGCTTGGCCGCAGGCGACAAAGTGGATTGCCTGCTACCCCCCGAAAAAGCCTTCGGCGCCATCAACCCCGCCAACCTGCAACGCTTCCCGCAGCAGCGTTTTGCCGCACTAATGGATGACAAACTGGTTCCGTTCCAGGTAGGTAGTGTAGTATCCTTTCGTGACCCAGGCGGCTTCAACCGACCCGGTGTGATAAAGGAACTGGGGAAAGATTTCGTAGTAGTTGATTTCAACCACCCTCTGGCTGGCAAAGAGATTGTATTCAAAGCCCGCATAGACCGAGTTCTGCCACCCGATGTTAGCCCCTTGCACATAAATGATGCTGAAACATGAACACACAAGCCAACACCATCACCGAGCCAGTCATTCGCCTTGCCAATCCCCGCGGCTTCTGCGCTGGCGTTGACCGCGCCATTGACATCGTGAACCGGGCGCTTGATATATTCGGCGCCCCCATCTATGTGCGCCACGAAGTCGTCCACAACAAGTTCGTAGTGAACACCCTGCGCCAAAGAGGCGCCGTGTTCGTGGATGAACTTGAAGACATCCCCGAACTGGATGAACGAGGCCGCCCCGCCATTGTAGTATTCAGCGCACACGGCGTTTCCCGCGAAGTAAAAGACACGGCACAACAAAAAGGCTTCAAGGTATTTGACGCCACCTGTCCCCTGGTAACCAAGGTTCATCTTGAAGTGGTCAAGTTCAGCAAAGAGGGCAGGGAGTGCGTGCTCATCGGCCATCGCTTTCACCCCGAAGTAGAAGGCACAATGGGGCAATATGACAGTAGCACCGGCGGCCAAATCTATCTGGTGGAATCAGTGGAGGATGTGGAAAACCTGCAAGTGAACAAGCCGGAAAAACTTTCTTATGTAACCCAAACCACCCTGTCCATGGATGATACGGCACGAATCATTGATGCCCTGCGCCAGCGCTTCCCAACCATCAAGGGTCCACGCAAGGATGATATATGTTACGCCACCCAAAACCGTCAGGATGCGGTAAAGCAACTGGCACTGGAATGTGACCTGCTACTCGTAGTCGGCTCACCCAACAGCTCCAACTCCAACCGCCTCAAGGAACTGGCCGAACGCCTCGGCTGCGAGTCTTACCTCATTGACCGGGTGGAAGACATCAACACCGACTGGTTCCAAAACAAAACCCGCTTCGGCGTAACCTCCGGCGCCTCCGCCCCGGAAGTGCTGGTGCAACAAGTAGTAGCTCGCCTGCAAGAAATCTGCCATCAGGAACCACTGGAACTAACCGGCGTAGAGGAAAACATTGTGTTTTCCATGCCGAGGGAGTTACGTTAGATTAACGTTTGAGACAAAACGGTGAGGGGTGTCACCACTCTCCCCACCGCATCAGGCTTCGCCAATAAATCGTATAATTACACATCATCCAGCGCAGTAAGTTTTTTCTGGAGTGCGGCGAGCATGGAAGCGAGTTTGGTCTGTTTGTTTCGTTCACCGCTTACTACAGCTTCCGGTGCATTACTAATAAATTTATTATTCGCCAATTTTCGCTCAATACCGGTTAGAGTTTTTTCTAACTTGTCTATTTCCTTGCCAAGCCGTGAGCGTTCGGCGGCCACATCAATCAGGCCGGCGAGAGGCACAAGTATCTCCAGATTATTGAATACTGCGGTGGCGGAGGGCGGAGCCTCAGCGGCATTATTCAGCCATTCAATTGATTCCAGTTTGGCAAGTTTCATGAGATAGGGGCGGAATTCTGTTAGCCACTTCTTGTCCTCGTTCTTACCGGCAGTGAGTAACACCTTGATTGATTTGGCAGGTGAAACATCCACTTCGCCGCGAATATTGCGTATTGCCACGATGACTCCCTTAATCCAGGCGATGTCCGCTTCGGCTTCCTTGTCGTTGGCAGCGGGGTCGGGCCGCGGATAGGATTGCACCATGATGCTGTCGCCGCTGATGCCCAGCAGGGGTGTCAGCTTCTGCCAGATCTCTTCGCTGATGAAGGGCATGAAAGGATGCAGTAGCCGCATACTTTGTTCCAGAATGTGTACCAACATCCAGCGTGTTGCAGCAGCTTTGTTAGCGACAACAGATTGCGTTGTGTTGGTAGTTTGTGATGCGCTGCCAGCTTGCGGTGTGCCGTTGGGCTGAGCATCGTCATCCCACAGCACCGGCTTGGATAACTCCACATACCAGTCGCAATATTCATCCCAGATAAACTCATGCAACACCTGCGAAGCCAGATCAAAACGATAATTGTGCAAGGCCTGTTCAACATCCGCCGCCGCCTGATTGAAGCGACTGGCAATCCAGCGGTCAGCAACGGAAAAATCATTTCTAAACCACTCAGGTAATGCATCAAACGGTGGCTCTGACGGCGAGAAGAATCCGGATAAGACAGTTGTTCTTCCCTCACAATTCATCAACACATAACGCGCCGCATTCCATATTTTGTTACAGAAATTCCGGAACCCCTCCGTACGCTTCAAATCAAACTTGATATCACGGCCGGTGGAAGCCAGCGAATAAAAAGTAAAGCGCAGCGCATCGGTGCCATAGCCGATAATACCCTCAGGAAACGAATCGCGCGTCCGCTTCTCTATTTCCTGCCGGATATGCGGCTGCATCATATCCGCCGTGCGCTTGGCAATGAGGTCGTCCAGGCTGATACCATCTATCAGGTCAATAGGGTCAAGGATATTGCCCTTGGACTTTGACATCTTCTGCCCATGCTCATCACGCACCAGCCCGGTGATATACACCTTGCGAAACGGCACCTCGCCGGTGCACTTCAGGGTCATCATAATCATCCGCGCAACCCAGAAGAAAATAATATCAAAGCCGGTAACCAGCACACTGGTGGGATGAAAGCGTTCAAAATATTCCCGCTCATCCGGCCAGCCAAGCGTTGAGAATGTCCACAGCGCCGAGGAGAACCAGGTATCCAGCACATCCTCATCCTGACGCAAGCTCACCTCGCTGCCAAGCTTGTACTTCTCCCGCACCGCCTGCTCATCCCCGCCCACATAAACATTATCCTCATCGTCATACCAGGCCGGAATGCGATGCCCCCACCACAACTGGCGACTGATGCACCAGTCCTGAATGTCGCGCATCCAGGCGAAGTAAGTGTTCTCCCAATTCTTTGGCACGAACTCAATATCACCGTTTTCCACGGCGGCAATGGCTGGCTCGGCCAGTGTTTTCACCGCCACATACCACTGCGGGGTGAGATAGGGTTCTATCACCACACCACTGCGGTCGCCGCGGGGCACTTTCATTTTGTGTTCGTCAACTTTTTCCAGCAGACCCAGTGCTTTCAAATCGGCAACCACTTTCTCGCGCGCCGCGAACCTGTCCATTTCCCGATAAACTTCGGGCGCATTGTCATTGATGCGGGCATCCGGGGTGAACACATTGATAACATCCAGCTTGTGCCGTTGCCCCATGGCGTAATCATTAAAATCGTGAGCCGGAGTTATCTTCACACAACCGGTGCCAAACTCCGGGTCCACATAATCATCGGCGATAATGGGAATGCGCCGCCCGACAAGCGGCAACTCAACATATTTACCAATCAGTTTTTGATAACGGGCATCGTCAGGATGAACCGCCACTGCGGTATCGCCGAGCATGGTCTCGGGGCGGGTTGTGGCCACTGTCACATAAGTTTTACTAGTGGCTTTCGCAACTCGTACATTGGCCGCAGCGCTTGCATTGGCCGCAGCGCTTGCATTGGCCGCAGTGCTTGCGTCGGTCGTAGCGCTTTCACTAGCTGCGGCGCTTGCGCCGCCCGCACTATCCGCATCATCCACAAGCGGATAACGAAAGTGCCACAAGGAACCGGTTTCTTCTTCTGAGATAACTTCCAAATCAGAGATAGCAGTATGCAACTGCGGATCCCAATTCACCAACCGGTTACCACGATAAATCAACCCTTCATCATGAAGGTCAACAAACGCTTTCTCCACCACGCGAGACAAGTCTTCATCCATAGTAAATCGCTCCCGCGACCAGTCCGGCGAGGAACCCATGCGCCGCAACTGCTGCGTAATAATGCCCCCCGACTCGGCCTTCCACTCCCACACCTTGCCCACAAAAGCGTCCCGGCCAATCTCCTGACGGCTGGAGCCGGCGGCATTCAACTGCCGCTCCACCACCATTTGCGTGGCGATGCCCGCATGGTCGGTGCCCACCTGCCACAACGCCTGATGCCCCAACATTCTATGGTAACGCGTCAACGCATCCATGATGGCGTGTTGAAAACCGTGCCCCATGTGCAAACGCCCGGTAACATTCGGCGGCGGAATAATAATGCAGTAGGGAGGACCATCACCCCGGGGCGCGAAATAGCCGCGCTCTTCCCAGAACTGATACCAACGATTTTCAAGCTGTTGGGGCTGGTAAGTTTTATCCATCCTTATCGCTGAGCCCTGAGGTATTCAAGCAACAGCCCAACCGGACGTCCGGTGGCCGCCTTGTTAGCCCCGGTATGCCAGGCGCTACCGGCGATATCCAGATGCGCCCATTTGAATTGTTCGGTAAAGCGCGACAGGAAACAGGCGGCGGTAATAGTGCCCGCGTTGCGACCGCCGATGTTGGCAATGTCGGCGAAGTTACTGTGCAACTCACTTTGATAGTCATCCCACAGGGGCAATTCCCAGGCCGGGTCCAAACACTGCTGACCCGTTTTCAGCAAGGCATCGGCCAGCTGCCGGTTGTTACTCAGCAGCGCATTAACATGGGAACCAAAAGTAGCCACCGCCGCGCCGGTAAGGGTGGCGATATCAATCACCACGCGCGGCTTGAAACGCTCGCTGTAACTTAAGGCATCGCACAACACCAGCCGCCCCTCGGCATCGGTATTCAAAACCTCAATAGTTTTGCCCGCCATGCTGGTTACGATGTCGCCGGGTTTGGTGGCCTTGCTGCCCGGCATATTTTCCGCCGCCGCCACCACGCCAACCACATTGACGGGCAGTTTCAGTTCCGCCACCCCCTGCATGGTGGCAATAACGCTGGCGGCACCGCACATATCAAACTTCATGTGGTCCATATTCAGCCCCGGCTTCAGGCTGATGCCGCCGGTATCAAAAGTAATGCCCTTGCCCACCAGCACAACAGGTTTATCAGCGGTGGCGCGACCGCGACCGCGACCGCGATAGCGCAACACAATCAGCTTCGCCTCCTGCGCCGATCCGGCAGCCACCGAGAGCAGGGAACCCATGCCCAGCTGCTGCATTTGCGTTTCGCCAAGCACATTAATGTTGAGTGATTTATGACGCCCCGCCAACTTGCGCGCATGTGCGGCCAACCAGTCGGGTGTGCAGATGTTACCCGGCAGATTACCCAGTTGCCGCGCATGATTAATTGCCCGGCCAATAATTTCACCCTGTTGCAAGGCGATGTTAACCGTCGGACGTAGGCTGCCGGCAGGTGTGGCCACACTCAGTGTTTCCATCGCAAGCGGTTCGGCCTTCTTGCTTTTGGTTTCGTCATAGCGATAGCAGGCACGTTCGGTTTCAATTGCCAGCCGTTCGCTGAGCCATTTGCCGTTTCTGTCCTTCACTTTCACACTGGTCAAACCAAAATGCACCGACTTGGCTTGTGATTTCAACAACACGCTCAAACTGGCCTGCAACATCTTCACGCAGGCTTTGGCGTCAAACTTCTTGTTGTCGCCCGCTCCCGCCAGCAACACGCGGCCGGCCTTGACTCCCGCAAGATTGTGCAGCAACAGGGTCTCCCCCAGCTTGCCGCTAAAATCGCCGCTGCCGATAATTTTGCTCAGCACCTTGTCGCAAGCGGCATCAATCGCCCTGGCTTCCGGGCTGAGCGCGCCCTTGCTGTAAACAGCGACCACAACACAATCCGTGCCGATTTTCGTTATCGCCGCCGCCGTCTCTTTTTTCGCTACATATTTCATGGGATGACCTGTATGTTGACTGAATGATAAGGGCTGATTCTAGCACCGCAACACACTGCCGACAATCAGCAATATCCATCCGTCGATGCCCGGTGCGGCGGCGGCGAGGGAGGGCAGCCGCCTGACAGGGCGGGCTGAATCGTTTACACTCATACGCACGCCCATCTACACCTTTATAGTCAGGCACACCATGATTCTGTTCCGTTATCTCTCCAGACAAGTTCTTCAGGTAGTGCTGGCGGTAAGCCTGATTCTGTTGATTGTGGCATTTGTCAGCCGCATTATTCAGTATCTTGGTGACGTGGTGGCTGGCCAGCTGGCCTCTGATGTTTTGCTGTTGCTGATTTTCTATCGCCTGCCGGAGTTCCTGCTGGTTATTTTGCCGCTGTCTTTGTTCCTGGGCATTCTGCTGGCCTACGGGCGAATGTATGCTGAAAATGAGATGGTCGTGTTGCTTGGTAGCGGCACCAGTCCGCGGCGTCTGTTGGCGCTGACTATGGGTAGCGGTTGCATCGTGCTGCTGTGCATGGTGTTACTCAGCTTGTGGTTAATGCCGTGGGGAATGCAAAACAGTGAACGCTTGAAACAAAGCCAGGAACAGTTAACCGAAGTTGACCTGATTGTGGCGGGACAATTCCAGCGTTTCGGCGGAGGCAGCCGGGTAACCCATGCTGAACAAGTTACTCGCGGCACGGTTACCGAACTGGAAAATATTTTCGTGGCAGTGCAGGGTAGTATGATGCAAAGCGGCGCAGTGCAGAGTGAAGAAGAGACGCAAAGCATCCTGCTGGCCGAATCGGCAACGCCGGAAATTGACGCTGAAACCGGGGCACGCTTCATGCGTTTGGAAAATGTGGTGCAATATGATGGCATACCGGGCAGCCGGGAGTTCACCATCGGTCAGTCCGGCACACAACTCATCCGCCTGCCCGACGCCGTACCACTGGAAGATGTCCTCGCCGCCGAAGAAAAAGCACTGCCAACCAGCGCGCTGCTTGGTGCCACTGAACCCGAACGGCAGGCAGAATTGCAATGGCGTCTGTCAAACCTGCTGCTGGTGCCCATCATCATTCTCATTGCCGTGCCGCTAAGCAAAGTCGCCCCGCATCATGGCCGCTACAACAAACTGGTGCCGGCCGGGCTGCTCTATGTGCTCTACTATGTGTTGTTGCAAATCTCCCGCGACCTGCTTGCCGATGGCAGCATCAACGCCGCAATCGGGTTATGGTGGGTGCATATCCTCTTCATCGGCCTCGGCGTTCTGCTATACCGCAAGCCGGAATTGAGTGCCTATCTAAGCCTGGGCAAGAGCAAATCATGAGTAACCGGATTTATATCAGCAAGCAAACTGCCACTTATTATCCTCTGTCAGCATCCGGCAAGAACAAACCATGAACAAACTGGATTCACATATTCGCAACACCGTGCTGCTGGCGATGGTAGTGGTTATCACACTCATACTTTCGCTGGAACTGGTATTCCGTCTGGTTGAAGAGTTCGCGGATATGGATGACGGCTACACACTCCTCAACGCACTCACTTTCACTGTGCTGACAACCCCCACCAACATCTATGAGTTGCTGCCGTTCGCGGCGCTGGGTGGCGCCCTCATCGGCCTGGGTGTGTTGGCCTCAAACAATGAACTGGTTGTTATGCAGACTGCGGGCATTCGCACCTGGCGCATTCTGCTCGCCGTGCTCAAGCCCACAGCTGGGGTGATGTTGCTGAGTCTGGTGCTGGGAGAATATTTGGCACCGCCGCTGGAACAACGGGCGGTAAGCAACAAGGCCATTCAGCAGAGCGCAGGTTTGGCATTCAACAACAATCCGGGTAGCTGGAATAAAATTAATAACAACTTTTTGCACATCAATGCCATAGTGCCGGGGGGCGAAGTGTTGTATGGCCTGAGCCGCTATGAGTTGGATGACGAGCGCCATCTGCACACTGCCAGCTTTGCGGAAAGCGCCCGTTATGTGCGCGACAGTCAACAGGAACACGGCGGCTACTGGCTGCTAAGCAATGTGCAGCGCAGCCTGCTGACTGCAACAGCGGTGCAAAGTGAAACTGTTGCGGAGGAAGTGTGGCAGGTTGACCTGTCGCCGGAACGTTTGAGTGTGTTGCTGGTTGAACTCAACAATCAATCCATTTCCGGGCTTTGGGAGTTTGCCCGTTTTTTTGAAGCCCAGGGAGCGGAAGCATCCTCCTACTATCTGGCCTTTTGGAAAAAACTGCTGCAGCCGCTGGCCACACTGGTGCTGGTTGTGCTGGGCACTGCCTTTGTGTTCGGACCGTTGCGCGAGGTAACTATGGGCTATCGGGTTTTTGTTGCACTCGGTGTTGGTCTGGTGTTCACCATCGTTCAGCGATTGCTGGAACCAGCCAGCCTGCTCTATGGATTCAGCCCGTTGCTGGCGGTGCTAACACCCATTTTTATTTGTGCCGCGTTAGGGTCATTCTTGTTGCTGCGCACAAACTAGCCTAACTCTTTAATAGCCTGAATCAATTCGCTGGCGGCTTTCTGCCCGTCACCAAACAACATCCGAGTGTTATCAGCAAAGAACAAAGGATTCTCCACGCCGGAAAAACCAGCCCCGCGCCCGCGCTTGATGACGATAACATTCTCGGCATCCATGGCATCCAGAATTGGCATGCCATATAACGGGCTACTGGTATCATGCTTCGCCGACGGGTTCACCACATCATTGGCACCGATGACAAGCGCAACAGTAGTCTTCTTGAAGTCAGCGTTAATATCATCCATGTCATAAATCATATCGTAAGGCACACCGGCCTCGGCCAGCAACACATTCATGTGCCCCGGCATACGTCCGGCCACCGGATGAATGGCAAACTTCACCGCCACCCCCCGTTCATTCAGCAACTGCGTCAACTCCCAGATTTTGTGTTGCGCCTGAGCCACCGCCATACCATAGCCCGGAATAACAACCAGCTGGCTGGCAAAAGCCATCAGGATTCCCGCATCCTGTGCCTGAATTTCTTTCATCTCCCCCTGAGTGTCGCCGGTCGCCGTGCTCTCGCCGGTGCCCACCCCCGCAAAGAACACATTCAACACCGAGCGGTTCATCGCCACCGCCATCAGTTGTGTGAGCAAACTACCAGCCGAACCCACCACAATGCCGGCAATAATCATCGCCGCATTACCCAGCACATAACCCTCAAATCCCACCGCCAAACCGGTCAGCGCATTAAACAGGGAAATAATCACCGGCATATCGGCACCGCCAACGGGGATGGTGATACATATACCCACTATCAACGCCAGCACATAAAACACCACGATGGGTGTCAGTTCAGTGCTGAAGTAAATGGCGATGGCAAAGCCCAATGTAGCCACCGCCAGAATGGCATTAACATAATGTTGCCCCGGCACCAGTTTGGCCAGATGAAGTCTGCCATCCAGTTTGGCCCAGGCAACGATGCTACCGCTAAAAGAAATAGTGCCAATGATGGCACCGAGAATGGCAAGGATAGCCACATCAGCCCCCAGTGCATCAGCAATCGTGGTGGCACCGGTAACATCGTGCCGCGCCTCGCTGCTGGCTTTCAATAATTCCACCGCCGCGATAGTCGCCGCCGCGCCGCCGCCCATGCCGTTATACATGGCAATCATCTGCGGCATATCAGTCATTGCCACTTTCTTGCCGCTATACCAGGCATAACCCCCGCCCAACGCGATGGCAATAACAATAAGCACGATATTAGTGCCGGCCTGGCTGTTATTCAAAATATCAGGCGTGATAAAAGTAACAAGCGTAGCCAGCAACATGCCAGCCCCCGCCCACAAAATGCCGCGCCGGGCTGTTACTGGCGAACTCATTTGTTTCAGGCCAACGATAAAGAGCGCGGCCGCGATGAGATAGGAAGCCTGTATAAAGTAAGAGGATGTCTGGATAAAGTCTGCCATAACCTAGCTCGCACCACTCTCGCTACTTTCACCACTTCCTTTGCTCCCGTCATCTTTCTTGCTGGCCTTAAACATCTCCAGCATACGCTCAGTTACCACATACCCCCCCACCGCATTACCGGCACCCAGCAGCACGGCAATAAAGCCAATAACCTGCTCGCTACGAGTATCAGCAATACCAAGCGCAACCATCGCCCCCACCAGCACAATGCCATGCACAAAGTTGGAGCCGGACATCAGCGGCGTATGCAATATCACCGGCACCCGACTGATAATTTCATAGCCGGTAAAACCAGCCAACATAAAAATATAAATAGCAGCCAACCCTTCAATCATGAGGCTCCTCCTTATGAATAGCACCGGCATGAGTAACCAGACTGTCATTAATAATCTCATCCTCCAAATCAATCACCGGCTTGCCATCCTGAATCAACAACTCAAGAAAATTAAGCAAGTTCCGCGCATATTGCTCACTGGCATGATTCGCCACCGTAGATGGCACATTAACCGGCCCGTGAACCTTCACCCCATCATGCAACACAGTCTCACCGGCACGAGTAAGCTCACAATTACCCCCACTCTCCGCCGCCAAATCCACAATCACCGACCCGCCGCGCATAGCCTCAACCATAACAGCACTAATAATACGCGGCGCAGGCCGCCCGGGAATTGCCGCCGTGCTAACAATGGCATCAGCCCCCGCCACATGTTTGGCAAGAATATCCTGCTGCTGCCGCCTCTCTTCATCAGTAAGCTCCCTGGCATAACCCCCACTCCCCTCAGCCTTAATCTCAATATCCACAAACCGCGCCCCAAGCGATTCCACCTGCTCCTTAACCGCAGCACGCACATCGTAACCCTCCACAATAGCCCCCAAACGCCGCGCCGTAGCAATAGCCTGCAACCCCGCCACCCCGGCACCAATCACCAGCACCTTGGACGGACGCACAGTACCGGCAGCCGTAGTCAACATGGGAAAAAACTTGCCCAGCAAATTAGCAGCAATCAACACCGCCTTATAACCCGCAATAGAAGCCTGAGAAGACAGCGCATCCATAGCCTGAGCACGAGAAATACGCGGGATAAGCTCCATAGCAAAAGCACTGATATTCCGCCCGGCCAACTTCTCCAGCCGCTCCGGCTCAGCATAAGGATTCAAATGCCCCACCAAAATAGCCCCTTCCTTAAGCTGCCCAATCTGCTGCTCCGTAACAGGATTAACCATCAAGGCAATATCAGCCTGACCCAGCAGAGCACCCGCATCAGCAACTACCGTAGCCCCTTCATAATCGCCATCCCGATAGCCAGCACCCTCACCCGCGCCGGACTGCACAGCAACTGAGAGCCCGGAGCCAATAAGCCGCTTGGCAATATCAGGCACCAAAGCGACCCGCTGCTCATCCTCCCGCACCTCTTTAGGTATACAAATTTGAAGCGCCATCAGTGTTCTTTTTCCGCACACATAAAAAGGCGGCATTATACAACTAAATTGTGGCCGAATTAAATAACGGGAGTCTTTTTTGAGTCCGGGCAGCTGGGGTAAGGCCGTGCCGCACACGCCATGAATACATCCCTGTAGGCTCAGCAGTGGCTGTCCTGCCACTGCATGGTGCGGCACAGCCTTACCCCAGCCGCCCTCATGCAAAATGATTAGTCCTTTATTCTAAACGCACAAAGTCAGGGTTCATTGAAGCAATTTGGGGTGGGGTTTGTTAGAATTGGGGCTTTGTTGTTGTGAGAGTGCGTTATGAGTGAACGTTATATTAGTTTGATGGATACTACCTTGCGGGATGGGGAGCAGACTCAGGGTGTGTCTTTTCCGGTTAATGAGAAAGTTAATATCGCTCGGGCCTTGTTGCAGGCGCTGAGGGTGGATCGTATTGAGGTGGCTTCGGCTGGTGTTTCTGAGGGGGAGAAGGAGGCGGTGGGGCAGATTACGGATTGGGCGCGGGGGGAGGGGATGTTGGAGCGGGTTGAGGTGCTTGGGTTTGTTGACGGGCGGCGTAGTGTGGATTGGATTAGTGGGGCGGGTGGTGCGGTGATTAATTTGTTGGGTAAGGGGAGTGAGAAGCATTGTCGGGAGCAGCTTGGCAAGACGCTTGAGGGGCATGTGAAAGATATTGTTGCTACTGCGGAGTATGCCAAAGAGAAGGGGATGCGGGTGAATATGTATTTGGAGGATTGGTCTAATGGGTATCGGGATAGTCGGGATTATGTGTTTGGTTTGGTGGAGGCGACAAAGGGTCTTGGTATTGAGCATTATATGTTGCCGGATACGCTTGGGGTTTATTCGCCCTGGGAGATAGCTGAGGCGGTTACTGTTATGAGGGAGCGGTTTCCTGAGGCGGGGTTTGATTTTCATCCGCATAATGATTATGGGTTGGCTACGGCTAATGTGTTGGCGGCGGTGCGGGCGGGGGTTGATAGTGTTCATTGCACTATGAACTGTTTGGGGGAAAGGGCTGGCAACGCTTCGCTGGCGGAGGTGGCGGTGGCGTTGAAAGACAAGATGGGGGTGAGGCTTGGCATTGATGAATCGCGTATCGGGGTGGTGAGCCGTATGGTGGAGAACTTTTCCGGCAAGTGGGTGGCGGCTAATACGCCGATAGTGGGGGCGGATGTGTTTACCCAGACGGCGGGTATTCATGCGGATGGGGACCGTAAGGGCGGGTTGTATGTTTCGCGGCTCAGTCCGGAAAGGTTTGCGCGCAAGCGGGTGTATGCTCTGGGCAAGATGTCCGGCAAGGCATCCCTGACCAACAATCTTGATGAGTTGGGTATCAGTCTTTCTGCAGAGGATCAGGCAAAAGTATTGGAGCGTGTTGTGCAGTTGGGGGATTCAAAACAGGTTATTACCTCGGAAGATTTGCCGTTTATTATTGCGGATGTGATGGAGAGCAGGGAGTTTCAGTATGTGCGCCTGTTGAATTGTTATATCAACACCGGGCTGGATGTGGGAAGCACCGCCAGTGTGCGCATCAGCGTTGGGGATGAACAATATCAGGGTTCTGGTCCGGGCAACGGTGGCTTTACGGCGTTTTGTGCGGCAATTGAGGCGTTGCTGAAGCAGGTTGATTTTGAATTTCCCCCGCTGGTGGATTATGAAGTGCATATTCCCCGTGGTGGCCAGGTTAATGCGCTCACCGAATGTATCATCACCTGGAATCTCGCCGGGCAGGACATCAAAACAAGAGGTGTGGATTCCAATCAGGTGCTGGCCGCAGTGAAAGCAACCATGCGTATGATAAATCTGAAGTGGGCCCGCGAGCGCGGCTAGGAAGTCAAAAGCTCACAACGCAGCAAGATTTTCAGCCACCTTGTCACCAAAGGCCGCAGTATCAATAAGCTTAATATCTATTCCAGATGCTGCCAGGTCCGGTGTGGAGTAACCGGCGGCAAAAACGCTTTGCATTGCCTGCCACACCTTGCGCGATTCTTCCTCAAGCCCAAAGCTCATTTCCAGCATCATCGCCACCGAACCAATCATGGAGTAAGGGTTGGCAATATTTTGCCCGGCAATATCCGGCGCAGAACCGTGAGAGGGTTCATAGTAAGATTTTTCGGGACCGATACAGGCCGAAGGCATCAAGCCCAGCGAGCCGAGGATGCCGCCACCCTGATCGCTGAGAATATCGCCAAACATATTCTCCATCACCATCACATCAAACTGCCCCGGGTTCAGGCACAGATAAGTTGCGGCGGCATCCACCAGAATATGAATCACTTCCACATCAGGATAATCCCGCCCCACCTCGCCAATAACCTCATTCCACAACACACTGGATTTCAGCACATTGCTTTTATGGATATTGTGCAGCACCCGCTTGCGCTTCTGCGCCGTATCATAAGCCACTTTGGCAATGCGCGAAATCTGGTCTTCATCATATTCCAGACTTTCATTCACAAACCGCTTGCCCGCCTTGTTCACCCCGGTTTCCTTATGACCAAAATACAAACCACCCACCAGTTCACGAATGATGATGAAATCAATACCATCACCAATAATTTCCGGCTTCAGGGGAGAGAAATGGCTCAGTGTTTTCGGCAGGAACACCGGACGGAAATTGGCAAAGGTGTCGTAACGCTGTCGCAACGGCAACAGGGCGCCGCGCTCCGGCTGCATATCAACAGGTATGCGGCTGGATTCTTCATGGCTCAAACCAATAGGTCCCTTGAGAATGGCATCGGCCGCATCGCAAACCGCCCTGGTGGAATCGGGAAATGCGTGGCCGTCATTAAAATACGCAGCAGCACCAAAAGGAGCATGGGTCAATTCAAATGTAATATCATTGCGCGAGCCAACCAGCTGCAGAATCCTCACCGCTTGCGCCATGATTTCCGGGCCGATGCCATCACCGTCAAGAAGGGCTATTTTATATTTTGCCACGCCGGATTTCTCGCTCTTGAAAATTTACCGCAAGTGCTTTTATACTTTCAGCCGGATGCCCGACTGAACCGCCATTTGGCCGCGTCTGGTACCAGCGGGCGGACTTGAACCGCCACGCCCGTGAGGGCAATGGATTTTGAATCCATCGTGTCTACCAATTTCACCACGCTGGCAAATCAGAGACGCGAACAGGGCGGAGATTATAACAGCCGGACATATTGCCAGGCAATCATCAGGCAACCCTTGACCACCGGTTATGTAATCTCCGGCTTGATACACTGTAAACAAAGTGAGCAACAACCAAGAGCAACAAACAGATGAAACTTGTAACAAACAAATCAGACCGACTGTTTCTGGTCGGCCTCATGGGCGTAGGTAAAACCACCCTCGGTAAAACTCTGGCAAAAAAACTTGGCCTTCAATTCATAGATTGCGACCAGGAGCTTGAACGCCGCACCTGCGCCAGCGTCAGTTTAATTTTTGATGTGGAAGGCGAGACCGGTTTCAGAGACAGGGAGTCTCGCCTGCTGGACGAACTCACCGCCCAGCCCGGCCTGCTGCTGGCAACCGGCGGCGGCGCGGTGCTGCGCAGCGAAAACCGCGACTACCTGAAACAGCGTGGCACGGTGATTCATTTGGATGCCGACCTGGAACTGTTGACACAACGCACAGCCAGAGGCCGCAACCGACCACTGCTGGAAGGTGCCAACCCGGAACAGATGCTGGCAAAACTCAAGGAAGAACGTGACCCCTTGTATCACCAGGTGGCCGATGTGTGCGTTTGCGTAGATAAAGGCAACAGCAGACACACAGTGCGACAAGCCCTGACCGCACTCCGCAACAAGGGTTACATAACAGACTAGCACTCATCCAACGAAAGCTTTACCGGCTTGCATGAAACTTTCCGACTTCGCCTATCACCTGCCCGAACACCTTATCGCCAGGCAGCCCGCACCCCAGCGTAGCGCCAGCCGCCTCATGGCCGTTAACTGCACAAGCGGTGAAATCACACACCGGCGTTTCGGTGCCTTGCCAGAGTTGCTCAGGGAAAGCGACCTGCTGGTGTTCAACGATACCCGGGTAATACCGGCACGGCTCTATGGCCGCAAGCCCAGCGGCGGCCAGGTGGAAGTGTTGCTGGAGCGGGTGCTGGATGAGGGCGAAAGTGGTGGGGAAGGCAAGGAAAGCATGGCTGGTGGAGAAAATGGAGAAGGCGAGAGCAACAGGGGAGCCAGAGTGCTGGCACAATTACGAGTGAGCAAGAAACCTGCTGCGGGCGGTGAGTTGTTGTTTACACTGCCGAAACATTCACAACCATTATCGGTAAAGGTAATCAAACGAGAGGGAGATTTTTTTGTATTACAGTTTCCCGCCCGCCCCACATTGAAACAAGTGCTGGATGCCATTGGCCACACACCATTACCGCCCTACATCAGCCGCCCGGATTCGCCGCAGGATGCCTTGCGTTACCAAACAGTTTACGCCGCCAAAGACGGTGCAGTAGCCGCCCCCACCGCCGGTTTGCACTTTGACGATGACTTGCTGCACAACCTGAAGCAACGCGGCATAGCCAGCACCTTCCTCACCCTCCACATTGGCGCCGGCACTTTTCAGCCGGTGCGGGTTAGCAATGTAGAACAACATCAGATGCACGCCGAACTCATGCAACTAGATGAGCAGGTGTGCCAGCAGGTCGCCGCCTGCAAGGCCGCCGGTGGCCGCGTGGTAGCAGTAGGCACAACCGCAGTGCGCGCCCTGGAAACCGCAGCGCAGCTATCGGTGTCGCAAGCCTCAGCAAAAACTGCGGCGCAACTATCAGCATCGCAGCCATCAGTATCACAAGATTCAGCAAAAACCGAACCTCACCACATTCAGTTAACTCCTTATCACGGCGACACCAACATCTTCATCTATCCCGGCTTCAAGTTTCAGGCAGTGGATGCACTCATCACCAACTTCCACCTGCCGGAATCAACCTTGCTCATGCTGGTCAGCGCCTTCGCCGGAGTTGATTTGCTACGCGAAGCCTATCAACAAGCCATAACACAAGAATACAGATTCTACAGTTACGGCGATTCAATGATGCTCTATCGTTACTAACAACACAATATTTCTGCTATACTCCGTCTTTCATCAAACCTTGCACAAGGTTGGGCTAGCGAACCAGCAAACTGCTCACCGCCCAGTAAACAAATTGCAACACCCCCCACAAACGGATTGAAAACGATGAAACAGAAACAACCCGTGCGAGTCGCCATCACCGGAGCCGCCGGACAAATCACCTACTCGCTGTTGTTCCGCATTGCCGCCGGCGAAATGCTGGGCAAGGAGCAGCCGATAATTCTGCAACTGCTGGAAATCACCCCGGCGCTGGATGCCCTCAAGGGCACAGTGATGGAAATTGAAGACTGCGCCTTCCCGCTGATAACTGGAATAGTGCAAAGTGATGACCCGGCCATCGCTTTCAAGGATGCCGACTATTGCCTGCTGGTAGGCGCCCGCCCGCGCGGGCCGGGTATGGAACGCAAGGATTTGCTGGAAGCCAACGCCAAAATATTTGCCGCCCAGGGTGCCGCCATCAACGCCCATGCCAGCCGCAAGGTGAAGGTGCTGGTGGTGGGCAACCCGGCCAACACCAACGCAGTCATCGCCTATCACAACGCACCGGAGTTATCGCCCGGGCAATTCACCGCCTTGAGCCGCCTTGACCACAACCGAGCCATGGCACAACTGGCAGAAAAAACCGGCAAGCACAGCAGCGATGTTGACGGTGTGATTGTCTGGGGCAACCACTCCGCCACCCAATACCCGGATATTCACCACTGTAAAATTGCCGGCAAGCCAGCCACCGAACTGGTGGATATGGAATGGATGGAAAAAGATTTCATCCCCACCGTGCAACAACGGGGCGCCGCGGTGATTGAGGCGCGCGGTCTGTCCAGCGCCGCGTCGGCGGCGAGCGCCATCATTGAACACGTGCGCGACTGGGTATCTGGCAGCGATGGCAAAATTGTCAGCATGTCCGTGCCCTCCGATGGCAGCTACGGCATTGAGCAAGGGCTGGTGTTCTCATTCCCCTGCACTTGCGCTGACGGTGGGTTCCACATCGTGCAAGGGCTGGAAATCAATTCATTCAGCCAGAAGATGATTGATGCCAGCGAAGAAGAATTACGCGGCGAGCGGGATGCGATTGTTCATTTGTTGCCTAAATAATTCAGACAATCAAGCAACCAAGATAACTAGGTAGCCGGACAACTAAGATTCCAGAACATATTTCAACGGCAGGTTGGTAGTCTTCACAACCTGACGCAGCACGAAACTGGAATGCACATCGGTTACACCTTCAATACGTGTAATCTTGTTCAGCAAAAAATCCTGATAGTACTCCATATCCGGCACCACCACCTTCAACTGATAATCTGCCGATTGCCCGGTAATCAACAAACACTCAATAACTTCCGGATAAGATTTCACAATGCCCTCAAACTGATCAAACCGCGCTGGCACATGACGATCCATACTAATCTGAATTAGCGCAGTAAGTTTCAAATCCAGCAGTGAAGCATTCAGCAAGGTCACATTGCCAACAATAATCCCGGCCTCCTCCAGCTGCTTCACACGGCGCGCACAAGGAGTCGGCGACAGACCAATCTTCTCCGCCAGCTCCAGATTACTAATGCGCCCGTTAAGCTGCAATTCCCGCAAAATGCGTATGTCCAGTTTGTCCAGTTGCATGAGTGGCTCCTTATAAACGGCCTCTGTGGGTGGCCTCTGTGAATGGTCTTTATCAGCGATTTCTGCCAGCAGCCATCACGGCAATACCAACAATACTCGCCATATTAAGGATTATCGCCACATAGTCAAGTAAAATTAGAGAATAACACTAATAAAACGCAAAACAACTAGTATTTATATGTAGAAAATCTAATGGATAACGGCTAAACTACGCGCCCTCCTTGGCCCCTGAGGTGATCCCTCAGGGTTCAGGAGCCTGAAATGAACCATCAGGTCCAGGTATCAGATTCCGGACGCGGGGCAATCCCCCAGGGCTCGAAAACCTGACACAAACACAGCGAAACCATCACGGCAAAGCGTATGTACGACCACAGCAAATACAAACCATTCCCACCCGTCCCCATCCAGAATCGCAGCTGGCCGGAGCAGGCCATCACTCGCGCACCCATCTGGTGCAGCGTTGACCTGCGCGATGGCAATCAGGCGCTGATTGAACCCATGTCGGTGTCACAAAAGAAAAAAATGTTTGACCTGCTGGTAGAAGTAGGCTTCAAGGAAATTGAAGTAGGTTTCCCCGCCGCCTCACAACCGGATTTTGATTTCGTCCGCAGCTTGATTGAAGAAAACAAAATCCCCGATGATGTAACCATTCAGGCGCTCACCCAGGCACGCCCCGAACTCATAGAGCGAACCTTTGAATCACTACGCGGCGCACCCAAAGCCATCATGCACCTGTATAACTCCACATCCGTGGTGCAACGACAAAAAGTATTCAAAACAGACAAGGCCGGAATCATTGATATCGCCGTAGCCGGAGCACAAAAAGTACGAGAGTGCGCCGACCAGGCACCGGAAACCGATTGGACCTTCCAATACTCACCGGAAAGTTTCACCGGCACCGAGATAGACTACGCCGTTGAAGTCTGCGACGCCGTCATTGATGTCTGGCAACCCACACCGACCAGCAAAGCCATCATCAACCTGCCATCCACTGTTGAGATGGCCACCCCCAACATCTACGCCGACCAGATTGAATGGTTCTGCCGCCACATCAGCAAGCGCGATGCCATCATCGTCAGCCTGCACACGCACAATGACCGGGGCTGTGCAGTCGCCGCTGCCGAACTCGCGGTAATGGCCGGCGCCGAACGGGTGGAAGGAACCCTGCTTGGCAACGGCGAACGCACCGGCAACATGGACATCGTAGTTATGGCGATGAACCTGTACAGCCAGGGCATCAACCCCGAACTGGATCTGCGTGATATGGACCGCATCACCTCGGTGGTGCGTGAATGCACCCAGATTAACGTTCACCCCCGCCAGCCCTACGCCGGCGATTTGGTATTCACCGCATTTTCCGGCTCGCATCAGGACGCCATAAAAAAATGCCTTGATATCTACGAGGAAGGCACAAACTGGGAAATCGCCTACCTGCCAATTGACCCGCGCGACATCGGCCGCACCTATCAGGATGTCATTCGCGTTAACAGCCAGTCCGGCAAGGGCGGGGTGGCTTATGTGCTGGCGAGCAAGTTTGGCTTCCAGTTGCCGCGCTGGTTGCAAATTGAATTCAGCCGGGTGGTGCAAAAGCACGCCGAAGATACTGGCCAGGAGATTCATCCTGATGAGATATGGGATTTGTTTAACGAGCATTATCTGCACAACAAACAATTACTAAGCCTGGAAAACTTTGCTATCAAGAAGCAGGAAGGGCGCGAAACTTTTGATGCACAGCTAACTTATTTCAACAGGGAGATTGCCATTTCTGGCGAGGGTGACGGTGTGCTGGATGCATTTGTGGAAGGCATCAAGCGCGCCATTCGAATTGATTTTGAAATCATGGAATACGGCGAACACGCGCTGGGGCAGGGCACCGATGCCGAGGCCGTAACCTACATCCAGATTAAGTGCGAGGGGCGCCGCTATACTGGTGTGGCCATTAGCAAGGACATCATTTCTTCTTCCTTGAACGCCTTTCTCAGTGCTGCCAGCCGATTGTTGGATGAGCAGCAGGTTGCTGCCTGATTTGTCTCATAAGTGCTAATCCGCTACAGGTGCTTGAATGGCATCGGGCTCTGGGGTATTATGCGCCCCACTTATTAAGTAGCGAGGGAATCCAGATGAATTGTCCCAAATGTAATACAGAAATGCAGGAAATGGAGATTGAAACTTTGCATGGTAAGGTGGCCATTGATAAGTGCAGCGGTTGTAAGGGGCTGTGGTTTGATAATGGTGAGGCTGAGCAGTTGAAGAGTAGTTGGATGACGGATTTTGCTGACTGCGGAGATCCGGATGTTGGTCGCAAGTATAATACGGTGCGTGACATAAATTGTCCCCGTTGTGACAAAGCCATGATAAGGTTGAATGATAAGAAGCAGCCTCACCTTCAGTATGAAGCTTGTGAGGAACACGGTATGTTTATGGATGCTGGTGAGTTTACTGACTACAAGTATGAGACCTTGCTTGATCAGTTTCGTAAACTGGTGGTTAGTATAAAAGGCGTTTAGCGGGAGTTGGCAGGTGTTAGCAATGTCTGGCCCGATGTGAGGCATTGTTGCAGGAAATCAATAGCACCGCATACACTGCTTGTGTTCAGGGCGGTGCCACGGTTGGTGCTTACATACGACACATCATTGACCCCCATAAGCCCTGATTTTCGGCAAAGTGCCGTCAACAATCCGCTACGAAAAAACCATAAAAAATACTTGACTATTTTGCTCGGCTATTCAATAATCGCCCTATGAGGCTTACTACCAAAGGCAGATATGCGGTAACCGCCATGCTGGACCTGGCTCTGCACAGGCATCAGGGACCGGTCAGTCTGGCTGATATTTCCGGCCGCCAGGGCATCTCGCTGTCCTATCTGGAGCAGTTGTTTACGCGGCTACGCAAGAATGCGCTGGTTATCAGCATACGCGGTCCGGGCGGAGGTTATAAGCTGCAACGGGAAAGCGAGGTAATTTTTATCGCTGAGATTATTGATGCCGTGAACGAGTCCGTGGATACCACCCGTTGCCACGGCGCTGGCGATTGCCAAGGCGGAGAAACCTGTCTCACTCATTATTTGTGGGAAGATCTCAGCACCCAGATTCATTCTTTTCTGAGAGGAATCAGCCTCGCCGATTTGGTAGCCAGAAGTGAGATAAAACGCATCGCCAACAAGCAAGATGAGAGACATCTGATTATTGGCAGAAGCGGAAACAGGAACGCAAGCGCAAACAGGAACAGCAACCTGAACGAACTACAGGCCCCGGCGGCCACCGCCTAACCGGAGCAAACATCGGAGCAACCATGTCATCCCTGCACCTTCCCATATATCTTGACTACTCGGCCACAACACCCGTAGACCCCCGAGTCGCCAACAAGATGTCGGAGTGCCTCACCCTTGAGGCCAACTTCGGCAACCCGGCATCCCGCTCCCACCAGTTTGGCTGGAAGGCGGAAGAGGCGGTGGAGAATGCCCGTCGCCAAATAGCGGAACTGTTACATTGCGACCCGCGGGAAATCGTCTGGACTTCCGGCGCCACCGAAGCCGACAACCTCGCCATCAAAGGCGCCGCCCACTTCTACAGCAAGAAAGGCAAACACATCATCACCTCAAAAATAGAACACAAGGCAGTGCTGGACAGCTGCCGCCAACTGGAACGGGAAGGCTACGAAGTAAGCTACCTGGACCCGGGCGCCGACGGCCTGATTAAACCGGAATCCGTTGCCGCCGCCATCCGCCCGGATACCACGCTGGTATCACTAATGCATGTCAACAACGAAATCGGTGTAATCAACGACATTGAAGCCATCGGCAAAATCACCCGCGAGAAAGGAGTCATCTTCCATGTTGACGCCGCACAAAGCGCAGGCAAACTGGAAATCAATCTGGAAAAAATGCAGGTTGACCTGATGTCCTTAACAGCCCACAAAATTTACGGCCCCAAAGGCATCGGCGCCCTCTATGTGCGCCGCAAGCCACGGGTCAGAATAGAGCCGCAAATACACGGCGGCGGCCACGAACGTGGCATGCGCTCCGGCACCCTGCCCACCCACCAGATTGTAGGCATGGGCGAGGCTTACCGCATTGCCGGCGAAGAGATGGCAACGGAAAACGAACGCATCCACAGCCTGCGCGAGCGGCTACTGAACGGCCTGAAAGACATAGAAGAAGTCTATGTCAACGGCGACCTCAAACAGCGGGTGGCCGGCAACCTCAACATCAGTTTCAATTTCGTTGAAGGCGAATCACTAATGATGGCGCTACGCGATCTGGCCATGTCTTCCGGTTCCGCCTGCACTTCCGCCAGCCTGGAGCCATCCTATGTCTTGCGTGCACTGGGCCTTAACGATGAACTGGCACACAGTTCCCTGCGCATGACCATCGGCCGCTTCACCACCCCGGAAGAGATTGACTTCGCCATCGGAAAAATTCACGACGCAGTGAGCAAACTACGCGATTTATCCCCACTGTGGGATATGCACAAAGACGGCATTGATTTAAATCAGGTTCAATGGGCTGCTCACTAAGAGCAGAATGAAAGTTGGCTGTTAACAGTTAGCACGAAATCGGAGAAAACATCATGGCATATTCAGAGAAAGTACTAGACCACTACGAAAATCCACGCAATGTTGGCAAGCTGGATGACGACGACACCAACGTCGGCACTGGCATGGTAGGCGCACCCGCTTGTGGTGATGTGATGCGCCTGCAAATCAAGGTTGACGCGAAAGGCATCATTGAAGACGCCCGCTTCAAAACCTACGGCTGCGGTTCGGCAATCGCATCCAGTTCCCTGCTTACCGAATGGGTCAAGGGGCGTTCGCTGGACGAAGCCACCGCCATCAAAAACCAGGACATCGCCGATGAACTCGGCCTGCCACCGGTCAAGATACATTGCTCGGTGCTGGCCGAAGATGCCATCAAGGCGGCTATCGCCGATGTCAAGAAAAAGCGCGAGGGCTAACCGGCAAGGCAACGCCCATCCCCCGGTGCACAGTAAACAATGGCAATATCAATCACAGAAACAGCAGCCCAACATGTGGCGGAACAACTGGCCAGCCGCGGCCACGGCCTGGGCATTCGTGTTGGCGTGAAAACCACCGGCTGCTCCGGCATGGCTTATGTGCTTGAGTTCGCCGACCAACTGGAAATGGGCGACAAGGTGTTTGAAGACCACGGCGTCAAAATAGTAGTTGATGCCAAAAGCCTCACC
The DNA here is from genome assembly GCA_051008235.1 of Pseudohongiellaceae bacterium. Lineage (GTDB taxonomy): Bacteria > Pseudomonadota > Gammaproteobacteria > Pseudomonadales > Pseudohongiellaceae > UBA9145. The sequence continues at coordinate 15,496 of JBPCXV010000045.1, read as the reverse complement.
TACATAGACGGCACCGAAATGGATTTTGTCAAACAGGGCATCAACAAAGGATTTGAATTCAAAAACCCAAACGCCAGCGGCGAATGCGGTTGCGGTGAAAGTTTCAACGTTTGAGCAGCCCAGCAGACAATTATTTCAAGTGGTTCACCATCCCGGCCCAATATGAACTGGACCCGGATGCCCTGGCCGAACGCTACCGACAGTTGCAAGCAGAACTGCACCCGGACAAATTCGCCGCCGCCGATGAACAGCAACGCCTGCACGCCGTGCAAATGACCAGCCTGCTAAACGAGGCTTACGCCACCCTAAAATCCCCGCTACAAAGAGCCGCCTACCTGCTTCAACTGCACGGAGAAGATGTAAGCACAGTAAACCAAAACGACCTGCCCGCAGAATTATTACTGGAACAAATAGAGCTACGAGAACGGCTGGACGAACTACCAAAAGACGACTCCGCACTAACTGAACTGGATGCCATGAAAGCCGAAACCCGACAAAAACTCACGGCAAAGCAAAGCGAATTCTCCCAAGCCCTGCAAGACAACCAGTTAGCCGCAGCACGAATTGTATTCCACGAACTACAATTCCTCGAAAAACTGTTCAGCGAAATCAACGCAGGCGAGGAACAGCGCTTGGGATATTAAGCTGATGTTGAATGGCACTGTTGCAGGCGTTCACAAATCCCGGAACATGAGATACCAATGGCACTACTACAAATATCCGAACCTGGGGGTAAGTTGCCTAAACCCGACCATCGTCGGGCGGTGGGTATAGACCTTGGTACCACCAACTCACTGGTAGCGGCGAAGTGCGGCACCGGAGTAGAGGTGTTGCGTGATACCAACGGACAGCCTTTGGTGCCATCCATCGTGCATTATGCCGACACCTCCAATACCACCGTCGGCAACACTTCCGACACCACTGATACCGCCAACACCGCTGATGCTCAAGCAGTAGCAGTGGGCAACGCCGTAACGGATGAACAGCTTATCGCCGACCCGGCCAATACAATAGTGTCGGTAAAACGTTTGTTAGGCAAAAGCCTGCCGGAAATTCAAACGCAATATCCGCACTTGCCTTATCAATTTGACGAAACTCGCCCATCACAATCGCCCGCCCTGATAACCAGTGGCGGAAGCAAAGACCCGATAGAAGTATCAGCAGATATCCTCAGACATCTGAAAGCGCGCGCAGAAAGCAGCCTCAGGGGAACAGTGGAAGGAGCAGTAATCACCGTGCCCGCCTATTTCAATGATGCCCAGCGCCAGCAAACTAAAGACGCCGCCGAGCGTGCGGACCTCCATGTGTTGCGTCTGCTGAACGAACCCACCGCGGCGGCAGTGGCCTATGGTTTGGATAGCGGTGATGAAGGCAAAGTTCTGGTGTTTGATTTGGGCGGCGGCACTTTTGATGTGTCATTGCTTCGTCTCAGCAAAGGCGTGTTTGAAGTGCTAGCCACCGGAGGCGACACCAACCTCGGCGGCGATGATTTTGACCAAGCCATCGTCGCCTGGGCACAGCAACAGTACACTACGGCGACAGAAGCCAACGGCCAACCTGTTGTTCAGACAAGTGCTCAGACAAGCGTCCAGACAAATGGTCAGCCAAATAGTAAGACAAATACTCAGAAAAGCGACCAGACAGACAGCCGGAAAAATAATCAGGAACAAGCCCAGCTGCGACTACTCGCCAGAGCCGCAAGACATGAACTAAGCGAAGTCGAACACGCCAAGTTCACCTGGCGCGAACAAGTTTTCTCCCTCACCCGCACCGATTTCGCCGCCCTCGCCGAGCCCTTGATATCCCGCACCCTGCTCACCTGTCGGCGTGTGTTGCGCGATGCCGAACTTGAACCACAAGATGTGGACAACATCATCATGGTCGGCGGTGCCACCCGAATGCCCGCCGTGCGCGAAGCAGTCGCAACCCTGTTCAAACGCGAACTGCTTGCCTCAATCAACCCCGACCAGGTAGTCGCCATCGGCGCCGCCATCCAGGCCGATGTGCTGGTTGGCAACAAGTCCGCCAATGATTTTCTGCTGCTGGATGTAACACCGCTGTCGCTCGGCATTGAAACCATGGGCGAACTGGTTGAAAAAATTATTCCACGCAACACCACCATTCCGGTGGCACGTTCTCAGGAGTTCACCACATTCAAGGACGGCCAAAGCGCCATGTCCCTCCATGTGTTGCAAGGCGAACGCGAACTGGTCAGCGATTGCCGTTCACTGGCCCGCTTTGAACTACGCGGCATCCCACCCATGGTCGCCGGCGCGGCAAAAATTCGCGTTACCTTCCAGGTTGATGCAGACGGCCTGCTCGGCGTAACAGCCGAAGAACTCGGCACCGCCCAAAAAGCAGAAATTCAAATCAAACCAAGCTACGGCCTGAACGCCGACGCCATTGAACAAATGCTGGAAGCCTCCCAGGACCACGCCGAAGCCGACATGCACACCCGCGCACTAAAAGAAGCAGAGATTGAAGCACGCCAACTCATCGCGGCACTGCGCGCCGCCCAGGAAGTTGACCGCAACCTGATGAGCGCAGCAGAACACGCAAGCATGGATGCCGCCGTCGCCAAACTGGAGCAGGCCATCGAAAACGCCGACACACAAGCCATCCGCACCGGCACCGAACAACTCAATGAAGCCAGTGGAGAATTCGCCGCCCGCCGCATGAACGCACACATCGCACGAGCCCTCAAAGGCAAGGCCATTGACAACATGAAACAGGCGGAATAACAAATGCCCAAACTCACTTTCAAGCCCCACGAAACTATTTGTCCCCAAGGCGCAGAGATTGAAGCGCAAGCAGGCGAAAGCATTCTCAATGCCGCCCTGCGCAACGGCATTCCCATAGAACACGCCTGCGAAAAATCCTGCGCCTGCACCACCTGTCATGTAATAGTGCGAGATGGTTTTAATTCACTGGAAGATGCCGAAGAAAAGGAAGAAGATTATCTTGACAAGGCCTGGGGTCTGGAACCGGAATCACGCCTCAGCTGTCAGGCGCTGGTAGCTGAGGCCGACTTGCTTGTTGAAATCCCCAAATACACGATTAACATGGTGTCGGAAGATCATTAACAAACCCATACGAGCAGAAAACGCTGTTCATAAACGGAAAGATGTTATTCACAAGCTGAGGACGATGCTTACAAGCCGAAGGCTCTTCACAGAAAATGCCACTGAAAAGTAAAGAGGTACCACCATGAAATGGACTGATATCTATGAAATTGCCACAGAACTGGCTGATGCACACCCGGACGAAGATCCGCGCTATATCAATTTCGTCAGGCTGCGAGACCATGTGCTGGCGCTGGACGACTTTGATGACGACCCGGCTCGCTGCGGCGAAAAAATACTGGAAGCAATCCAGGCCGCCTGGATAGAAGAGGCGGAGTAATTACTCCCCCCTTGAGGGGGAGTCGGTGGCGTAAGCCATCGGTGGGGGGTGTCTCGTATCAGGCACAATACAGATAGTGCAAAAACCACACATTAGCGCGTATAATGCGAGGTTTTACACCAATGCACGAACCAAGCACGAACCGGGGCAACAGCCTTCGCCCGGTTAAGGACAGTTAGAATGGCAATTGAACGTACTCTATCCATAATCAAACCCGATGCCGTTGGCAAAAATGTTATCGGTGAAATTTGCAGCCGCTTTGAGCAGGCTGGTCTCAGAATTATTGCAGCCAAAATGCTGCGCCTGAATGATGAGTCCGCCGGTGGCTTCTATGCCGAACACAAGGGCAAGCCGTTTTACGATGCGCTCATTGAGTTCATGACATCCGGCCCGGTCGTAGTTCAGGTGCTGGAAGGCGATAACGCAATAGCTGTGAACCGCGAACTGATGGGCGCCACCAATCCCGCCGAGGCATCACCGGGCACCATCCGCGCCGACTACGCCAACTCCATTGATGCCAACGCCGTACACGGTTCCGACTCCGCCGCTTCCGCCGTGCGCGAGATTGATTATTTTTTCAAGGCACAAGAAATTTGCGCCTGACACGAAAGAGGCAATGACAATGACATTAGCCACCCCGAACCTTGCCGGCCTCAGCCGCAGCAAACTGGAGACCCTGTTCGCCGAGTTGGGCGAACAGCCTTTCCGTGCCACCCAACTAATGAAATGGATTCACCAGCGCGGCGTTACCGACATTGATGCCATGACCGACATCAGCAAACCCACCCGCGAACGCCTCAAGCAACATACTCAGGTCAACACCACCACCATCACCCTGCCGGAAATCGTAGCCGACTACAAATCCACAGACGGCAGCCGCAAATGGCTCATACGCGTAGCCGGAGGCAGCCACGTAGAGATGGTATTCATCCCCGAAGCAGGGCGCGGCACGCTGTGCATATCCTCCCAGGCCGGTTGCGCGCTGGATTGCAGTTTCTGCGCCACAGGCAAACAGGGCTTTGCCGCCAATCTCAGCGCCGCCGAAATCGTCGGCCAGTTGTGGTGGGCAAACCGTGAACTCGGCGGATTTGACCAACGACCAGTCAGCAACGTCGTAATGATGGGCATGGGCGAACCACTGCTCAACTTTGAACCGGTAATGGAAGCCATAGACATCATGCTTGACGATTGCGCCTACGGCCTTTCCAAACGCCGGGTAACCATAAGCACTTCCGGCGTAGTGCCGGCAATTGAACGCATGAAAGGCCGCACCCAGGCATGTCTGGCCGTATCCCTGCACGCACCCAACGATGAATTACGCAGCCAACTTGTGCCCATCAACAAACGCTACCCCATACAACAATTACTAAGCACAGTAAACGACTACATGCTCAGCCTGCCAGACCGCCGCCTCCCGATAATTGAATACACCCTCATCAAAGGCATCAACGACCACCGCCAACACGCCAGAGATTTAGCCCAACTGCTACAAGACTTCCCCTGCAAGATAAACCTGATTCCATTCAACCCCTTCGCCGCCAGCGATTTCCAGCGCCCCTCGCCAACAACAGTAAGCCGCTTCCGCCAAATTCTCCAAAAAGCAGGCTACACTGTTACCGTACGCACCACCCGCGGCGACGACATTGCAGCAGCCTGCGGCCAACTGGTAGGCCGCATAACAGACCGCACCCGCCGCAGCGAGCGGCTCGCAAGCGTGGAAATGACATGATTAAAAAGATGACAGGTATCAAAACAAGAAGCGCGGCACTGGACTTGATGCCGGCGCTAGTGTTAGTGCTTGTGCCGGTGTTGTCCTCATGCATCACCACCACCAGTGGCGGGTTTGCAGTTGAAACTTCCACCGAGCGGGCAGTTGCAGATTACACCCGGCTGGCCTTCGCCTATTACGATAACAACGACATAAGCGCCGCCCGCCGCGCCATCAATAACGGCATGCAACTTGATAACCGCAACTCGGAGTTGCACCATATATCAGCACTCATACATCAGCGCGAAGGCGACATGGAACTGGCGGAAGAAAGTTTTCGCCGCGCCGTTCGCTTGCAGCGCAACAATTCCCGCGCACGCAACAACTACGCCGCTTTCCTGTTCACGCAGCAACGCTTTGCCGAAGCCCACCGCCAACTTGAAATAGTAACCGCCGACACGGCTTACGAAGGTCGCGCCATCGCTTTTGAAAATCTGGGCCGCAGTGCGCTGTCGCTGGAAAGAATTGCTGAAGCTGAAACGGCTTTCCAACGCGCCCTCACGCTGAACCCGGGCTTGTATGTATCATCACTGGAATTGGCCGATATTTATATAAGCAAGCAGGACTGGCCCACCGCCCGCCGGTACTTTCAGCAATACATCGCCGCAAGCCAACGCTTCTTCCCGCTCACACCACGAGCCTTGCTGGCCGGCATTGAAATTGAAAGCCAATTCGCCAACGAGGAACTAACGGCGGCTTATGCACGAACTCTGGAAACCCTGCATCGGGATTCCCCCGAATACAATGAGTACAAAACGCGACTCATGCCAGCAGAGCCACATTCACAGACCGACATTAACTGAATCACAAAACAGAACCATGCCAAAAGAAAAGCCCAACAAACAAACCCCAGGCGAAATTCTGCGCCAGGCCAGGCTGGAAAACAATCTAAGCGAAAAGCAGGCCGCCGACAAACTGCACATCACCGTGCACTACCTGCGCGCACTGGAAAGCAACGACTTTGATAAACTTCCCGCCCCCGTGTACACCAAAGGCTATATGAGAAGCTACGCCACCCTGCTGGGGCTTGATGTGGATGCTGTGCTGAGCGGTTTTGATAACCACCCGGTCAAACAGCATACCGAAGCAGGCGCGAGCAAAGACTTAACCGAAAGCCGCCGGCGACACTCCGGCCTGGCATGGATGTTCGGCCTGGTAATTATACTGGCCGCCATTCTCGTCAGTTACTGGCTATTCATCTAAACTCCGTAACCAAGATGCAAGCAACCTCCACAATCAAAAGACGAGCAACCCGGCAAATCATGGTGGGCGATGTGCCGGTCGGCGGCGATGCGCCCATATCGGTGCAGAGCATGACCAACACCGAAACCTGCGATGTAAAAGCCACGCTGGCACAAATTAAACGCCTGCAATCCGCCGGAGTAGATATAGTGCGCGTGTCGGTGCCAAGCCTGGAAGCAGCCGCAGCATTCAAAGCCATCCGCTCGCAAGCAGAAGTGCCACTGGTAGCCGACATCCATTTTGATTACCGCATCGCCCTGCAAGTGCTGGAAGACGGCGTAGATTGCCTGCGCATCAACCCCGGCAACATCGGCAGCGAAGAACGCATTCGCGCCGTTGTGGAGCGCGCGAAAGCAATGGAAGTCCCCCTGCGAATCGGAGTAAACGCCGGTTCACTGGGCAAGGCGCTGCTACGCAAATACAAGGAACCCAACGCCACCGCCATGGTGGAATCGGCTCTCACCCAAATTGATATTCTTGACCGAATGAATTTCCATAATTTCAAAATCAGCCTCAAATCATCCGATGTTTTTATGACACTGGAAGCCTACCGCCGTCTGGCCGGCGAAATTGACCAGCCGTTTCACCTGGGCATCACCGAAGCGGGCGGGCTGCGCTCCGGCACCGTAAGATCAGCCGTCGGGCTCGGCGCATTACTCATGGAAGGCATCGGCGACACCATTCGCATCTCCCTGGCCGCCGACCCGGTTGAAGAAGTAAAAGTAGGCTTTGATATTCTCAAAAGCCTCGGCCTGCGCTACAAGGGCGTGAACCTGATTGCCTGCCCCAGCTGCTCGCGGCAGAACTTTGATGTGATTGGCGTGGTTAATGAATTGGAGTCGCGCCTTGAAGACATCACCACGCCCATTGATGTGGCGGTGATAGGCTGCATCGTCAACGGCCCGGGCGAGGCCAAGGTGGCAGAGATTGGTTTAACCGGCGCAAGCCCCAATAATCTGGCCTATGTGGATGGCGCGCCGGACCACAAGATTAGCAACGAGCAACTGATAGATGAGTTGGAATCTATGGTAAGGCAACGAGTAGCCGAAAAGCAGTCTGCGGAAAAGGATGTTATCGCCAGCGACTAAACATTTGCATTGGCGATCATCAACGCAACACAAACAACAGCACTAACAGTATCAAAACAATGCAGCATAAGCAGTCACCAACGCAAGCAACTAAATACAAGCACTAAAGGATACAGGTCTCAATGAGCAGGATAACAGCAATCAGGGGGATGAACGACATCCTTCCGCAGCAAACACCCGACTGGCAATACCTGGAAGACTGCTTCCGTCAGGTAGTCAAGGCTTACGGCTATGGGGAAATCCGCTTTCCGGTGCTGGAGCAAACCCAGCTGTTCAAACGCTCCATCGGCGAGGTAACCGACATCGTAGAAAAGGAAATGTACAGCTTTGACGACCGCAACGGCGACAACCTGAGCCTGCGCCCCGAAGGCACGGCAGGTTGCGTGCGCGCCGCCGAGCAACATGGCCTGCTTTACAATCAGCAACAACGGCTCTGGTATCAGGGACCAATGTTCCGCCATGAGCGTCCGCAGAAAGGCCGCTATCGACAATTCCACCAGTTCGGCATTGAAGCCTTTGGCATGGCCGGACCGGACATTGACGCAGAAATAATTGAAGTAGCCACCAGCCTGTGGCAACGGCTTGACTTGAGCGCACATCTTAAACTGGAAGTGAACAATGTGGGCAGTAGCGAAGACCGCAAGCGTTACGCAAAAGAACTCAGCGCCTGGCTAAGCAAGCACGAAAAGGAGTTAGACGAAGATGCCCGCCGCCGCATACACAGCAACCCCATGCGCGTGCTTGACAGCAAAAACCCGGCCACACAAACCCTGCTTGCCAAAGCCCCGAAGTTGGAAGACTTCATCTCCGACGACAGCAACAACCACTACCACGGCGTGCTATCCCTGCTGGACAGCGCAGGCATCAAGCATGCCTTCAACCCGCGCCTGGTAAGAGGGCTGGATTACTACAACAACTGCGTGTATGAGTGGAGCACCGACATCCTCGGCGCACAAGACGCAGTCTGTGGCGGCGGACGCTACGATGGTCTGGTAGCCCAACTGGGCGGCAAGCCCACCCTGGCAGCAGGCTTCGCCATCGGCGTGGAGCGGTTGGTGCTAATGCTAAACGAATTAAAAAAAGCCCCCAACCACCAACCAGTGGATATCTACCTGATGAGCGTCGGCGAAAACCTGTCAACCCAAGCCGCCGAACTCGCCCGCACCATCCGCCAAAAATTCCCCGAACTCGACGTGTTATGCCATTGCGGCGGCGGCAAATACGACAGCCAACTCAAACGCGCCTACGCACAAGGCGCCAAACTGGCAATCATCCTTGAACGCGATGATGCCGGCGACGCCCCACTAAAACAGGCCAAGCTACGCCCATTGAACAAGTCTGACGACACTGCCAGCAACACCATGAAAGTTCCTATTGGCAAAGTAGCACAATATCTTGCGGATATGATTGCCAAGGCAGGGGAGCGCCCACCTTCGGGGGAATAGATGGTTTCCTCTCGCTCTTTTTGAGTCCGGGCGGCTGGGGGGAGATACAATTCTGGTTGCCGATACTCCATCAAATCGGGTAAAATGCCCGGTCAATATCAGTGAGTAAACAGGCTTGGTGAATAGAGGAGTTGAGTTGTGGCACTAAATCCGGTGGAAGAAGAAAATGTGGAGGCGCTTAAGCGCTGGTGGGATAGTTACGGCATTCGCTTGCTGGGGCTTATTGCCGTGGTGGCTGTGGGTGGTTCGGGCTGGTGGTTTTATGATAGTAACCGGACTACTACAGCCAACGCTGCTTCTGACTTGTATCAGGAAATTCTTGATATTAGTACGCCTCCCCTGAGTGAAGATGGGTTGCCTTTGACTGAGATAGATTCCGAGGCTGTGTTTGAGCTTACTGCACAGATTCAGGAGTCCTATCCCGCATCTCGCTATGCACATTATGCCGCTATGTTTGCGGCGCAGCAGGCAGTTACTCTGGATGACTTGTCGGCTGCGGAGAATTATCTGCAATGGATTATTGATAATCAGCCGGAAGGGTTGTTCATGGAAGCTGATCAGGGGTTGGTGCTCACTGCCACTTTGCGGCTTGGGCGTGTCCTTTTGGGTCAGGGTGAATATGAACGTGCCTTGATATTGGCTAACAGTGTGGACCCGCAGACTTATGCGCCGAGTTATGCTGAATTACGCGGTGACATATATGTTGCTATGGGGCGCATGGCTGATGCCCGTGATGCATACGCCGCGGCGCAGGATGCCGGATCAGGCAACTCGTTGTTGTTGCTGAAACTTGCTAACTTGAGTCAGCCTCTTGACCAGACTCCCGAACAAGCACCTGCACCGAGCCCGTTACAGGTGCCTGCACAGAGCATTGAGCAGCCATCCATACCGAACCCTGAGCAGACACCTGTGGCAGATATTGAGCAATCATCCACACTGAACCCTGAGCAGACACCTGCGACAGACATTGAGCAATCATCCACATTGAACCCTGAGCAGGAATCTGCGTCTAACATTGAGCAGCCAACCACACCGAATCCTGAACAGACACCCGACTCAGACTCCGACTCCGACTCCGACTCCGACTCAGATCAACCCCCCGATTGATAACAGGTATCACCATGCGCTATTCAACTATTCTGCGCCTGCCGCTGGCAGCGGTTGTTGCCATCAGCCTTGGTGCCTGCTCCAGCCTTAACCCGCTGAACTGGTTTTCCGGTGAACCGGAAGCCAATGCTCCGGCGCGGCTGGTTAGTTTTGACCGCGAGGTGGATTTGCGGCGGCGTTGGAGTGTTAATGTGGGTAATGGGCAGGGTGATGACTATACCCGAATCATTCCGACTATTGACGGGCCTTCAATTTACGCCGCGAGTGCGAATGGTAATGTGGTTGCGGTGGATGTGGAGTCCGGCGATGTGCTTTGGCGTAATCGTTTGCGTTTATCACTGAGTGGCGGGGTTGGTGCCGGCACGGGGTTGGTGTTGATAGGCACGGAAGAGGCCGAAGTTATTGCGTTGAGTCAACTTGATGGCAGCATACGCTGGCGCAAGAGGGTAACCAGCGAAGTGTTATCGGCACCGCAAACTGATGGCAGCATCGTCGCAGTGCAAACAGTGGATGACAAGCTGGCCGCACTGGATGCTGAAACCGGCGAACAACTCTGGACTTATGAAGTCAACCTGCCGCCACTCACCCTGCGTGGCACCAGCAGCCCGGTAATCACCCCCAACGGCTTGGTGATTGCCGGATTCAGCAACGGCACCGTGGTGGCAGTGGAAGCCGACTCCGGCGTTTTACGCTGGGAACAACGAGTCGCAGTTCCCGAAGGGCGTTACGACATAGACCGCGTTATTGATGTGGACGGCAACCTGCTACTTGACGGCAACCGCCTGTTTGCATCCAGCTATCAGGGCAACCTCATGGCGTTTGAACTGAACACCGGACGCATCGTGTGGGGCCGCGAAGGTTCCAGTTATCATGGCCTGGAACTGGGGTTCGGCAACATCTATTACTGCGATGACCGCAGCTATGTAACCGCCGTGCGCAACAACACCGAAACCGTAGTTTGGGAAAACGAGGAGTTACAATACCGGGGAATTACCGCGCCCACCGCCATCAACAACTATCTGGCGGTTGCCGACGCCGAAGGCTATTTACATATCCTGTCGCAAATTGATGGCCGCATCGTAGGACGGGAACGAATTGATAACGACGGAGTGCGCGCCGCACTTCTCGCTCACGATGGCAGCCTCTACGCTTATGGAAACAGCGGCAGACTCGTCGCCCTGTCCATCCGTTAATACAACTCCCCGCCAGGGGAATGCGGCGGCACATTCAGTTATCCAGGCAAAACAGGGTGTGTCATGTCTCCAGTCATAGCGCTTGTTGGCCGACCCAATGTCGGCAAATCAACTTTATTCAATCGTCTGACCCGCAGCCGTGACGCACTCGTCGCCAACCTGCCAGGCCTAACCCGCGACCGCCAATATGGTGAGGGCAACCATGACGGCAAACGTTTTATTGTGATTGATACCGGGGGTATTGCTGGTGAGGAAGGTGTTGATACTGAAGTGGCAGCCCAGTCGTTGCAGGCAGTGGCCGAGGCGGATATCTGTCTGTTCATGGTTGATGCGCGTGATGGTCTGACTCCTGTTGATACACAAATCTTTGCTTACCTGCGTAGCCATAATAAGGCACCGATACTTGTTATTAACAAGATTGACGGACTGGACAGCGATCAAGCCTGTGCTGATTTCTTTCAACTCGGCGCAACCAGACAACATCCGCTTAGTGCCAGCCAGGGCAGGGGAGTCAATACACTGTTACAAGATATTCTCAACGAATCCAGCGCAGTACAAGGCACTGAACAAGCCGAACCAGAGGCGCCGGCAAGCATAAAAATAGCCATAGCCGGCCGCCCCAATGTGGGGAAGTCCACCCTGATTAACCGCATGCTGGGCGAGGAGCGAGTGGTGGTTTATGATGAACCGGGCACCACTCGCGACAGCGTGTATATTCCGTTTGAACGCCGCGGGAAACACTACACGCTCATAGACACCGCCGGTATCCGCCGCCGCGGCAAAACCAAGGAAGTTGTTGAGAAGTTCTCTGTGATTAAATCCCTGCAAAGCATTCAGGATGCCCATGTGGTGATTCTGTTGATGGATGCACAAACCGGCGTTGCCGAGCAAGACTTGCATTTGCTGGGCTATACTCTGGAAGCAGGACGCGCGCTGGTCATCGCGCTGAACAAATGGGATGGCATGGAACAGGAGGCCAGAGAATTTGTTAAAACCGAAATACGCCGCCGCCTGAACTTTGTGGATTTCGCGGCAATACATTTCATCTCGGCCAAATTCGGCAGCGGGGTGGGCGAGCTTTACAAGTCAGTTCACAAGGCGTTTGATTCCGCCCATCGCAAACTGAACACAAATCGCCTCACCCAAATTCTTGAAAAAGCGGTAACGGAACACGCACCGCCGGTAATCAGCAAACACCGCATCAAACTGCGCTATGCACATCCGGGCGGCAATCATCCGCCCACCATCGTCATTCACGGCAAACAGACCAAACGCCTGCCCGCCCATTACAGCCGCTATCTGGAAAACTGTTTTCGCAAGGCACTGAAACTGCAAGGCACACCGGTACGCATAGAACTACGCAGCGATGACAACCCTTACACAGAACACGAACAAGACCTGAACCAGAAACAAATAGCCCGCAAACGCCGTATCAAGCGCAACCGCGAGACTGTGCGCAAAAAGTCCGCTAAAAAAAGTGGTAAACGATAACAACCGCCGGAGCAATCAGGTAGATGTCGGAGCGATCAAATAGACGCTGGAGCGATTAAGTTAAAGGTAACGACAAATGAGCATAACCATCAACCATATCAAACAGGCCGCCGAGCGTTTGGCAGGCGTGGCAGTACGCACGCCGTTGCTTAACTCAGCACTACTGGATGAACTGTTACAAGCGCGGATATTTTTGAAAGCAGAAAATCTGCAACACATTGGCGCATTCAAGTTCCGCGGTGCCTACAACCGGCTGGTGCAACTGAGTGAAGATGAGCGCCGCCGGGGTGTGGTGGCTTTCTCTTCCGGCAACCATGCACAAGGAGTGGCTTACGCCGCCCGCTTGCTGAACATACCGGCAACTATCGTCATGCCCTCCGATGCGCCGCAAATAAAACTGGATGGCACAAGGCGACAAGGTGCCACCGTGCGAGAGTATGACCGGGCCACCGAATCAAGAGAAGCCATTGCCGATGAAATAGCAAACAAAACCGCCGCCACTCTGGTGCCCGCCTTTGATGACCCGCATATCATCGCAGGGCAGGGCACTTGCGGGCTTGAGTTGTTGCAACAAATGCCAGAACTTACGCCGGATGTAGTCATGGCTCCTTGCGGCGGCGGCGGGTTAATGGCCGGGTTTTCAACCGCCATAAAAGCCAGCCACCCGGATTGCCGGATTATCGGCGTTGAACCGGAACATTATGACGACCACTTCCTCTCCCACAAGGCCGGTCAGCGCACCCGCATCAATCCGGCGCAAAGCACAAATTGCGATGCACTAATGGCAACCATCCCGGGCGAGCTAACCTGGGCCATCAACTCCCAAACCGTCAGCGAATACCTGCTAGTCAGCGAAGATGAAATCTCTCGCGCCGTAAGCTTCGCCGCGCAATACCTGAAACTAACAGTAGAATCAGGCGGCGCCGTAGCACTAGCGGCGCTGCTGGCGGGGAAAGCAAAAATTACAGGCAAAACTGTTGCAATAGTTCTGTCCGGGGGTAATATAGCACCCGACTTGCTACATCACTGCCTGCAAACACACCCTGACCCACTCACTTAGGAGATAATCATGTTCCCCAGCTTTTCCGAAATCAAACTGCCCCAACTGCTATTTGCGGCGCTGCCCGCGTTACTGCTAACCCTGTTAATATCAACTCAAGCCGCGCTGGCTCAGAGCGATGCGGACTGTGTTGATAATCTTGATTGCCGTTCGTCTTGGCTTGCGTTAAGTGATAGTGAGCGGCGGGCGGTGTTTGCGTTTGCGGAGGATTACAAGGCGTTTATTCATCGTGCGCGCACCGAGTTAAGTTTTGTTAGTGAGGCGGTGGCTTTTGCTGAGGCTAATGGTTTTCGGGAGTTGGCTGAGGCTGGTAATTTGACACCGGGTGAGCGGGTTTATGAGGTGAATCGTGATCGCACCATTAGTTTGCTGGTGATTGGTGAAGAGCCGATGGCGACGGGTTTTCATATTGCCGGTGCGCATATTGATTCGCCGCGTCTGGAACTGAAGGGTCGTCCTTTGTATGAAGACAGTGAGTTTGCCATGTTGCAAACCAACTATCATGGCGGCATCAAGTTTCACCAGTGGACTAACGTGCCGTTGGCACTGACCGGGCGCATTGACCGCAAGGATGGTAGCAGTATCAATGTTTCGGTGGGGCTGGAACCCGGCGAGCCGGTGTTTATGATTCCCGAACTATCGCCCCATGTTGACCGCGGCCGCAACTCACGCACTCTCGGTGAGTTCATCGGACCGGAAGATTTGGACCCGGTAGCCGGCCACATCCCCGGTGCCGAGCGTGATGTGGTTGATGCCGTGCTCGCTCATCTGGCAGATGCCTACGAGGTAACCCGCGCCGACCTGGTATCCGCCGAACTGGCACTGGTGCCGGCCGGCGCACCCCGCGACATGGGATTTGACCGCGGACTAATTGCCGCTTACGGCCAGGACGACCGCCTTGCAAGCTACGCTGCGCTACGCGCCATCGCCGAAGTGGAACGCCCCCAACAAACCACCATGGCCTATCTGGTAGATAACGAAGAAGTAGGCAACCGCAACAACACCGGAGCCGGCTCAGACTATTTCGCCGACTTGCTATCACGCCTCATCCAAAACGAACTGGGCGATGACTACCGCGAACCAGCCCTACGCACCGCCATGCGCCTCACCAAATTCATCTCCATTGATGTAAACCCGGGCATCAACCCAATGAACCCCGGCGCATGGGAACTAGGCAACGCACCAAAACTGGGCTACGGCATAAACATCAAACTATACGGCCAGGGCAACAACGCCAACGCCGAGTTCATAGCCTGGACCCGCGCCCTCCTAGACAATGCCGAAGTCCCCTGGCAAACCAGCACCTACAAAGTAGGCAGCGCCGGCGGCGGCACCATAGGCGGCCTATTCTCCAGCCAGAATATAGAAGTTATAGACTTCGGCGTACCACTGTTATCCATCCACACCCCCTACGCAGTAAGCTCAAAAGTAGATGTGTACAGCCTCTACGAAGCCGTACAAGCATTCTACGCCTTTGAAGAAGAGTAAATCCTTATCAAGCCGCAACACAACACCCCATCAACCAAGATGGTCGAAAAGAAAACCACAAAGGATTAGTCATTTTGCATGGAGGGCGGGGGCGGCGCAGGGGCGGGGTAGCGCAGTTCCGCACCCCGCAATGGCAGGACAGCCAATGCTGCGCCTCCAAGGATGTATTCCTGGCGTGTGCGGAACTTCGCCTGTCTCTTCTCCCCACCTTC
>JBPCXV010000044.1:0-3236 GCA_051008235.1 Pseudohongiellaceae bacterium | reverse complement strand
GTCATCACTGTGGCTATAGGCGCCTTCAGCAATTCGGCGGGCACCATGAATGCTGTAGCAGGTACGCTGACGGTTACTGTTGATGCCGTCGTCGTCACCCTGCCCACCGTCACCATCGCCGCCGATGAGACCAGTGTGGAGGAAGGCGTAGATGCTACCTTTACCATCACCTCTGACACGGCGCCGGGTGTCGGCGAGACGCTGGTGGTGAATGTGGGCACCACTGAAATGGGCACCTTCTTCATGGGCACCCCGCCCACTTCGGTCACCATCGCCGAAAGCACAACCACCGCCGTGCTGACAGTCGCCACCGAGGATGACGGCAACGACGAGGCAGACGGCAGCATCACGGCCACGATAACGGCTGATGCCGCCTACACAGTCGGCGCGGACATGAGCGACAGCATTGCGGTAACCGATAACGATGAGCCCACCATAGACACCCCGACCCTGAGCATCGTCGGCGGCAGTTCAGTGGCGGAAGGGATTGCTGCCAGCTTCACCATCACCGCCGATGGCGTCCCGACCAATGCGCTGGTGGTAGGCGTAACCGGAGCCAACGCAACCGGCATGTTCCTCGGCACCGTGCCCGCCACATACAACCTGGCCAATGACGCCAGCAGCTGGACGGTAACCGTGCCCACTCAGGAGGACTCCAGCACGGATGGCGGCACTGCCGCCGATGGTGCCATCACGCTGATGCTTGACGGCGGCACCGGCTACATGGTCAGCACGACTGCGGGCGAGAACATCGGCACGGTAACCGTGCGCGACATCTCCTTCATCACCGTCAGCTATCTCGGCAAGGCCAGCGGCACCCAGCTGTGCCCGGCGGCGAAGAGCGGCAACACGGATGGCATCTGCGAAGGCGATACGATTGTCTATACCCTGACCGCCAACCCGGCCCCGACAAGCGACCTGAGTGTGCGGATAGGGCGGCTTGAGGCGGGCCAATTCAATGTCAGCTATGGCGTGACCAACCCGCACGGCTACAACACCGGCAATGAAAGCGGCAACCGCATACTGACCATTCCTACCTCCGGCAGCCTTGACTATGAAATCCCGGCGGACAATGAATACGGCGGCCAGGACGATGGCGCCTACTATCTTGAAATTGTCTGCTACACCAACAATGCGGCGGACCGGAATACCGGCAACACCCTTGAGCCGAACTGCGCTGGCAACGTGGACGGGCACGATGCCGAAATCACCCCCTATCGCTTTGTCGCGCTGACCAGAGGCGCCGCCGACACCACCAATACGGGCGCCGCCTTCACCGGCACCTGCGGCACCCGGGCGGCAGGCGGCGATGGCGATGACGCCAGCGAATGTCTGGTTGATGTGCGCTCGGTTACCGCGCCGGCCATGTCCATTGAAGCTGGCAGCACCTCAGTGGTCGGCGGCAATACTGTTACCTTCACCATCACCGGCACGGCCGAGCCCAACTACTATGTTTCCGAAGCCTTGGCCGCGCTGCCTGTCAGCATTACTGTAGAGCAGGGCGGCAACGCGCTGACCGGCGCGCCCACCGCCGTGTCTGTGGCCGTCGGCGCCACCACAGCCGATGTGATGATAACCACCGGCGCGGACGCCGGCACGCTGGAAGTGACCATCACCGATGCCGATGGCTACTCGGTCGGCACGCCCGCCAGTGCCAGTGTTGAAGTGGAAGCGCAACCGGCAAACGCATCCCCCACGCCGACCTTGGCGCTGGACGATGGCACCAACAGCGGCAGCAATGACGACCTCATCACCAATGTCGGCAGCCCGACATTCAACCTCGGCAATCTGGTGAATGGTGCGACTGTCGTTGTTGATGCGCTCAACCCCATTCTCGCTACCGACCAAAGGTTTAGAAAAACATTCACTGCAACCGGCACAACCGGAAGCGTGACCTTTGCTGACAGCGACGGCACTACCTGCGACTTTTATAGCCGAGACGGGAGTTCGGAGCTTTCTACCGGTGAGATGAACTGCTCTTTCACCTCTGGTGTTTCTGCGGGCGCCAATGACGGCGGCTGGGTTATCAACGCCACCCAGCATGCACCTGCGATGGATCTCTCTCTGATCGACACACTGACGGTAACCCTTGACACCACCGCACCGACTGTCTCTCTTGGGCCTCTTTCAGCCACTGTGACTGTTGAGGAGACCCTTGACATCACCATCACCACCAACGAGGCAACCGCCGACCTGCTGGATGGTGAAGTCACTACCGACATGGGCATGCTGAGCGCCCTGATGGGCAGCGGCACCGACTACACGACCACGCTGACCGCCCCTGCCGCGCCCGGCACGGTGACGATAAGCGTCGGTGCCACCACCTTCACCGACACGGCCGGCAATGCCAACACTGCGGGGGACACGCTGGCGGTTACTGTTGAGGCCGCGCCGGTGGTGCCTGCCATCACCCTCACCGTCACCGACACCAGTGACACGGCCATCACCGAAGTGGCCGAGGGCGGTGTTGTGCGCCTGGTTGTTACCAGCAACGTAATGCCGTCGGCTGACCTCTCGGTTCAGGTGCGAATCGGCCAGCCCGGATTTGACCCGGCCAGCCCGCCAAGCGGGGTTAGCTGTACTATTGTTCAAGGTGCGCCTCCGGGCGTCTATGAATGCTTTACCACCATCACCATACCGTCCGCTGGCATGTCAAATAGTTTTGACTTGCAGCTGGTGGATAACAGCGATGCTGATGGCGATGTATCGGTCAACTACACGCTGGAATTGATCGGCAATACCTACACTATAGTTGACCCGGGCTTTATCGCCATCAACCATCTTGATGACGAGCCCGCCGCTCTGCCCACACTGTCAATCAGAGCCGACAAGACGGAAGTGACGGAGGGCGCCGCAGACGCAATGGTTGTCTTTACGGTGACCAGCACGGTGGCGCCGACGGCGGACCTGAATGTCTTTGTTCTGCAGACCGGGGAAGGCGACTGGTTGCCGGTGCCGCTGCAGGGCAACAGGGATATCACTATACCTATGAACATGGAAATGGGGCACCTCACGGTCACCATCGTTGACGATGATGTGGACGAGGCTGATGGCACGCTTATCTATACCATTGACACTACCGCTGGCTATGCACTGGACATGAATGCCACATCTGTCACAGTGAATGTGATTGATAATGATGTGCCCGCCATCACGGTTGACTATGCCAGCCAGGCCACCGGCGGCAAGACCTGCACCGCCACTGGTGCTGCCGGCATCTGCGAGGGCGATGCGAT
>JBPCXV010000043.1:0-21407 GCA_051008235.1 Pseudohongiellaceae bacterium | reverse complement strand
GCTCAGCAGTGGCTGTCCTGCCACTGCATGGTGCTGCACGGCCTTACCGCGCCCCCGCCCTCATGCAAAATGGCTAGTCCTTTATGATTAGAGTGTTAGATTTCTTCGCTGTAGCGTAGGAGGCGGCGTAGATGGCGTTGTTGTGGCCATGGCAAGGTATCTGGCCAGATGGTTATTTGGTATGTCTTGTTGTGTTGTGTCAGATCATGAAAGCGCAGAATCAGAACGATTTCCCAGAGTAGTAATACTTGTGGTGGGGTGGTTGATATGGTTTTTGGGCCGAAGTGTAGTAGGGTGTGGTTGCGGTGTAGTGTTAGTTGTCGTAGGCGGGTGGCGGGTCGTAGGCGGGACAGGTCTTGCCACGCGACAGTGAGTAGCAGACAACTTAAAATTGCGGCCAGCCAGATTGGTACTGTGCTTAGCCAAGGTGCTGATAGGGTCAGGCTGTAAGTGATGCTTCGTAGCACGCATTCGCACCAAGGGAAGCCAAGCTTGAAATCCATGCCAACCTCTTTATCTGATACAGTTTGTTTGTCTGTTGCAGTATCAGTATAGTCAGCTATTTGTTGTGTGCCAGAATTTTGTCTATTAAGGGTTTGAAGTTATCGTTTGTTGTTTGGCTACCGCTTATTAGCCAGGCGTACAGGTCTTGGTCTTCATTATTGAGGAAGTCTTGATACAATGACTGCTCCTGCGGCGAAAGTGAACCGAAGGCTTGCTCGGCGAATGGTACGAGTAATAAATCCAGTTCCAGCATACCGCGGCGGCTGTGCCAAAGTATTTCTTGTGGGTTGATTTTTTGCATACGGGGGTGTGATGTGGTGTGGCGCGAAGTGAAGCGATGTGGTGTGAAGTTGTGTGATTTTACAATAAGCTACGATGAGTTACGATAAGTTGTATGGAGCAAGGTCAAGGTAAGACAGTGCAGGTAAATATACTATGACAACAATGCAGACAGTGATACTGGAGCAGCAGGATTACTTGCGGGTTACGGGTCCCGATGCTCGCAAGTTTTTGCAGGGGCAGGCCAGTTGTAATATGGATGATTTGACTCCGGCGCACTCGTTGCGTGGTGTGTTATGTAATCTTAAGGGGCGTGTGGTGGCGGACTTTCGGGTCTTTCTGGTGGGTGATGACATTTTACTGCAAACTCAGGCGGGTATGGGGGAAATTATAGAGTCCACTTTGGCCAAGTATGCGGTGTTTTCGAAGGTGACGCTTGAGTTGATGCAGGGTTGGCCGAAGGGGCTTGGTTTTTGTGGTGTTGCTTGTGAGCAGTTGTTGGCTGAGGAGTTTGGTGAGTTGCCGACTGGGCTTGATGACTGTGTGATTGGTGAATGGGGGTTGTTGTTGCGGGTTGGCAGGCGGGTTCCCCGGTTTGAGTTGATTCGTGATTCGGCGCGGGTTGTGGAACCGCCCCCTGCCCTGCTCGCGCAGCAGGTTGAGTTGGCGCACTGGCATTGTGCGGCAATACGGGATGGCGAGGTGCATGTTACGCGGGCGATGAGTGAAGCGTTTACACCGCAACTGTTGAACTATGATATTTCCGGTGCGGTTGATTTTAACAAGGGGTGTTACACCGGGCAGGAGGTAGTTGCTCGTATGTATTATCGTGGTAAGGCGAAGCAGCGTATGTTTTTGTTGTGCAGTGATAGTGCGCTAAACAGTTCAGATGTCTTGCGTGGTGCCGATGGCAAGGAATATCGTGATGCTATTCTTACCACTGCGGTAAATCCGAACGGTGATGGTGAAGCTCTGGGATTGGCGGTGTTGCCTGTTTCTGTTGTTGCTGGAAGTGTTGCTGGTGAGGATGACGCTACGAATGATGAAGGAGCGGCGGGCGATGGAACGGGCATGCTGCAAATTTGCGGCAAAGATGATGGGGCTGTGCAGCAGGTGCGGGTAAGTGCTTTGGCTTATTCCTGAGGCTGACTGAAACTGTGCTGAGAATGGCGCCCCGGGCAGGAATCGAACCTGCAACCTGCCCCTTAGGAGGGGGCCGCGCTATCCAGTTGTGCCACCGGGGCGGAGGTGGTGTTAAGGCATGATGTAAGTATAAACCATGACAGGCTTAAATTCACAGGCAGCAGTCACACGTTATGCACAACATACAATCAATTAAATGGCTTTGCCTGCCTTATGACGAATTGACCCGGCAACAACTTTATAGCCTGTTGCGACTGCGGGCTGAAGTGTTCATTGTTGAGCAGGACTGTGTTTTTCAGGATCTTGATAATTTTGACCAGCCTGCTCGTCATGTGCTTGGCCTGTCTGATCTGTCCGGTAGAAATGGTAACAGCGGCAACAATAGCGATAGTAACAACGGCAGTAGCAGCGACAGCAACAACGGCAATAATAGCGGCGAGGACTTGCTTGCTTATGCGCGGTTGGTACCGCCGGGCGTGATATACGCCGAGCCTTCCATTAGCAGGGTGGTTACCAGTCCTGCTGTGCGCGGCAGGCAATTGGGTGAGGCGGTGTTGTTGCAATCTATTGCATACTGTAAAGCTGCGTGGCCAAACCTTGACATCCGTATTGGAGCACAGCAGCGCCTGGAAGAGTTTTATTTACGCCATGGATTTATTACGACTTCAGATGCCTATCTGGAAGATGGCATCTCGCATATTGAAATGTTACTTGAGAATTAAACCTGACTGATGGCAAGTCACAAGCAACAAATCGCAGCGCAAGCCACAAGTCGCAGCGCAACATTTGCTTAAAGATACACTACTCGTTCGCGCCGGACGCATTCAGCATGGCTTCCGCGCCATCGTAACGAGCCAGCACTTCAGCATCCTGTTCCGGGCGATATAGGCTCACTGTAACAATGGCCAGCGAGGCGAGTAAAAAGCCGGGCATTATTTCGTATATATCAAACAGGCCGCCGCTGAGGTTTGACCAGATTACTACGGTGAGTGCGCCCAAGGCCATGCCGATAATTGCTGACAGGGCAGTCATGCGGCGCCAGAACAGGGAGAATACGATTACCGGGCCGAACGAGGCGCCGAATCCGGCCCAGGCGTAGCTCACCAAATCCAGCACCCGGCTCTCGGGGTCGGCGGCAATCCACCATGCCAGCAAGGCGATGACAACTACCGCACCACGGCTTACTGCAACCAGTTCGCGGTCATCGGCGGTTGGGCGCAGAAACATACGGTATAAATCTTTGCCGACGACACTGGATGACACCAGCAACTGGGAATCAATGGTTGACATAATTGCCGACAAAATAGCGGCGGTGATGATACCCGCAATCCAGGGGTTGAACAGGCTCTGGCTTAAAGTGATGAACACGGTTTCCGGATTGGCCAGCGGTGCTTCGGCGAAATACACGATGCCAACCAGACCGGTGGCAATGGAGCCGCCCAATACCAGCACCACCCAGGTCATGGCAATGCGCCGGGCGGAGTCCAGTTCGCGCACCGAACTCACTGCCATGAACCGCGCCAGAATGTGTGGCTGGCCTACATAGCCAAGCCCCCAGGCCAGCGCCGACACCAGACCCAGCACGCCCAGTTGACCCAGCAGCGAGGTGCTGCCCGCATTAACCGACTCCATGGCTTGCCAGGTGGCGGTAATGCCACCGGTGTTGGCCAGCACCAGTATCGGTGCCAGCAGTAAAGCCAGCATCATGAGCAGGGCTTGAATGGCATCGGTCCAGGCCACGGCCAGATAGCCGCCGACAAAAGTGTAAGCCACGATGATGAAGCCGCCGATGAATAATGCCATGTGATAGTCCAAACCAAAACTGTTCTCAAACAATACGGCGCCGGCCACCAGACCGGCGGCGGTGTAAAAAATGAAGAACAGCAGGATGACCAGCGCCGCCACAATGCGCAACTCGCGACCATAAGCGCCGAAGCGGTTGGCGAAGTAATCCGGCAGGGTTAGTGAATCAGCACCATGCACGGTGTGTGCGCGCAACGGTTTGGAGATGAACAACCAGTTCAGGTAAGCGCCGATGGCGAGGCTGATGCCAATCCAGATTTCACTCATGCCATACAGATAAATGGCACCGGGCAGGCCGAGTAGCAGCCAGCCGCTCATGTCGGAGGCGCCGGCGCTGAGGGCGGTAACCACCGGGCCCTGGGTTCTGCCGCCGAGTATGTAGTCGCCCAAATCTTTGGTGCGGCGGAATGCTCTTATTCCGAGAAACAGAATGAGTGCGAGATAGGCTACGAAAGTTATGAGTGTGGCATCTTGTACCTGCATGTTGTGTGCTCCTTAATTTTGGTCGTTGTCAATTTTTGATTCAATGTGGGTGAGTATGCCGCGGAGGATGTTCATTTCCATTTCGTCAATGCGTATGCGGCCGTATAATCGGCGTAGTCTTTGTAGTAGCTGGCGCGGGTTGTCGGGGTCGTGAAAATCAATGGCTATCAGCATGCGTTCAAGGTGGGCGTAGAAGTGTTCCATTTCTGCTGCGGTTGCCAGAGGTTGATCCCACGTGAGAGCCGCGGCATCATCCTCATCCAGCCCTGCCTTGCGGATTTCATAACACATCACCATAACCGCCGCCGCCAGGTTTAGCGAACTGTAGCCATCCGCCGTGGCGATTTGCGTGTGATAATTGCACAGTTGCAACTCATCGTTATTCAAGCCCGCATCTTCCCGGCCAAACACCAGCGCCACTTCATGTTGAGCTGATTCTCGGCACACTCTGGTGGCACATTGCGCCGGGGTGAGCATCGGCCAGGGAATGCTGCGCGACCGGGCGCTGGTGCCAATGACCAGACGGCAATCGGCGATGGCTTCCTGTAATGTCGGCACAACTTCGGCTTGTTCAAGGATATCCAGTGCTGCGGCAGCCCTTCCTGTCGCTACCCCGCTGGGAAACTCCGCCGGTTGCACCAGCGACAGACGGGACAGCCCCATGTTCTTCATCGCCCGCGCGCTGGCACCGATGTTACCCGGGTGCGATGTTTCCACCAGCACAATGCGGATGTTTTCAAATTTCATCATAAACAAAGCATCTCATATTTCTTACAGGTGCCGGTTCTGTTATCATCACCGGTTCATTTTGGCGGGCTCCGGCCTGAACCTGAACTCGAATTCCGAATCCTGAATCAGCCTCATGCATCCAGTCATCAACATCGCCTTGCGCGCCGCTCGGGCTGCGTCCACCAAACTTATCCAGGCAAGTGACAGGCCGGACCGCATCACTCTCATTGAGAACAGTGCGGAGCGCTTTGTTACCTCGCTGGATAAGGAGGTGGACGACATCTTACTGTATGAGTTGCGCAAGATGCATCCTGATGCGCATATTACATCACGATTATCCGGCAGCAGCGGCGCTGAAGATGCCCCTACCCGGTGGCTGCTGGATCCGCTGTTCGGTGGGCGCAATTTTATCGCCGGCCTGCCTGCTTATGGCATCAGTCTTTTTTGTGAACAGCAGGGCAAGGCTTCTCATGGGGTAATCGTGTTGCCGCACAGTAATGAGGAGTTTATTGCCAGCCGCGGCGATGGTGCACATATCGTGTTGCCTTATAGTGATAAGGCGGCTTTTGTCAGGGGCGGCGGTGGCCAGTTGAACAGGAGGCGGTTGCGGGTTGGTACTGAAACTGAGTTGGATAACGCTTTGCTTGGTGTTGATTACACCGTTGCTACTGATGCCACTGACGAGTTGCGGTTGCATGGACCGATGTTGGCCGAACTTGCCGGACTTTCTTCCAAACACAGGGGGCAGTGGCGCATATCGGGCTGTGCGGAATTGGATATGCTTGCCACCGCCGCCAATCGTTTGCAGGGTGGTTATTGTCGCGCCACTGGTTCCGCTGCCGGGCTGCAAGCCGCGCAACTGATATTGCAGGAAGCCGGTGGGCTGATTGCCAGTGAGCAGGGTAACCCCGACCTGAGTGATGCCATTGTTTATGTGTATGGCAATCCTGCTATTTTCAAGCAACTGCTCAGGGCAACGAAAACTCCGGGCACGATGGATGCGCTTGAGGCGCTGCATAGCCGGGTTTCTTTTCCCAAGTTAAAAGAGCCTGCGCCTTCGGATGAGCAACTGCAAAATATTTGTCGTGCGGCATTGCGGGCTGCGGACCATGGTATGTTGCGTCCCTGGCGTTTTCTGAAAATTCAGGGGGCGGGCAGGGAAAAGTTGGGGGAACTTTTTGTTGCTGCTGCCAATGCAAACGCTACCGGTGCTGATGCTGATGTCGATACTGATACAACAAATCCAGCCCTGTCGGCGGAAGAAGCCAAGCGGCTACGTCTCAAACCCTTGCGTGCGCCGCTGATTCTGGTAGTCATTGCCACGCCCCGGGAACATCCCAAAATACCGATGCTGGAGCAGCATCTGTCTGCCGCCGCTGCCGCTCAAAACATACTCACCGCCGCATACTCGCAAGGGCTCGGTGCCATGTGGCGCACCGGTTCGCCGGCTTATGACGACACCGTGAAGCGCGGGCTGGGTTTAACTGCCGAAGAAAAAATTGTCGGGTTTATCTATCTGGGTACTGTTGACAGTGCGCGCAAGAATATTGATGCGCCTGAGTTGGACAGTTTCTTTCAGGAGTGGAACGGGTAAGCGGCGTTGATGAGCGATGTTGGTGTAGCCGCATCGTTGGCAGGGCGATACGCCATCAGCGAAGTGGCACAACATCGCTCATCGCCAATAGGAAAGAATAGCCAATGAACCGGCAACAACACAAAGAAACAATGAGGAGGTGCGCAAAGCCCGATAACTAACCCGATGCAAGTTCTTCATCGCCAGCCAGTAACCGGCAAGAGTGGCCGGCAACAAGGGCGCAGAGGCCAGCATCTGAGCCGGTCCGAAATGACCCACCGCCGTTAACATCATCAGTGACAACACACAACTCACCGTAAAAAAAGCAGCCATGTTCGCCCGAATGTAATCACCCGGCTGATGTTGCAACACCAGCGCCAGCGGCGGCCCGCCTATGGAGGTGCTGGTTCCCATAAAGCCGGACAGGAAACCGGCAAATGTCATCGCTGTTGCCGTGGGTTGCAACACAAACTTGCGCAAGCTCAACCCCACCGCAACCAGCACCGACACACCCAGCCACAACGCCAGCGCCCGCTGGTCAAACCACAACAGCAACAAACCGCCGAACACGGTGCCGGGCACACGCCCGAGCAAGGCAAACTTCAAACCATGAAAGGAGATGGCACGCCGATGACTCCAGGCATTCGCCAGCGACAGTGTGAGTGCCGCCACTGTAATCGGGCCCGGCACATAAACCGGATCCAGCAGGAACAACACCGGCGCGGCAATTATCGCCAGACCAAAGCCGATTGAGCTCTGCACAAACGACCCTGCAAAAATAACCACTGTTGCAATCGCAATCTCTATCAGTACTATTTCTGTCATCTACATCACTACCCAGCGCGTTGAAAGGCGGCATGATACCGCCCTTCCACCACATTAGCCAAATGTTAATCTTTTGGTGGTATCATTTCGGAAAATGGCCAGGAAAAGAAAAACATCTCAGAAAAGTCGACCTGCGCCGGCACAAACCAGCGCAGCAACCAATGCGTCCAATGTTTCTGCAGCCGTGTATGGGCGCATGGAACAATGGGTTAATGACAAGGTGCCGCCGCTGGTTCTCACCGGCGCTTTCGTTCTGCTTTGCATTGCCGTTGCCGCGTATCGGCTTGAACTGGCAACCCAGGTTATGCACAGCACCACCGACACCACCCGGTGGCTTCTTACCGGCATCTATGTAAATAAACTGGGCCTTGCCTCGGCGGGGCAATCATTGCAGGAACTCAATCCGGCACTCGCATGGGTGGAATGGAGTGAACTGCCGTGGAATTACCCGGTCATTCCGCTGCTGTTCTTCACCCTTGTTAGCAAAATATGGGCATCGCTGTTCTTTGCCAAACTGTCGCTAACTCTGGTTGAAGTTGTTAATGCCTTGCTGGTATATCGCCTCACCGGCAACCGCTGGCTGGGGCTGCTGTACTGGATGTGGCCTATCTCCCTGTGGTGGGTTTCACACGAAGGACAGTTTGAAGCAGTGCAAAACTTTTTTGTTCTGCTGGCCTTGCTACTGCTGGCGCGACGGCCTGCGTGGTCTTTGGCAATGCTGGCGGTGGCAATTCAGGTTAAACTCACGGCGGGGGCTTTCCTCCCCTACTTCGCTTATCGCATCTACAAAGATCACCGCGAAACAATGTATTACGCCGCCGCCGGATTCATCATCGGCTTCGCGCCCACCCTGATAGCCGGTTTCTTCTACCCGGTTATTACGCCAATAGTCAGCACACTGGAAACACTTGACCACAACGCCTGGTACTGGAACTGGACCAGCTCAATAGAAAGAGGATGGCCTCTCTACATACGCATCCCCAACCAGGTAGTTTCCTATTCACTGCTTTATATCCTGCTAATGTACTTCATCCGCCAACGCCCACTCACATCGGCGTTCCAATACACCCCCGCAATCATTTTCCTGCTGTTCGCCAAGTTCAGCGGCAAGTTCCTGGGCTGGTACTGGATAGCACTCATGCCCTTCCTCCTGGTCCTCTCCAACCCCCGCCTCCGCCTCGCCCTAATCGCATCGGCGTTCCTGCTTGAGATAGTCACATACATGTATTTATACGGCATCGTCACACCATACGTCGGCAACTTTTACGACAACATAGGAATGTTTGATGACCTTGGGGTGTTGTTTAATCTCTATTAAAGAGAAGTCATTAACTCCCCCCTTGAGGGGGAGTCGCAGAAGGCGAAGCCTGATGCGGTGGGGGGGTCCAATGTCAGACTACCCTATTTAAGGTCTAATCGTTTCACATATATCTGGATTAGCACAGGCGGAGTATTTCTGTATAATTAATCATCAACCGTGCAACACAACCAAGGAATCAAAATGGCGGTATTTAATATCTTTTCCAAAAGGCAAAAGAGACTTCGTGGCGAAATGCCCGATGTGTATGTCTATGATGAAGTACCCCAAATATTACGAGTGCAAATTTCTCATATCATCCGACATACCATTGGTGATGGTTACGATGAAGGCTTTGGTGGGCCCCACTATAAGCGTGCACACGAAACACTTTGTAAGGAATATGGTCTTTTCCAGCTTGAAAAAGATACGCACAGTCCTGCCCAAGATATTATGCTTCACTTCCTAAGTTGCAAAGACTATGGGCACTGCCTTGATATCATCGAAATATTATTCTGCGCTATTGAGAAGCATCTAACTGAAGCCCCTCACCCTGATATACCAATGTCTAACACATCTAGTCAAAGCCCAAGCGATGCAATAGAGGAGTTAAATACAAGATTTAAAGAGGCAGGTATAGGTTACGAATTTAACTCTGGTAAGCTGAGACGAATTGATTCCAAATTCATTCACTCTGAGGTGATTAAACCTGTTTTTACTCTGTTGAAGGAGCATAAATCGTATAAGGGTGCTAATGAAGAGTTTCTTGATGCTCATGAGCATTATAGACACAAGAAATACAAGGAATGTCTGGTTGAGTCGTTAAAATCATTAGAAAGCCTTATGAAAGGCATTTGCACCCAACAGAAATGGCAATTTAATCAAAACGACACCGCGAAGAAACTCATCAATACTTGTCTAAAAAACGAATTAGTACCTAACTATCTTCAAGAACAACTTCATTCCCTCGAAAAATTGCTTGAGAGTGGTGTGCCAACCATAAGAAATAAGGAAGGTGCCCATGGGCAAGGAGCCACAACCACTAATGTACCTGAACATTATGCAAGTTATGCCCTACATCTGACAGCCAGTAATCTATTATTTTTAATGCAGTGCCATGAGCAACTAATAAACAAAGGTAGCGGGCGCTAATAGTGCCTCCACTCCAGACATTAGATACATCAGGGGTTCTACTACTTCTCACCCGTCAAAACTTCCGCTTGCTTTATCACCAAATCAATAGCACCGGGTTGTTGGTCTGGTGGGTATTTGTATCTTCTGAGCAAGGCGCGGATTATGACGCGCATTCGGGCTCTGATGGATTCACGGACTGCCCAATCTACTCGGTAGTTTTCTCTTAGTTTTTGGGCTACTTCTCGCGCCATTTCTACCAGTACGGCCTCGCCCATTAGTTCCTGAGCGGACTCGTTTTGTGCCAGTGCGTCGTAGAAGGCGTGTTCTTCGGGGGTGAGATTATGTTTGTTGGCTCGCTCAAGGTCTTGCTTGAACTCTTTGGCCATGGCGATTAGTTCTTCGATTACCTGGGCGGCTTCTATAGCGCGATTGGCGTAACGATTGAGAGATTTTGCCAGCAGCTCGCTGAACTTGCGTTGTTTTACGATGTTGGTTTTGAATCTGGATTTGACTTCGTCCTTGATTAAGCGTTGCAAAAGCTCTACTGCCAAATTTTTGTGCGGCATCTTCATCACTTCCTGCAGGAACTCATCAGACAGGATAGAAATGTCGGGAGTTTCCAATCCTGCCAGTTTGAAGATGTCGGTTACGCCATCCCCTACTATTGCCGAGGAAAGCAGTTGCTGGAGTTCAAAATCAACATCCTTGGGCGGGGTGTCTGCACTGCCGCTTTTTACCAAAGGTGCGCGTATTGCCTGATGGAATGCAAGCTCTTGCGAGAGTTCCATCGCCTCATCCAAAGTGCCACACAGGGCAAATGCTTTGGTTGCACGCAACACGATGTCGCAGTAACGACGCTTGCCATCTTCCTGTTGCAGGATGTGGTCCATACACTCAGGGATGAGTTGCAGTGCCTTGGTTCGGTAGTCGCTCCAATCCAGCGGATGCAGAGTATCACGGGCAATCTGTAGTTCCTTCTTGAGTATGCGCAATGCTTCGGAGGAATCAATGGTTGGGCGACCCTGACCGCGAGCGGCGCTGTAAGTCGCCAGTGCTTCCTTAAGTTGGGGCGCGATGCCGATGTAATCTACCACCAGTCCACCGGGTTTGTCTTCAAATACGCGGTTCACACGGGCGATGGCTTGAGCCAGATTGGCACCCTGCATGGGTTTATCTACATACATGGTTGCCAGACAGGGAACATCAAAACCGGTGAGCCACATATCTCGCACGATGACAATTTTGAGCGAGTCGGCGGGGTCTTTAAAGCGTTTCTCAAGGTCTTTCTTTTTTGCCTTGTTGATGTGGTGAGGTTGGAGTGTCGCTTTGTCGGCGGCGGAAGCGGTCATTACTACCTTGATTGCACCCTGCTTGTGGTTGGATGAGTGCCAGCTTGGTCTGAGAGCAATAAGTTTGTCATACAGACGCACACAAATTTCTCGCGACATGGTAACGATTATGGCCTTGCCGGGTTGCGTCTCACTGCGAGTTTCGTAATGCTTGATGAGGTCTTGTGCAACCTCTTCCAAACGGGTGTCTGAACCAACAACCGCTTCCAGCGCCGCCCACTGGCTCTTGGCCCGTTCCTTCTCTTCCTCGCTGACTGTTTCGCTATCAAGAATATCCTCAACATCATCGTCAACCTGGGGAAGCACCGCCTGATTGAGATTCAACTTTGCCAGACGCGATTCGTAATAGATGGGCACTGTTGCACCATCTTCCACTGCTTGCTGGATGTCATAGATGGAAATGTATTCTCCAAACACCGCCTGGGTGTCGCGGTCATCTTGGGAAATCGGCGTTCCGGTGAAGGCCAGAAAAGTAGCATTGGGCAGGCCATCACGCAGAAACCTGGCCAGACCGAATTTTATCTTGCCGGACTTCTTATCCAGTTTCGCCTTGAAGCCATATTGGGTGCGGTGCGCTTCATCGGCGATGACAATGATGTTGTGTCGGTCGGTAAGGACTGGAAAATAATCTTCTTCTTTTTCCAGACCGAACTTCTGAATGGTGGTGAAGATGATGCCGCCGGATGGCCTGTTTTTTAAATGTTGCCGCAATTCCGCCCGAGAGTTTGCCTGCTTCGGCGACTCAGCCAACAGGTCGCCGGAATTGGCAAATACATTGAACAGTTGCCCATCAAGGTCTTGTCGGTCCGTCACCACCAGAATGGTCGGGTTTTCAAGACGAGGGTCGGACATCAGGCGGCCTGCGAGGCAAGCCATCTCAATGCTTTTACCCGCTCCCTGCGTATGCCAGACAACACCGCCCTTCTTGTCGCTGTTTGTCTTGCTTGCGGCCACCACACTTTCCACCGCCACCTGCACGGCATGGTATTGATGATAGCCGGCAATTTTCTTGACGATATCCTTATCATCTTCAAACACACAGAAGTAGCGCAGAAAGTTAAGAAAAACCGTCTTGTCAAATACGCCGTTAATTAACGTTTCCAGTTCCCGATGCTGACCCAATGGGTCAAGCGCATCACCATCAATCGTGCGCCAGCGCATGAACCGTTCGGTATTAGCGGAGAGCGAACCCATGCGAGCGTAAATGCCATCCGAAATAACAAGGCAAGTGTTGTAGCTAAACAAGTCGGGAATATCGCCCTTGTAAGTCTGCAACTGATTAAAGGCAGACCAAATATCGGCACTCTCATCCGCCGCATTCTTCAACTCAATCACGGCAAGCGGCAGTCCGTTAATAAACACCACCACATCAGGCCGCCGCCTGTGTTGATGCCCTTCCACAGTAAATTGATTAACCACTAGCCAATCGTTGTTGTCCGGGTTGTCAAAATCAATGACTTTTAGTTGCTGGCCGATTTCCTGATTGTCTTCCATGAAAGTTACATTCACGCCTTTGGTCAGCCATTGGTGAACCTGCCGATTGCAACTCATCAGCGCAGGAATATCGGGATTGGTAAGTTGAGATAGTGCCGAGTCAATAGCAGAGGCGGGAATGTCTGGATTGAGACGAGACAACGCGCTATGCAAACGCTCTTTCAACACAACAGAGCGATAATCAACCCGCTCCGATGTATCGCTATCGGGAGCGATGTCATACCCACTCACACAAAGATAGCCAAGCCCCTCAAACCAGCCAAGGGCTTGCTCTTCCACCTGATTTTCAGTCACGAGTGCTGGCATTAGCCTGATACCACAAAAATATAATGACCCCGTCCAGCCCCCAAACAATCATTCCCCCCTTGAGGGGGAGTCGCAGAAGGCAAGCCGAAGGCGCAGCCTGATGCGGTGGGGGGAAGACACGTAACGAAAGCCACAAAGCTCCCGACACATAAATATCGGAAATCATAGTAAAATTCTTCTAACCTACTGTTTATAAAAGGCCTTTCCGTTTGTCAATCATCCGTTACTAACAAACCTGTTTGTCAATCATATATCACAATTTATGATTGACAAACAGGTTTCTTGTGAATCTGCGAAGGTCAGAATACACTTCCCCCCTCAGCAATATTCAACAGTTCAGGGAACAATAAAACGGCGGGCTGGCGACCACCCCCTGGCCTATGCACCCGTAGTAACCCTTTGTTTCGTACTACTCGTAAAATACGAATGGCTGTTGGCGCAGGTATCCCAGCACTAGCAACAAAATCGGAAGTCCGAAAAATTGGTCGCCCAAAAAACCAGTCAAGCGCACGGACAGCGTACTGAGAGCGTACAGCTTCAACAATCCAATTCTTACGCTGGGCATAGAGATTCAGAATGGCTTCAGCTTTCTGTCCGTTCTCCTCAGCCTGTGCAATAACCGCCTCAAGAAAGAAAGCACACCATCCCGTCCAATCACCATCCCGCGACACTGCCAGAAGACGAGCATAATACTCGTCCCGGTGTTGTTCTAGGTATCCACTGAGATAGAAATTAGGGCGGCCAAGCAAACCTTTCTCTTTCAGAAACAGCGGAATAATCAAGCGCCCTACTCGCCCATTACCATCAAGAAATGGATGAATTGCCTCAAACTCAGCATGCATAATCGCAAGCTGGATAAGCCTATCAGGTGTTTCCGCACCAAGGTACGCCTCCCAATCATTCATCGCGTCTAATAAATGCTCAGTTCTACAAGGCACGAAGTACGCATCATCTATAGAACAACCCAACGGACCAATCCAATTCTGAACAGTCCGATATTCCCCCGGTGTCTTGTCCTTTCCACGAACACCGCGCATCAGTGTTTTATGCAGGATCCTGACCAGCATTTGCGAAATCGACAATTTATCAAGCAATCGTGTTCCTTTTCTCAATGCCTCCCGATAATTCTGTATCTCATAAATATCAGCTTTCTTTGGGGTACTTTCATCGGACAAATCACCCTCGGCCTCAAACTCCAACACTTCACCGAGAGTCGCCTGCGTGCCTTCAATGCGGCTGGATAGCACGGCCTCCTGCGTAGTTAACGGACTAAGTAGCACATCACTGTTCGGCACACCTTGAAGTACGCCCTCGTAGCGAGCGATAGCTGCATTCGCAGGCCCAATGAGAGGAATAAGCTCGGGCCAATCTAAATCATTCGGTGGAAATTTATCATAGTGATAGGGAGTTGACATTTAGGCACTCTCCTTGAGGGAATGCTTAATCTCTGGGACCCGGATTTTACCAGAGATGAGCTTGGGAAGAAGGGTGTCGCGCAAGTTCGTCAAAAGAGAATTCTCGAATTCATTTTTCAGTATCTTGTCGTACTTATTAGACACTATGTCATCAAACAATGAACGCAAGTGATCGCTAGGAAGTGCTAATGGTAACCCCAGAATATCTCTTCCAGAGACGTTTGCTTGAGCAGAACCTGTTGCTTTTTCTTCAATTCTAGATTTGAATGCTTGGTCTCGGCAAAGAGACAGAATAAAAGATTTATCTGATTTGATTATTGGAGATAGCTTCCCTACGCGTTGATTGAGATACGGCATAAATGGTCGCTCTGGTACCATTCCAATTTCACCGACATATCCTGTCATTCCAACAAGAATATCACCTCGTTGAAGTAAAAATTTTTCTAATCCAATTATGCTAGATTCGCTAACTTTGCTACAGCTGTCAGTATCGACAAGCAGTGGTTTAACATTCCCAATTTTTATGACGGGAATACTACCCTTCACATTCCATTCTGTGCCTTTAAAAGCATACCCATTTTGAAAAGATACAAGATCCCCGAGTCTACCTGAAGATGTCCCATTTGGTATCTTGCCAATATCGGAATCAGCAAAGCTATCAGGAAAGAGCGCAGCGATTTCTGGACCCAGATGGTCAAGATAGGCACGGGCGCGCTCAACTGTCCAAGCACTAGCAGAATCATTACTCCCCCCTTGAGGGGGCGCAGAAGCCGAGCCGTTAGGCGAAGGCTGATGCGGTGGGGGGACCGGTGCCAGATTCATCTCAACATCCAACGACCCACCCAATGCCAGATAAATACTCTCCAAAACCCCATAACAATTCTTGATGACATCATTATTCCAGAATCGCAATATACGATAGCCTTGTTTATGTAACCAGGCATCGCGTTTCTTGTCCCGTGCTTCTTGTTCGGCATGTTGGCCGCCGTCCAGTTCTACAATCAGTTTTTGAGGCATACATGCGAAGTCAACGATGTAATTGCCTATGGGTTGTTGGCGGCGAAATTTGTGGCCGTCTAGTTGCTTGTTACGCAGGTAGTACCAGAGCAGGTTTTCTGCGTTGGTTTGATTTTTTCTTAGAGTACTGGCGTTTTTTTTGGCGGTGGTGGTGTATTGGCGTTTGACGTCCCCCCACCGGCGCTCCTGCGGGCTTCGTCCTTGTTTTGCCGACTCCCCCTCAAGGGGGGAGTGATTGGTGGTTTGGTGTTCTTGCTGATTTCGCAGGGCGGCCTTGGCGTGGACGGGGTCAAAGTCTACGAACCAAGACTTGAAGATTGCTTTGGCGGTTTCTTCAAGTGTTTGGTTCATTTTTTGGTTTAGTTCGATCTTGTCGTCGAAAGATTTCAGTATAGACGAGATGGTTTTTTGTTCAGGCAGTGTAGGCAGACTTATTACCAGATGTTTAAGGGAGCTTACAGGCACCCTTTGGCGTCCTGAACTACCTGTCATTTGAGTAATTGCATACGACTTTACTTGATTTGAAATAGTCAGGTAGTAAACAAACTCTGGATGCGTTACTCCATCTCGATGCCGGAGCACAATGAATTCTGTTGAACCATGGGCAGGTTTATTGTCATCTGCCCTATAACGACCAATCTTTCCATTTTCTAAACACGGTGTAATCCGAGCCATCAAAGTATCGCCAGAAATAAATCGTGAACCGCTATTTTTAAATTCTCTTTCGCGCAAAGCTACAACATGCTTGTTTCCTGCTTCAATCGTTTGCATATCAACAAAGGGGTACGCATTCCCCTTTTTCAGATCTACAGAGGGATTGATTTCAACAGCCTTATCAAATGATACTTTTCTCCAACCATCGGGAGTTTTTTCTTCCCAGGCAGCCTGCGCTACTATCGAGTCACGGGCGATGATTTCACGAAATGATGGGCTAGATGCGGCCCAATCCACTACGTCAACCTTGAATGGCAGGATCGACTCTGAGAAAGCATCAGAAAGTGCATATTTAATATTTGCAGGGAGCGGGGTATCCCCCTTGATGGCGAGGTCAAGGTCGGAATAATCTTTGGCCGTCCATTTTGCGCGGGAGCCGAAGGCCAACACTTCCCAGCCGGGGACATGTTTGCGCAGAATATCGCACACTAGCTCCCAGTGGTCAGAACGAATGTCAACAGGGATTGGTTTCTTGGTCATTTCAGCCGCTGCCGCAGTTGATCCCTTAAGTATATTGCCTCTTCATAAAAGCGCGGAATTCCTTTGGCAACTTTAAGCGCCGTATCCAAGTTATATGTGTGACTGGTTTTGTTGCGCATATCCCTGAACCCCTTCCAATCTGACCAATCGCCGAGAAGCAGGCCCTGTTCATTACCAGTGCGAATCAGGTCCTGAAAAGACATACCATCAAACTCATCCGGGTTAGGTGAAGCGTATTCAAGATAACGCTTTAAATCCTTCCAGCTTTGCTCGTATGTGAATTCAAAATATTTGATAAGGCCAGCGCGTAGCTGGTCGTCTTCCTGATCCTCCTTAGGTCGCGCCAACGCCTTCTCAAGCTCCCCGATAGTCTTCTCAAGCAGCTCAACTGTAGGTTTATCGGCTGGTACTTCGTTCTTGCTCATGTTTTTGCTCCTCTCTCTTTCTTTGCTACAAACCCCAGAGATTTAAGGTTGATAGCGATGGCTTTATCCAGTTTCTTGCCTTTGGCTTGTTGGGCGTGTAACTCGGTTGTTAAGCGGGTCATTTTTTCAATGAAGGGTTCGTCATCTTCATCTTCTGCTGCTGCGCCTACATACCTGCCTGGAGTTAGTACGAAGCCGCTCTTTTCTATATCTTTAAGTGTAGCGGATTTACAGAAACCTGCCACATCTTTGTAGCCTTTGCCCGTGCGCCATGCCTGGACTGTGTCGCCTATTTTGGCGATGTCTTCATCGGTGAATATTCGGAGAACCCGAGTTTCCATTGTGCCCATTTGGCGGGCATCAATGAACAGGGTTTTGCCTCGGCGGTTGCAGCCGTTCTTGGTTTTGTCGTTGGTGAGGAACCAGAGGCAGGCGGGAATTTGGGTGTTTAGGAACATTTGGCCTGGGAGGGCGACCATGGCTTCTACTACATCGCCGCGCACCATGGCTTCGCGGATTTCGCCTTCGCCGCCGGCATTGGAACTCATGGAGCCGTTGGCGAGGACTACGCCGGCCTCGCCGCCTGGGCTTAGTTTCCACAGGATGTGTTGTAGCCAGGCGTAGTTGGCGTTGCCTGCGGGGGGTCTGCCGAATTGCCAGCGCACATCGCCTTCGTATTTTTCGCCGCCCCAGTCGGAGATGTTGAAGGGTGGGTTGGCTAGTACATAATCAAATTTCAGGTCGGGGAACTGGTCGCGGGCGAAGGTGTCTGCGGGTTCTTTGCCGAGGTCTGCGGCGAAGCCGCGGATGGCGAGATTCATGGCGGCCAGTCGCCAGGTGGTGGGGTTGCTCTCCTGGCCGTAGATGGAGATGTCATCTATACGACCGCCGTGGGCTTCTACGAATCGCTCGCTTTGTACGAACATTCCGCCGGAGCCGCAGCAGGGGTCATATACCCGACCGGAATTGGGGGAGAGTACGGCGACCAGAGTTTTGACGACGTGGCTGGGGGTGTAGAACTGCCCGCCCTTCTTGCCTTCGGCGGAGGCGAACTGGCCGAGGAAGTATTCGTAGACTTCGCCTAGCAGGTCGCCATCCTTTTTGTCAAAGCCGATGGTGGAGATGAGGTCGATTAGTTCGCCGAGTGTGCCTGAGCCGAGTTGGGCGCGGCCAAAGCGTTTGTCCAGTTTGCCTTTTAGTGGGGGGTTGGCGTTTTCTATTGCGGTCATTGCCTTGTCAATGAGTGGGCCGATGTCGGGTTGTTTTGCTTTTGCTTGCAGGTAGCTCCAGCGGGCTTTTGGTGGTACCCAGAATATGTTGTCCTGGGTGTAGTAGTCGCGTTGTTCCAGTTCTGTTTTGTAATCGGCGGGGTTTTCGCTGATGAATATATCGGAGGATGGGTTGGAGAGCATTTCGCTTACCTTGTTTTGTTGTTGTACGAAGGTGTCGGAGATGTATTTCAGGAAGATTAGGCCGAGTACGATGTGTTTGTACTCGGCTGCATCCATTTGTGCTCTGAGTTTGTCGGCGGTGGCCCAGAGGGCTTTTTTGATGTCTTCGGTCATTGGGTTGTTTTGTGTGGGTGCGTGGTTGGGGGTGAATCGTCCTTTGAATGGGGTGAAAAGTCAAGTACAGGGGCTGTGACTCGTATCTTGCGTGAGTTGCAATTTATGCCTTTTATTGGTGATACACTAGCCTGTCTGGTGGTAACTACAGTTTGGGAGTCGGTCTATGAATTTGTATGTGAACGTCTGGCGGGGGTGGTTTTTGGCCTTGTTGGTTGGGGGCTGTGTTTTGGTGGGTGGGGCTGGATTGTCCGGGCTGTTTGGTGGGGTGGTGGTGGCTGAGGATGCGGGGAATCTTTATGATACTGCTTATGATGTGCGGCTTGGCAGGCGTTATTTTGAGCGGCAGTGTTCTCGTTGTCATGGTTTTGATGCTACGGGTAATGATGAGACGGGGGCGCCTGATATTACCGGGCGGCTGACTCGTGCCAGTACTGATACGGGGGTGTTTAATATTATTCGCAATGGGATTGAGGGGACTGCCATGTTGCCGGTGGCGGCTGATTTGCCTGATGCTACGGTTTGGCAGTTGGTTGCTTTTATTAATTCCTTGAGCAGAGATTTCGCTAATATTGATTTGCCCGGCGATGCGGTGGCGGGTGAGCGTCTGTTCACTGCAAGGGGGGCATCGTGTGATGATTGCCACATGGTTAGTGGTGTCGGTGGGCGGTTGGGGCCGGATTTGTCCACTGTGGCTCAGCGCCGCAGTCCGGAGGAGTTGATGAGTGATCTTATTGACCCGGATGAGGAGGTGGCTCCTCGCTGGTGGCAACTGCGAATTACCACGGCGGATGGTGGGGTGCGGCAGGGGTTTCGTATGAACGAAAGCAGTTTTTCCTTGCATATTATGGATATTGAGCAGGAGCTTTGGAGTTTTCGCACTGATGAGATTGAAGCTTATGAGCGTATTGAGACATCAACCATGCCGGGTTATGCTGGTGTTCTGAATGAGGAGCAACTGGATGACCTAGTCGCCTATCTTTTTTCATTACGCAAGGAGATTGAACAATGAGAACCATCATTAACTTATCAGTTAGCACTCTTACTCTGACTCTTGCCCTGATGCACAACGTTGCAGCCCAGGAGCAAACTCAGGAGCAGCCGTTGCAAACATCCATCACTCCCGCTTTTACTCCGGTAAGTTGGGAGCGGTTGCTTGACGCGCGCAACGAGCCGGAGAACTGGCTTATGTATTCCGGCACGCTGGACAGCCAGCGTTACAGTTTGCTGGATGAAATTAATCGCGGCAATGTGGATGATTTGGAAGTAGTCTGGTCGTATCAGATTCCGGTGATTGACAGGGCCGAGACTGTGCCCGTGGTGGTGGATGGCATTATGTTTATCACCGAGGCGCCGAGCAATCTGGTTGCCGTGGACGCGCGCACCGGGGTGGATTACTGGCGCTATAACCATGAATTGCCCGATGAACTGCGCATCTGTTGCGGGCGCAATAACCGCGGCGTGGCAATTCTTGATGAGACCTTGTTTATGAGCACACTTGATGCGCATCTGGTGGCAATTGATGCGCGCACCGGCAACCTGTTGTGGAATGTGGAAGTGGCAAATCATGCATCGGGTTACAGCAAAACCGCAGCGCCCCTGATTGTTAAAGACAAGGTTATCACCGGCGTTGCCGGTGGCGAGTTTGGTATTCG
This sequence comes from Pseudohongiellaceae bacterium, assembly GCA_051008235.1. GTDB lineage: Bacteria > Pseudomonadota > Gammaproteobacteria > Pseudomonadales > Pseudohongiellaceae > UBA9145. The sequence continues at coordinate 1,217 of JBPCXV010000043.1, read as the reverse complement.
CGGTTTTATTGATGCCTATGACCCGGAAACCGGGGAATTGATTTGGCGCACTTACACTATCCCCGCCCCGGGTGAACCCGGCAATGATACCTGGGCGGACGATTCCTGGCGCACCGGCGGTTCCGCCACCTGGCTTACCGGCTCTTATGATCCGGAAACCAATCTGCTGTTCTGGGGCACCGGCAACCCGGGGCCGGACTGGAACGGAGATGTGCGCCTGGGCGACAACCTGTATTCTGACTCGGTGATGGCACTGAATGCGGATACTGGCGAACTGGTTTGGCATTTTCAATTCACACCGCACGATGTGCACGACTATGACTCCATTCAAATTCCCATTCTGGCTGACATCAACATTGCAGGCCGTGAACGCAAGGCGATGATGTGGGCTAATCGTAATGGTTTTTATTATACGCTGGATCGCAACACGGGCGAGTTTCTGCTGGGCAAGCCTTATGCCACTTTAACCTGGGCGCAGGGGCTTGATGAGAATGGTCGCCCTATTCTCGCTCCAGGCATGGCGCCTAGTTATGAAGGGGTGCTGGTGTCGCCGCCTATTGTTGGTGCTACTAACTGGTATTCGCCTGCTTTCAGTCAGCAAAGTGGTTTGTTTTATGTGACTTCTTTTGATGGCGAGCAGGAATTTTTCAAGCGTGATGAAGACTATGAGGAAGGTGAAAGTTACACTGGTGGTGGCGGGCGTTACACGCAGCCCATGGATGCTTTTCACAGTGCCATTCGTGCTATTGATCCGACAAGTGGCGATATTAGTTGGGAGTTTCCCATTCAGCCCCGCTCTTCGGCTGGTATAACTACCACTGCCGGCGGGTTGCTGTTTACTGGCAGTGCTGATGGCTTTTTCTTTGCCCTTGATGCGGTAAGTGGTGAGGAACTCTGGCACATCTCCCTCGGTGCAAGAATTCACGCCGCGCCCATGACTTTTGCGATGGATGGTAAACAGTATGTCACCATCGCTTCCGGTAATGTGGTCTTTACCTTTGGGCTTGATGAGTAGTGTGGCACTGCCCCCCCACCGCATCAGGCTTCGCCTTCTGCGACTCCCCCTCAAGGGGGGAGTAATGACTCTCCGGGTAAAGACCGGGCACATGGTTTACACATGAGACCGGGCACATGGTTTACAAAGTTAGGATATCGGCTTTTCAATAGGAGAAGACGATGCCCTGGAATGAGACCTGTGCAATGAGTGAACGACGAGC
>JBPCXV010000042.1:0-4570 GCA_051008235.1 Pseudohongiellaceae bacterium | reverse complement strand
TCAGTGTGACACCAGACGGCGGCGCCGGGCTGGCGGTAACAGTAAAGGTCGCCGCCGTGCCCTCGGTAACGGGACTGGTGCCCGCCATGATGCTCACGCCGGAAGGAACAGGCGTGATGGTGAGGCTGTGGGTATCAGTGCTGTCGCCGTTGTTATTGCCCGCCGGGTCGGTGAAGGTGTCCGCAGCCACCGAGATGCTGGCCGTGCCGGGCGTGCTACCGGCGACAAAGGCAACCGTGTATCTGCTGCCGGAACCGACAAGGCTGTTGGCAAGCAGCATACCGCCGGTGGTGCCGATGTCGTCCTGCACGAAGCTGCTAACCGGCTCGCTAACAGTAACAGTAATGGTGGCAGTAGTGCCCGCAACCAGCGTGGTTGGGCCGGTGATGGCGGTGATGCTCGGCGCTGTTATGTCTTTCGTTACGCTTCTCGTTGTCGGCGTTGATTCGGCACTGTTGCCATCGGTAGCCGTTACCGAGAATGTAAGCTCGCCCTCTGGCAGGTCGGTGGCGTCAACAGTGGTTGACCAGCTGCCATTGGTTGCGGCGGTAACGGAGGCGCTAACAGTGACAGTGGTGGGGCTGATGTCTGTAACAGTAATGTTGATGACCGCACTCGCTTCGGTGCTGCCGGCATCGCCGGAAACAGTGAAGGCTGTGTGATTGTCAATGTTTATGTAGCTGCCATTCGTCGGCATCGCAACTGTCGGCGAGGGGGTGACGGGTTGAGGTGTAACAGTGATTTCCTCCGATGCGACCGCACTGGTGTTGCCCGCCGCATCGGTGAGCAGTCCGGCAGTCACGGAGATGGTTACCATGGTGGCGGCGTCAACAGCATCGGCAGTAAAGGTGGCGGTGCGGATCAGGCCGGTAGTAGTCGGGGCGGCCAGAGAGCCCGCGTCGGTGTTACTGAGATCAATGTCAGTCAAGTCAAAACTGGCGGGTACCTGACTGAAAGTAAAGGTGACGGTGGTGGCGAGCCCCCCTTGAAGGCTGGTGTCCATTGCCGCAATCATAACAGTCGGCGCCACCGTATCCTTGATCAGCGTGCGCGTGGCAGGCTCTGACGCGGGGTTGGTTGTGCCCGTCTCCGAGGCGGTAACGGAGATGGTGATATCGGTGCTGTCAACAAGGTCGCTGAAGTCAAGCCCTGTGAATGACCAGTTGCTGCCAGTGGCGGTGGTGGTGCGGGTTACATTGGCAACAGTAAGCCTGATGGCTACCCCGGCTGTAGCGGTGCCGGAGATGGCGAAGCTCTCCTCATTGGCAAGGTTCACATAAGTGTCATCCGTCAGCATATTGGTATTGATAACCGGCGGCGGCGGCGCATCGTCGTTGGTGATGGTGCCTATGCCGGTTACCCGGTCGCCGGGATTTACATTCTGTTCACTGGAGAAGGTGATGGTCGCCGAGAAGGTTTCATCAAGTTCATAAATCTCATCGTTAATAGTGCTGACCGTGAACATAAGCTCGGTCACGCCGGGCGTGAAGATCAGGTTGCCGGCGGCGAAGGTGTAGTCCGTGCCCACATCAGCATGGTTGGCATTGGGGGTGGGGTCGGGACCCGTTACGTACCCCACACTAAGCGTCTGCGCCGATGCCTCGCTCAAAGTTGCGGTGAACACCACACCCTGGCCCTCGGCGGCGCTGCTGGTAGCATTGATAGTCACTGTGGGGTCAGTCTCGTTGTCCTCAATGATACCGGGGACATCCATGTTGCCGCTGCTGAAGCCGGTGGTGGCAAGGTTGGTGGCGCCGCTGAAGCGCAGGACCACCGTCTCGTCAGGTTCGTGCAGCAGGTCGTTAATCACCGTCACCTGGACAGTCAGGGGAGCGGTACTGTTGGGCATGAAGGTCAATGTGCCGCTTGTCGCGGTGTAGTCGTCGCCTACCGTGGCCGTGATGCCCGTGGTGCCCGTGATGGTTGCGTAGTCCACGGTGACTGTCTTGCCGGATGCCGGGCTCAGGCTGGCAATGAACGCCAGGTTGCTGTTTTCCATAACCGGGGGTGCAGCCACTGACAGGGTCGGCGGGTTGTCGTTGTTGACGATGGTGCCATTGCCGGTGCCCACATCAACGCCGCCCACGCTCGCCACAAGAACAAAGGTCTCGTCATATTCGTCGTTAGGGTCATCAACAATCCCTATCGTAAAGGTAACAGTATTCTCCCCTGCTTCTATGTCCGCACTGCCAGTGACAGCGCCGGGCACGAAGTCGTTGGGCGCCGCCGATCTGTCCCCTGTTAGCCTCAACATATAGCTGACCGTCTCGGGGGAGCCAACCACATTGAGGTTGCGCGTTACCACAAACTCCTGCGCCATATCTTCTCTCTTGTTGTCATCGCTAATAGTGTAGGTGGCATCCGCAGCAGCAACAGCAATGCTTATCGCCGTGCCTGCTGCGCCGACGTTGGCCGCTATGTCCGTGTAGCTGTCCGCCTTGATGGCGATGCTGGCAGTAGTCGGGCTGGTGGTGGTGTTGGCGGCGGTGAAGGTAACCATAAAGACCCTATTGGAACTCCCCGCTGTGCCGAAGTTGGACAATTTGCCGCCAGTAACAGTGAAGTCCTCCTGCGCCAGTCCGGTGATGTCTTCACTGGCGGTAACAGTGATAGTAGTGTCGCCGGTCGCAGTAATGCTGGTGGACGCGGCAACCAGGGTGACGGTTGGTGCTGTGGTGTCAATGGTCAGCGTCAGTGGGTCGCTGATGCTGGGCGTCTTGCCGATGCCTGTTTCGGTATGGGTAACGATGATGGTCCACTCGCCTTCGGCCAAAGCATTGGGGGTGCCCAGAGTGACGCTTTCACTGGTGCCCGTGACAGAAGCGACATTAATGGTGACAGTCGTAGTGGCGTGGCTTGCCGTAAGAGTCAGCATGGAGCCAGCCACAAGATTGCCAACCATAATGGTCGGGCTGGTGACACTGGTGTGGATGTTGGTGTCTTTATTGATACCTGAGTTTGAAGCATCGGCCAGCGTTACCATCATCGGCACTCTTGATGCAGTTGTAGGCGCAATGACGACTTCCTCCGAGTTGGGAGCATCATTGGAATTACCTGCCGCATCCTCAAACTTGTTCATGCCCACAGTGATAGTGGCGGTGGTATCAAGGTTGCCGGCGGTGAAGGTGGCGGTATAGACCGTCGTGCTGGTCGGCCCCAGGCCGGATATGACGCCGTCGTTGGCGACTATGTCGGCTTCAACAAAGTTGATTGGCGGCTCGTCAAAGGTGAAGGTAATAGTGGCGGTGTCGCCCGTCGCAATAGTGGTGGGCATTGCTGTGATGCTGGTAAGGCTCGGCGCCTGCGTGTCTTTGCTTGTCGTTGCCGATGCCGAAGCCGGTATCCTGTTCGCCTCCGAGGCGACCACGGTGATGGTGAGTGCTGTGTCTGCCAGACCGGAGAGGACAAGCCCGGAGATTGTCCATCTGTTGTCGACTTGGGCGGCGGTGCTGCCGGTAACATCGTTAGTCGTGTCGCCGTCCGTGTCGGCTATGGTGATGTTAATCATCGCACCCGCTGTGGCGGTGCCGCCAACTGAGTAGTTGCCCTGATTGGCAAGGTTCACAACATCAAGCGCGTCTATGGTTGGCATAGTGCTGTCGGGAATCGGCATAACATTGATGGTGTGGGTGACTGTGCCGGTGTTGTCATTGCCCGCCACGTCGGTGAATGCACCCGGACCCACCGAGATGCCGCCGGTGGCGGTGGTGGTGGTAGCGGTGAACTCAACTGTGTAAACCGTGTCGCTGGATCTGCCGAAGTTGCCCAGCGTACCGCCGCCGTCGTTAGTGATGTCACTCAGGGTGAAAGTGCTGCTGCCTTCGCTAAGCGTAATGGTCAGGGCTACGACATCGTTCACCGTGGCGGTAGTGGCGGTGGCACCGCCCATGCCCGCAATGGAGAGAACAGTCGGCGCTGTTTTGTCCAGCATCACTTGAATCTCTGCCGTGTTCGTGGCCTTGCCCATCTCCGAGGCAGCCACCTTGATGGTGAGTTCGCCATCGTCCAGAGAACTGATGTCTATGTTAGTTGACCAGCTGCCATCGTTGCCATCGGCTGTGTCGGTGCCGGTAGCGGTGTCGCTAGCCTCGTCCGTGATGGTGACAATGATAGCCGCACTGTTTCCGGCGTCACCGGAAACCGTGAAGGCAGTCAGCGTGTCGCTGGCATTCACATAGATGTCCGCCATCATCGGTACTGTGAAGGTCGGCGGGGTGCTGGGGTCCAGTTCCGATACAAGTATTTCCTTTGAAGCCCGTGGGTTGGGGTTGCCTGCCGCATCCATAAACTCGCCGGCGGCCACAATGATGCTGGCGGTGGTGGCGGTGCTGGCGGCGGTGAAGGTGGCGGTGCGCACAAGGCCGCTGCCCATCGGTTCAGACAGTGTGCCGCCGCTGACAGTTACATCGCCGTCAGCCAGGGTAAAGGTGCCCGGGTCATCGCTGAAAGTGAAGGTGACCATGGTGCTGGTGCCCACTTTCAGCGTGGGTGACGCCGCCGCGATAGTAACAGTCGGTACTGTTGCATCCAGCATCACATTGCGCGTGGCCGCACTTGATTCGGTCTTGCC